>NZ_QPGN01000001.1:0-529929 GCF_003335205.1 Brachybacterium sp. JB7 | reverse complement strand
GGGGGGGGGGGGGGGGGGGAGCGCACCAGGGGATCAGGTCCAGCCGGGCAGCCACATCCGGTAGCGCCACTGCTCCAGATCGATGACCTCGCCGGTCCACAGCGGCCAGAAGAAGGCCGAGACCAGCACGATGAGCACGAGCAGCGAGCCGGCGAAGAGCCCGCCCGCCAGACGGCGCTCCGAGTCGGCGCCGCGGGGTCCGATCACCAGCCCGAGCACGTAGGCGAGGCACAGGATCAGCCAGGGCTCGAACACGACGGCATAGAAGGTGAAGATCGTGCGGTCCATGTAGAGCAGCCACGGCAGGTAGCCGCCGATGATGCCGGCCAGCGCGGCCCAGGCCCGGCCGTCGAAGCGCAGGATCGCCAGGAGCAGGGTGACGATCACGGCGATGCTGCCCAGCCACCAGATCAGCGGGTTGCCCACGTCCAGGATGTGCGAGGCGCACTTGGCGACCTCGCAGCCGTTCTCCCCGTACTCGTAGGAGCGGTAGTAGAAGTTGGTGGGCCGCAGCATCAGCGGCCAGCCCAACGGGTTCGCCTGATAGGGGTGCTCGGAGTCCAGTCCGACATGGAAGTCGTACGCCTGGCGGTGGTACAGCCACAGCGAGACCAGCGAGTCGATGACCCCGTTGCCCGTGCCCGCTCCGTCGCGCTCGGCCAGGTGCCGGTTGTAGCCCACCGAAGAGGCGAACCACCCCGACCATGACAGCACGTAGACCACCACCGCGGTGCCCACGGTCGCGAAGAAAGCGGGGATCGCATCCTTGACCAGGCCGCCCAGCAGCCAGCGGCGCTGGGCGATCGTGCGTCGTGCCCACCAGTCCCACAGCACCGTCATGATGCCGAACACCGCGATCATGTACAGCCCGGACCACTTCACCGAGCAGGCCATCCCGAGCAGCACCCCGGCGGCGAGACGCCAGGGGCGCAGGCCCCCGGAGATCCCGAGGGTCGGCGCGAGCGCGGCGCTCGCGTGCAGGCGGGCGGTCTCCCGGGCGAGCCGTTCGCGGAATCGGTCGCGATCGATGAGCAGTGCTCCGAACGCGGCCAGCGCGAAGAACATCAGGAACGGGTCCAGCAGGCTCGTGCGGGAGTGGACGATGTGCATGCCGTCGATCGCGAGCAGCAGCCCGGCGATCAGGCCGACGGTGGTCGAGCGGAACAGCCTGCGGCCGATGAAGGTCAGCATGAGCACTGCGGCCGAGCCCATCAGCGCGCTCGAGATCCGCCAGCCGGCGGGGGAGTCGGGCCCCATCAGCGACATGCCGAGGCCGATCAGCCACTTGCCCAGCGGCGGATGGACCACGTACGAGCCGGTGTCCTCGTAGGTGTCCACGTCGCCGGACTCGAACACGGCGTCGTGCTCGTCGGGCCAGGACATCTCGACGCCCTCCTGGGTGAGGGCGTAGCCGTCCTTGACGTAGTACGTCTCGTCGAAGATCAGCTCGTCCACGGTGCCCAGGCCCCACAGCCGCAGCACGAGCGCGAGCCCGAACAGGGCCATCGCACCGGCCCAGGCCACGCGCGAGACGGGGAGATCGAACGTCTTCAGCCGGCGACGGTAGGAGGCGAGCAGCTCATCGGGCTCTCCCTCGACGTCTGCGCGATGGGTCGCGACCTCCTCCGTGTGCACCCGCACATGCTAGGACATCCGTCTCCTCCGCCCCGAACCCCGGACTGCGCGCGGCGCACCGACGACCGACGAGCGGGATGACCGGCGATGACTGGCGATGACTGGCGATGACTGGCGATGACTCACGACGACTGACGACGACTAGCATGGCCGGATGCTCGAACCCGGAGTCCTCACCCTCGCCGCGACCCCCATCGGCAACCCGCTGGACGCCTCCGTGCGCCTCATGCGCGCGCTCGAGCAGGCCGACCTGATCGCCGCCGAGGACACGCGACGGCTGGCACGGCTCGTCGGCGCCCTCGAGGTGGAGACCACCGGAAGGATCCTTTCGTACCACGAGCACAACGAGGCCGAGCGCACGAGCGTCCTGCTCGACGCCCTCGCGGCCGGGGACCGGGTCCTGATCGTCACCGATGCCGGCATGCCTGTGGTCTCCGATCCCGGTTTCCGCGCCGTGCGCGCCGCGGCCGACGCCGGCGTCCGGGTCACCGTCATCCCTGGCCCCTCCGCGGTGCTCACGGCGCTCGCGGCGTCGGGGATCGCCCCTGACCGCTTCACCTTCGAGGGCTTCCCACCGCGCCGCGAGGGTCGACGCACCAGCGCGCTCGAGCCCCTCGCCGCCGAGCAGCGCACGATGGTGTTCTTCGAGTCGCCTCGCCGCACGGCCGCCACCCTCGCCTCGATGGCCGAGGCGTTCGGGCCGCAGCGGCCGGCTGCGCTCGCGCGCGAGCTGACCAAGACCTATGAGGAGATCGTGCGGGGCACCCTCGGGGAGCTCGCCGAGAGGGCCCGGGAGACCGAGGTGCTCGGCGAGGTCGTGATCGTGGTCTCCGGTGCGGAACCGGTGGCTGCGAGCGCCGAGGACCTGGTCGAGCAGGTCCTGGCCCGCGTCGCGGCGGGGGAGCGCCTCAAGGACGTCACCAAGGACGTGGCCAAGGCGCACGACGGCATCAGTGCGAGCGAGCTCTACGATCTGGCGCTGAGCCGGAAGCGCTGAGTGACTGGCTCGGCAGCGCTGACCTTGGCGGCCTTCGGGCAGCACGAAGCCCCCGGCACCGAGTGCCAGGGGCTTCGTCGACGATCAGCAGCGGGTCGGAGGACCCGAGGAGGATCAGTCCTCGATCTCGAGGAGACCGCGCTGGTAGGCCTTGGCCAGGCGACGCGGGACGGACGCGGTACGGCCACGGACCGTCACCTGCACGAGGTCGGCGTTGTTCGCCTTCCACTGCGAGCGACGGGAGTGCGTACGAGCGCGGGACATCTTGAACTTGGGCACTGCCATGAGGACGCTCCTTGACGGTCCGGAGATGAACTGGCGTTGGCGTCCGTCCCGAGCAGCGACCCGAACCCGGTCCTGCTGAAATCGGGGCGCTCGGGTGCACGATGGGACGCACAACGACGACCCATCTTGTCACACAGGCTCAGTTCGCGTCCTCCTGGAGGCTCGTGACGTATCCCACCGCACATCGATGTGGAGTGGCCAGAGCGTCGGCAGGCCGTCACCACCCGTCGGCCGTGCCGACGGGGATCCTGATCCGTCGTCGGGCCTCGTCCCGCGCAGGCGCCCGGTGGACGGCCGGTGGACGGCCGGCCCGCCTGATCCTTCTACCATGGTCGCATGCCGTCATCGCCTGAGACCGAGTCCCGCCCTGGCGCCGGATCCGCTCCGACCCCGGCCGCGCCGCCCCCGGTGCGCAGCCGCGAGGACATCGACCCGCGAGGCAGGTCTCGAGACCGCTCGTGGCCGCCGCAACCCGAGCCGCTGCCGTTCCCGGTGATCGACAACCACTGCCATCTCGACTTCGCCGACGGCGACCAGGCGCTCAACGTGCACGACCACGTCGCGCGCGCCGCGGCGGTGGGTGTCGATGCACAGATCACGATCGGCTCGGACGTGGAGGCCGTGCGCTGGACCGCCGAGCTGCTCGCCTCGGAGTCCTGCCCGCCGTCCCTTCGCGGCGGCGTCGCCGTCCACCCGAATGAGGCGGCCCTGCATGCGCGCGGCGCCGATCATGAGGGCAGCCCGCTGATCGGCCTCGACGAGGCGATCGCCGAGGTCTCCACCCTCCTGCGCGGCCCCGGCATGGTCGTGGTGGGCGAGACCGGACTGGACTGGTTCCGCACGTCGAGGGACGACGAGACGGCGCGCACAGCCCAGATCGACGCGTTCCGCGCGCACATCGCCCTGGCCAAGGAGCTGGGTCTGCCGATGCAGATCCATGACCGCGATGCCCATCGCGACGTGCTCGACGTGCTCGAGGCCGACGGGGCGCCGGAGCGCACTGTCTTCCACTGCTTCTCGGGCGACGCGGAGTTCGCTCGTGCCTGCGCTGATCGCGGCTACTACCTCTCCTTCGCCGGCAACGTGACCTTCAAGAACGCCGGATACCTCCGCGAGGCCCTGGCCGAGGTGGGCCTCGGTCAGGTCATGGTCGAGACCGACGCGCCGTTCCTGACCCCGGTCCCGCACCGCGGGCGCCCGAACTCGTCGTACCTGATCCCGCTGACCATGGCGACGATCGCCGACGTCACCGGCACCGAGCTGGAGCAGGCATGCCGCACGATCCGCGCCACCACCCAGCAGGTCTACGGGTGGCCGGAAGCGGTGGCGGCATGAGCGGGCAGGTGCCCGGGCCCGCGAGCGGGGCCGGATCCGAGACTGGGTCCGAGAGCGGGCTGCTGCTGACCGGACGCGATATCCGCGAACTGGCCGCGGCGGCGGGCATCCGGCCCTCGAAGCAGCGCGGGCAGAACTTCGTCATGGATCCCAACACGGTCCGCACGATCGTCGGCCGCGCGGGGATCACCCCGGGCCAGGCCGTGCTCGAGGTCGGGCCCGGTCTCGGCTCCCTGACCCTCGGACTGCTCGAGGCCGGAGCCGATGTGGCCGCGATCGAGCTGGACCGCGGACTCGCCGAGCTGCTCCCGATGACGCTGCGCGCACGCGGCGTGGACGACTCCCGCCATCGTCTCGTCCATGCGGACGCGCTGCAGGTCCGGGAGCTGCCCTCGCCGCCGAGCGGGCAGGCGCCGACCGCCCTGGTCGCGAACCTCCCGTACAACGTCGCCACCCCGATCCTGCTGACCGTCCTCGAGCGCTTCGACTCCGTCCGCACCGCCTTGGTGATGGTGCAGTCCGAGGTCGTGGACCGGCTCACCGCCGGACCGGGCAGCCGCATCTACGGGGGCCCCAGCGTCAAGACCGCCTGGTACGGCCGGGCCGTGCACGCCGGCCGCATCTCCCGACAGATCTTCTGGCCGGTGCCCAATGTCGACTCCGCTCTGGTCGAGCTGATCCGCCATGACGAGCCCCTGGGCACGCCCGCTGAACGGGACCAGGTGTTCGCGGTGGTCGACGCCGCCTTCGCCCAGCGCCGCAAGACGCTGCGTGCCGCTCTGGCCGCCTGGGCCGGGAGCGCGGACCGCTCCGAGCGGATCCTGCGCGCCGCCGGTGTCGACCCGACCGCGCGAGGCGAGACCCTGGAGATCGAGCAGTTCCGGGCGATCGCCCGGGCGAGCGGAGAGATCACCTGATGGTGGAGGGCCTCGGCCGCGTCGTGGTGCGCGCCCCCGGCAAGATCAACCTGTCCCTGGTGGTCGGAGCCGTGGACGAACGCGGGTACCACCGCCTCGCCACCGTCTTCCAGGCCGTGGACGTCTACGAGACGGTGACCGCGACCCGGCTCGAGGGCGCAGGCTCGGCGCTGACCCTCCAGGTCGACTCCGACGTGCCGGGCGAGATCCCGCTGGACGGCACGAATCTCGCTCTGCGTGCGGCGGAGATGCTCCGCACCGAGTACGGCGTGACCGAGGGTGCCGCTCTCCATGTCCACAAGCAGGTGCCGGTGGCCGGCGGTATGGGCGGGGGATCGGCCGACGCTGCGGCAGTCCTGGTCGCCCTGGACAGGTTATGGGGGCTCGACCTGGCGCCGGGCGAGCTGCGCACCCTCGGTGCCCGCCTCGGTGCCGACGTCCCCTTCTCGACGCTCGGGCACACCGCCCTCGGCCGCGGGACCGGAGCCGACCTCACCACCGTGCTCACGCATGGCGAGTGGACCTGGCTGCTGGCGTTCCCCGGCGGTCACCTGTCCACCCCTGAGGTGTATCGCCGGCACGACGAGATCGCACGTGCGGTGGGCCGCGCCCTGCCGGAGCAACCCGAGATCGAGGAGCTGCAGTTCCAGGCACTGAGCTCTGGCGGTGCGGCGATGCTGGGGGAGACGCTCCACAACGACCTGCAGGCCGCCGCGTTCGCGCTGGACCCCCGGCTCGAGCCCGTCGTGGAGCTCGCAGAGCGGTCGGGGGCCTTCGGAGCCATAGTCTCCGGGTCCGGGCCGACCGTCGCCGCCCTCGTCGAGGACGACCAGCACGCTCATGAGATCGGTGCGCGGATGCGCCAGGAGCAGCTCGTGGAGTCCTACCTCGTGGCCCGCGGATCCGCCCCCGGCGCGAGCATCCTCG
Organism: Brachybacterium sp. JB7; assembly: GCF_003335205.1. Lineage (NCBI taxonomy): Bacteria > Bacillati > Actinomycetota > Actinomycetes > Micrococcales > Dermabacteraceae > Brachybacterium > Brachybacterium sp. JB7. Next base: position 523,833 of record NZ_QPGN01000001.1, on the reverse strand, counting down.
AAGAGTCCTGAGCTCTGAGCTCTGAGCTCTGAGCTCTGAGTCCTGACGCCTGGGTCCTGAGTCCTGACGCCTGGGTCCTGGTGTCATCAGGCTTCCGCTCCTGGGGCCGCAGGTCGAGAATGCCGGTTCGGAAGATCGGATGCGCCTCGTTGCGGGACGATCCACAATTCTCGGTGGATAGTTGACTGGATACGGGGACCGAGGTATTCCGACGTATTTCATGTCGATGGCGTCGGGCGTGCGGTGAGGTAGTGCGGCAATGCGGACGGCGCGGGTAGGTAGTGCTGGCCGTGCACGGCAGCCGACGTGGACAGCGGCGCTGCATGTACCTTGTGTGCGTTTGTGTGTAGATCGACAGAGGCGCGCCATGAGGGGTCGGTCCGCGCCTGTGCGGCATCCTTGCCCGGAACGTTCCTGTGCCAGCCTCACCTGCAGCATCGGCAGTATCTGGTGCGCCTGGCGCGCCTGCCTGGGCTGCCTTTATGCTGCATCGACTGCCCAGGTACTGTGTTTGCGATGCAGCAGCGACTGCTCCTGCGGTGCTCTCAAGGTGGTGTCGTCGAGGGTGCGCTCCGCCGTGCCGTGACGCTCCTGTGTGGGCCGCAATGCGGATCGGCAGACCTCTGACCTTTCCTCCACAGGACCTTTTTGTCCACATTGGTGTCCACGTTTCCGGTCGTACGTGCGGAGATTCCGGAATAACCCTACGGTAACTCGAATGTGCGTGCGATAATGGTGGGTATGGATCAGGGTGCGGCAGGTGAGATGCGGGGAGACGAGGGAGCCGACGGAGGTTCCTTCGAGGGCGCGGGTGCGTCCTCCTCCTCCTCCTCCTCCTCCTCCTCCTCGTCCTCGTCCTCGTCCTCGTCCTCGTCCTCGTCCTCGTCCTCGCCGGACTCGGCGCTGGTGCCCGCCGAGGGCGGTGGCGAGACGGCCGCCCGGCGAGGCATCGCGATCGTGGCGGGGGAGGGCGAGCTCCGGCTCGGCGATGTCGACCTGTCGGCGGCGAGGTCAGTTCTCGCCAGTCTCGGCGCTGACGGGGCGGAATCCCTGGCGCATCTCTCGACCTCGGACACGATCGAACTCCTCGCCGGCCTGAACGGGATCTCCGCAGCGATAGCCGCGGTGCAGGCGCGAGCGCTGCTCCGACTCGAGACTGCCACGAAGGAGGATTGCCTCGCTCGTGGCGCGAAGCCACGAGTCGCTCTGAGGACGGCGCGCGCCGAGGCCGCTTTCGCTCTGCATGCCGCACCGGCAGCAGCAGGTCAGAGCATGTCGAGCTCGCGACGTCTCGTGCAGTCGATGCCCGGGATGCTCTCTGCTCTCGCTGGCGGCAAGGTGTCCCCGGCGGCCGCGCACCGCGTCGGCCGCGTCGTCGGCCCGGCCTCCCCGCGCCTGCGCACCCAGGTCGACGACGTGCTCACCGAGCACCTGCCGTACCTCGAGGGCTGCGGCGTGCAGGAATGGGGGAGTGAGGCGGAGAAGATCATGCAGACTCTCGACCCGGACGGTGCAGCCGCCCGTCATGTGCGCGCCACGCAGAGCCGGGGCGTCACCGTGCGCAGGTCGGAGAACGGGATGAGCCGCGTGACCGCGACGCTCACAGCGCTCGACGGGGCCAGGATCCGCAAGGGTCTCTCGCTCGCCGCCGAGAAGGCTCGTGCGCACGGGGATCGTCGCGGGCACAGCCAGATCATGGCCGATCTGTTCGCGGACACCCTGATCGGGCGCGGCACCGGCGATGCGCCCACCACCATGGAGATCGGAGTGATCATCACGGATCGCTCGCTCTTCGCTCCGGCGCACGCGGACCCTGCCGTCATCGAGGGCCTCGGGCCCGTCCCCTATGAGCACATCCGCGAGGAGATGCGGTGCGCGATGGGCACCGGTGATGACGATCCCGACCTCCGGCTCGCCCTGCGGAATCTGTACATCGATCCCGAGGACGGTCAGCTCGTCGCAGTCGAATCCCGCTCCCGAGCGTTTCCTCCAGCGCTGTCGAGATTCCTCCGATGGAGCCACCTCACCTGTCGAGCGCCCTACTGCGATGCCCCGATCCGTCAGAACGACCACATCACGCCGTATGCAGAGGGTGGCTCCACCTCGGTGGACAACGGGAACGGCCTTTGCGCCCTGGACAATCAGAAGGAAGAGGCCGGTGTCCGGGCTCGAGTCGTGCGCGACGCCGACGGGACACGACGCGCCGTGGAGTGGACGACACGTTATGGCCAGAAGGCCCGGAGGAGAGGCACCAACTTCGACCCCGTCGGCACTGCCTGGCGGACCCTCCGCGGCCGGAACCCTCACGCTGATCAGGGCACCAGTGCGTCGCCATCCCGAAATGACGACGCGGAGCAGCGCGACGTGGAGCAGCGTCCCGTCGCGGAGGTCCCGACGCACGACGGAGACTTCCTGGAGGGGTGGACAGCGCGGACCCTCGATGACGTCGCCCGGAAGTGGGAGCGCGAGGCACCGGAGCCCTCATCGCATGCCAGCACCCATCGCGGACTGCATCGAATCGCGCTGGCCGGTTTCACCGCTCACCACCGCCGTGACTCGCTGAATCGACAGCGGCTCACGCTCCAAGCTCGCTGTGACTACGTGTTCGACGCCGCCGCTGCGCTCGAAGCGGGCCGATGGCGGTCGGTCGACGGCTGAGGCCGCTCAGCCGATGATCTCGGAGAGCTCCAGCCACCGCTCCTCGAGCGTCTCGATCTCCAATTCGATGTCACGCAGCTCATCGGTGATCGACTGCAGCCCCTGGTAGTCCGACTGGTCGTGAGCCGCGAGCTTCTCGTGCAGCTTCTTGGTCTGCCCGGTGAGCTTCTCCATGCGACGCTCGGCCGCGCTCAACTCCTTGCGAGCGGCATGGGCCTGCGCACCGGAGATTCCGGCCGACGCTCCCGACGCCGCCGATCCGTCGGACCCCTCAGAGCCGGCAGCTCCGGCAGCTCCGGCAGCTCCGCCGGAGGACTCCTGACTCGATGAGGAGCCCTTGGCCGGCGCGAAGCCGGACGCCCGGCTGGCCTGACCGGCTGTCGTCGCCTCGGACTCGGACCGCAGCTTCAGGTACTGCTCCACGCCACCGGGCACGTGCCGAACGGTCCCGTCGAGCACCGCGTACTGGATATCCGTGATGCGCTCGAGCAGGTACCGGTCGTGGGAGACCACGATCAGCGGGCCGGGCCAGGTGTCCAGCAGATCCTCCATGGCCGCGAGCATGTCGGTGTCCATGTCGTTCGTCGGCTCGTCCAGGACCAGCACGTTCGGCTCCTCGAGGAGCGTGAGCAGCAGGTCCAGCCGCCGCTGCTGACCACCGGAGAGTGCCTTGACGAGGACCTTCTGGTGTGCAGCGGTGAAGCCGAGGCGCTCCAGCAGCTGCCCGGGGGAGACTTCGTCCTTCCCTGCCTTGAACGTGGTGCGGTACCTGCCCACCACATCGCTGACCCGGGAGTCCAGATGGTCCTGCAGGCCCTCGAGCCGCTGCGTGACCTGACGGACCGTGACCGTCTTGCCCCGCTTGACGCGACCGGCCTGCGGTTCGAGGTCGCCGGTGAACAGGGCGAGCAGTGTCGACTTGCCGGCGCCGTTGGGGCCGAGGACGCCGATCCGGTCTGCGGGGCCGATGTGGAGCGTCACGTCGTTCAGCACGCGGACGTCGCCGTAGCCCGCGTCCACGTCCAGCACGTCGAGCACGTCCCTGCCCAGTCGCGAGGTCGCGAGCTGCGTCAGCTCCACCGTGTCGCGCACGGGCGGTTCGCCGGAGATCAGCTCATTGGCCGCGTCGATCCGGAACTTGGGCTTCGACGTGCGGGCGGGAGCGCCCCGGCGCAGCCAGGCGAGCTCCTTGCGCATGAGGTTCTGTCGCTTGGACTCGATCGTCGCGGCCTGGCGGTCGCGCTCCACGCGCTGCAGCACATAGGCGGCGTAGCCGCCCTCGAACGGCTCGACCATCCCGTCATGCACCTCCCACATGCGAGTGCACACGGCATCGAGGAACCAGCGGTCGTGGGTGACGACCACGAGGCCGCCGTCCCGTCCGCTCCAGCGGCGACGCAGGTGCTCGGCCAGCCAGGCGATGCCCTCGACGTCGAGATGGTTGGTGGGTTCGTCCAGCAGCAGCACGTCCCAGTCACCCACCAGGAGCTCGGCGAGGTGCACGCGGCGCAGCTGCCCGCCGGAGAGATCGGCGAGGTTCGACTCGAGGTCGACCTCGTCCAGGAGGCCGGCCAGGACGTCTCGGATGCGGGGATCGGAGGCCCACTCGTATTCGGGGCGGTCGCCGACCACGCGCTCGCGCACGGTCGTGTTCGCCGTGGCGTCGTCCTGCTGGTCCAGCACGCCGACGCGCACGTCGCCGCGCACCGTGACGCGCCCGGAATCGGGACCCTGCCTCCGGGAGAGCATCCGCAGCAGCGTCGACTTGCCGTCGCCGTTGCGTCCGACGACGCCGATGCGGTCCCCCTCGTCGATCCCGATCGTGACGTCGTCGAGCAGCACGCGATCAGGGAGGGAGACGTGGAGGGACTGGGTGCCGAGCATATGAGCCATGGGGTGGTGCGTCCTTCACAGATGGAGCGGAGCCGACGTGGTGGAGAGCCGGTGGGCTGGCGGTCCGGAGAGGCGGCGGGCCTGGGAGCCGACGAGCCGGAAAGCTGGCGGGCCGGAAAGCTGGTGGGCCGGAGAGCCGGCGGGCCGAACGGCTGGCGCCGCGGGAGCACGGTCCCGAGAGCAGCGCGAGAAGCCCGACCTGCCCGACCAGCTCGACCTGCCTGACCAGCTCGACCAGCTAGAGCACGGGCGGCGGGAGATCAGGAGGGATAGAGCGCGGGCGGCGACAGGCCGACGGCCTCGAGGTCGCACGCGTGGCGCCCACGGATACTGCACGGTCCGGCGCGAGAGCGGACGCCGAAGCGATCAGCGGGCTCACGACTCGTCCGCCTCGAAGGTCAGCAGCAGCGAGCGCAGCGTGCTGGCGAGGGCGGACTGGCCCTGCGCGCTGAGCGGCTGCAGCAGCCGGCGCTCCGCGGAGAGCAGGCTCTCCATCGCCGTGTCGACCCGGGAGACCCCGTCGGGCTGCAGGCGCACCTCGACGGCGCGGCCGTCGCGCGGGCTGCGGTTCTTGCTGACCAGGCCCCGGGCGACGAGCTTGTCGATGCGCGTGGTCATGGTGCCGCTGGTCACGAGGGTCTGATGCATGAGCGCACCGGGGGAGAGGGCGTCGTCGCCGCTGCGCCGAAGGGCGGAGAGCATGTCGAACTCCCAGCCTTCGAGACCGGCGGCGGCGAAGGACTCGCGGCGTGCGGTCTCGAGGTAGCGGGCCAGTCGCGAGATGCGGGAGAACACGGCTAGCGGTTCGATGTCGAGGTCCGAGCGCGCCCGTTCCCAGCCCTGGATGATCCGGTCGACCTCGTCGAGGCACGGCGCGGCGGCGTCATCAGCAGTCGTGGGCATGGGCCGAGTCTAGGGTCGGGACGATCGGACAGACAGGATGCCCCGGCCCCGGGTGGTGCGTGCCACGGTCTGGAGCGGCGGAGAGCGGTGGAGAGCGAAGGGGACCTGCGGGCCCCGGGCGTCGTTCCCGGAAGAGCGCACCGGAAGAGCGCATCGGATCAGACGCTCCGCCAGGACGCCCGCACCGGATCAGCCGCGGGCGTCCTGGCGGAGCGTCGGCTCCTTCTGGAGAGCGACCAGTCCGTACCAGGAGAGGTTCACCATCCGCGCGGCGACGACCTCCTTGGTCGGAGTGCGGGTCTCGACCCACCACTGACCGGTGTACGCCACCATGCCGACGAGCATCTGCGCGTACAGCGTGGCGTCACGCGTGGGGTAGCTGTGCATCTTCAGCTGCGCGGCGAGGATGTCCTCGACCCGTCGGGCGACGTCGGTCAGCAGCGAGGAGAACGTGCCGCCGGCCTGGCTCACGGGGGAGTCGCGCACGAGGATCCGGAAGCCGGCCTCGTTCTCGTCGATGTAGGACAGGAAGGCCAGCGCGGCCCGCTCCATGAGCAGACGGGGATGGGCGCGCTGATCGCTGAGGGAGCGCTCGAGATCCGCCAGGAGAGTGCTCACCTCGCGGTCCACGACCACCGCGTACAGGCCCTCCTTGCCCCCGAAGTGCTCGTAGACGATCGGCTTGGAGACCGTCGCGCGGGCGGCGATCTCCTCGACGCTGGACATGTCGAAGCCCTTCTCGGCGAAGACCTGTCGGCCCACCGCCACGAGCTGCTCGCGCCGCTCGCGCCCTGTCATCCGGGTCGACCGACCTCGGGAAGCACCCTTCTCCGCCATGGCGAGAGTGTCGCACAGGCGTGGCCAGGAGCACCCCGGGGCGTCGCTGGCAGCGGCCCGGACAGGACGTTCCGGAGGATAGGATCGGTCCCGCGCTCACGGCGCCGGTCCCTCACGTCCGCATGCTCCGCGGCGGGCGCTGCGCCGAGGGCCCCGGCTCCCTGCAGCACGGTCCGCCATGGTGTAATCGGCAACACCTCAGATTTTGGTTCTGAAGTTTCAGGTTCGAGTCCTGATGGCGGAACGACCATCGTCCTGGCGACGATGCCGCCGCACACCACCCGTCGATTCCGAGGAGCTGCCGACGTGGATTCCCCCGCACCCGTCGCTGTCATCGTTCTGGCCGCCGGTGCCGGGACTCGCATGAAGTCCCGCACACCGAAGGTCCTGCATGAGATCGGGGGCAGGTCGCTCCTCGTCCACGCGGTCACCGCCGCGGAGGGGACCAGTCCCTCCGAGCTCGTGGTCGTCCTGCGCCATGAGCGCGACCTGGTCGCCGAGCATCTCGCCGAGCACGCCTCCGAGGTCTCCGTCGCCGACCAGGACGAGGTCCCCGGCACCGGCCGCGCCGTGCAGTGCGGCCTCGAGCAGGTCTCCGCCTCCGAGGGAACGGTCCTGGTGACCTACGGCGATGTGCCGCTGCTGGACCCTGCCACCCTGCGCGAGCTGGTCGGGGCGCATGAGAGCGCCGGGGCGGCCGCGACCGTGCTCACCGCGCGCGTGGCCGACCCCACGGGCTACGGCCGCATCCTGCGCAGCCCGGACGGCTCCGAGGTGCTCGGCATCGTCGAGCACAAGGACGCCACCGAGGCGCAGCGCGGGATCGACGAGATCAACTCTGGCATCTACGCCTTCGACCTCGCCGTGCTGCGCGATGCGCTGGCCCGCATCGGGACCGACAACGCCCAGGGCGAGATGTACCTCACCGACGTGCTCTCCATCGCGCGCACCGACGGCCGCTCCGTGCACGCCCTCGTCACCGACGACGTGATGATGGTCGAGGGCGTCAACGACCGTGTCCAGCTCGCCCAGCTCGGCGCCGAGATGAACCGTCGCACCCTCGAGCGCCACATGCGCGCCGGGGTCACGATCGTCGATCCCTCGACCACCTGGATCGATGCGGAGGTGTCGATCGGCCAGGACGCGACCATCCTCCCGGGCGTGCAGCTCCTCGGCGCGACCGACATCGGCGAGCAGGCCCTCGTCGGCCCTGACTCCACGCTGCGCGACACCGAGGTCGCCGAGGGCGCCGAGGTGGTGCGCTCGCACACGGTCCTCGCCGTGATCGGCGCGCATGCCTCCGTCGGCCCCTTCTCCTACCTGCGGCCCGGCACGGACCTCGGCGCGAAGGGCAAGATCGGCGGTTTCGTCGAGACCAAGAACGCCACGATCGGCGAGGACGCCAAGGTCCCTCACCTCAGCTATGTGGGCGATGCCGAGATCGGCGAGGGCACGAACATCGGCGCGGCCACGATCTTCGCCAACTACGACGGCGTCGAGAAGCACCGCACCACGGTCGGCAGGCATGTGCGCGTCGGCTCGGACAACGTGCTCGTCGCCCCCGTCACCATCGGCGACGGCGCGGCGACCGGTGCCGGGACCACGGTGCGCAAGGACGTGCCCGCGGGCGCGCTGGCCGTCAGCGCGGTCTCGCAGCGGAACATGGAAGGATGGACCCTGCGACGCCGTGCGGGGACCGCGGCCGAGGCGGCAGCACGTGCCGCACTCGGCTCATCAGACAGGTCCGCTGCCGATGCGCCTGCCACACCAGTCGCCGATGAGCACAAGGAGCACGAGCAGCGATGAGCGGAATCGTCACCACGGGGGAGAAGCGCCTGGTTCTCGCCTCCGGCAGGGCCCACCCGGTCCTCGCCCAGGAGGTCGCCGACGAGCTCGGCGTCGAGATCCTCCCGATGGACGCCTGGGACTTCGCCAACGGGGAGATCTACGTGCGCTACGGCGAGTCCGTGCGCGGCACCGATGTCTTCGTCCTGCAGTCCCACCCCGCGCCGATCAACACGTGGGTCATGGAGCACCTGATCATGATCGATGCGCTCAAGCGCGCATCGGCCAAGCGGATCACCGCCGTGGCCCCGAGCTTCCCCTATGCCCGCCAGGACAAGAAGCATCGCGGCCGCGAGCCGATCTCCGCCCGTCTGATGGCGGATCTCTACGAGACCTCCGGCGTGGACCGCATGATCTCCGTCGACCTCCATGCTCCGCAGGTGCAGGGCTACTTCAACCGCCCGCTCGACCACCTGATGGCGCTGCCGATCCTCGCGGAGTACATCCAGGACAAGTACGGCGATGAGGACATCGCCGTGGTCTCGCCCGACGCCGGCCGCATCCGCGTCGCTGAGCAGTGGGCGAAGAAGCTCGGCGGCGTGAACCTCGCGTTCATCCACAAGTCGCGTGATCCCGAGCGCCCGAACCAGGCCGTCGCCAAGCGCGTGATCGGCGAGGTCACCGGGAAGACCTGCATCCTCGTCGACGACATGATCGACACCGCCGGCACCATCGTGCAGGCGTCGGACGCCCTGATCGCCAACGGTGCGGCCAGCGTCGTGATCGCCACCACGCATCCGATCCTGTCCGATCCCGCGACCGAGCGCCTGAAGGCCAGCTCGGTGCGCGAGGTCGTGTGCACGAACACGCTGCCGGTGCCGCCGGAGAAGCAGTTCGACCGCCTCACGCAGCTGTCGATCGCGCCGCTGCTGGCCCGCGCCATCCGCGCCGTCTTCGACGACGGGTCCGTCACCAGCCTGTTCGACGGTGAGGTCTGAGAGCTCCGAGGAGCCTCCAGCGCGCTCGTGCCTTCTGAAGGGCCCGCCTCCTCCGGGAGGCGGGTCCTTCGCGTTCCCGCCGCAGCGGCGACGGGCGTCACGTCCGTGCGGCCACGGTGCCTGCTGCGTGCTAATCTCACCGGGTCACTTCGGCGAGGGAGCGGGCACTGGCCCCTCCGTGATCGACGCGGTGCGGTGAACGGGAGGACTCCTCCTGTGCCCCGTGGCGTCGCTCATCGTCGAGCAACCGCATCACGAGGAGCACCACCATGGCTGAGAAGCTGAACGTCGAACAGCGCGAGGACTTCGGCAAGGGCGCTGCCCGCCGCCTGCGCGTCGAGGGCCGTGTCCCGGCCGTCCTGTACGGCCACGGCGAGGCCCCGATCCACCTCTCCCTCCCGGGCCACGAGACCGCGCTGATCGCGCGCAACCCCAACGCCCTGCTCGAGCTCGCGCTGCCCGAGGGCAAGAAGCAGCTGGCGCTGATCAAGGAGATCCAGCGTCACCCGCTCAAGCGCAACCTGAACCACCTCGACCTGATCACCGTCCGCAAGGGCGAGAAGGTCGAGGTCGAGATCCCCGTCGTCCTGCACGGCGAGCCCGTCGCCCCGGCCGACGCCTACGTCGACCTGCAGCACCTGACCCTCCTGGTCGACGCCCTGAACGTTCCCGAGCAGGTCGATGTCGACGTCGACGGCTCCGAGGACGGCTTCCAGGTCTTCGCCGGCGATGTCACGCTGCCCGAGGGCACCGAGCTCGTCACCGACGTGGAGATCCTCGTCGCCAGCGTCGCCCTGCCCCGCGTGGAGGAGGAGACCGACGAGACCGAGGAGGCCGAGGAGGGCGCCGAGCCCACCGAGGAGTCCGCCGAGGAGGAGTGACCCGCACGAGCGGAGACCTGCGTCGCCCCGCGACGTGGACCGCCCGCTCGATTGCTCACACCTTCAGCACCGGGGCGTCGCGCACTGCGCGGCGCCCCGGTACTGTGTTCGAGGCCCTGTCGGGCGCGCGAGGTGCTGCGCCGCGGGCCATCAGGCCGTACCGGGCAGGAGCGAGTCCCGGATCCGGCGTCGACGCTGCAGCGAGGAGCAGGCCATGACCGTGAGCGATCGCCGCGCCGGACCGTACCTGGTGGTGGGGCTGGGCAATCCCGGGGCGAAGTACGCCGCGACCCGGCACAACATCGGTCAGATGGTGCTGGACCACATCGCCGGTGCCGCGGGCGGCCGCTTCGCCGCAGCGCGCCGCGCGCAGGCTGTGGTGCTGGAGGGACGCCTGGGCACTCCCGGCTCCGATGCGCGTGTCATCCTCGCCAAGACGACCACCTACATGAATATCTCCGGCGGCCCGGTGAAGGCGCTCGCGGCCTACTACGACGTCCCTCCGGAGCGGGTGGTCGCGGTCCATGACGAGGTCGACATCCCGTTCGACGCCGTACGGCTCAAGCTCGGCGGCGGCGAGGGCGGCCACAACGGCCTGCGCGACATCACCAGGGCCCTGGGCACCAAGGACTACCTGCGGGTGCGGGTCGGCGTCGGCCGTCCGGTCGGAGGCCGGGACACGGCCGACCATGTGCTCGCCCCGTTCAGCACCACCGAGCGCAGGTCGTTGGACCTGCTGATCTCGGACGCAGCAGATGCTGTCGAGTCCGTGGTCCTCGAGGGACTCACCGCGGCCCAGCAGCGATTCCACTCCCGAGAGGCACGATGACCACCACCTCCGCCACCGCCCCGACGCAGACCCCGCTGCACCCGCTCCTCCCGCTGCTGGACCAGCTGGCCGCTGGTCGGGATCTGACCGCCCTGCGCACTCTCGTCCAGGACGGCGAGAGCTCCGGCGAGGACGGCAGCATCGTCGCGCCCACCGGTCTGTTCCCCTTCGCCGTCGCCGACCTCGCGCGAGAGGCGAGCGCCGAGCGCCCGCTGATCGTGGTCACCCCCACCACCAGGGCGCTCGAGGACCTGCGGGCGGCGCTGTCCGCCCTGATCGGCACCGACCACGTCGCCGAGCTTCCCGCCTGGGAGACGCTGCCGCACGAGCGGCTGTCCCCGCGCGCTGACACGGTGGCCAAGCGCCTGGCCACCCTGCGTCGCATCGCGCACCCGGAGACGGAGACGCCCGTCCACGTGCTGCTGATGCCCGTGCGCTCGCTGCTCCAGCCGATCGCGAAGGGTCTGGGCGATCTGCGCCCGCTGCGCGCGGACGTGGGGGACACCTACCCCCTCGACGAGATCGTGCGCGACCTCGTCGACGCCGCCTACGTGCGGGTGGACATGGTCGAGAAGCGCGGGGAGTTCGCCGTGCGCGGAGGCATCCTCGACGTCTTCCCGCCCACCGAGCCGCATCCGCTGCGCGTGGATCTCTTCGGGGACGAGATCGACGAGGTGCGGTACTTCTCGATCGCCGATCAGCGCTCGCTGGACCCGGCGCCGGGAGGGCTCGACGCCCCGCCCTGCCGCGAGATCCTGCTGACCCCCCAGGTGCGCGATCGCGCCCGGGCGATGGCCGAGGAGCTCCCCGGCGCCCGTGACCTGCTGCTGCGCATCGCGAACGGGATCGCGGCCGACGGCATGGAGTCCCTCAGCCCCGTGCTGGTCGACGGCATGGAGCAGGTCGCCGACGTCCTGCCCGAGAACGCCCGCTTCCTCGTCCTGGATCCCGAGAAGACCCGCTCGCGCGCGGAGGAGCTGGTCGCGACCACCGAGGAGTTCCTCGCCGCGGCCTGGTCCAGCGCCGCCGCCGGGGGAGGCCTGCCGATCGACGTGGGCGATGCGAGCTTCGTCCCGCTCTCGGAGGCCAAGGGCCACGCCCGCGAGGGCGGCCGCGCCTGGTTCACCCTGGCCCCCTTCGGCCTCGACCCCGATCTCGATCTCACCTCCACCTCCCACACCCACCCCGGGTACTCCGGCAAGCCCGGCGACGCGGCGAAGGATCTCGAGCGCCGACGGCAGGACGGGTGGAGCGTCGTCGCCACGATGGTGGGCCCCGGAGGTGCCCGGCACGTGACGGAGAACCTCCGCGCGGAGGGCATGCCGGCGGTGTTCTCCCACGATCTCGAGGGCCATGTCGCGCCCGGCGAGGCCGTCGTGACCGTCGGCCCGTTCCCCGACGGGCTCATCGTCGATGACCTGCGCCTGATCCTCGCCTCGGAGCGGGACCTCACCGGCAAGTCCGGAGCGCGTCGCGCCGAGGATCGCAAGATGCCCTCGCGGCGGCGCAACGTCGTCGATCCGCTGCAGCTGCGTCCCGGCGACCACGTCGTCCATGCCCATCACGGGGTGGGCCGATTCGTGGAGATGACCAGCCGCACCGTGGGCACCGGGGCGAAGCGCACCACGCGCGAGTACCTGGTCATCGAGTACGCGGCCTCGAAGAAGGGGCAGCCCGGCGACCGGCTGTACGTCCCCAGCGATCAGCTGGACCAGGTCACGAAGTACGTGGGCGGCGAGGAGCCCAGCGTCAACCGCATGGGCGGCTCGGACTGGGCCAAGACCAAGTCCCGCGCCCGCAAGGCGATCCGGGAGATCGCCGACGAGCTGGTGCGCCTGTACTCGGCCCGGCAGTCCGCCCCCGGCCATGCCTTCGGGCCGGACACGCCGTGGCAGCGTGAGCTCGAGGACGCCTTCGAGTTCGTCGAGACCCCCGATCAGCTGGTCACCATCGAGGACGTCAAGTCCGACATGCAGAAGACCGTCCCGATGGACCGTCTGATCCTCGGTGACGTCGGCTACGGCAAGACGGAGATCGCGGTGCGAGCGGCGTTCAAGGCCGTCCAGGACGGCAAGCAGGTCGCCCTGCTGGCTCCGACCACGCTGCTCGCTCAGCAGCATCTGGACACCTTCGCCGAGCGGTACACGGGCTTCCCCGTCACCGTGCGCGGCCTCTCGCGCTTCCAGAGCGCAGCGGATTCGCAGCAGACCATCGAGGGCGTCGCCGACGGCAGCGTCGACATCGTCATCGGGACCCACCGTCTGCTCACCGGGCAGGTGCGGTTCAAGGACCTGGGCCTGCTGATCATCGACGAGGAGCAGCGCTTCGGCGTCGAGCACAAGGAGACCCTCAAGGCGCTGCGCACCGACGTGGACGTGCTGGCGATGTCCGCCACCCCGATCCCGCGCACGCTCGAGATGGCCGTCACCGGGATCCGCGAGATGTCGATCCTGGCCACCCCGCCCGAGGAGCGCCATCCCGTCCTGACCTACGTCGGCGCCCAGGAGGACAAGCAGGTCGCCGCCGCGATCCGTCGCGAACTCCTGCGCGAGGGCCAGGTCTTCTATATCCACAACCGCGTCGAGGACATCGACCGGGTCGCCGCGCACCTGCGCGAGCTGGTGCCCGATGCCCGAGTGCAGGTCGCCCACGGCAAGATGAACGAGACCCAGCTCGAGCGGGTCATCATCGACTTCTGGGAGCGCGACTTCGACGTGCTGGTGTGCACCACGATCGTCGAGACCGGTCTGGACATCGCCAACGCGAACACCCTGATCGTGGAGAACGCCGACAAGTTCGGCCTCTCCCAGCTGCACCAGCTGCGCGGACGCGTGGGCCGCTCGAGCGAGCGCGCCTACTCGTACTTCCTCTACAACGGGTCCAAGCCGCTCACGGAGACCGCGCACGATCGCCTCACCACGCTCGCGACCAACACGGATCTCGGTGCCGGCATGCAGGTGGCGATGAAGGATCTCGAGATCCGCGGCGCCGGCAACCTGCTGGGCGGCGAGCAGTCCGGGCACATCGCCGGGGTCGGCTTCGACCTGTACGTGAGGATGGTGGGGGAGGCCGTGGCGGCGTTCCGCGGTGAATCCTCCGCTCCCGAGAAGGAGATCCGGGTCGAGCTCCCGCTGGATGCGCACGTCCCGCACGACTACATCGGCTCCGAGCGGCTCCGCCTGGAGGCCTACTCGAAGCTGTCCGCGGTGCGGGAGATGTCCGAGATCGAGCAGATCCGCGCCGAGCTCACCGACCGCTACGGCACGCCGCCGGCGCCCGTGGAGGTGCTCCTGGACGTCGCGCGCTTCCGGATCGATGCCCGCAGCGCCGGGATCGACGAGGTGCAGGCACAGGGCAAGATGATCCGCTTCGCCCACCTCGAGGTCCCGGATTCCGCCGCGATGCGCATGAAGCGCCTCTACCCGGGCACGATGCTGAAGCCCGCCACCCGCCAGGTGCTCGTGCCCCGGCCCATGACCTCACGGTTCGGGGGCACGGAGCTGCGTGACCACGAGCTGCTGGAATGGGCGCGCGAGGTGATGCGCACGCTGATCCCCTCGGCGGCCGACTCGATCTCCCGGCCGACGGTGCAGGGCGAGGCGAAGTAGCCTCGCTCCCGTGACCGATCCGCAGCAGCCTCCCGCGACCGCTCCCGACGATGCAGCGCGTGCAGTCCATGGCACGCGTCGCGCTCACGCCGCCGACGCAGCAGGTGCCGCAGGCGCCGGGGAGGCCCCCGCGCCGCGCGGGAGCGCCCTGCTGCGTGCGGTCGAGGTGATGGAGGCGCTCCGGGCCGCCGACGGGGACGCGTGGACCCATCAGCAGAGCCACGCCTCGTTGGCCCGGTACCTGCTCGAGGAGACCTACGAGGTCCTCGAGGTGATCGACGATCCCGGGGCCCATGGACCGCAGGCGCTGCGCGACGAGCTCGGCGACCTCCTGTTCCAGATCCTCTTCCATGCTCGCGTGGGGGAGGAGGCCGATCCGGCGTGGGACATCGACGATGTGGCGCGCGCGTTCACGGCGAAGATGGAGCGGCGCAATCCCCATATCTTCGGCGAGCGGCGGGACCGCGCCCTCGAGGACCGCGGGGACGTCGGGCAGATCGTCGCTCAGTGGCACGCCGTGAAGGCCGCCGAGCGCGAGGCGGCCGGAGCGATCGCTGCCCAGGGCCCGGTCTGGTTCGAGGGCATCCCCGTGGACCTGCCCTCGCTGCAGACCGCGGCGAAGGTCGTGCACCGTGCCCGCTCCGAGGGCCGGCTCGACGAGCTCCTCGCCGCCGCTGACGAGGCCGCAGCCGCGGCCGACGGCGCCGACTGGGGCGCCGACCTGGGCCGTGACCTGCTCGATCTCGCGGTGCGTGCCGAGGCGCGGGACGACGATCCCGAGACCGCTCTGCGTGCCCTGCTCGCCCGCACCCGCAGCATGATCGAGGCCGGTCCCGACTCGCACTGACGTCCCTGGCACCCGTCGGACGCCCCCGGGCACCGCACCCGCGAGGAACCAGGGAGAGTGCCAGGAAGAGCGGCGGGGAGAGCAGCAGGTCGGGCGTCGGCGGCGTTCCGGCCCAGAACCGCCTAGGATGGTCGGCGGACGGTCAGCGCCGACCGGACGTGACCGAACTTCTCCTGAAGGAAGGAACAGCCCATGGCAGCTCTGATCGATGCCGTTCACGCCCGCGAGATCCTCGATTCCCGCGGCAACCCCACCGTCGAGGTGGAGGTCCTCCTCTCCGACGACACCGTGGCTCGCGCCGCAGTGCCCTCCGGCGCCTCCACCGGCGCCTTTGAGGCCGTCGAGCGTCGCGATGGCGACTCGTCCCGTTACCTCGGCAAGGGTGTCGAAGAGGCCGTCTCCGCGGTCATCACCGACATCCAGCCCAAGATCCTGGGCATGGACGTCCAGGAGCAGCGCGCGATCGACCAGGTCATGCTCGAGGCCGATGGCACCACGAACAAGGGCGCGATCGGCGCGAACGCCATCCTCGGCGTCTCCCTCGCCGTGGCCCGTGCCGCCGCGGATTCGGCCGGCGTGCCGCTGTACCAGTACGTGGGCGGCCCGAACGCCCACATCCTGCCCGTCCCGATGATGAACATCCTCAACGGCGGGTCCCACGCGGACTCCAACGTCGACATCCAGGAGTTCATGATCGCGCCGATCGGTGCGGAGACCTTCAGCGAGGCGCTGCGCGTCGGCGCCGAGGTCTACCACGCGCTGAAGTCCGTGCTCAAGGAGCGCGGACTGGCCACCGGACTCGGCGACGAGGGCGGCTTCGCCCCGAACCTCGAGTCCAACCGCGCCGCGCTCGACCTGATCGTGGAGGCCATCGGCAAGGCGGGCTACGAGGCCGGAAAGGACGTGGCCCTCGCGCTCGACGTCGCCGCCTCCGAGTTCTTCGAGGACGGCTCGTACCTCTTCGAGGGCGAGAAGAAGACCTCGACCGAGCTGATCGACTACTACGCCGAGCTCGTGGACGCCTACCCGCTGGTCTCCATCGAGGACCCGCTGGACGAGGACGACTGGGAGGGCTGGAACGCCATGACCGAGCGCGTCGGCGCCCGGGTCCAGCTCGTCGGCGACGACCTGTTCGTGACCAACCCGGAGCGTCTGGGCCGCGGCATCGCCGAGGGCTCCGCGAACGCGCTGCTGGTGAAGGTCAACCAGATCGGCACGCTCTCCGAGACCCTCGACGCCGTGGACCTCGCGCACCGCGCGGGCTTCAAGGCGATGATGTCCCACCGCTCCGGTGAGACCGAGGACACCACCATCGCCGACCTCGCCGTGGCCACGAACTGCGGTCAGATCAAGTCGGGCGCTCCCGCCCGCGGCGAGCGAGTGGCGAAGTACAACCAGCTGCTGCGCATCGAGGAGGAGCTGGACGACGCCGCGCGCTACGCCGGCGCCTCCGCGTTCCCGCGCTTCTCCGCCTGAGAGCTCACAAGAGTTCGGGAGAGTCCAGCAGGACGTTGTAGCCTCTCAGCATGAGCAGCAGACGACCGGGTGCCCCGCGATCAGCGAGGCGCCCGGTCGCTGCGTCCGGGGCCCGTCGCCCCGGAGCACGACCGGCCGCAGGACCGGGAGCCCGGTCCGCCTCCGCCTCCTCGCGCCACGGCACCAAGAACGCCGCGGGCTCGCGTGGTCGAGGCCCGGCGTCGGCCTCCCGGCCCCGCAGCACGGCGCCGCGCGGCCCCGAGCAGGACGGCCCCGGCGTGACCATCACCCGGCGCACCCTGGCCCTGGTGGCACTGGTGGTGATCGCCCTCGCCGCGCTCGTTCCCACCGTGAACTCCTATGTGGCCCAGCGCCAGCAGCTCTCCGAGCTCCAGACCCAGGTCGGGAACCAGGAGAAGGACGTGGAGACCCTGCGCGAGCAGGTCGCCCGCTGGGAGGATCCCGCGTTCGTCGCCACCCGCGCCCGCGAGCGGCTGCTGTTCGCGATGCCGGGGGAGACCCAGTACCGGCTCACCGACACCTCCGGGCACGACGTCCCGCAGACCGAGGCCGAGCAGGCCGCGGAGCAGGCCCAGGAGGGCGAGTGGTTCTCGACGCTCTGGAAGAGCGTCGAGGGTTCCAGCAGATTGACCCCCGAGGACATCCCCGACGAGACCGGCTCGACCGACGACGACGTCTCCGACGAGGATCCCGCCGACGATTCGACCGATCAGGACGCCGACCAGTGACTGCACTCCCGCCCCTTCCCTACGAGACTCCCGCGACAGAGCACGATCTCGAGGTGATGAGGGGTCAGCTGGGCCGGGACATGCGCGGGGTGGTCTCGATCGCCCGACGCTGCGGCTGCGGCCGCCCGGCCGTGGTGCGCACGTCCCCGCGGCTCGAGGACGGCACTCCGTTCCCCACCTCGCTCTACCTCACGCTGCCCTGGCTCACGCTGGACATCTCCCGCATCGAGGCCACCGGCACGATGGCCGACCTGACCGAGCGGCTCGCCGCCGACGAGGAGCTGGCCGCCGGATACCAGCGGGCGCACGAGCGCTATCTCGCCCGGCGGGCCGAGATCGGTGACGCCGAGGAGGTCCGCCACGTGAGCGCCGGCGGGATGCCCACCCGCGTGAAGTGCCTGCACGCCGTGGCCGGGCAGGCCCTCGCCGAGGGGCCTGGCATCAACCCGGTGGCCGACGAGGTCCTCGCGACGATCGACGGAGTGCTTCCGGAGCTGGTGTGCCGGTGCGATGCGGACGTCGACGGGACCGCAGAGCTGCACGCAACGACGCAGGAGACGGCAGGAACGGGGGAGGGCCGATGAGCGCGCCCGTCGCAGCGATCGACTGCGGGACGAATTCGATCCGACTGCTGATCGTCCGTCAGGACGAGAGCACCGGCGAGGTCGTCGAGCTCGAGCGACGCCTGGAGATGGTGCGCCTGGGACTCGGGGTGGACCGCACCGGACGCTTCGACCCGGTCGCGATCGAGCGCACCCTGGAGGCCGCACGCGGCTACCGGCGCCTGATCGATCAGCACGGCGTGGCACCCGGCGCGGTGCGCTTCGTGGCGACGTCCGCGACGCGCGACGCCTCGAACCGCGACGAGTTCATCGAGGGGATCCGCGAGATCCTCGGCGTCACGCCGGAGGTGATCAGCGGCGCGGAGGAAGCTGCGCTCTCCTTCCTGGGAGCGGTCAGCACCCTCCCGGACCTGCCCGACGAGGGAGCGCGGCTGGTGGTGGACATCGGCGGCGGCTCGACCGAGCTGGTGCTCGGCACCACCACTCCGACCCACCGCATCAGCCTCGACATGGGCTCGGTCCGGCTGACCGAGCGCCACCTGGTCAGCGATCCGCCGTCGGCCGAGCAGATCGCGTCCGCGACTGCGGACATCGACGAGCTCCTGGATCTCGCCGCCGCCGAGGTCCCCCTGGACCGGGCGACCGTGCTCATCGGTGTCGCCGGGACCGTGACGACCGTCACTGCCGTCGCCCAGGGCCACGAGGAATACCGACCCGACCTCACACACGGGGCGGCCCTCGCCGTCGAGGACGTCACCCGCCTCTGTCACGAGCTGCTGGGCATGACCCGCGAGCAGCGTTCCGCGCACCGCATCATCCACCCCGGGCGCATCGACGTGATCGGCGCGGGCGCTCTGATCTGGGCGCGGATCGTCCAGCGGGTCTCTGCGGCGGCCGGCATCACCCGGACCCGCACCAGCGAGCACGACATCCTCGACGGGATCGCGCGGGACCTGCTGGACCGCCAGCCCTGATACCGGGCCGCCGCCTCCCCGGAGCAGAGCCCGCCGGGACCGTCGCAGAAGTGTCCACGGAGCGCGTCCACGGAGCGCGTCGTTTTTGTCAGCAGGGCTCCTCGGTTCTAGGCTGTGGTCCATGAACACCACTTTCGGCGGTAAGCCCCATGTCCTGATCCTCGGCGGCGGTTCCGTCGGCCTGACGACTGCGTCCGATCTGCGCAAGACGCTCGGCACGGAGGTCGCGATCACGGTCGTCGACCCGCGCCCGTACATGACCTACGCGCCCTTCCTCCCCGAGGTCGGCGCGGGCAGCATCGATCCTCGCAACGTCCTCGCGCCCCTGCGCAAGGTGCTCGCGGGCGCCAAGGTCGTCACCGGTGCTGTCTCGCAGATCCGCAGTGCGGAGAACACCGTCGTGGTGACCATCGAGGAGGACGTGCAGCTCGAGATCTCCTACGACTACCTCGTCGTCGGTCTCGGCTCCGTCCCGCGCCTGCTGCCCATCCCGGGCCTCGCGGAGAACGCGATCGGCTTCAAGCAGGTCGAGGAGGCGATCACCGTTCGCGATCGCATCCTCGCGAACCTCGCCGAGGCCGCCTCCACCAAGGATCCGAAGATCCGCAAGCGTCTGCTCACCTTCACGTTCATCGGCGGCGGCTTCGCCGGTGGCGAGGCGATCGCAGAGACCGAGGACATGGTGCGCGATGCACTGCGCTACTACCCCGATCTGCACGCGTCGGACATCCGCTTCGTGCTCATCGACGCGGCGCCCTTCGTGTTCCCCGAGCTCACCGAGGACCAGCGCGCGTACGTGCTGAACCAGCTGCGCGAGCGCGGCATCGAGGTCAAGCTCGAGACCTTCCTCAACTCGGCCGAGGACGGTCTCATCAAGACCAGCGACGGCGACGAGTTCGAGACCGGTCTGCTGGTCTGGAACGCCGGCGTGAAGCCCAACCCGGTGCTCTCCGACGACGAGTCCTCCGATCTGCCGGTCATCACCGAGCGCGGCCCCATGATGGGCAAGCTCGAGGCGCTGGCCGATCTGCGGGTCAACGGCGCCGACGGCCCGCTCGAGAACGTCTTCGTCGGTGGCGACTGCGCCGCCGTCCCGGACCTGGCGTCCGGCGAGGGCAAGTTCTGCCCGCCCAATGCCCAGCACGCCGTGCGGCAGGGCAAGCGCGTCGCCGACAACATCGCCCGTTCTGTGCAGGGCCGGCCGCTGGTGGACTACTACCACAAGAACCTCGGTGTCATGGCGACCCTGGGCATGTACAAGGGCGTCGGCCGCCTCAACGTGGCCGACAAGGAGCTCGACATCCGCGGGCTCCCGGCCTGGGCGATGGCGCGCGCCTACCACGTCTACGCGATGCCGACGCTGGGCCGGAAGGCCGCCGTCATCGCCGGGTGGGCGAGCAACCTGATCTCGCGTCGGGACATCGTGGGCATCCCGCAGTCCTCGACCCCTCGCGCAGCGTTCGAGTACGCCGCGAACTCCGGCAAGAAGAAGTGATCCGGCCGGGAGGCGCGGACTGATCGCCTCCTCCCGCCCGCAGGCACCACGAAGCACCGTCACGCGAGGCGTGGCGGTGCTTCGTCGTGGCAGTGCTTCGTCATGCGGTGCTCGTGGCTGACGCGGGCGCGCTCATCGCGAATGACCGAGTATGATCGTTCCTGGCATTGAACGAGCAGGGTCGACCATCCGCAGGCGGAAACATCCCGCGCGGAGGGATACGGCCGGAAGGGCAGGACCGCATGGAGATCCATATCGTCGCCGACGCCTCCGAGGGCGCGAAGGCGGTCGCTGACGCCATCGAGAGCACCCTGCGCGGGGCCGCGGGGTCCGGCGCCGTGCTCGGCCTGGCCACAGGCTCCTCGCCGGTCCCGGCGTACACGGAGCTGATCCGTCGCCATCGTGAGGAGGGGCTCTCCTTCGCCGGCAGCCGGGCCTTCCTGCTCGATGAGTACGT
The DNA here is from genome assembly GCF_003335205.1 of Brachybacterium sp. JB7. NCBI lineage: Bacteria > Bacillati > Actinomycetota > Actinomycetes > Micrococcales > Dermabacteraceae > Brachybacterium > Brachybacterium sp. JB7. Next base: position 502,880 of record NZ_QPGN01000001.1, on the reverse strand, counting down.
GGGCCTGGCCGCCGGGCACGAGCAGAGCTACCACCGTTTCATCCGCGAGAACTTCACGTCGCACATCGACATCGACGACGCCGCCGTTGTCTCGCCGGACGGCAGCGCCGAGGACCCCGCGGCCGAGGCCGCGGCCTACGACGAGAAGATCCGCGAGGCCGGCGGCGTGGATCTGCAGATCCTCGGCATCGGCTCCAACGGCCACATCGCCTTCAACGAGCCCGGCAGCTCGCTCGCCTCCCGCACGCATGTCGTGGGCCTGACCCAGGGGACCATCCAGGACAACGCCCGTTTCTTCGGTGACGTCTCCGAGGTGCCCGTGCGCGCGCTGAGCCAGGGCCTGGGCACGATCAGGGATGCCCGGCGCATCGTGCTCACGGCGTCCGGGGAGGGCAAGGCCGCGGCGGTCGCGCAGCTCGTCGAGGGAGCGATCAGCGCCCGCTGGCCGGCCACCAGCCTCCAGCTGCATCCGGAGGTCCTCGTCGTGATCGACGAGGCGGCCGCCTCGCAGCTCGAGCTCAGCGACTACTACCGGTTCCAGCACTCGCTCGCGGCACAGAACCCGGTCGTACCTCACAGCTGACGGGAGGAGCAGGGAGGGGCCGCGCCGCGACCGGGCGGATACGATCATTCCCATGCAGAAGGCAGACTCCTCCTCGTCTCCGTCCCCCGTCGCGACAGCGGCGCCCCGCAACGGTCTCGACCGCTTCTTCAAGATCTCCGAACGCGGCTCGAGCGTGGCCCGCGAGATCCGTGGTGGCCTGGTCACGTTCTTCTCGATGTGCTACATCGTGGTGCTGAACCCGCTGATCATCGGCACCGTGCCGGACTCGACGGGCAGGTTCCTCGGAGGAGGGGAGGAGCCCAACCTCGCCGCGGTCGCTGCGGGCACCGCCCTGATCGCCGGGCTGCTGAGCATCTTCATGGGCACATGGGCGAAGTTCCCACTCGCCCTGGCGACCGGACTGGGGCTGAACGCCTACGTGGCCTACTCGGTGGTGCCGCTGCCCGGCATGACCTGGGGCGGGGCCATGGGTCTGGTGCTCCTCGAGGGCGTCGTCATCCTCGGGCTCGTGCTCACCGGTTTCCGCAAAGCCGTCTTCAGCGCCGTGCCCCCGTTCCTCAAGACCGCGATCGCCGTCGGCATCGGCCTGTTCATCGCGTTCCTGGGCCTGTTCAACGCGAAGTTCGTGACCACCGCGTCGGGCACCCCGGTGCAGCTGGGCAACGACGGCTCGCTCACCGGCTGGCCGACGCTGGTGTTCGTGGTGGGCCTGCTGCTGATGTTCGTGCTGTGGGTGCGCAAGGTGCCCGGCTCGATCCTCCTGGCCATCGTCGTGGCGACCGTGCTCGCGATCGTCCTCGAGCGGGTCCTGCACCTGGGCGGATTCTCCCCGGCCGATGAGTCCGGTGCCGGTGGCAATCCGGGCGGCTGGGCGATGAACGTCCCCGCTCTCACCGAGTTCCCGATCAAGGCCCCCGACTTCGCCACGCTGTTCACCGTCGACCCGATCGGCGGCGTGACCGCAGCCGGTGGCATCGGCGCGATCGTCATCGTCTTCTCCCTGCTGCTGGCGGACTTCTTCGACACCATGGGCACGATGGTCGCCGTGGCGTCCGGTGCCGACCTCGTCGACGAGGACGGTGAGATCGAGGGCTCCCAGAAGATCCTCGTGGTCGACTCGATCGCGGCGATCGCCGGCGGTGTCGGCGGCGTCTCCTCGAACACCAGCTTCGTCGAATCGACCTCGGGAGTCGCCGAGGGAGCGCGCACCGGTCTCGCCTCCGTGGTCGTGGGCATCGCCTTCCTCGCGACCACCTTCCTGTCCCCGCTCGTGGCGCTCGTGCCCTACGAGGCCGCCACGCCCGCACTGGTGATGGTCGGCTTCCTCATGATGACCCAGGTGACGGACATCGACTTCACCGATGTCGAGGTCGCGATCCCGGCGTTCCTCACGATCATCCTGATGCCCTTCGCGTACTCCATCACCGTGGGCATGGGAGCAGGGTTCCTCATGTACGTGCTCATCCGGGTGGTGCGCGGCAAGGCCCGCCAGGTGCACTGGCTGATGTACGTGATCGCTGCCCTCTTCATCGCCTACTTCCTGCGGGGCGCGATCGAGGGACTCCTGCTGTGAGCCCCGGGAGGCGGCAGGACCCGGTCGACGCAGCGCCGCCTCCGAGCGCTGCCGAGGAGACGGCGCAGGAGGAGGTCGCCGAGCTCGCGGCCGATCTGCGCCGGGTCCTGCTGGTCTCCTCACGGGTCCTGCGTGCGCGCACGGCATCCGACGACGTCTCCGCCTCCCAGTACTCCGTGCTCGCCTATCTGCAGCGCACGGGTCCGTCGACGCCCGGCACCCTGGCGGACTTCGAACACGTCAGTCCACCGGTGATGACACGACTCCTGGGGCGGCTCCAAGCAGCCGGCTTCGTGGACCGCGTGGCGCATCCGGGCGACGGCCGGCAGGTGCAGGTGACCCTCACGACGATCGGCGAGGAGGTCGTGGTGCGCGGCCGTGCCGAGCGCGATGCCTGGCTCCGCTCCCGGATCGAAGCGGCCGGACCTGCCCAGCAGGAATCGTTGCGGGCAGCGACCGAACTGCTGCGCGACACCCTCTTCTCGTCACCGGACTGAGCACACCCTCAGGCCCGCCGGTGCTGTCCCGGTCGAGCGGACCACCGGTGCACCGACCGACCGCCGGCTGCCTGCACGAGGGCCGGACCACCGCGGAGGTGGTCCGGCCCTCGTGCTCGTGCCCTTCGCCCGCAGGCCGCACTGCATGTACTGCATGCACTGCGGTCAGGAGGAGGTCAGGCGCTCTGGTCCAGCAGGTGATCCAGGACGGCGATCAGCGCGGCCACGTCCTCCTCGCCCACGGCGGGGAAGGTCGCGATGCGCAGCTGGTTGCGGCCCAGCTTGCGGTACGGCTCCACGTCCACGACGCCGTGCTGTCGCAGCACTGTCGTGAGGGCCGTCGCGTCGATCTCGTCGTCGACGTCCAGGGTGGTCACGACCTGCGAGCGCGCACCGGGGTCGGTGACGAACGGCGTGACCTCGTCGCGGCGGGCGGCCCAGTCCTGCAGCATGCCGCTGGTGGTGCGGGTGCGGGAGTCCGCCCACGTCAGGCCGCCCTGCTCCAGCATCCACTCGATCTGCTCAGCCATCAGCACGAGGGTCGCGACGGCCGGGGTGTTGAGAGTCTGGTCCTTGCGCGAGTTGTCGATCGCGCTGGTGAGGGAGAGGAACGAGGGGATCCACCGCGAAGTGTCGGCGGCGAGGCGCTCGGCACGCTCGATCGCGGCGGGGGAGAGGATGCTCAGCCACAGCCCGCCGTCGGAGGCGAATGCCTTCTGCGGGGCGAAATAGTACGCGTCGGTCTGGGTGATGTCGACCATCGCGCCGCCGGCGGCCGAGGTGGCGTCGACCAGCACGAGCTGATCGGGCCGGGCGCCCTCGGGGCGCTGCACGGGGACCATCACACCCGTCGAGGTCTCGTTGTGCGGCCACGCGTAGGCATCGACGTCGTCCCGGGCGACAGGCACCGGGAGCGCGCCGGGCGTCGCGGCGACGACTTCCGGCTCCCGGAGGTGCGGAGCGGCGGTGAGCTCGGTGGCGAACTTCTGCGAGAACTCCCCGAGCACCAGGTTCTGAGCGCGCTGCTCGACCAGGCCGCAGGCGGCGACGCCCCAGAAGGCCGTGGAACCGCCGTTGCCGAGAACGACCTCGTAGCCCTCGGGCAGCGAGAAGAGTTCGCGCAGCCCGGCACGGATGCGGCCGACGTACTGCTTGACGGGCGCCTGCCGGTGCGACGTCCCCATGACCGTGCGGGAGACCGAGCTCAGGGCTTCCATCTGAGCGTCGCGGATGCGGGACGGACCGGAACCGAAGCGACCGTCCCCGGGAAGCATCTCCTGGGGTATCGACAGGCCGCGGATCGTATCGGCTCGAGCGGTGCGGGCATCGGACATCGGTAACTCCTCGTGATGCGTGGACCGGTGCCGACGGCGAATCCGCCGGCCCCGCCTCATATCCTGCCAGGGGAGCGGCCGTCCCTCGAGAACGGTCCGTCGTGGGACGGTGCACATGGCAGGATCGGAGCATGACCCGAGCAGATCTCGACAAGCAGCCGTACGACGTCGCCGGGATGTTCGACAGCATCGCGACGCGCTACGACCTCGTCAACGACGTCGCCGCACTGGGCCAGGTACGACTGTGGCGGAGCGCCATGGTCGACGCGCTCGACATCCAGCCGGGGGACGAGGTCCTCGATCTCGCCGCCGGCACCGGGACCTCGTCGACGGCGATCGCGCGGGCGGGTGCTCGGGTGGTCGCCGCGGACTTCTCCCTGGGGATGATGACCGAGGGCAGACGCCGCGGGGCGCCGGTGCCGTTCATCGGAGCGGACGCCCAGAGCCTGCCCTTCGCTGACGGCTCCTTCGACGCAGCCGTCATCTCCTTCGGACTGCGCAACGTGCAGACCCCGGAGCGAGCGCTGGCCGAGATGGTCCGTGCGGTCCGGCCCGGAGGGCGGGTCGTGGTCTGCGAGTTCTCCACTCCCACATCGCGCGTCGGGCGCAAGGCGTACGAGAAGTACCTGCTGCGCGCGCTCCCGGCCATGGCACGACGGGTGGTCCCGAGCGCAGAGGCCTACGACTACCTTGCGGAGTCGATCCTCGAATGGCCGGACCAGGAGACCCTGCGCCGCCGTATGGAGGCCATCGGACTGGCGCGGACCCAGTTCCAAAACCTCACCGGGGGGATCGTCGCCCTCCACCGAGGAGTCGTGCCCCCGCGCTGAGCGGGCGCGGTGGGACGCCGCCGAGCAGCAAGCGCGCCGGCACGGACGCCCTGGACGGCGACGGTGGCCCGAGATGAGCTCCTGACCAGGGTGTTCGTCCAGGTGGCCCGGTGTGTGGCGCAGGACACCGCCGGAAGGGCCGTTCCAGCTTGACGCCGCCACTGGATCTGCGTAATGTTCTTCCTTGTGCCCGGGAGAACGGGAACGAGGAGCGGCCGAGAGGCTGTCCCGAGATTCCACTCCTGACCAGGCACGGAGGATCTCTCCGGAGATCGGCGAGGCGCGGATCACTTCCCTCCGAGTTGACATGGAGAACCGGAACCCCTAAGTTATAAGGGTTGCCCCGGAGCAAAGAGCCTGATGGCTCGGAGTTCTGAGTGCGCGTGTTGTTTGATATCTCAATAGCGTGTCTGTTTGTTGATGCCATTATTTTGATGGCAAATTTTAACGGATGATACAGCAGTTATATGCTGGTTGTTTGTTGTTTGTCAGGATTTTTTCTATGTTTTCATGGAGAGTTTGATCCTGGCTCAGGACGAACGCTGGCGGCGTGCTTAACACATGCAAGTCGAACGATGACGACCGAGCTTGCTCGGTCTGATTAGTGGCGAACGGGTGAGTAACACGTGAGTAACCTGCCCCCCACTTCGGGATAACTTCGAGAAATCGTGGCTAATACCGGATATGAACTTCCGCCGCATGGTGGTTGTTGGAAAGTTTTTCGGTGGGGGATGGACTCGCGGCCTATCAGTTTGTTGGTGAGGTAATGGCTCACCAAGACGATGACGGGTAGCCGGCCTGAGAGGGCGACCGGCCACACTGGGACTGAGACACGGCCCAGACTCCTACGGGAGGCAGCAGTGGGGAATATTGCACAATGGGCGAAAGCCTGATGCAGCGACGCCGCGTGAGGGATGACGGCCTTCGGGTTGTAAACCTCTTTCAGTAGGGAAGAAGCGAGAGTGACGGTACCTGCAGAAGAAGCGCCGGCTAACTACGTGCCAGCAGCCGCGGTAATACGTAGGGCGCAAGCGTTGTCCGGAATTATTGGGCGTAAAGAGCTTGTAGGTGGCTTGTCGCGTCTGCCGTGAAAACCCGAGGCTCAACCTCGGGCGTGCGGTGGGTACGGGCAGGCTAGAGTGTGGTAGGGGAGACTGGAACTCCTGGTGTAGCGGTGAAATGCGCAGATATCAGGAAGAACACCGATGGCGAAGGCAGGTCTCTGGGCCATTACTGACACTGAGAAGCGAAAGCATGGGTAGCGAACAGGATTAGATACCCTGGTAGTCCATGCCGTAAACGTTGGGCACTAGGTGTGGGGGACATTCCACGTTTTCCGCGCCGTAGCTAACGCATTAAGTGCCCCGCCTGGGGAGTACGGCCGCAAGGCTAAAACTCAAAGGAATTGACGGGGGCCCGCACAAGCGGCGGAGCATGCTGATTAATTCGATGCAACGCGAAGAACCTTACCAAGGCTTGACATGGACCGGACGGCTGCAGAAATGTGGCTTTCTTCGGACTGGTTCACAGGTGGTGCATGGTTGTCGTCAGCTCGTGTCGTGAGATGTTGGGTTAAGTCCCGCAACGAGCGCAACCCTCGTTCCATGTTGCCAGCGCGTAATGGCGGGGACTCATGGGAGACTGCCGGGGTCAACTCGGAGGAAGGTGGGGACGACGTCAAATCATCATGCCCCTTATGTCTTGGGCTTCAAGCATGCTACAATGGTCGGTACAATGGGTTGCGAAACTGTGAGGTGGAGCGAATCCCAAAAAGCCGGCCTCAGTTCGGATTGGGGTCTGCAACTCGACCCCATGAAGTCGGAGTCGCTAGTAATCGCAGATCAGCAACGCTGCGGTGAATACGTTCCCGGGCCTTGTACACACCGCCCGTCAAGTCACGAAAGTCGGTAACACCCGAAGCCAGTGGCCCATCCTCGTGAGGGAGCTGTCGAAGGTGGGATCGGTGATTGGGACTAAGTCGTAACAAGGTAGCCGTACCGGAAGGTGCGGCTGGATCACCTCCTTTCTAAGGAGCATCACCAATTATGGTGGCCATTTTCCTGCCCGAGTGTGGTGGGGGTGGTTGCTCAAGGGTGGAACATCAACGGATAGGCGCTTCACCAGTCGGTGTGGCTTCTCTAGTACGACCTCTTCGGGGGTGTGGAACGAGGGGTTGCCGGGTGGTTCGAGGTGGAGACACGCTATTGGGTTATGAGGCTGCACGCAGTTCTCGGTTTGCTTGGTCACTGTGGTGGCTGGGGGAGTCGGGGATGTGTGGCTGGTCCTCCCTGATGCTGGTGCCGTGTATGCGGGCTGGTGTTGGTGTGGGGTTGTTTCTTGAGAACTACATAGTGGACGCGAGCATCATTGTAAGCAATTTTGAAGATTTTGTGTCTTTGTGTGTTGCCTAAGTTTTAAAGGGCGCACGGTGAATGCCTTGGCAAGAAGAGCCGACGAAGGACGTGGGAGTCTGCGAAAAGCCTCGGGGAGTTGACAACCGAACTGTGATCCGAGGATGTCCGAATGGGGAAACCCACCGCGAGTCATGTCGCGGTACCCGCCACTGAATGTATAGGTGGTGTGGAGGGAACGAGGGGAAGTGAAACATCTCAGTACCCTCAGGAAGAGAAAACAAATAGTGATTCCGTGAGTAGTGGCGAGCGAAATCGGAGGAGGCTAAACCTGGTCTGTGTGATACCCGGCAGGGGTTGCAGGTCAGGGGTTGTGGGACGTGTCTGGGTCGTCTGCCGGCGGTCCGACGTGTACGTGTTCTGGTAGTCGAAGTCGTGTTGAGTGCGACGGCGTAGAGGGTGTGACCCCCGTAGACGAAACTGGTTCATGGCGTGACGCTGTTCCCGAGTAGTACCGGACCCGTGAAATCCGGTGCGAATCTGCCAGGACCACCTGGTAAGCCTGAATACTACTTCTTGACCGATAGCGGACAAGTACCGTGAGGGAAAGGTGAAAAGCACCCCGGGAGGGGAGTGAAATAGTACCTGAAACCGTGCGCTTACAATCCGTCGGAGCCTTGAGGGGTGACGGCGTGCCTTTTGAAGAATGAGCCTGCGAGTTAGTGGTCGGTGGCGAGGTTAACCCGTGTGGGGTAGCCGTAGCGAAAGCGAGTCTGAACGGGGCGTTCAGTCGCCGGCTCTAGACCCGAAGCGAAGTGATCTATCCATGGGCAGTGTGAAGCGCGGGTAAGACCGCGTGGAGGCGCGAACCCACTTCAGTTGAAAATGGAGGGGATGACCTGTGGATAGGGGTGAAAGGCCAATCAAACTTCGTGATAGCTGGTTCTCCCCGAAATGCATTTAGGTGCAGCGTTACGTGTTTCGTGCCGGAGGTAGAGCACTGGATAGGCGATGGGCCCCACCGGGTTACTGACCTTAGCCAAACTCCGAATGCCGGTACGTGAGAGCGTAGCAGTGAGACTGTGGGGGATAAGCTTCATAGTCGAGAGGGAAACAGCCCAGAACATCAGCTAAGGCCCCTAAGCGTGTGCTAAGTGGAAAAGGATGTGGAGTTGCTGAGACAACCAGGAGGTTGGCTTAGAAGCAGCCACCCTTGAAAGAGTGCGTAATAGCTCACTGGTCAAGTGATTCTGCGCCGACAATTTAGCGGGGCTCAAGCACACCGCCGAAGCTGTGTCATTCAGACTTTGTGTCTGGATGGGTAGGGGAGCGTCGTGCAGCCAGCGAAGCCGCGGGGGAACCCAGTGGTGGAGGCTGCACGAGTGAGAATGCAGGCATGAGTAGCGAAAGACGGGTGAGAAACCCGTCCGCCGATTGATCAAGGGTTCCAGGGCCAGGTTTATCCGCCCTGGGTTAGTCGGGACCTAAGGCGAGGCCGACAGGCGTAGTCGATGGACATCGGGTTGATATTCCCGAACCGATCGTAGGAGGACCCATACCGAGGCAGCTGATGCTAACCACCCGAGCTTTCCCCATACCCTTCGGGGTGTGGAGGTTGGTGAGGCTGGGAACCAAGGTTGTAGTAGGTCAGCGCGAGGAATGACGCAGAGAGGTAGCTTCCGCGGACTTAATGGAATAGTCCGTCTAAGCGTGCAGCCCGAGCACCGGTAATGCGGTGCCGTATTGGGTGAGACGTGATGGGGATCCCGTATGGGCGTAGGTGAGTGATCCTGTACTGCCAAGAAAAGTTCCAGCGTGACGAATACGGTCGCCCGTACCCTAAACCGACTCAGGTGATCAGGTAGAGAATACCAAGGCGTTCGAGAGAATCGTGGTTAAGGAACTCGGCAAAATGCCCCCGTAACTTCGGGAGAAGGGGGGCCCGAGGAGTGAGAGCTCCGAGGGCCGCAGAGACCAGGGAGAAGCGACTGTTTACTAAAAACACAGGTCCGTGCGAAGTCGTAAGACGCTGTATACGGACTGACGCCTGCCCGGTGCTGGAAGGTTAAGAGGACCGGTTAGATCTTCGGATCGAAGCTGAGAATTTAAGCCCCAGTAAACGGCGGTGGTAACTATAACCATCCTAAGGTAGCGAAATTCCTTGTCGGGTAAGTTCCGACCTGCACGAATGGCGTAACGACTTCTCCACTGTCTCAACCGCGAACTCGGCGAAATTGCATTACGAGTAAAGATGCTCGTTACGCGCAGCAGGACGGAAAGACCCCGGGACCTTTACTATAGTTTGATATTGGTGTTCGGAACGGCTTGTGTAGGATAGGTGGGAGACTGGGAAGCATTCACGCCAGTGAGTGTGGAGTCATTGTTGAAATACCACTCTGGTCGTTTTGGATTCCTAACCTCGGTCCGTGATCCGGATCAGGGACAGTGTCTGATGGGTAGTTTAACTGGGGCGGTTGCCTCCTAAAGAGTAACGGAGGCGCTCAAAGGTTCCCTCAGCCTGGTTGGCAATCAGGTGTTGAGTGTAAGTGCACAAGGGAGCTTGACTGCGAGACAGACATGTCGGGCAGGTGCGAAAGCAGGAACTAGTGATCCGGCACTCCATTGTGGAATGGGTGTCGCTCAACGGATAAAAGGTACCCCGGGGATAACAGGCTGATCTTGCCCAAGAGCTCATATCGACGGCATGGTTTGGCACCTCGATGTCGGCTCGTCGCATCCTGGGGCTGGAGTTGGTCCCAAGGGTTAGGCTGTTCGCCTATTAAAGCGGTACGCGAGCTGGGTTTAGAACGTCGTGAGACAGTTCGGTCCCTATCCGCTGCGCGCGTTGGATATTTGAGAAGTCCTGTCCCTAGTACGAGAGGACCGGGATGGACTGACCTCTGGTGTGCCAGTTGTTCTGCCAAGAGCATGGCTGGTTGGCTACGTTGGGAAGGGATAACCGCTGAAAGCATCTAAGCGGGAAGCCTGCTTCAAGATGAGATATCCATACACCTTCGGGTGTGAGAGGCCCCCAGTAGATGACTGGGTTGATAGGCCAGATGTGGAAGCACGGCAACGTGTGGAGCTGACTGGTACTAATGGCCGATGACTTAACAACACATTTTTTGTTTGCTGCTGTTCGCGTCCACTGTGTGGTTCTGGAGAAACAACTCCTGAACACTGATCGTCCCGTAGGGGGTGGTGGGTGTTGAGGTCTGGTTGAGTCTCGTCGTGTTACGGCGGTCATAGCGTCGAGGAAACGCCCGGTTCCATTCCGAACCCGGAAGCTAAGCTCGATTGCGCCGATGGTACTGCACTCGGAAGGGTGTGGGAGAGTAGGTCGCCGCCGGACATCTTTGTGGGAGTGGGAGTGAGCTGGAGACCTTCACGGGTTTCGCTCCTCCCACTCCCTTTTTTCACGCCCGAAAACGGAACGTCGACGTGCCTGTCCGTGGCGCCTTCCCTTCCGTGTCTCTCCCGAGCGTGGTCCGAGCGCTGACGAAGTCCGGAGTGCGTGGGTTTCCCGGTGCGCGCAAGGGAAGCTCGGCGTTCGGCGAGTCCATGGCGCTGCTCCTGGATGGTGCATGGTCCTGTCCTCTGCGCGTGGTCTGCGGGAAGGCACGAGCGCGTGCGTGCGATTGCGCGGTGTGCTGGCGTCTGCGAAGTGATCCCCGGCCGTGGAACCTGCGATTCGCCCCGGCTCTGCCGCCTTACGGATGGGTGCCGCGGGATGGGGACGTCCTGCGTCTCTGGTGGAGCGGTGGGCATCTGGCCCTGTGCTCGGTCGCACCTGCTCGTGACGAGTCCGTGTCCTGTCCGGTGAAAGCAGTCACGGATCATCATCTACTCGTCGGTCTCATCCCAGGGACCGCTTAAGGTGGGCAATTGATAACGGCATAGGGCGAACAGATTGAGACGGACGATTCACGTGGCTGAGCACAGCAAGAGCGAGAGCGAACGCGGGCACGGCGACCGGAGCCGGGGCAGCCGGCGATATGACGACCGCTCGTCCGGTCCCCGGTCGAGCTACCCCCCTCGAGGACGTGGCGAAGACTCGCCCGCCTCGCGTCGACCCTACGAGACGAGTGCAGGCCGCAGCGGCCGCGATGAGCGTTCGCGCTCCGGCACCGAGCAGTCGGGTTCTGCCAAGAAGCGCTCGTACCGCCCCGCCGGCGACGAGCCCCGCAGCCGGGGAGAGTACCGCGGTCGCCCGTCTCGTGATGACGCACAGCGCTACAGCGGGAATCGTGCGGACCGGCCTCGGAACGGCGTCAACCGCGAGGACGGCGCTCGACGTGGGGCTTCATCAGGCGCCTCCCGGCCCGATCAGCGGGACTCCCGCTCCGCGCGCCCTTCGTCCTCGCGCGATGACCGTCGCGGCCAGAGCTCAGGGACGGGCGCTCGTGGCGGCGATCGCGGCGCGTTCCGTGGCGACTCCCGGGGCGACGGATACCGGTCCGAGAACCGCTCGGGCGGGTACAGGTCGGGGGCCGGGCAGAGCCCGACGCGTGGTCGGGACGACCGCTCGAGCCGTGACGACCGCCCGCGCCGCGACGACCGCCCGAGCCGTGACGACCGCCCGCGCCGTGACGATCGGCCGCACCGCGAAGACCGCACGCGCTCGGCCGGCGTGCGCGATGACCGCCGGAGCAACCGCCCGGGCCAGGAAGCACGCGCGGACCGCCCCTTCGAGCCGCGCATCCCCGAAGGCGTCACCGGGAGGGAACTGGACAAGGAGATCCGCGGAGAGCTGCGCGGACTGAGCAAGGAGACCGCGGAGCGTGTCGCCCAGCATCTGGTCGCGGCCTATCTGCTCGAGGAGACCGATCCCGAGACCTCCCAGGCCCATGCCCGCTTCGCCGCGCGCATCGGCGGTCGCGTCGGCGGGGTGCGCGAGACCTACGGGATCCTCGCCTACCGCGCAGGTGACTTCCGCACTGCGGCACGGGAGCTGCGCACGTCGCTGAGGATCACCGGCCGCACCGATGTGCTTCCCCTGATCGCCGACTCCGAGCGCGGCCTCGGCCGTCCGGAGAGGGCCCTGGATCTGGCGGCGTCGGACGAGGCATCGACGCTCAGCGTCTCCGCTGCCATCGAGCTGATGATCGTGGTGGCCGGCGCCTACGCGGATACCGGTGACATCCAGACCGCTCTGCGGACGCTCGAGATCCCGGCGCTGCGCCACAAGGTGGACGGCCACTGGCAGGTGCGCCTCTGGGTCGCCTATGCGGACCTGCTCGAGCGCGCCGAACGACCTGAGGAGTCCACCCGCTGGCTGACCCTTGCCGCGGATGCCGACACCGAGCACCTCACCGACGCCGCTGAGCGGCTCGGGCGACCGGGCCCCGCGCTCGCGCCGGAGCCGACCTGGGAGGATGACGAGTCGGTCTCCGTGCTCGACGCCTACGACCCGACGGCGGACGACGTGCAGGAGACCGATGATGCCGCGGCGGACCACGTCTCGGCCGACGGTTCGGACGACGGCTCGACCGACGGCTCGACCGACGGCTCGGCCCAGGACTCCGAGGCGGTGGCAGCCGACGCAGCAGCTGACGCGAGCGATCATGAGACCGAGAGCGCTCCTCCCGCCGCCCGGAGTGACATCGAGTCCGAGCCGAGTGAGGAGCAGGCGTGATGCGTCGTCCCGCACCCTCACTGCTCGACCTCTATGACGCGCTGCTGTTCGACCTGGACGGCACGCTCATGCACGGGGCCGTGCCGATCCCGCATGCCGCCGAGGCCGTCCAGAAGACGCGGGACGCCGGCCGTACCGTCGTCTTCGCGACGAACAACGCCTCGCGGACGCCGCAGCAGGCCTCGGACCATCTCGCGACGGTCGGCGTCCCGTCCGAGCCGGACGAGTTCGTGACCTCCCCGCAGGTGGCCTCGCGTCTGCTGGCAGACGATCTCGAGCCCGGTGCGAAGGTGCTCGTGGTGGGAGGTCCGAGCCTCGCGGCCCAGATCCAGGAGGTCGGCCTCGCACCGGTCACCACGGACAGTGAGGACGTCGTCGCCGTCGTGCAGGGCTGGACCCCGGACCTGAACTGGTCGATGCTCGCCGAGGGCGCTTACGCGATCCGGCACGGAGCCCGCTGGATGGCCACCAACATCGACGCCACCCTGCCCACCGAGCGCGGTCTCGCACCCGGCAACGGCTCCATGGTCGCGGTCCTCCGTCACGCCACCGGCGCGGTGCCCGACGTCGCCGGCAAGCCCGAACCCGGGATGTTCACCGTCGCCGCGCGGGACCACGACGCGAGTCGTCCGCTCATCGTCGGAGACCGTCTGGACACCGACATCGAGGGTGCGGTGCGGGCCGGCATGGATTCCGTGCTGGTCCTGACCGGAGTCGACGGCATCGACGCAGCCCTGCGCGCGGACCCCGTGCGTCGGCCCCGCTTCATCCTGCCGGACCTCGCGGAGATCGCCGCACCCTTCGTGCTGCCCGTCGTCGAGGACGACCGCTCCCGCTGCGGGGCGGTCCACGCCTCCTGGCAGGACGGGGACATCGTCCTCGGCGGGGAGCTCGAGGACCCGCGCACGCTGCGCGCGATCCTCGCGCTGCTCGCCGTGCGCTGCCCGGACGCTGCGTGGAGCGGGCGCCTCCTGGGGCGCGACGGCGCCGAGCAGCACCCCACCGACCGGTGAACGGGCGGCGACTGGACCTCGCGCTCCTCGAGGCGGGGCTCGCACGCTCCCGCAGCCACGCCCGGCGCATCATCGAGGAAGGTCGGGCACGGATCGACGGTCGGCCGGCGGCGAAGGCCTCGATCCCGGTCCCGCTGGAGGCCGAGCTGCTCGTGGTCGATGTCCCCGACGGGATCGAGTACGCCTCGCGCGCCGCGCACAAGCTCATCGGCGCGCTCGAGGAACTCGGTCTGGACCCGTCGGGGGCACGCTGCCTGGACGCGGGCGCCTCGACCGGAGGATTCACCGACGTGCTCCTGCGGCGCGACGCGCTGTCGGTGCTCGCCGTCGACATCGGGCACGATCAGCTCGCCGCGCATGTGCGCGGCGATACGCGGGTGACTGTCCTGGACGGCACCAGCGTGCGCGACCTCACGCCGGAGCTCGTCGGCCCTGCCGTCGACCTGCTGGTCGCTGATCTGTCGTTCATCTCCCTGCGGACCGTCATCGCACCCCTCGGGAGCGTCGTGCGGCGCGGCGGGGACCTGCTGGTGATGGTGAAACCCCAGTTCGAGGTGGGACGCACGGCCCTCCCGCGCACGGGCGTGGTCACTGACCCCGCCGCGCGCATCGACGCGGTGCGCGGAGTCGCCGCGGCAGCCTCGCAGGTCGGGCTCGGCCTGTGCGGGGTGGGTTCCAGCGCGCTGCCGGGCCAGGACGGCAACCGCGAGTACTTCCTGCATCTGCGCCCCACCGGCGTGACCTGCGCGCTCGACGCCGAGGCCTGTGACATGATCGAGAACGCCGTGCGCGGGAACGAGTCCCGCCACCGTGCGATCCACGACGCCGACCAGGAGGTATGACGCATGCGACGGTTCCTCCTGTACGTGCACACCGGCCGTCGGGCCGCCCTGGGCGCCATGCTCCGGGTGCTCGAGGAGCTCGCCCGCCGCGGAGTGCGCGGTGTGGTGGTCGACGAGCAGGTCGACGAGATCCTCTCCCTGCCCGAGGACTTCGCTCCGCCCAAGCTGCTGACCTTCCTCACCAACGGCGGGGTCGACGTGCTGGACGCGGTCTCCGCCGCGGATCTCGTCGAGCTCGGCATCGTCCTGGGCGGCGACGGCACGATCCTGCGCGCGCTCGAAGCCGTGCGCGAGGCCGACGTCCCCGTTCACGGCGTGAACCTCGGCCACGTCGGCTTCCTCGCCGAGAGCGAGGTCGAGGACCTCTCGATCACGGTGGCCCGCCTGCTGGACGGCGACTACGAGATCGAGAAGCGCTCCACTCTCGACGTGCAGGTGCTGGACGACGAGGACCACGCGATCGAGCACCACTGGGCGCTCAACGAAGCGTCGTTGGAGAAGGCGGATCGTCTGAAGATGATCAACGTCGCCATCGAGATCGACGGCCGCCCCGTCTCCTCGTTCGGCTGCGACGGCGTGGTCATGTCCACCTCCACCGGCTCGACCGCCTACGCCTTCAGCGCCGGGGGCCCCGTGATCTGGCCCGAGGTCGACGCGATGCTGCTGATCCCGCTGGCCGCGCATGCGCTCTTCGCGCGCCCTCTGCTGCTGGGCCGCTCCTCGGAGGCCGCGATCGAGATGACCCTCGACAACCGCGAGGACGGCATCCTGACCCTCGATGGCCGCCGCACCGCCGAGATCACCGCCGGAATGCGTGTCGAGGCCCGTCTGTCCGACCAGTCCGTCCGCCTCGTCCGTCTGAGCGCGACGCCCTTCGCCGACCGACTCGTCGAGAAGTTCCAGCTCCCGGTCGTCGGCTGGCGGGGTCGCAGCCCTCGTCGTCGCTGAGGAGCTGAGAGGTACTCATGCTGTCCACCCTGCGCATCCGCCATATCGGCGTGATCGATGACGCCATGCTCGAGTTCGGTCCCGGCTTCACGGCACTGACAGGAGAGACCGGCGCGGGCAAGACGATGATCGTCACCGGGCTGACCATGCTCCTGGGCGGCCGCCTGGACCGCGGCCGCACCAGTGGCTCGAGCACGGTGGACGGCACTTTGGCGATGTCCGGGCACGACGAGCTCGCCGCTGCGCTGGACGAGCTGGGAGCCGAGGAGGACGACGGCGAGGTCCTCGTGGTGCGGCGGATGACCCGCGACGGGCGCTCCCGCGCCCAGATCGGCGGGGTCCCCGTGCCCATCGGCACGCTCTCCCGACTCGTGGGGACGGCCGTGACCGTCCACGGACAGTCCGACCAGCAGCGGCTGCGCGACCCCGATGCCCAGCGCATCGCGCTGGATCGCTTCGCGACCGCCGAGGTGGGGCCCCTGGTGGAGCGCCACCGGGAGATCTGGAGCGAGCGCACCGAGCTCACCGAGCAGCTCACCGAGCTCGACGAGCTGCTGGCCGAGCGCGAACGCCGGGGCACCGCCCTGCGTGAGGCCCTCGAACGCATCGAGCAGGCCGATCCGCAGCCGGGGGAGGACGACGCCCTGCGCGCCGAGCTCGAGCGGCTGGGCAACGCCGAGGAGCTGCGCGGCGCCGCGACCCAGGCCGTCCTCGCCCTGGTGGGCGACGACGACGGTCCCGCCGCCGGTCCGCTGCTGGACATCGCCGGGGAGGCCCTGGGCCGGGCCGCGCGCACCGACACCACCCTGGACCCGCTCGTGGAGCGGCTCGACGCCGCTCGCCTCGAGCTGTCCGACCTGGCTGCGGAGATGACTCGCTACGCCGAGGAGATCGACGCCTCACCCGGACGGATCGAGGAGGCCAACGAACGGCTGCACGAGCTGACGGTGCTGGTCCGCGACCTCGGCGCCATGCTGCCCGGTGCCGACGGCCCGGCGGAGGACATCAGCACCCTGCTGGAGACCTCCCGCGGTGCGGCCATCGATCTGGACCGCTTCGAGGGTGCGGAGCAGGAACGGGCGACGGTCGCGGCCCGGCTCGAGACGCTGCAGGGCGAGCTCGATACGGCCGCGGACGCTCTCACCGAGGCCAGGACCGCCGCCGCGGAGGCCCTGTCCACCGCGGTCCAGGAGGAGCTGCGTCATCTCGAGATGCCGGACGCCACGATCCGTGTCGACGTCTCCGCCCAGGCCCACCGCTCGCACGGACGGGACGCGGTCGCCATCCTGCTGGCACCCCACCCGGGCGCCGAGCACCTGCCCGTCGCCCAGGCCGCCTCGGGCGGTGAGCTCTCCCGCGTGATGCTCGCCCTGGAGGTCGCCCTGTCCTCCTCGCGCAGCGACCGTACCGCGGCCCCCGTGTTCGTCTTCGACGAGATCGACGCGGGGATCGGCGGCCGTGCCGCTCTCGCCGTCGGCCAGCGCCTGGCCCGGCTCGCTCGCCACGCCCAGGTCATCGTCGTCACGCATCTGCCGCAGGTTGCCGCGCATGCCAGCACGCACCTTCAGATCGTGAAGACCTCGACCGAAGGCGTCACCAGCTCGACCGTCGAGACCCTCGACCGTCCCGGACGCATCCGCGAGCTCGCCCGGATGCTCGCCGGCGACGCCGCCTCGGACGTCGCTCTCGCGCACGCCGAGGAGCTGCTGGAGGACGCCCGTGAGAAGACCGCCGGCACGAAGACCGCCGGCACGACGACCGCCAGCACGACGGCCAGGACGGGGCGCCGGCGATGAGCACGAAGCAGTCGGCGGTGATCGGCACCGCCCGGCTCGGCAAGCGCACGAAGGACCTCACCAAGCGTCTCGCCCTCGGTGACATCGCGATCATCGATCACGAGGACATCGACCGGGTGGCGGCCGAAGCGCTGGTCGAGCGTCGCCCCGCGGCAGTGCTCAACGTGTCCGCCTCGACCTCCGGGCGCTATCCGAACGCCGGGCCCCGGATCCTCGTCGACGCCGGCATCGTGCTGGTCGACACCCTGGGCGACGAGGTCTTCGAGGGGGTGCGCGACGGGCAGACGATCACCGTGTCCGGCGGCCAGGTGCTGTGCGAGGACGCCGTCATCGCCGAGGGCACTGCGCAGGACGACGCCACGATCATGGTCTCCCAGCAGATCGCCCGCGAGGGGCTGTCCGAGCAGCTGGAGCTGTTCGCGCAGAACACCATGGAGTACATGCTGCGGGAGCGGGACCTGCTGCTGGACGGCATCGGTGCGCCGGAGGTGCGCACGACCATCGACGGGCGCCCGGTCCTGATCGTGGTGCGCGGCTATCACTACAAGGAGGACCTCGCCACGCTGAGGCCCTTCCTGCGGGAGAACCGCCCGGTAATCATCGGCGTCGACGGCGGCGCGGACGCGGTGATCGACGCGGGGTTCCGGCCCGACATGATCATCGGGGACATGGACTCGGTCTCCGACCGCGCTCTGCGCAGCGGCGCAGAGCTCGTCGTCCACGCCTATCGCGACGGCCGTGCCCCGGGCGCCGAACGCCTCGAGGACCTCGGCCTCGGCGACCAGGTCGTGCTCTTCCCCGCCTCCGGCACCAGCGAAGACATCGCCATGCTGCTGGCCGACGAGAAGGGCGCCTCCGTGATCGTCGCGGTCGGCACCCACGGCACCCTCGAGGAGTTCCTCGACAAGGGCCGCGCCGGCATGAGCTCGACATTCCTCACCCGCCTGCGCATCGGGTCCAAGCTGGTGGACGCCAAGGGCGTCTCCCGCCTGTACCGTCAGAGGATCTCCACCTTCCAGCTGGTGCTGCTCGCACTGGCCGGTCTCGCGGCCCTCGCGGTCGCGCTCTGGGCCACTCCCGGCGGGCAGGCGTTCGTCCAGATCATCGGCGCCCGCCTCGATGGTCTGCTGTCCTGGTTCACCTTGCTGTTCTCACCCCGGGCCACCGGGTCGTAGGAGGGTCCCGACCCCGTGATCGATTTCCGCTATCATCTCGTCTCCCTGATCTCCGTGTTCCTGGCTCTGGCCGTGGGCATCGTGCTCGGGGCCGGACCTCTGCGCGAGAACCTCGGCGACCAGCTCGCCGGGCAGGTCGAGCAGCTCCGCACCGAGAAGGACCAGCTGCGCACGCAGTCCGACGAGCTCGCCACGCGCAACGACCAGCTGGGCTCGTTCGTCTCCGAGGTCGGCCCGGAGCTGGTCTCCGGCACCCTCGCCGGGAAGCAGGTCGCCGTCCTCACGGACGACGCCTCGACGCGACCCGACACCGATCGACTCCTCGCCCTGCTCGAGGACGCCGGCGCCTCCTCCAGCGTGAAGATCGCTCTGCAGAAGAACCTCTGGGAGCCCGGCCAGGAGCAGCAGCGCACCGATGCGATCGAGCAGATCCGCTCCGTCGCGCCCTCCGTGCTCGACGACGACCTGAGCGATTCGGAGCAGCTGGCCCAGGTGGTCGTCGTGCTGCTGACACCGTCCGCGAGCGAGGAGCTCTCGCCCGAGCTGCGCACCCAGGTCTGGCAGGCGCTGACCGAGCAGCAGCTGGTCACCATCGACGGCGAGCTGCCCGCCGAGGTCGACGCGGTGCTGTTCGCCGCCGCGGCCCCGGAGTCGTTCACCGACGAGGGCGAGGACGAGACGGTCGCCGCCGAGCGCGCCCAGAGCCTCCAGGCGACGCAGACCTCCCTGCTCGCGACCCTGAGCGACACGGGAGTCCCTGCGGTGGTCTCGGCCGCGACGCCGGACAACGATGCCTCCACCGGCATCCTGCGGACGGTGCGGGGCGATGCCGACTTCCAGGGGCTCTCCACCACGGACCGGCTGCAGGAGGCCGACGGGCCGGTCCTGTCGGTGCTGGCGCTGATCGAGCAGTCCCGCGGAGGCAGCGGCGCCTATGGCACCACGGCCGACGCCGAGGACCGCCTACCGGCCCTGCCCGAGACCCAGGGCGTCGAGGACGCCTCCACCGAGGACCAGTCGGGTGACGGCGGCGGAGCGTCCGACGGCGGGGGAGAGGGATGAGCCCACAGCCTCTGCCGCAGCCCTCCGCGCCCGACGGGCTGCTCACCGCCCTGCGCACCGAACTGCGCCGCACCAACTTCTCCGGCCGCAGCGTGAGCCTCGGGGAAGGCGCTGCGGTCGTCGCCGGTGTCAGCCTGCTCGCCCTGCGCAGCCCCGGCCGCGCGGACGGCGCGGTCCTCGCCGGGATCGGGGCCCTCGGCCTCGTCGATGACGTGCTCGAACCGCATCAGCGCCGCGCCGGGCGCGCGGTCTCCAAGGGTCTTCGCGGTCACTTCGGCGCACTGCGCCGAGGCCGGCTCACGACCGGCGCGGCCAAGGCGCTCGGGATCCCGGTGCTGGCTCTGGTCGGCGCGGCCGCCGCTCCCGCACCACGCTCCGGGGCCATGGTGCTCGCCGACGGTGCCCTCGCTGCCGGGTGCGCCAATCTCGCGAATCTGCTGGACCTCCGCCCCGGCCGGGCCCTGAAGGTCGCGCTGCCGGCCGCCGCTGCTCTCACCGTCGGCGCTGATGGGACGGGCCCCCGTTCCCGCAGCGCCCGTGATCTCGCCCTCGCGGCTCTGATCCCCGGGCTGCTCGCAGTTCCCGCCGATCTGCGCGAGCACGGGATGCTCGGGGACTCCGGGGCGAACATCCTCGGTGCTGCCGTGGGCGTCTCCGCAGCCCGCGCGCTGTCCGTGCCCGCTCGGCTCGCGCTGCTGAGCGTCGTCGTGGCGCTCACCCTGGCGAGCGAGAGAGTCTCCTTCAGCGCCGTCATCGACTCCACGCCGGCCCTGCGCACCGTCGACGCCTGGGGACGGCGCAGTGCGCCGGCCGAGACCGGGGAGGACCGATGAACGCGGGGCCGTCCAGGGACGGATCGGTGGCGGCGGACGCCGCCGAGAGCGGACGCCGCCCGGGGCCCGCCGGCTCGGGCATCGGTCGCGCCGTGCTGCGGGGCGCAGGGCTGATCCTCGTGATCACGGTGGTCGCCCGCATCGCCGGATTCGTGCGTTACCTCGTCTTCGGGGCGAGCGTGGGCGCCGGCGACGTCGGCACCGCCTATTCCACGGCGAACCTCCTGCCCAACGTCCTCTTCGAGATCGTCGCCGGTGGCGCACTCGCGGCGGTCGTGGTCCCGCTCATCGCGGGCCTCGTGCCCGAGCGGGACTCCACCCGGCACGCGCCGGACGTGGACGACCCCTCCGACCTCGACACCGCAGTCCTGGACGAGACGGGCCTCGATCCTGCCGACGCCGGTTCTGCCGACGCCGGTCCTGTCGACCCCGCAGCCGACGGCGCCGAGGCCCGTGCTCACGATGCCGGCGCTGCCGTGCCCGCGTCGCGCGCCCCGCGGGCGGGTTCGTCCGGCATGGAGGAACTGCCCCGACGGAGAGACCGGAGGGACGGCGCCGCACGGGCCGATCAGATCGTCTCCGCACTGCTCACCTGGACGCTGCTGGGCACCGCCCTGCTCGCCGCGATCGTCATCGCCTTCGCGGAACCTCTCGCCCGACTCCTGCTGTCCACGGAGGAGTCCGTCGCCGGGACCGTCCACCTCGGAGCCGTCCTGCTGCGCATCTTCGCGCTGCAGCTGCCGCTCTACGGGATCACAGTCGTCCTGGCCGCGTACCTCCAGGCCCGGAAGCGCTTCCTGTGGCCCGCGATGATGCCGCTGATCTCCTCCCTCGTGGTGATGATCTCCTACCGCGTCTACTCGTGGCTGGTGCCGCCCGTGGCGACCAGCACCACCATCAGCGAAGCGGCGATCGGCTGGCTCGGCTGGGGCACGACCGCCGGTGTCGCGGTCATGGCGTTCCCCGTGGTGATCGCCGCCCTGCGCTCCGGCCTGCGCCCGCGCCCCACGATGGTCATGCCGCCGCAGTACGGGCGTCGCGCCCTCGCACTCGGCGGAGCAGGACTCGGCGCCGTCGGTGCGCAGCAGCTGGTGCTCGGCCTGGTGCTGCTGCTTGCGATGCGAGCGGGCGGCACCGGCACACTGCCCGTGTTCCAGTACGCCCAGGCGCTGTACCTGCTGCCCTATGCGGTCCTCGTGGTCCCTCTGGTCACCGCGGTGTTCCCTCACCTGTCCGAGCTCCGGCTCGTCGGGGACATGACCGGTTTCGCCCGGGTCGCCTCGGACTCGGTGCGCACGGTGATGGTCGTCGCCGTGATCGGCGGCGCGATGCTGTTCGCCGGGTCCCCCGCCCTGGAGCAGTTCTTCCGGCTGATCGACCGGGCCGGTGCGACCGGCGTCGGCTCCACGTCGGCCGCGCTCGCGCTCGGATTGGCCGGCTACGCCGTCGCCATCCAGTGCACGCGGATCCTGTCGGCCGCGCTGCGAGCGCGCGACGCCCTTCTGGTGGGCTCGGTCGGCTGGGGAATCTCCGCCGTGCTGATCCTGCTGCTGGTGATCCCCAGCCCCACGCGATCCGCAGCCGAGGCCTCCACCGCCTTCGGCATCACGATCGCCATCGGCATGGCGCTCTCCGCACTGGTGGGACTCGCGCGGCTCTCCGACATCCTCGAACCCAGCGGCGACCTGCCGCGCGTCCGTCGGGCCGCGATCCTCACCCCGATCGCACTCCTGGTGGGCGGCATCCCCGGCATGCTGCTGGGGAAATGGCTCGTCACCACCGACACCAGCGAGATCGGCGCCGTGGCCTCCGGCATCGCCTCCGGTGCCGTGGCAGCCCTGCTCGCCGGTGCCGTCATGGCGGCCGCGGATCCGCAGTTCAGCCTGTCGATCCTGAATCGGTTCCGGCGGGGCCGACGTTCCGGGCGCCGCAGTGAGGACGACATCGGGCGCCGGGCCGAAGTCCAGGCCGCAGACCGGCCCGAAGAACGGTCCGTGGGCCGGCCCGCGGGCGGCGTCGCCCTCCCGCGACGTGAGGAGGGGGACAGATGAGCGTGATCCTGGTGCGCCCCCGCGCGAGCGGCGGCCTCGCGGCCCACGTCGATCAGGAGCTGAAGGAGCTGACCGCGGCCGGCGTCGACATCCGCGAAGCGCCGGTGCAGATCCAGGAACGTCCCCACCTGCTCGCCGACCTTCGCACGGTCCGCACCCTGCGACGGGCGATGCGCACGGCCCCTGACCCCGTGGCCGTCCATGCTCACGGCCTGCGCGCCGGGGCTCTCGCCGCCCTCGCGATGCCCCGTCACGGGGCGGCGCTGCTCGCCGTGACCCTGCACAACCGCACCATCGGCTCGCGGGCGACGCGCAGGATCGGCGCTGCGCTGCTGCGCGTCATCGCTCGACGTGCAGACACCGTGCTCGCCGTCTCCCCGGACCTCGCCGAGGCCGCACGACGTGCCGGCGCCGACGATGTGCGCCATGCGGTGATCCCGGCACCGCAGCGCGACGAGCCCATCGACCGCGCCGAGCCTGCCGAGCCTGCCGACCCTGCCGACCGCGCCGACCGCGCCGAGGAACGTGCGGCGGGGGAGCGCCGACGATCCCGCTCCGCGGGCGCGCGTCGGCGTCCCGGTGCCGCCGACGCACCCCTCGACGTCCTCGACATACTGGTCGTCGCACGACTCGCCCCGCAGAAGGGACTGCACGACCTCCTGGACGCTGCAGCCGGCCTGAAGGCGCACGCCCCGATCCCGGTCCGTCTCCGCATCGCCGGTGACGGCCCCCTGCACGACGAGCTGTCCGCACGGATCCGTGCCGAGCATCTGCCCGTCCAGCTGCTCGGGCGCCGCCAGGACGTCCCCGCACTGCTCGAAGCGGCCGACCTCGTCGTCTCCGCGGCGCGCTGGGAGGGTCAGCCGGTCTGGCTGCAGGAGGCGCTGCGCGCCGGTCGGGCGATCATCGCGACCGACGCCGGCGGGACCCGCTGGGTCACCGGCGAGGCCGCGCACCTCGTGCCCGTGGGGGATCCGGGGGCGCTCGCCGCGGCGATCAGGGCCTACCGCGATCCTCAGCTCCGCTCGCACGCCGAGAGCGCCTCCCGGCGCCGTGCACGCGAGCTGCCGGGCGCGAGCGATCTCGTCGCCCAGCTGACCGAGATCCTTCTGCCCGACGGATCGTCCTGGTAATCTGGTGGTCCGTGGCAGATACCAGCGCAAGCAGCTCCCGGAACAGCACCAGCCCTCTCCCTCGGATCGGGCAGGCCGGCTCGGCGAAGCCCTTCCGGAATCCCGGGGTGACCAAGCACATCTTCGTCACCGGGGGTGTGGTCTCCAGCCTGGGCAAGGGTTTGACCGCCTCCTCGCTCGGCATGCTCCTGAAGTCCCGGGGCCTGCGGGTGACGATGCAGAAGCTCGACCCGTACCTCAATGTGGATCCGGGCACCATGAACCCGTTCCAGCACGGCGAGGTCTTCGTCACCGATGACGGTGCCGAGACGGACCTCGACATCGGCCACTACGAGCGCTTCCTGGACGAGAGCCTGGGAGCGGACGCGAACATCACCACCGGCCAGGTCTACTCCGGCGTGATCGCCAAGGAGCGTCGCGGTGAGTACCTGGGGGATACCGTGCAGGTCATCCCGCACATCACGAACGCGATCAAGGAGTCGATGCGCTCGCGGGCCGGTGACGACGTCGACGTGATCATCACGGAGATCGGCGGCACCGTCGGCGATATCGAGTCCCAGCCCTTCCTGGAGGCCGCACGTCAGGTGCGCCAGGACATCGGCCGCGACAGCGTGTTCTTCGTGCACGTCTCCCTGGTGCCGTTCATCGGCCCCTCCCAGGAGCTCAAGACCAAGCCGACCCAGCACTCCGTGGCTGCTCTGCGCTCGATCGGCATCCAGCCGGATGCGATCGTGCTGCGCTCGGACCGGGAGCTGCCCAGCTCCGTCAAGGCGAAGATCTCCTCCACCTGTGACGTCGACCTGGACGCCGTGGTGTCCTGCGCCGATGCGTCGTCGATCTACGAGATCCCGCTGGTGCTGCACGGCGAGGGCCTGGATGCCTACGCGATCCGCCGGCTCGACCTGCTCAGCCACGATGTGGACTGGGGCCCCTGGGAGGCACTCCTGGAACGGGTGCGCCATCCGCTCGACGAGGTCACCGTCGCCGTGGTGGGCAAGTACATCGATCTGCCCGACGCCTATCTGTCGGTCACCGAGGCACTCCGAGCCGGCGGCTTCCACCACAGTGCACGGGTGCACCTCCGCTGGGTCGAGTCGGACCTGTGCTCCACCGAGGACGGGGCACGCGCGCAGCTGGGCGACGTCGAGGCGGTCGTGGTCCCCGGCGGATTCGGGATCCGTGGGGTCGACGGCAAGGTCGGTGCCCTGAGCTATGCGCGCCGCCACGGGATCCCCACTCTCGGCCTGTGCCTGGGCATGCAGTCCATGGTGATCGAATACGCCCGCCACGAGCTCGGTCTGGCCGACGCGCACTCCACCGAATTCGAGCCCGGGACCGCGCACCCGGTCGTCGCGACGATGGCCGAGCAGGAGGATGCTGTCGCTGGAGTCGCCGACCTCGGCGGGACGATGCGTCTGGGCTCCTACCAGCACGCTCTGCGCGCGGGCTCCCTCGCCGCTCGCACCTACGGCAGCACGCAGGTCGCCGAGCGGCACCGGCATCGCTTCGAGGTGAACAACGCCTACCGCGCTCGCTTGGAGGCGGCGGGGCTGATGGTCTCAGGAGTCTCGGAGCTCGGGGACGAGCGTTCCCTGATCGAGTTCGTCGAGCTCGATGCGGACGTGCACCCTTACTACATCGGCACGCAGGCCCACCCCGAGCTCAGGTCCCGGCCCACCCGAGCGCATCCGCTGTTCGCCGGGCTGATCGGCGCGGCCCTCGCCGTGCAGCGGTCCACCCGGTTGCTCGAGGTGGACCAGCTGACGCCTGCGCTCGGCGACGACAGCAGCCTCGCCACCGGGAGCATCCGCCCGGACGAAAGCTCCGAGGCGAGTGAGCCCGCCCCGCAGGCCGAGAGCACCCGGAGCCCACGCAGCACCGAGCAGGAGTGAGAAAGCAGGAGTGAGAACATGACCAGCCCCGAATCCCTCGCCGACCTCCCGGGAGCACGCCCCGTCAGCGCACGGGAGACCGTGCATCACGGGATGGTGTTCGACATCGTGCGTGACACGGTCGAGTTCGCCCCCGGCGTGCGGTTCGACCGCGAGTACATGCGTCACCCGGGAGCCGTCGCCGTGCTGGCGGTCGACGATCACGACCGCATCCTGCTGATCCGCCAGTACCGTCATCCCGTCGGGCACACGATGTGGGAGATCCCCGCTGGGCTGCTCGACGTCGACGGCGAGCCGCCCCAGCGGGGCGCCCTGCGGGAGCTCGCCGAGGAGACCGGTCACCGTGCCGAGGCGCTGAGCACGCTGGTGGACCTGCGTCCCAGTCCGGGCGGCAGCGACGAGGTCATCCGCATCTATCTCGCCACCGGCGCCGTCCCCCTCCGTGCGGAGGAGGTCGATTTCGAGCGCACCGACGAGGAGGCCGAGATCGAGACCCGCTGGGTCCCGCTGGCCGACGCCGTCGCCGGAGTGCTCGAGGGGCGGCTGACCAACGCCACGACCGTCGTTGGCGTGCTCGCACTGCAGGCCCAGCGGTCCGCACGTGACGCGGAGGCACTGCGGCCGGCCGATGCCCCGTTCGTGGCACGTCCGGGCCGGGACCTCTCCTGAGCGCCTGATCCGGCCGGGGCCGGTCCCGCGTCAGCTCTGCTCGGTCAGCGCCCGGTGGATCACCGGGGCGGCCTGCTCCACCTGCCAGGGACGGGCGCCGAGCGCGAGGAGACCGGATTCCACGACAGACTCCTCGGGCACCTGCTCGTGCTCCCACACCCAATGGCGCAGCAGCGCAGGCTGCAGGAGGTTCTCCGGCGGCATCTCGAGGTCCTCGGCACGTTCGCCGACAGCGGCTCGCGCCACCTGATAGCGCTCCCACGTCTCGGGATACTTCTTGGACCAGAGCTTGTGCGGCGGGGGATAGGAGGGCTCGTTGCGCTCGGGCAGGTGCGCCTGGGGCAGCTCGATCCCGGAGCGCGCGGCCTGCCACCAGATGTCCTTCTTGCGGAGCTTCGCAGGCAGTGCCCGGTCGAAGGCCTCGCGGCCCCGCGGGGCCTCCTTCGCGGCGGCCACCAGATCGCGGTCCTTGATTACCCGATGCGGGGAGAGATCGTCCCCGGAGGCGATCTCGTCGCGTCGGATCCACATCTCCCTGGCCGCCGCGAGCTGCTTCTGCGTGCGCAGACCGCCGAGACCGTGCAGGCCGCGCCAGCTCGAGGAGCGGGTCGGTCCGTGATCGCGCAGGCGCTCGTGCTCGAACTCCTGCAACGCCCACTCGAGCTTGCCGGCCTCCCGCAGACGTTCGGCGAGGACGTCGCGCACATCGACCAGCACCTCGACGTCGAGGGCGGCGTAGGTGAGCCACCCGGCAGGGAGCGGGCGCTTGGACCAGTCGGCGGCGGAGTGCTCCTTCGCGAGGTGCAGCGCGAGGGTGTCCTCCACGACGGCGCCGAGGCCCACGCGGTCCATCCCCAGCAGCCGCGCGGCCAGCTCGGTGTCGAACAGGCTCGCCGGCTGCATGCCCAGTTCCCCGAGGCTCGGCAGGTCCTGGCCGGCGGCGTGGAGCACCCACTGACGCTCGCCGAGCAGGGTCAGCAGGGTCTGCGGCATCGAGAAGGCGAGCGGATCGATCAGCGCGGTGCCCGCCGCTTCGGTCCGCAGCTGCACCAGATAGGCGCGTGAGCTGTAGCGGAAGCTCGAGGCGCGCTCGGCGTCCACGGCCACGGGCTCATCGGGTGCGGACTCGGCGTCGTCGCACCAGGCCAGGAGCGGCTGGATCCGGTCGATGACGGGGACGGAGCCGTCCCGGGGGGCCGTGAGATCGGAGACGGAGGGGGCATCACTCACCGAGCGTCACCGACTTCCTCGGGGCGTGGTGCCCGCGCGTGGTGGGTGGGAGCGATCGGTGCGATGCGGGGCGGAGCAGGGGGAAGCCCGCCGGCCGCTGCGAGCATCGCCGTCCATGCGGCGAAATGCGGTGCCAGGTCCGGGGCCTTCGCGGCGTCGTCCTCGGCCTCGGGGGTCCAGGAGATCCGCATCTCGACGTCCACGGTCGAGGGCCGTGAGGCGAGGGCGCCGTAGGACTGGGAGACGACGCGGGTCGCGGTGCATCCGAGCTCCCGGGCATCCGCGTCATGAAGTTCGAGGGATTCGGTCACCCAGGACCAGGCGACGTCTCCGAGCAAGGCCTCGACCGCGAACTCGGGCTCGAGCTGCGCCTGGACGAGGGCCACCATCCGGTACGTGCCGTCCCAGGACTCCTGGCCCGCAGGGTCGTGCAGGATGACCAGACGCCCGGAGGCCAGCTCATCATCCTTCACGAGGATCTCGCCGGTGCAGGCCCAGGTGGAGGGGGCCATCTTCGACGGTGCAGGAATGGTGCGCCACGTGAACTCCGGACGGAGCGGCGCACTGGTCATGGCCTCGATGGCGGCACGGAAGGCGTCGTCGCCGGAGCGGAGTCGATGGACAGGCACGCTGGGAGACTAACGGCGCGCCGGCCCCGACGTGGACAGGCGCGCCGGGATCGTCCGGCCGGACGATGAGACCGACGCCACGAGGTGCGCGGGCACTCAGGCGTCGTCGCTGTGGACCAGGCTGACGGAGTTGATGCAGAAGCGCTCGTCGGTCGGGGTGGCGAAGCCCTCGCCCTCGAAGACGTGGCCGAGATGGGATCCGCACGACGCACAGCGCACTTCGATGCGGCGCATGCCCATCGACGTGTCCTCGAGCAGCTCGACCGCGTCGGAGTCGGACGGGGCGTAGAAGGATGGCCACCCGCAATGCGCGTCGAACTGGGTCTTCGCAGTGAACAGCTCGGCGCCGCAGCCGCGGCAGGCGTAGGTGCCGGCGGGCCGCACCTCCTCGTACTCACCGCTGCCCGGGCGCTCCGTGGCGCCCTGTCGGAGGATCTGGTACTCCTCCGGCGAGAGGCGCTCGCGCCACTGCTCGTCGCTGATGGTGAGGGGATAGGGACGTGCGCCGATGGGATCGGTGGACATCGTGGATTCCTCCGCTCTGCGGCACCCGTGAGGGGCCGCGATCGTTCGCGGGGCGCGGGCGGACCGCGCCGGTCGGTGAACGCCTGTTCACAGTCTCGATCCTACGGCGTGCATAGGATGAGCGGTATGACGTGCGACCTGCTCCGGACCCGCTCGACACCCTCTCTCCCACGCCGGGCCCGCTATGCCGGACCCCGCACTGAGCAGGGCAGATGGGCAGGCGCGGCGGTCGTCGGCGCCGTGGGGGCGGTGTCGATGTTCACGCTCAGCGCAGGCCTGCTCACGGTCGGCGCCCGGGTCATGGCCCGGCTGCCGCTGGTGCCCCTGCACGGGATGCGCCACCGGCCGGATCTCCCGGTGCGGGCGGTCTTCGAGGACCGGGTCCACCTGGACCGCTCCACGGAGTCGGTGCGCGACGGGTATCTGGCGGTGCGCCAGGCGGGCGGGACCGCCCATGTGCGACTGGGCCCGGTGCAGGGGACTCCCACCTCGAGGACCGTCTCGCGCCCTCTGCTCGCGGTGGACACCGCCGAGCCGCTCAGGGTCGACAAGGCCGCGGTCAACGGCTTCTACTGGGCCGGCAGCCCGGCCACCGCGCACGGCCTGGCGACCGAGGAGATCGAGATCGAGTCGCCCGTGGGGCAGATGCCCGCCTGGGTGGTCCGGCCCGACGTCGATGCCGGATCCGTGCCGGGCCAGGAGAGCACCTGGGCGATCCTGATCCACGGTCACGGCGGGACCCGCGGCGAAGCGCTGCGCGTGATCCCGCTGCTGCACCGGCTCGGGCTGACCAGCCTGGCCATCACGTACCGCAACGACACCGGCGCGCCGGCGTCGGCGGACCGCATGTACCACCTGGGTGCGGACGAGTGGGAGGACACCGAGGCGGCGATCGAGTTCGCGCTCGACCACGGTGCCCGTCGCATCGTGCTGATGGGCTGGTCGATGGGAGGCGGGATCACGCTGCGCACGTCGGTGCGCTCGGCGCACCGGGAACGGATCGCGGGCCTGGTGCTGGATTCCCCTGCGGTGGACTGGCAGGACATCCTGATCTACCACGCGACGGCCCTGAAGGCCCCGAAGCCGATGCGGAGCCTGGCGATGTGGATGATGACGTCACCGGTGGGCCGGCGTCTGGTGCGTCTGCACGAGCCCCTGGCACTGCATGAGATGACGCCGGACTACTACGCCGAGCATCTGATCCATCCCACGCAGCTCTTCCACGCTCTGGACGATGCGACCGTCCCGCCCGGGCCGAGCCGGCTGCTCGCCGCGATGCGTCCCGACCTGGTCGAGTTCGAACCCTTCGAGGGGGCCTCCCACACCCGGGAGTGGAACCGGGACCCGGTGCGCTACGAGCGTCTGCTCGCCGGCTATCTCGGGCGTCTGCTCGGGCTCGAGGACGAGGCTGCGGCCCTCGAGATCCCTGTGCGGGACCCCGCTGCCCCGGCCCGCGAGAACTCGATCGGACTGCGCCTCTGATCGCCTGCTGTTCGTAGTTCGTAGCCCGGAACTCGTAGCTCGTAGCCCGGCTGTGGGGCGACTCCGATCAGACGGTCCGGTGGTCGTCGTCGACCCGGCGGTAGCGCGTGATGGTGGCGTGCTCGCCCAGCAGCAGGGACGAGAGCGCCCAGCGCTGATCGTGCGCGTCTGCGTGGATGGCCCGGGAGGAGTCTCCGCCGACGGTGCGATGCGTTGTCGAGAAGCACAGCTCATCGAGCAGCCCCTCGGCGGCGAGGCGTCCGAGCACGGTCGGGCCTCCCTCGGCCTGTACCGCCCTCATCCCGAGCGCGGCCAGCCCCTCGAGCGCTTCCGCGGGGGTGTCGGCGGTGATGACCTGCGAGGCGGGAAGACCCGCCCGTCGGCCTGCCGCCGCAGCCGAATCGCGCGGGGAGATCAGATAGGTGGGCTGGTCGGCCGACAGCGGCGGGAGATCGCCGCTGATGCTCCAGATGGCCAGCGCCGGTCGCGATGCCCCTCCGGGTCGACGGGACGGACTCAGCAGATCCTCACGGCCACCCAGCTCGCCGTAGTCCTCGGCGCGCACGGTCGCCGCGCCGACGAGCACCACGTCGGTCAGTGCGCGCAGCACGTCGAAGACGAAGGAGTCGTCGGGATTGCGCAGGGGTCCGCTGGAGCCGTCGGCGCCGCGGACGGCTCCGTCGATGGTGGTGTTCATCATGGCGCGCACGTGCACGGTGCCAGAGGGCGGTGCAGGGACCGCGTAGAGGTCGGCGAGCGCGAGGGCACCCGCGTCGCCGAAGGTCACCGCTTCGGGCTGGGGGAGCGGCGAGCCGTCGCGGCAGAGCAGGTGCATGGAGGACCTCCGGGTCGAGAGCGGAGCGCAGAGCAGGGCGCAGGAACCTGATGACCCCGATCATTCCTCACCTGCGCACCGGGCGGAGCAGAGTCGAGGCGCCCACGGACATACACTGGCGGCCGTGATCGATGCTCTCTGCGACCGCCGGCCCGAACCCACCCTCGAGCGACTGCTCGCGGATCTGGTGCCGCCGCCGCGATTCGCCCGGGCGCGCCTGGAGAACTACGTGCCCGATCCGACCTACCCCTCCCAAGACGAGGCCAAGCAGCGCGTGAGCGAGTTCGCCGCGCGACTGGGGCGGCCCAAGGGCGGGTTCCTCGCGAAGCTGCGCCGACGGCCCGAGGCGTCCCAGGGCATCTATCTCGACGGCGGCTTCGGCGTGGGCAAGACCCACCTGCTCACCTCCCTCTTCCACGCGGTCGACGGCAAGCGCGTGTACGGCACGTTCGTGGAGTACACGGATCTCGTCGGCGCGCTCGGCTTCCAGCGCGCGGTGGAGCTGCTGGGCGAGTCGGTGCTGGTGTGCATCGATGAGTTCGAGCTCGACGATCCCGGGGACACACTGCTGATGACCCGCCTGATCCGCGAGCTCTCCGATCGGGGGGTCGCGGTTGCCGCCACCTCCAACACGCTTCCCGATGCGCTCGGCGAGGGCCGCTTCGCCGCGCAGGACTTCCTGCGCGAGATCCAGGCCATGGCCGATCGGTTCCAGGTGCTGCGCATCGACGGAGAGGACTACCGCCGTCGCGACGGCGTCACCGAGATCCTCTCGCTGCCCGAGGACATGGTGCGTGAGCACGCCCGCGCCCAGGACGGGGCGACGCTGGATGCGTTCGATGATCTCCTGGCCCATCTGACCACCGTGCACCCCTCCCGCTACGGGAGCATGATCGATGAGGTCTCCACCGCGCATGTGACCGCGCTGCACGGCCTGTCCCGGCATCACGATGCCCTGCGGTTCGTCGTGCTCGTGGACCGTCTCTATGACCGCGAGGTCCCGGTGCTGGTCTCCGCCGCGCCCGGCGAGGGGAGCGCCCGCGCGCGCAGCGACGCCTCCGGTGACGACGCTGCGGCAGCGCAGGCGGGAGAGAGCACGTCCGAGCAGGACGCCTCCGCCGCGCACGAGGCGGCCACGGGCGGAGCACCGGAGGGAGCAGAGATCTTCTCGGACCTGTTCACCGCCGAGCTCCTGCGCAGCGGCTACCGCAAGAAGTACTACCGAGCGCTGTCCCGGCTCGCCTCGCTCGCCCATGACGGCACGAAGCTCCTGAGGACTCCGCAGGAGGCCGAGGGGTGAGCGCCCCGGCGGACCGGGACGATGCGGTGCGCAGCACCAGGTCCGAGCAGGCGCGGCGCGTGCTCGCCGCCCGCATCATGGACGGCGCGCTCGCCCCGGGGACGCCGTTGAGGATCGGGGCGCTCTCGCGGGATCTCGCGATGAGCGCGACGCCCGTGCGGGAGGCGCTGAACCTCCTGACGGGCGAGAAGCTCGTGGAGTACCTGCCGATGCGAGGCTTCGTGGTGACCCGCCCGCCGGACGACGACCAGGTGCGGACGATGGGGGAAGCCCGACTGCTCCTGGAGCCGGAGCTCGCCGCGCTCGCTGCTCAACGGGCGACCGGACCTGAGCGCGCGGCGCTCGCCGCAACCCTCGAGAGCACCGCCGCTGCGGGCGTCGGCGCGCGGTTCCACGAGTACGAGGGCTATCTCGAGCACTCCAGCAGCTTCCACGCCGAGATCGCTCGCGCCGCCCGGAACCCCTACCTGGCCGCGGCGCTCGAGGGGATCCCGGTCCACACCCTCCGGTTCCGCCGTTTCGGTGACGCCGGCGTGGACGACTCGGAGATCTCCGTGCAGGAGCACCGCGGCGTCCTCGAGGCGATCTGCCGTGCCGATGCGGAGGCCGCACGCACGGCCATGAGGGCTCACGTCCGGGCGGTGACCGACCGTGCGCTGCGCCCGGGCGCGAGCGATGGGCCTGCCGCGTAGCGGCGTGCGGCGACCCTCCGCCGCGGCCGGCACGCTGCGCTGACCTCGCTCACGGGCGCACGCGGGACCGATCAGTCCCGATCGGCCAGGTACAGCTCCTGGACGACCGTGTGATCCTGCTGGCCGTTCCCCTGATCCACGGTCTCCGTGTAGAGGGAGAGCAGTGCGGGCAGGAGGCGCGTGGGAAGCCCGGCGCGTGCGGAGGCGTCGGTCGCGTAGCGGAGGTCCTTGACCTGATTGTCGGCGGACCCGCCGAGCGAGTACTCCCGCTCGAGGAGCTTGTCCTTCTTCTGCGTGAGCACCTCGCTGCGGGCCAGGCCGCCCTCCAGGAGGGTGATGAGCTGCTGCACGTCGAGGCCGGAGCGTCGGGCCAGTCCGAAGGCCTCGGCGAGCGCGGCGAGGGTGCCTCCCACGACGATCTGATTGCAGAGCTTGGCGATCGAGCCGCTGCCCAGCTCCCCGAGATGCAGGATGGTGCTCCCGATCAGCTCGAGGACGGGCAGCACGGTCGCGACGTCCTGCTCGGCGCCGCCGACCATGATCGACAGGGTCCCGGCCTGCGCCCCGGCGACCCCGCCGGAGACCGGGGCGTCGACGACGCCGATGCCGTGCGGGGCGAGGTCCTGCGCGAGCTCCCGCACCGGATCGGGCCCGCTGGTCGACATGATCACCAGGCGGGCCCCGGCAGCCCCCCACGCAGCGATCGTGCCCTCGTCCAGCAGCTCTCGCAGCTGGGTCACATCGGGCAGGACGGACAGGATCACCGGGGCCGCGGCCTCAGCAGGAGTGCGTGCGCGATGGGCCCCGGCCTCCACGAGATCGTCAGCCCGGTGCGCGGTGCGGTTCCACACGGTCGGGGCGGCTCCGGCGGCCAGGAGGGTGGCGGCGATCGGGTGCCCCATCGGGCCCAGACCGATCACGGACGTCTGCGGGGGCACCATGAGGGCTCCTTCACAATCAGGGGGACAGGACCGTAGACTCAGGATCATATTTTATTTTCGGCGGGGCGTCGTCCTGCCCCGCCGACGGCGGCCGTCCGCCGTCCCGGAATCTGATCAGGAGCATCCCATGGCCGTGACCCCGTACCCCGCCTCCGACTTCCCCCGGCAGCCTGCCGCGCTCGTCACCGGAGCCGCCTCCGAGCGGGGGATCGGCCGCGCCACCGCCCACCGCCTGGCACGGGAGGGCTGGGCCGTGGCGGTCATGGACCTCGACGAGGCGGCCTGCGAAGCGCTCGCCCACGAGCTCTCGCAGACCCACGGCGTTCCGGCGCTGGGCCTCGGAGTCGATATCTCGAACGAGCAGCAGGTGATCGATGCCCTCGCCCGGGTCGATGCGGAGCTGCCGCAGCTCGTCGGCGTCGTCAACAATGCCGGCATCTCCTCGCCCACCCCATTCACCGAGGTCAGCACCGAGGAGTGGAAGCGGGTGTTCGACGTCAACGTCCACGGCACGTTCTTCGTGACCCGGGAAGCGGTGAAGATCTTCCGGCGCCACAGCCTGGGGCGGATCGTGAACATCTCCAGTGCGTCCGCCGAGCGCGGAGGCGGCGTCTACGGGCGCGCCGCGTACTCCGGATCGAAGGCCGCGCTGCTGGGCTTCGCGAAGACCTGGGCCCGCGAGCTGGGCGAGTACGGCATCACGGCGAACTCGGTCGCTCCCGGATCCATCGACACGGACATCATGGGTGGCCGTCTCACCGACGAGCGCAAGGAGGTCCTGCTGCAAGAACTCCCGGTGGGCCGGGTCGGCACCGTCGATGACGTCGCCGGAGCCATCCACTTCCTGCTGGGCCGCGACGGCGGATACCTCACCGGGGTCACCCTCGACGTGAACGGCGGGTCCCACATCCACTGAGCCCGTTCGCCCGTTCGGCCGTTCGCCCATTCGCCGTCCCCTTCCCCTTCCCCACCAGGAGAGACCGATGCCCTATCCCGGAACCCTCGACGTCGACCTCACCGGCGCGACCGCCGTGGTCACCGGTTCGACCCGCGGCATCGGCCGCGCCCTGACCGAGCTCCTCCTGGCCTCCGGGGCGAGGGTGATCGGCCTGCAGCGCGGCACCGACTCGCTCGGCCCCGGCCACACGTGCCTCAGCGTGGACCTCGCCGATCCGGCGGCCCGCGCCGACGCGGTGGACGCGGTGCTCGCCGATCACGAGATCGACATCCTCGTCAACAACGCCGGCATCAATCTGCGCCACACCGTCGAGGACTTCCCCCGCGACGAGTTCTCCCAGGTCATGTCGATCAACCTCGATGCCGTGGTGCATCTGACCCAGGCGTTCGGGCGCCCCATGCTCGAGCGTGGGCACGGGAGGATCGTCAACATCGCTTCGATGCTCTCGTTCTTCGGCGGGGTGAAGGCTTCCGCCTATGCGGCGTCCAAGGGGGCGGTCGCACAGTTCACGAAGTCCGTCGCCAACGAGTGGGCCGGCAGGGGAGTCGCCGTCAACGCGGTCGCCCCGGGCTACATCGCCACGGAGCTCAATGTCGCCCTGCGGGAGGACCCGGAGCGCAATGGCGAGATCATCGGACGGATCCCCGCCGGTCGGTGGGGGAGCGCCGAGGACATCGCCGGGACCGTCCTGTTCCTGTGCAGCGGAGGCGCCGACTACGTGCACGGGACCGTGCTGCCCGTCGACGGAGGCTATCTCGCCCGCTGAGTGCCCGGCCGTTCATAGGGCCCGGCGCGGGCCCGGCGCGTGTCCGAACCGGCCGCGGTCCGCTCGCTCCCGTCCCTCATGGAAGGATCACCCCATGACCTCTCACCAGCCGCTCCTGATCGCGATCCTCCGTGGACTGACCCCGCAGGAGGCGCCCGCCATCGGTGACGCCCTGCTCGGGGCGGGCATCGCCCATCTGGAAGTCCCCCTGAACTCCCCGCAGCCCTTCGAGTCGATCCGGATCCTCTCCGAGCGGCTCGGGAGCGACGCTCGCATCGGCGCCGGGACCGTCGTGGACCTCGCCGATGTGCAGCGCGTCGCCGACGCCGGCGGCGAACTGGTGGTCGCCCCGAACACGGACCCCGAGATCATCGCGCGCTCCCTCGAGCTCGGAATGACGCCCTACCCCGGGGTGGCGACGGCGACCGACGTGTTCTCCGCGCTGCGCGCCGGAGCTCGGCACCTGAAGATCTTCCCGGCCGACGCCCTGGGCGAGAGCCTGCTGAAGGCCTGGAGCGCCGTCGTGCCCGAGGGCACCTCGTTCCTGCCCGTCGGAGGCATCACCACCGAGACGATCCCGAGCTGGATCCGCGCGGGCGCCGGCGGCGCCGGGATCGGATCGTTCCTCTATGCCCCGGGCCGGTCGGCCGACGAGGTGGGGTCGATCGGTGCGGACCTCGTCCGCGCCGCCCAGGGCGCCCATCAGCGCGAGGGCACCGCGCTCTGACACCGGGTCGCGTTCGGCGCGACCGCGGATGCCGCTCCTCGGGGCCGCGTCTCGGGGACGAGAGATCCGCCCGACGGGCGGCAGGGTACGACGCGCGCTCAGGCGCCCGAGCTGTTCAGCACCTCGGGATTGAGGATGTTGCGCGGGGTGCGCCCGGCGAGGACCTCCACCACGTTCTCGATCACGCGGCGCTTGAGCTCCGTCTCGGATTCCTCGCTGTACCAGGAGGCGTGCGGGGTGAGCACGGCGGTGGGGCAGTCCCGCAGCGGGCTGTCCTGCGGCAGCGGCTCGGTCTCGAACACGTCCAGTCCCGCCCCGCGCAGGTGGCCGGACCGGAGCGCCTCGACCACGGCGGCCGTGTCCACGACACCGCCCCGGCTGGTGTTCACCAGCATCGCTCCCGGCCTCATCCGGGCGAGGGTCCCGGTGGTGATCAGATGATGCGTCTGCTCGGTCAGGGGCACGTGGAGGCTGATCACGTCGGATCCTGCCAGGACCTCGTCCTGCGTGCGCACGGCGATGCCGTCCTCCGTGGTGGTGCCGGGTTCGCGCATCGGGTCGTATCCGTGCACGGCGAACCCGAGCGCGCGGGCCTTGCGGGCCGTGGCCGCCCCGATGCGGCCCAGCCCGATCACCCCCAAGGTGCGGGTGCGGATCCGGTGCAGCGGCTTGACCGGGGTGAGGGACGTGGTCCCCGCACGGAGGTTCCGGTCCAGTTCGACGACGCCGCGGGACAGGGACACAGCCAGTGCGATGGCGTGATCGGAGACATCCTCGGTCCCGTAGTCGGGCACATTGCTCACCGCGACGCCCAGCTCGGTGGCCGCCTCGACATCGAGGGTGTCGACGCCGACGCCGTACCTGCCGACCGCCCGCACCGCCGGCAGGGCCTCCAGCACCCGACGAGTGATCGGCGCGTACTGCACCAGCAGCGCCTCCGCGCCCCGGGCGGCCTCGATCACCTCGTCCTCGGTGCGGGCCTGTGCGAGGACCAGCTCGATGCCGGCGGCGTCGGCGACGGCCTGCTCCTCCGTGATGCGGTCCTGGTCCAGGTCGGTGATGACGATCTTCATGTGCTCCCTCTCCTCGATTCTCGTCCCTGCGCTGCTCGGCGGCCCCGGTCGGAGGAGCCGGTGACAGCCGGCTCGTCTCATTCTGCGCGGAGACGGAGGACCGCCGCTCCGGCGTCACTCATCTGGACCCGACCCTCAGGGGAGAGGGACGCGTCGCCGAAGGCCGCGAGGATCCCGTCGGCAGGAGGGCCCGCGGCGAGCGGGCCGGGGCCGCGATGGGCGAGCACACCCAGCCCGCCGCGCCGCAGCAGCACGGACTGCTCCGCGAGCACCTCGACACTCGTGCGGCGCAGATCCGGGTCGGTGAACTCGTCGTGGGTACGGCGCAGTCCGATCAGCTGCCGATACCAGGCCAGGGTGCGGGCGTGATCGCCGATCTCCCGCTCCTCGTGGTGCAGGATCGAGGACTCGAAGGTGGCGACGGACTGCGGGTCCGGCACGGCGTCGCCCCACCCCATCGCGGCGAACTCCTCGATGCGTCCGGCACTGACCAGGGGGCCGAGCTCGTCGTCGTGATCGGAGAAGTACGCGAACGGGGCCGAGGCGGCCCATTCCTCGCCCTGGAACAGCATCGGCGTGCCCGGGCCCAGCAGGATCAGGGCGATCGCGGCCGCGTGCTGCTGGACGGTCAGCGACTGGTGGATCCGGTCGCCGGTGGCACGGTTGCCCACCTGGTCGTGGTCCTGCAGGAAGGTCACGAACGAGTGCGCGTCGTACCGGAGCGAGTCCCGATCGACGGGGGCGCCCCAGACCCGGCCTCGGAACGAGGAGTACGTGCCGGCGTGGAGGAACACGGTCGTGAGGACCGTGGCCAGCGCGTCGGCCGAGCCGAAGTCCTCGTAATAGCCGCCCCGCTCGCCGGTGATCCAGGCGTGCACGCCGTGGTGGACGTCGTCGGCCCACTGCATGTCCATGCCCAGTCCGCCCGCGCTCGTGGGAGTGACGGTGAGCGGGTCGTTGCGGTCGGACTCCGCGATCAGCGTCAGGGGGCGACCGGTCTCGGCCTCCCACGAGGCGACGGCGTCGGAGAACTCGGCGAGCAGATGCGGGGACGACTCGTCGTGCAGCTCATGGACGGCGTCGAGCCGCAGACCGTCCAGGCCGACATCGACCAACCACAGCCGTGCGCTGCCGAGCAGGAAGTCGCGCACCTCGCGGGAGCCGGGCTGGTCGAGGTTCACCGCCTCGCCCCACGGGGTGTGGTGCTGATCGGTGAAGTACGGGCCGAACTTCCCGAGGTAGTTGCCGGAAGGGCCG
Source organism: Brachybacterium sp. JB7 (assembly GCF_003335205.1). Taxonomy (NCBI): domain Bacteria; kingdom Bacillati; phylum Actinomycetota; class Actinomycetes; order Micrococcales; family Dermabacteraceae; genus Brachybacterium; species Brachybacterium sp. JB7. Next base: position 464,266 of record NZ_QPGN01000001.1, on the reverse strand, counting down.
AGGTGGTTGTGGACCACGTCGAGCAGGACGGCGAGGTCGCGCGCGTGCGCCGCCGCGACGAAGCGAGCCAGGCCCGCCGGGCCGCCGTAGTCGGCGTGGGTGGCGTACAGCCCGACCCCGTCGTACCCCCAGCCGCGGTGCCCGGGGAAGGTCGCGATCGGCATCAGCTCGAGCGCGTCCACGCCGAGCTCCACGAGCTCGTCGAGGCGGTCGATCGCCGAGTCGAAAGTGCCTCCGCGTCCGTGCGGCCCCGGGGTGAAGGTGCCAATATGCAGCTCATAGATCACGCCGCCGCGCAGGCTGCGCCCCTGCCAGGTGGACGGCTCGCGCAGCCCCCGCGGGTCGACGACTTCGCTCTCACCGTGCACTCCGTCGGGCTGGGACAGCGCCCGCGGATCGGGCAGCCAGGGCTCGCCCCCATCGAGCCGGAACGCATATCGGGCGCCGGGCACCGCCGGGACACCCGGCAGTTCGAACCAGCCGCCGGGAGCCGGCCGCATCGGTTGCTCGACCCCGTCGATCCGGACCGTCACGGAGCCGGCCAGGGGAGCCCACACCTCGTAGCGGTCGTACGCGCGGACGAATCGGGAATCATGGTTCGGGTTCGGGTTCGGGTTCGGGTTCGGGTTCGGGTTCGGGAACCGGTCCGGCTCCTGACGTCGCGCTGGGTCGATCATCGGTGGTCCTCCTCGGCTCCGGAGCGCTCGAGAGCCTCCGGCCGGACGAGCAGGGCGACGGGCCACGTGGTGAGCAGCTCGTCGAGCGACACCATCCCTCCCTCGACCTCGATCCCGCTGAGCAGGTCACACCAGCGACCCTCCGGCAGGGCAGCACGAGCATCAGCCCATCCGCCGCGCTGGGCGAGACCGTGGGCCAGCCGGGTGACGACGGTGACCGCCTCGACCTCGCCCTCACCCACGGCACGTCCGAACGCCACGGCATGCCCCGTGGTCGTGGGCAGAGGACGATAGTCGGCCTCGCGCCCCTGGAACAGGTCGGGACGATCCCGGCGCAGCACCAGCGCGCAGCGAGTCAGCCAGAGCTTCTCGTCCCCGAGGCCGTCGGGACCGGCGCCCTCGAGCATCCGGGACAGACGCTCCGCGTGGCGGGCATGATCGACAGGGCGACGGTTGTCCGGGTCCACCAGCGACAGGTCGATGGTCTCGTTGCCCTGGTAGACGTCCGGCACCCCGGGCATCGTCAGCTGGATCAGCTTCTGTCCGAGGATGGCCGTGCGCTGGGCCGGTAGCGTGCGACGGGTCCACTCGCCGAGCAGCTGCGCCACCTCCTCCGACCGCAGAGCGGCCCGACCCAGCTCGAGCACCTGCTCCTCGTACTCGGTGTCCTGATCCGTCCAGGTGGTGTGGGTCTTCGCCTCGCGCATGGCCTTGAGCAGATACCCCTCCAGTCGCTGCACCGAGATCCGCGGGCAGTCGGCGCCGGGCAGCTCCCAGCACGACGCCAGGATCTGCCACAGCAGCAGTTCCATCGCGCCGTCGACCCGGTCTCCGCGCGAGACCGCCGTGACGCGCTGGAGGTCCTGCACCAGCACGGCCCACTCCAGCGGCTGCTCGGTGAGGACGGCGAGGCGCGCACGCACGTCCTCGCTGCGCTTGGTGTCATGGGTGGACAGGGTGGTCATGGCATCGGGGTGGGTGCGCCGAATCTCCAGCGCATGGTCGTGGAGGTCGTCGGGCTCGACCCCGATCCGCTCCGGGTCGGAGCCCACCTCGTTGACCGCGACGAACCGCGTGTACCGGTAGAAGGCCGTGTCCTCGAGCCCTTTCGCGTGCACCGGGCCGCAGGTCTGGGCGAAGCGCACGATGACCTCCGCGCGCTGTGCGCTCGCCGTACGGCCCGCGCTGCCCACTTCGTCCCCGCACACCAGAGCCACCACGGTCTCCATGGTCGAGACGACGTCCTCGTCGTCCCCGAGCGCCTCACGGGCCCGGGCAGCGGCCTGCTCGATGACGGCCCGCTCCGATCCCGGGGCCGGTTCGCCGGGCACGATGTATGCGCGGTAGCGGTCCATCGCTCCCAGCAGTGCGCGCAGCACCTTCTGGATGTTGCGCCGGGTGGTGTCGCGCAGGCGGATGTCCTCCTGGCAGATGTGGTGGATCAGGGTGGTCAGGCGCTCGAGCTCCGCCCAGAGGCTGGTCGAGACGATCTGCTCGGTGGACTCGGCGGCGACCTCCGAGAACGGCCGCAGATCACCGGTGCGCCGCTGCCACAGATGGGTCAGGCCGAGGGCCCCGTGCGGATCATGGAACAGGCCGCCCACGCGCCGCAGGGCGTCGTAGCCGGTGGTCCCCGCGCAGGCGAAGTCCCCGGGCAGGTGCTCGTCGCCCTCGAGGATCTTCTCCACCACGGTCCAGGCCCCCGCGGTGGCGTGCTCGAGATCGCGCAGGTAACCGCGCGGATCGGTGAGGCCGTCGGGGTGGTCGATCCGATAGCCGTCGATCACGCCCTCCCCCTGCAGCCGCAGCAGGGTGGCATGGGTCGCCTCGAAGACGTGGGGGAGCTCGACGCGGATCGCAGCGAGCGTGTCCACGTCGAAGAACCTGCGGTAATTCAGCTCGTCGTCGGAGACCTTCCAATAGGCCAGGCGGTACCACTGGTGATTCAGCAGGTCCGCAAGTCCCAGATGCTGGGTGCCGGCAGCGACGGGGAGGACGTGATCGAAGTACCGCACCACGGTCTCCTCGACGGTGGTGCCGTCGGCCTGAGGGATCTTCTCGACCCCCATCTCGATCTCCTCGTCGGCCAGGACGGCGCCGATCGGCCGGCCGAGCACCGGCACGAGGATCGATCGTGCGGAGGACGGATCGATGTCGAACCAGTCGGCGAAGGGGGAGTCCGGACCATCGCGCAGAACGGACCACAGGGGACGGTTGTGCCAGATGGGCGTGGGAATCGCCATGTGGTTGGGCACCACGTCGACGATCAGACCCATGCCGTGGTCGTGGGCGGCCGCGGCGAGCCGGCGCAGTGCGTCCTCCCCGCCGATCTCCCTGCTGATGCGCGTGTGGTCGACGACGTCGTACCCGTGGGTCGAGCCCGGTGCGGCCTGCAGGACGGGGGAGCAGAACACGTGGCCCACCCCGAGCCGGGCCAGGTAGGGGACCAGGGCGGCAGCGTCGTCCGCGGTGAAGTCGGCGTGCAGCTGCAGACGGTACGTCGACGTCGGGACACTGCGGGCCATCGAGCCGGCGCCGTTGCGGCCAGAGGCCGTGGGACGGGCCGACGGGGCAGCAGTGGGATCAGGCATGGCCATGGGGTGCTCTCCTTCGCGCCGGTCGTGCCTCCCGCCGGAGGCGCGGCGTCAGGCGCGGGTGGTCGGTTCGTGGTCCTCGCCGGCGGGTTCGTCGTCGGACATCGGCGGGCGCAGGAGGACCAGCAGCGAGTGCGAGGGGCGGGTGACCGACTGTCCGGCTGTGAGGGTCTCCCCGAGCTCCATGGTGGTCCCGGTGCCGAGGGTCACGGTCCAGCTCTCGCCGTGGTCGGCGGGAGGGAGCGTGAACTCGACGTCGTTGCCGGAGGCGTTGAACAGCAGCAGTGCGGAGTCATCGACGATGCGTTCCCCGCGCAGCGTGGGCTCGGGGATCGCGGAGCCGTTGAGGAACATGATCAGGCACTTGTTCTCGGCCGATTCCCAGTCCTCCGCGGTCATCAGAGTGCCGTCGGTGCCGATCCACTCCACGTCGGCGAGCGGGGAACCGGCGTCCTCACGGACCACGCCCTGCAGGAAGCGGCGTCGGCGGAAGATCGGGTGCTTCTGGCGCAGGGCGATCATCTGCTGGGTGAACCAGAGCATGTCCATCTGGTCGGTGTCCAGCTCCCAGTGCATCCACGCGGTCTCGTTGTCCTGGCAGTAGGTGTTGTTGTTGCCTCCCTGGGTGCGGCCCATCTCGTCGCCGTGCAGGATCATGGGCACGCCCTGGCTCACCAGCAGGGTCGCCATGAGGTTCTTGGCCCGGCGCAGGCGCAGGGCGCGCACCTCGGGATCCTCGCTCGGGCCCTCGACACCGGAGTTCCAGGAACGGTTGTGGCTCTCGCCGTCGCGGCCGTCCTCCCCGTTGTCCTCGTTGTGGCGTTCGTTGTAGGAGACGAGGTCACGCATCGTGAAGCCGTCGTGCGCGGTGACGAAGTTGATCGAGGCGATCGGGGTGCGGCCGGTGTGCTGGTAGAGGTCCGAGCTGCCGGCAAGACGGGAGGTGAAGTCGCCGAGCACGCCGGGCTCGGAGCGGTGGAAGTCGCGGACGGTGTCGCGGTAGTGCCCGTTCCACTCCGACCACAGGGGCGGGAAGCCTCCCACCTGGTAGCCGCCCTCGCCGAGATCCCAGGGCTCGGCGATCAGCTTGACCTGCGAGATGATCGGATCCTGCTGGATGATGTCGAAGAACGCGGAGAGCCGGTCCACCTCGTGCAGCTCGCGTGCGAGGGTCGAGGCGAGATCGAAGCGGAACCCGTCCACGTGCATCTCGGTGATCCAGTAGCGCAGCGAGTCCATGATCAGCTGCAGCACGTGCGGGGTGCGCATGAGCAGCGAGTTCCCGGTGCCGGTGGTGTCGTAGTAGTGCGCCCTGTCCTCCTCGACGAGCCGGTAGTACGAGGAGTTGTCGATCCCGCGGAAGCAGAGCGTGGGGCCCATGTGGTTGCCCTCGGCGGTGTGGTTGTAGACGACATCGAGGATGACCTCGATATCGGCCTCATGGAGGTTCTTCACCATCTGCTTGAACTCCTGGACCTGCTGCCCGGTGTCCCCGCCATAGGCGTATTCGTTGTGCGGCGCGAAGAAGCCGATCGTGTTGTAGCCCCAGTAGTTGCGCATCCCCTTCTCGACGAGGTGCCCGTCCTGCACGAACTGGTGGACCGGCATCAGCTCGACCGCCGTGACCCCGAGCTCCTTGAGATGGTCGATGATCGCGGGATGTCCCATGGCCACGTAGGTCCCGCGGATGCCGTCGTCGATGTCCGGATGCAGCATCGTCAGACCCTTGACGTGCGCCTCGTAGATCACGGTGTCGTGGTACTCGTGCGCCGGCGGATGGTCGTTGCCCCAGTCGAAGAACGGGGAGACCACCACCGAGTGCATGGTGTGCGCGGCCGAGTCCTCCTCGTGGCGCTGCTCCGGGTCCTCGAAGCTGTAGCTGTACAGCGACCGGTGGTTGCTCGCCATCCCCGCGATCGCCTTCGCGTAGGGGTCCAGGAGCAGCTTCGAGGGGTCGCAGCGATGCCCCGCAGCGGGGTCGAAGGGACCATGGATCCGGTACCCGTAGCGCTGTCCGGGCTGCACGGAGGGCACGTAGACGTGCCAGACGTACGCGTCGACCTCGGTGATCTCCACGGCCCGTTCGGTGCCGTCCTCGGCGAGGAGGCACAGCTCCACGCGTTCTGCGACCTCCGAGAACAGGGCGAAGTTGGTCCCGGAGCCGTCGAACGTGGCACCGAGGGGGTAGGACTGACCGGTCCAGATCTGCATGGGCCCACAGTAGCCGTGGCCCGCGCCCGGACAGCACAGAACCCCCGGTCATGGACCGGGGGTTCTCGTGGTGGGCGATACTGGGATCGAACCAGTGACCTCTTCCGTGTCAGGGAAGCGCGCTACCGCTGCGCCAATCGCCCGTGCATCCGAAGACGCGGGGGAGGGAGTGGAGCGGACGACCGGATTCGAACCGGCGACCCTCACCTTGGCAAGGTGATGCTCTACCAACTGAGCTACGTCCGCAGGTCAGCGGGGCTGACGGATCAGTACTTTATGCGTCCCTCGGGCACGGCGCAAATGCTGATGGCCTGCAGTGTCAGAGGTCACGCAGGGTGGGGCGCGGCGTGCAGGGTGCGGCGGTCGGGCGGCGTCGGGCAGGTAGCGAACAGAGGTGCGCAGACTGCGAAACCTGGTGGGCTCGCCTCGCTCGCTCGCTCGCTCGCTCGCTCGCGGGTCAGGGGCGAGGCATGGAGAGGGTGGGAGGGGACGGAAGTGGCCGGACAGCGGTTGAGGTGGTCAGGAAGGAACAGGAGGGGTCGGGAGGGGTCGGGAGGGGCTGGCGAGAGGCTTGGGGGCGGGTGGCGCTCGGCACGCCGCGGTGCGGCGCGATGTAGGTCACGTCGGAAGTGGTCATCGAGCCCGATGGACCTCATGTAAGCTTCTTCGAGTCCGCTCGGGAGAGTGGATGTCGAGGGTGGAAGCACCTTCGGGCGATTGGCGCAGGGGTAGCGCGCTTCCTTCACACGGAAGAGGTCACTGGTTCGATCCCAGTATCGCCCACGGCGGAGTCCTCGGACTGTCGCCATGCGGACGTAGCTCAGTTGGTAGAGCATCACCTTGCCAAGGTGAGGGTCGCCGGTTCGAATCCGGTCGTCCGCTCCGGGAGCGGCGCACTCGACGTCACGTCGGGAGCGCCGTTTCACGTAGATGCGAGAGCATCTGCGGTGGGTTGGCCGAGAGGCGAGGCAACGGCCTGCAAAGCCGTGTACACGGGTTCGAATCCCGTACCCACCTCGACGGTGTCGAGTGCTTGCACAGATGCCGCCCGGGCGATTGGCGCAGCGGTAGCGCGCTTCCCTGACACGGAAGAGGTCACTGGTTCGATCCCAGTATCGCCCACCAGCACGCAGGGCCCCGGTCTCGGACCGGGGCCCTGCGCCATGTCCGGGCCGCTCTCCGAGCGCGACGCCCGTGAGCACTGAGCGCTCTGCCCGTGACCATTCGGGCACTCGGCTCGTGGGCAGAGCTCCTCGACCGATACCATCGCCCGTGGAGCCGGCATCGTCGGCCGGCTCGACCCGACATCAAGGAGCATCCCTGTGGCCCAGATCGCCATCACCCTCGACGGTTCCCCCCACCAGCTCGAGGAAGGGACCACGGGCGCCGAGCTGTTCGCGGACGACACCTCGATCATCGCCCTGCGCCTCGACGGCGAGCTGCGTGACCTCCACACCCCGCTCATCGCGGGCCAGCAGGTCGAAGGGGTGACGATCTCCAGTGAGGACGGTCTGTCGATCCTCCGCCACAGCGCCGCGCACGTCCTGGCCCAGGCGGTGCAGAAGACGAATCCGGAGGCGAAGCTCGGGATCGGACCGCCCATCACCGACGGCTTCTACTACGACTTCGACGTCGCCGAGCCCTTCACCCCCGAGGCCCTGAAGGCGCTCGAGAAGGAGATGGGCCGCATCGTGAAGGCCGGCCAGCGTTTCGTGCGCCGCGACATCAGCGACGACGCCGCCCGCGCGGAGGAGGCCGAGGAGCCGTACAAGCTCGAGCTGATCGGCCTGAAGTCCACGGCCGGGGATGCCGCCGAGGGCGCGAGCGTCGAGGTCGGCGAGGGCGGCCTGACCATGTACGACAACGTCGACAAGAAGGGCGAGGTCGTCTGGACCGACCTGTGCCGCGGCCCGCACCTGCCCAGCACGAGGCTGATCGGCAACGGCTTCGCTCTGACCCGCTCGGCCGCCGCCTACTGGCGCGGCAGCGAGAAGAACCCGATGCTGCAGCGCGTGTACGGCACGGCCTGGCCCACCAAGGAGGAGCTGCGCGCCCACCAGGAGCGCATCGCCGAGGCAGAGCGCCGCGACCATCGCCGCCTCGGCAGCGAGCTGGACCTGTTCTCCTTCCCCGACGAGATCGGGTCCGGGCTGCCGGTGTTCCACCCCAAGGGCGCCATGATCAAGATGGAGATGGAGGACTACTCGCGCCGTCGCCACGTCGAGGCCGGCTACTCCTTCGTCTCCACCCCGCACATCACGAAGAAGAACCTCTTCGAGACCTCGAAGCACCTGGAGTGGTACGCGGAGGGCATGTACCCTCCGATGCACGTGGACGAGGAGCGCGACGAGGACGGCAACGTCACCCGTCAGGGCCAGGACTACTACCTCAAGCCCATGAACTGCCCGATGCACAACCTCGTCTACAGCTCGCGCGGCCGCTCGTACCGTGAGCTGCCGCTGCGGCTGTTCGAGTTCGGCAGCGTGTACCGCTACGAGAAGTCCGGTGTCGTGCACGGCCTGACCCGCGCCCGCGGATTCACCCAGGACGACGCGCACATCTACACGACCCGCGAGCAGATGCGCGAGGAGATCGCGGGCACCCTGGACTTCGTCCTGGGCCTGCTCAAGGACTACGGGCTGGACGACTTCTACCTCGAGCTGTCCACCCGTGACCCCGAGAAGTCCGTCGGCGACGAGGCGACCTGGGACGAGGCGACGGCCACCCTCGAGGAGGTCGCCACGGCTTCCGGCCTCGACCTGGTGCCGGACCCGGGCGGCGCCGCCTTCTACGGCCCCAAGATCTCCGTGCAGGCGAAGGACGCCATCGGCCGCACCTGGCAGCTCTCGACGATCCAGCTGGACTTCTTCGAACCGGAGCTGTTCGAGCTCGAGTACACGGCGTCCGACGGATCGCGCCAGCGCCCGGTGATGATCCATCGTGCGCTCTTCGGCTCCATCGAGCGCTTCTTCGGCGTGCTGCTCGAGCACTACGCCGGAGCATTCCCGGTGTGGCTCGCCCCGGTGCAGGTGGTCGGCATCCCGGTCGCCGCCGACTACGTCCCGTATCTCGAGGAGATCGCCGCGAAGCTCCGCGCCCACGGCATCCGCGTCGAGGTGGACTCCTCGGACGACCGCATGCAGAAGAAGATCCGCACGCACACCAAGGAGAAGGTGCCCTTCCTGCTCATCGCCGGCGGCGAGGACCAGGCCAACGGCGCGGTCTCCTTCCGTCTGCGTGACGGCAGCCAGGACAACGGCATCGACGTGGACACCGCTGTGCAGCGCATCGTGGACGCCGTGAAGGACAAGGTGCAGGTGTGAGCGATCGGCTCTCCGGCGAGGAGCGGTCCACGATGGACGGCTCCTCGCCCCCGACGGTCGAGGACGCCCGCAGCTTCGCGGGCGTCCCCGACGGCACCGAGCGCCTGTGGACTCCGCACCGCATGGCCTACATCGGCGGGGAGAACAAGCCGTCGGACCCGGATGACGGTGAGCAGTGCCCGTTCTGCTCGGCGCAGCACCGCACCGACGAGGACGCTCTGATCGTCCATCGCGGCCGGGTGGCGTACGTGATCCTGAACCTATACCCGTACAACGCGGGACATCTGCTGGTCTGCCCCTACCGCCACGTCGCGGACTACACGGAGCTCACTGACGACGAGGTGCGCGAGGTCGCCGAGCTGACGCGCACCGCCATGCGGGTGATCCGTCAGGTCTCCGCACCGGCCGGCTTCAACCTGGGCATGAACCAGGGGCCGGTCGCGGGCGCGGGGATCGCAGCGCATCTGCACCAGCACGTGGTGCCGCGCTGGATGGGGGACGCGAACTTCCTGCCCATCGTCGGGCGCACCAAGGCCGTGCCGATCCTCCTGGCGGACACCCGTCGGCTGTACGCCGAGGCCTGGCCCGAGGCCTGGCCCGAGGACGACGGAAGCGGCGGGAGCTGATCTCGATGAGCACCCTCGGAGCGTCGTCACCTCCGGACGTGAGCGTGCCCGCAGCCGCGCCCGATGGGTACGGCTACGACGTCGGCCGCCCCGACCCTCGAGGCCCTGGCAGCATGGGCCAGGCGCTGCCGCCACGCCCGCGCCGTCGGCGCCCGTGGGTCCGCTGGGCCCTGTTCGCGCTGTCCTTCCTGGCGCTGGCCGGGGGAGCGGTGCTGATCTACCTCTTCGTGATCCTTCCGCTCGGCTTCGGCACCTCGCTGGTCGCGTTCACCGCGGCGCTCGTGCCCGTCGCGATCGTCTTCAGCGCGGTCTGGTGGATCGACCGCTACACGCCCCAGCCGCGCATCTCCCTGATCTACGCCTTCATCTGGGGCGCGGTGGGCTCGGTCGCTCTGGCCTTCGTGATCGGAGGCCCGTTCACGAGCTGGATCTCCCCGAGCGAGCCCAGCGAGATCACCGCGTCGTTCCTCGGTGCGGTGGTCCAGGCACCGATCATCGAGGAGAGCATGAAGTCCGCGGGCCTGATCGGCCTGCTGATCTGGGGCCGTCGCTACATCGCCGGCCCGATCGACGGCGTCGTCTACGCAGCGCTCATCGGCGGCGGGTTCGCCTTCACCGAGAACATCCTCTACTTCGGCAACTCCTTCCACCAGGCGCAGGCGGCCGGCGAGGTCGACACGTTCTGGCAGACCTTCATGCTGCGCGGGCTGCTCTCGCCCTTCGCCCACGTCTCGTTCACCTCCCTGTGCGGACTGGGCCTCGGCATCGCCGCCGAGCGCCGTTCCCTGATGCTGTACTTCGGCCTCGGCATCGGCGGACTGTCCCTGGGCATGATCCTGCACGCGGTGTGGAACGGCTCGGCCTTCTTCCTGCCGGTGGATCCGGAGAATCCGATCGGCGGGTTCCTGCGCTACTACCTGACCATCCAGGTGCCGATCTTCGTGCTCCTCGCCGCGATCGTGCTCTTCCTGCGTCTGCGCGAGCGTCGTATCCTGCGCCGTCGTCTCTCGGAGTACGGCCGGGCCGGCTGGTTCGCCCCGTCAGAGGTGGACATGCTGGTCGCAATGGGCCGGCGCCGTCGGGCGGAGCACTGGGCCGGCCGCCATGGGGCCATCGCCCGGATGGCGATGCGCTCCCTGATCCGCGCCGCGATCGAGCTGGGGATGCAACGGCACAGCGCGATGCACGGAAAGGTCACCGCGCGCACACGTCAGCGCGAACGCGAGCTGCTGGAGCGGATCACAGCGGATCGCCGCCTGATCGGCTCCCTCACCGCGCCGGTGGTGCGTCGCTGAGACGGCTCCGACCGCGGCTGTGCGCAGGTGCCACTAGGATGGGTCAGCAGTGCGCCGGCGTCCGGCGCGTATGTCGGGAGGAGAAAGATGGCAGGGCATTCCAAGTGGGCGACCACGAAGCACAAGAAGGCCGTCATCGATGCCAAGCGTGCTAAGGCGTTCGCCAAGCTCGTCAAGAACATCGAGGTCGCGGCCCGCATGGGTGGGCCCGACCCCGCTGGCAACCCGACGCTCTACGACGCCATCCAGAAGGCGAAGAAGACGTCCGTGCCCAACGACAACATCGACCGCGCCGTCAAGCGCGGCGGAGGGCTGGACGGTGGAGGCGTCGACTACGAGACGCTGATGTACGAGGGCTATGCCCCCGGCGGCGTCGCCGTGCTGGTCGAATGCCTCACCGACAACAAGAACCGCGCCGTCTCGGAGGTCCGTCTCGCCTTCAACCGTGGCGGCGGCAACATGGCCGACTCCGGATCGGTGGCCTACCTGTTCGAGCGCAAGGGCGTGGTGACCGTCCCTCAGGAGGACCTCACCGAGGACGCCCTGCTCGAGGTGGTCCTCGACGCAGGCGCCGAGGAGATCAACGACGAGGGCGAGACCTTCGAGATCATCTCCGAGGCGACCGACGTCGTGGCCGTGCGCACCGCATTGCAGGAGGCGGACATCGAGTACGACAGCGCCGAGGCGCAGTTCGTGCCCACCATGCGCACCCCGGTCGACCTGGACGGTGCCCGCAAGGCGCTCCGTCTGATCGATGCCCTCGAGGACAACGACGACGTGCAGAACGTCTACTCGAACCTCGACATCCCCGACGACGTCGCAGCCCAGCTCGACGAAGACGACGACGAATGACCTGTGCGCCCGTCGACCCCGCATCGGGGACGACGGGCGCCGCCTGCCGACCATGATCGTTCCGCGCACCTCGGGGAGGGCAGGATGAGCCTGAGGATCCTCGGCATCGACCCCGGCCTGACCCGCTGCGGGATCGGCGTGATCGATGCCGCCGGAGGGCGACGGGCCACGCTCGTGCACGCCGGCGTGGTCCGCTCGCCGAGCGACGCACCGATCGACCGGAGGCTGCTCGCGATCGCCCGGGGGATCCGGGCGGCGATCGAGGAGTACGGACCCGATGCGGTCGCCGTGGAGAGAGTGTTCAGCCAGAACAACATCTCCACGGTCATGGGGACCGCACAGGTCTCCGGGATCGCGCTGCTCGAGGCCGCCGAGCGCGGGATCCCCACGGCGATGCACACACCCTCCGAGGTGAAGGCCGCGGTGACCGGCAGCGGCCGGGCCGACAAGAAGCAGATCCAGACGATGCTGGTGAAGCTCCTGGGACTGGAGGCGCCGCCACAGCCCGCGGATGCCGCCGATGCCGTCGCGATCGCCCTGACCCAGCTGTGGCGGGGGCCGGGCCCGGTCGCTCTGGATTCCACGGGCGGAGCGCGCACGAGCGCACAGGCGGTGTGGGCCCGGGCGGAGCGGGAGTCCCGACGCGCCCGAGAGCGTTCCACCTCCCGCCACTGATCGAACACTCGTTCTAGAGTGGGGCCGTGATCGCAACCCTGACCGGGCGAGTGGCCCGCATCGACCTCGACGCCCTCGTGCTCGAGGTGGCCGGCATCGGCTACCTCGTACGCACCACGCCCCAGGCTCTCGCCTCGACGCGCCACGGCGCGGAGCTGACCCTGCACACGGAGCTCGTGGTGCGGGAGGACTCCCTGACCCTGTTCGGGTTCCCCCACCCCGACGAGGCCGAGACCTTCCGCATCGTGCAGTCCGTCTCCGGGATCGGCCCCCGCACCGCCCTCGCCGTCCTCGCCGTGCTCGAGCCCGAGGAGCTGCGCCGCGCCGTGGCCGAGCAGGACGCCAAGACCATCACCCGGACCCCGGGCATCGGCCCCAAGGTCGCCAACCGGATGCTGCTCGAGCTCGGCGGGAAGCTGCCGGCTCCGGTGTCCGCCGCACCGGTCACCGGCGAGGAGCCCGCAGCGGCGCCCGCCGGTGTCGACGCGGACGTGGTGATCGCGCTGGTGGGCCTGGGCTGGGGCGAGAAGGCGGCCGTCGCCGCCGTGGAGGACGCTCGCGGGAGCGACGACGGGACTCCGGATGCCGCCGAGCTCCTGCGTCGCGCCCTGCGCCACCTCGGGGGCAGTCGATGAGGCCCGACGGGATCGAGGACCTCGACGGCTCGGCCGCCGAGCACGACGAGGACGGTTCGCCATCGCTCACGAGCGCCGAGCAGGCGCCGCCCGAGCGTCCCGCGGAAGCGGCCCTGCGCCCGCGCGGGCTCGCGGAGTTCGTCGGCCAGCAGGTGGTGCGCGACCAGCTCTCACTGGTGCTCGATGCCGCCACGGCGCGCGGGCGGAGCCCGGAGCACGTGCTGCTGTCGGGCCCACCAGGCCTGGGCAAGACCACGCTCGCGATGATCATCGCCGCTGAGCTGGGAGCACCGCTGCGCATCACCTCCGGGCCGGCCATCCAGCACGCCGGCGACCTCGCCGCGATCCTCTCCTCGCTCGACGAGGGGGAGGTGCTCTTCATCGACGAAATCCATCGTCTCGCGCGCCCGGCGGAGGAGATGCTCTATATCGCGATGGAGGACTTCCGCGTCGATGTCGTGGTGGGCAAGGGGGTGGGGGCCACCTCGATCCCGCTGGACCTGCCGCCGTTCACCGCCGTCGGCGCGACCACTCGAGCCGGTCTGCTCCCGGCGCCGCTGCGCGACCGATTCGGTTTCATCGGCCACCTCGATTTCTATGCGCCCGAGGAGCTGCGCGAGGTCGTCCGCCGCTCTGCGGCCAGGCTCGAGATCGAGGTGGACGAGGAGGCAGCGGTCGAGATCTCCACCCGATCCCGCGGCACCCCCCGTATCGCGAACCGGCTCCTGCGACGCGTGCGGGACTGGGCTCTGGTGCGAGGCAGCGGCAAGCTGGATCTCGCGGCGGCCCGGGAGGCGCTGCGCGTCTACGAGGTCGACGCCCGCGGACTGGACCGGCTCGACCGTGCCGTGCTGGCCGCCCTGTGCGGCCGTTTCGCCGGTGGGCCGGTGGGCCTGTCCACCCTGGCGGTCGCGGTGGGGGAGGAGATCGAGACGGTCGAGACCATGATCGAGCCCTATCTCGTGCGCGAGGGGTTCCTCCTGCGCACTCCGCGCGGTCGAGCGGCAGCGCCAGCCGCGTGGACCCATCTCGGCCTCGAGGCTCCCGAGGGGCCGGAGGGCACCGCCCCGATGCTGGGACGTTTCTGAGATGTCTCGCCCGTCCCGCGCCGCTGCTGTGTCCGGACCGGCATGTTCTGCAGGCCATGAAGCGGTCGCTCGGCTGTGAGGCGTGCGCGCCCATGGCAGGTACAGTAAGGCGGTCAGTCGTCCGCGGCAGCGCGACCGGATGCCTCTGCATCCGAGCATCCGCTGTTCGCCGAAAGGAACCCCGTGAATTCACTCCTGCCGCTCCTGCTCATATTCGCGGTCATGATGTTGCCCCTGCTGTTCATGTCGAGCCGTCAGAAAAAGGCGCAGCAGAAGCAGCGTGAGCTCGTCAACCAGCTCGGCGTCGGTGACGAGGTCCGCACGCATTCCGGCTTCTACGGTCTGATCGTCGAGACCTACGAGGACGTCGTGATCCTCGAGTCCGAGGACGGCAGCCAGACCAAGTGGGCCCGTCAGGCGATCGCCATGGGCGTGGATCCGGTCAGCGCCGAGGAGGCCTCCGCCCCGCAGGACGAGAACGACTCCGTCTCTGACGAGGGCTCGATCCCCGGTGTCACCGTGGCCGAGGAGTCCACCCGGCCCGAGGATTCGCGCGACCGCTGAGACAGGGGCGGGATCGACCCCGCCCCGCTGAGCCGCCGCTCATCCTGAACTGTCCGCCGTCCTGAGGAATACTCGCCCATGCCCGCACGTCGCATCGCCCTCCTGGCCCTCGCGGTGCTGATCCTGCTGCTGGGCGGCGGGATCGGTGCCGGAGTCTGGAAGGGCGGCTGGCAGCCAGCACCCAAGCTCGCCCTCGATCTCGAGGGCGGCACCCAGATCATCCTGCAGACCACCACCCGGGACGGGTCGGCGATCGACGCCGCGGCGATGGAGCAGGCGCGCGAGATCATCGGGCAGCGAGTGAACGCCATGGGCGTCTCGGAGACCGAGATCAGCGTCCAGGGCGGCACCAACATCGTGATCGATGTCCCCGGACAGCTCGATCAGAAGACCTCCGAGGCGCTGCGGCAGACGGCCTCGATGTCGTTCCGTCCGGTGCTGGGCATCGTCGCCCCGGAAGGCTCCGGCGGAGCGTCCGATGAGGGCGGTGCCTCCGACGGAGGAGCAGAGGAGGGGGAGGAGACCTCCTCGTCCGAGCCGGATCCCTCGCAGCTCCAGTTCGAGGGTCTGCTGAGCGAGGACTCTTCGCTCGCTCCAGCCGACGCTCCGGCCGACGGCGAGCTCCAGTTCCCCGCGTGGTCGATGGAATGGATGACCCCGGAGATCCAGACAGAGCTCATGGAGGCCGACTGCACGGATCCGAGCGCTCAGCAGGAGAAGACCTCCGAGGCTCCCGCGGACGAGCCGGTCGTGGCCTGCGACCCGGAGGGCACGCAGAAGTTCCTGCTCGGCCCCGAAGTCGTCGCCGGCTCCTCGATCGCCGGCTCGAGCGTCGCGGCCGACGTGAACCCCGGCGGCCAGTCCACCGGCTACTACGTCGTGAACATGCAGTTCAAGAAGGACGCCACGAAGTCGTTCGGCGACATGACCTCTGCGCTGTACGGCGGCGAGGGCGCGACCGGCGCGTTCGGCATCGTGCTGGACGGGCAGGTCATCTCCGCTCCCGAGGTGCAGGATCCCTCCCTCGGCGGCGAAGCCAGCATCTCGGGCAACTTCTCCCAGGAGGACGCCAGCCAGCTCTCCGATCAGCTGCGCTTCGGTGCGCTGCCCCTCGAGTTCGAGGTCGCCTCCGAATCGCAGATCTCGGCGACTCTGGGCACGGACCAGCTCGAGATGGGACTGATCGCCGGCCTCATCGGCCTCGCCCTGGTCGTCGCCTATGCGTTCGCCCAGTACCGGGCACTGGCGAGCGTGACCACCGCGAGCCTCGCGATCATGGGTCTGCTCACCTATCTCACGCTCACCGTCCTGTCGAACATCCCCGACATCGGCTACCGCCTGTCGCTGGCCGGTGTGGTGGGCATGATCGTGGCCATCGCGTTCACCGCGGACTCCTTCATCGTCTACTTCGAGCGCGTGCGTGACGAGATACGCGACGGACGCGGGATCGTGGCCGCCGTCGACCACGGCTGGGATCGCGCCAAGCGCACCATCCTCGCGTCGGACTCGGTCAACCTCCTGGCGGCGGTCGTGCTCTACGCACTGTCCACCGGCAGCGTGCGCGGCTTCGCGTTCGTCCTCGGCGTGACCACGGTGCTCGATCTCGTCGTGGTCTTCCTGTTCACCCACCCCGTGCTGCAGGTGCTCGTCCGCACCCGGTTCTTCGGCAAGGGGCACCCCTGGAGCGGGCTCGACCCGGCGATGCTGGGCCGTTCGGTCCCGTCCTACGCCGGCCGTGGCCGTTTCCGTTCGCTCGCCGAGCGCGGGGACGAGGACGAGGAGACTGCTCGCGAGCCGCTGGCCGCTCGCAAGGCCCGGCTCGCGCGGGAAGCCGCCGAGCGCGAGCGGACGGGATCGCCCTCGACGCCTGCACCGGAGGCGAGGCGCACCTCGTCGGGCGCGGACGCCACCGACACCACGGATGACGACTCCGAAGGGACGAGCCGATGACCGCGACCTTCTCCCGCTTCGGCAATGACCTGCACGCAGGCCGCCGCACCGTCCCGATCGTGCGACGCCGCCGCACCTGGTACCTGTTCAGCCTCATCGCGGTCGTGCTGCTGCTCGGCATCGCGGGCGTGCGCGGCCCGAACCTCGGCATCGAGTTCACCGGAGGGTCGGAGTTCCAGGTCGCCGGTGTCGCGGACACCGAGCAGTCCACAGCTCGCGACATCGTGCGCGAGCAGCTCCCGGACAACGAGCCGAAGGTGACCGTGCTCGGACGCGACACCATGCGGGTCCAGACCGAGCAGCTCGACTCCGGGGAGACCGCTGCCCTCGCCGAGGAGCTCGCCTCCGGCTACGGGGTGGACACCGACGCCGTCTCGACCTCGTACATCGGCCCGGTGTGGAGCGGCGACATCACCCAGAAGATGCTGCGTGGCGTGCTGGTCTTCCTGCTGCTGGTCGCCGCCACCATGGCGCTGTACTTCCGCAACCTCAAGGCCTCGCTCGCGGCCATGGGCGCCCTGATCCACGACATGCTGATCACCGCCGGGGTCTACGGCGTGGTGGGTCTGGAGATCACCCCGGGCACCGTGATCGGCTTCCTCACGGTGATGGGGTACTCGCTCTACGACACGATCGTCGTGTTCGACAAGGTCCGCGAGAATACCGCAGATCTCACCAGCCAGACGCGTGCCACCTTCGCGGACCAGGTCGAGCTCGCGGCGAACCAGACCCTCGTGCGATCGATCAACACCTCCGTGGTGGCGCTGCTGCCGGTCGGCTCGATCCTCGCGATCGGCTCCTTCTTGCTCGGTGCCGGCACACTGAAGGACATCTCGCTCGCGCTGTTCATCGGCATCATCGCCGGCACCTACTCCTCGATCTTCCTGGCGCCGGGAATCCTCGTGGATCTGCGTCGCCGTGAGCCGGAGATCGCACAGCACGGGGAGCAGGTGCTGCAGGCCCGCCGCAGCGGCGGCGAGAGCGGTGTGGCCGGAGACCGTGCGGTGAACAGGTCCGACGGCGAGCTCGAGGGCACCGCTGCTCGCGGCGCCGCAGAATCGAACGGGGAACGCCGATGAGCACGTCCGAGTCCCCGCAGACCTCGACGGACTCGTCGACGTCGACGTCCACCTCCATGGCTACGGCAGCGTCTACGCCTACGCCTACGCCTGCGGCAGCGTCCATGCCCGAGGACATGCCCTCCGTCGAGGAGATCAGGGCGCTGCGGACGTCCCACATCGCCGAGTACCCAGATTTCCCGGTGCCCGGAGTGCTCTTCCGAGACATCACCCCGCTGCTGCGCGATCATGCTGCGCTGCGCGCCGTCATCCGCCACTGGATCTCCCTGCTGCCCGGCGATATCGAGTACGTGGTGGGGACGGAGGCCCGCGGTTTCGTGCTCGGCGCTCCGCTCGCCTACGAGCTCGGGGCCGGGTTCATCCCGGTGAGGAAGGCAGGGAAGCTGCCGGGCACTCCGGCGTCCGTCAGCTACGACCTCGAGTACGGCAGCGCCGTCGTCGAGATCGCGGAGGGATCCCTTCCGGCCGGCGCACGCACCCTCGTCATCGATGATCTGCTGGCCACCGGAGGGACCGCGGCGGCCACGGTCGAGCTCGTCCGGCAGTTCGACGTGGACCTGGTGGGCGCCTCCTTCCTCATCGAGCTGGAGGGCCTCGGCGGGCGCGACAAGCTGCCGGATATCCCGCTCAGCGTGGTCTGGTCCTTCCCGAACTGATCCCCGTCCGTCGAGGCGCGCTGCGTCGGCCCGGTGACGCCCAGCAGCACCCGCTGGATGCTCGTCCTCCAGGTGGTGACCCCCGCGTAGACTGGGATGACCCGACGCAGGAGGTGTGCAGTGCAGGATCAGCCAGCATCCGAATCCGCTGGGGACGGCACCCCCGCGCCGCGCTCCGCCCCGAGCGTCCCCGCGCCGAAGCCAACGCCGAAGCCCGGATCCACGGCCGCTCGGTCGACGACCCCGGGTCCGCGCAAGCCGCGCTCGCGTCTGTCCTTCTTCTCGTCGCGCTCCGGCACAGCCACCGATCCGCTGCTCGCACCGCTGCTGGAGACCATGTCTGCGGTCAGCCCCAAGGAGAGCCTCTCCCTGGTCCAGAGGGCCTACTCGGTCGCCGAGCGGGCCCATCGTGGACAGTCCCGCAGAAGCGGTGACCCCTACATCACGCACCCGGTCTCGGTGGCGACCATCCTCGCGGAGCTCGGCTCTCCGGCCGATGTCGTCGCCGCAGCGCTGCTGCATGACACCGTCGAGGACACCGACTACTCGCTGGAGCGACTGCGCTCCGAGTTCGGGGACGTCATCGCCGTGATGGTGGACGGCGTCACCAAGCTCGACAAGGTCACCTACGGCGAGGCGGCCCAGGCCGAGACCGTCCGCAAGATGATCGTGGCGATGAGTCGCGACGTGCGGGTGCTCCTGATCAAGCTCGCGGACCGCCTCCACAACGCTCGGACCTGGAAATACGTCCCCGCCGCCTCCGCCGAGCGCAAGGCGAAGGAGACCCTGGAGATCTATGCGCCGCTCGCGCACAGACTGGGTCTGAACACGATGAAGTGGGAGCTCGAGGACCGGTCCTTCCAGGTGCTGTATCCCAAGGTCTACGAGGAGATCGTGGCGCTCGTGGCGCAGCATGCCCCGGCGCGCGACCAGTACCTCAAGCTGGTCTCCTCGAAGATCCAGGAGGATCTGAAGAAGGCGCGGATCAAGGCCGAGGTCACCGGGCGCCCGAAGCATTACTACTCGATCTACCAGAAGATGATCGTGCGCGGCCGCGACTTCGCCGACATCTATGACCTCGTCGGGGTGCGCGTCCTGGTGGATTCCGTGCGCGACTGCTACGGCGTGCTGGGAACCCTGCACGCTCGGTGGTCGCCGGTGCAGGGACGCTTCAAGGACTACATCGCTCTGCCGAAGTTCAACCTCTATCAGTCGCTGCACACCACTGTCATCGGCCCTACCGGCAAACCGGTGGAGGTGCAGATCCGTACCAAGGAGATGCACCGACGGGCCGAGTACGGCGTCGCGGCGCACTGGAAGTACAAGGCGATGGGATCGGGAGCCGGCGAGGGCGAGTCCAAGGCCGTCAGCAGCGAGGCCACCTGGCTGCGCCAGCTCATGGACTGGCAGAAGGAGACCACCGACTCCGGTGAGTTCCTGGACTCCCTGCGGTTCGAGATCAACACGCAGGAGGTCTACGTCTTCACCCCCAAGGGCGACGTGCTGGCACTTCCGCAGGGCTCGACCCCGGTCGATTTCGCCTATTCGGTCCACACCGAGGTGGGCCACCGCACGATCGGCGCTCGGGTGAACGGCCGGCTGGTCTCGCTCGAGTCCGCGCTGTCCACCGGCGACGTGGTGGAGGTGTTCACCTCGAAGTCGCCCGACGCCGGCCCCAGCCGCGATTGGCTCGGCTTCGTGAAGTCGCCGCGGGCGCGCAGCAAGATCCGGCACTGGTTCTCCAAGGAGCGGCGGGAGGAGGCCCTCGAGCGCGGCAAGGACGATCTGGCCAAGGCGTTGCGTCGCCAGGACCTGCCGATGCGTCGCCTGCTCACC
Organism: Brachybacterium sp. JB7; assembly: GCF_003335205.1. Taxonomy (NCBI): domain Bacteria; kingdom Bacillati; phylum Actinomycetota; class Actinomycetes; order Micrococcales; family Dermabacteraceae; genus Brachybacterium; species Brachybacterium sp. JB7. The sequence goes on along the minus strand of NZ_QPGN01000001.1, from coordinate 444,205 downwards.
CACGACACCCTCGCCACCGTGGCCACTGACCTCAACCTCTCCTCGGTCGATGCGCTGTACACCTCGATCGGAGAGGGCCATACCGGTGCCCAGCATGTCGTCGAGAAGCTGCGAGCCGTGTTCGGGGGCTCGGACGGTGCTGCAGAGGACCTCGCGGAGATCACCCTGCCCTCGCGGGCACGGTCGCGCCCGAACCGCTCCACGCGACACACCTCGGAGACCGATCAGGGCGTCATCGTCGACGGGCACAGCGATCTCTGGGTCAAGCTCGCCAAGTGCTGTGCTCCCGTGCCGGGGGACCCGATCGTCGGCTTCATCACCCGCGGCTCCGGCATCTCCGTGCACCACACCAGCTGCTCGAACGCGATACAGCTGCAGGAGCAGCAGCCCGATCGCATCGTCGACGTGGCCTGGTCCGGGAGGCACAGCGCCGCCTACCTCGTGCACATCAAGGTCGAGGCTCTCGATCGGCCGCGACTGCTCACCGATCTGGCGCTGGTCATCTCCGAGCAGCAGGTGAACCTGCACTCGGCCTCGGCGCAGTCGAACACCGATCGTCTGGCCACGACCTTCTTCTCCTTCGAGCTCGCCGACCCCTCGCATCTGCAGTCCGTCCTCGGCCAGGTGCGCCGGGTCGAAGGTGTCTACGACGTCTACCGCGTGACAGCGGACGGCAAGGCCGTCGATTCCGCAGCGCCGCTCACCACCGTCCCCTGAGCTCTCCGGCCGCGAAGGAGACGCGCACACGTCACCGCGAACAGGACCGCGCGTCACGCCGCCCTCGGCGCCTCGTGCAGCAGCTCGTCGATCCTTGCCCGGGCGGCGCCGACCCCGGGATATCGATCCAGGCCTGCGAGATGCCATCGGATGGAGCTCACGCTCACGTAGCCGCCCTCCACGAGGCGTCGCAATGACGGCCTCGCCACAGGGTCCGGCGCGAAGCGCAGCAGATCCGCGGCAGTGCGCAGCGGGCTCGTCACCGGAGCGCCGCCGATCGTCTCGACCTCCCGCGGATGCAGGCGCGCGGTGCGGACCGTGGCTCCCGGGATCGAGCCCCGATGGGCGGGGGAGAGCAGCTCCGCGCGCTCCGGCGGGTCCCCACCGAGGAACACCCATGCTGCGGACGGCCCGGCGACCACGTGGTGGGACTGCAGACGTTCGCCCACGGCACACCCCAGGGCCAGAGCACGCTGCACTGCTGACCCGAGCAGATCCGGTGGCACGAAGATGCCCGGCAGCAGACGCACCATGAGCCGATCCTGGACCATGCCCCAGGTCGTCGGGTTCTCCTCCCAGCGTTCGAGCCCGTCGGCCAGGGGTACGGCGAGCTCGGCCGCATGGTGCGACCACGGTGCGCAGGGGGCGGCGTACGGCCCCGCGGGCGTGCTCACCGGAGCCGCGGAGGTGGCGGCCGACCGCAGCGCGTGCGCCCTCTGCGACCACCTCGGCTCCGTCATGGGTCGACTCTGGCTGGTCGGGGACCGAGCGGCAAACGCCCCGCCTGTCGCTGTGGACAGACGGGGCGGTGGAGGAAGGGTCACGCCCTCAGGCGCTCCTCCTGCGGAGGGCGACCTCGGACGGGCCGGAGTCAGCCGAGGTCGCGTGCGGAGCGCTCGATGACCGCCAGCCACTCCTTGCGGGCCTCGAGAGCGGTCTCCGCCTCGGCGATCTTCTTCGGGTCGCCACCGGCGCGAGCCGACTCCAGCGCGTCCTCGTACGACGCGATCGCGGAGTGGAGCTGCGAGGAGGCGCCTTCGACGCGGGCCTTGGTGCGAGGGTCCGTGCGCCGCCATTCGTCCTGCTCGGCGTTCTTCACCGAGCGTTCGACGCTGCGCAGACGGTCATCGATCCGGCGCATGTCCGCGCGCGGAACCTTGCCCGCCTCCTCCCAGCGATCCTGGACGGAGCGCAGGGTCGCCTTCGCGGCGTCGAGGTCCTTCGACGGGTCGATCGCCTCGGCCTCGACCAGAAGGGCCTCCTTGGCCTCGAGGTTCGCGCGCTGTTCGGCCTCGGTCTCGTGGAGATCGGCGTTGCGGGCGGTGAAGAACGTGTCCTGGGCGGCCTTGAACCGCTTCCACTGCGCGTCGTCCTTCTTCCGGCTGCCGCGCGGTGCGGCGCGCCACTGGGCCATCAGGTCCTTGTAGGCACGCACCGTGGGCCCCCAGTCGGTGGAGTGCTGCATCTCCTCGGCGCGGGCGATCAGCTCCTCCTTGATCGCGGCGGCCTCGGTGTGCTTCTCGTCGAGCTGCGAGAAGAACTGCTTGCGCATGCGATCGAACTTCGCCCGGGCTGCGGAGAGCCGCTTCCACAGGGCCTCCTCGGTGGGGCGATCCAACGAGATGTCCTCGGACTGCATCGTCTTCCAGGTCGGGACCATCTGACGCATGGTCTCTCCGGCGCTCTTCCACGAGAGCTGTTCGGGATCGGTCGCCACCAGCGCCTCGATGGACTCGACGAACTCGGTGCGCCGCTGCACGGCGCCGGCGCGCTCCTCGGTGCGCTTCGCCTCCAGCGCCCGGATCTTCTCCTTGGCGTTCTCCCGAAGCTCGTTCGCACGTGCTCGCAGAGCCGGGATGTCGCCGACGACCTTCGGCTCCTTCATGTTCTTGCGCAGGTTCTCCAGCAGACGGTTGAGCTCGTTCTGCGTGTGCTCGGGCGCGTTGAGCGTGGTCTGCGTGAGATCGAGGAAGGCGACGAGATCGAGGTAGCCGCGGGCGAAGGGCTCGAGGGCCTTGTCGTGGTCCGATTCCGCGGTCGTGCCGATGGTGCGCACCTGGGTGCCGTCCTGGACGGTCACCGTGCCGTCCTCGGCGACGGTGCCGAACGCCTTGGCGGCGGCGACCTTCTCCGGGTCGTACTCGGTGGCCGGCGGGGCCACCGGCAGCAGCGCGGCGGACGGCTTCTTCGCCGCGAGCGCCGCGGGGGAGGGGACAGGAGGCCGCGCGCTGCCGGGGGTCGGTCCTGGCCGCGGTGCGGCCGACGGCTTCGCGACAGGCTCGGACGCGCTCTCTGAGGCGGCGGCTTCTGCCTGGCCGTCCACGGTGGCGGGGGCCTGTGCGGCGGCCTCAGCGGCGGAGATCTCCGCCGACGCGGGGGCCGCCTCGACCGCAGGAGCCTCGTCGGCGTCGGGCGCGTCCGCAGGTGCGTCCTGAGGAGTCGTGGCCTCCGCAGCTGCCGGGGCGTCATCGGCACCCGGGGCATCGCCGGAAACCGGGGCGTCCGGAGTCTCCGAGACCTCCTCGGATGCGGTGGCGGGTGCGGCGGCGGGAGCAGTGGCGGGTGCCGCCTCGGACGCGGTGGACTGGTCGACCTGCTGATCAGTGGTCTGATCATCGGTGGACGACGCGGGGACGGGAGTCTCGGACTCGCTCACGATTGAGCTCCTTCGAAAGGATCCGCTGCAGGGCGGGATACTGCCGCACGTACGGCGGCCGGGCGGGCACATGATGACGCCCCGGGCATCGGAGCGCATCACCTCCGGGAACTCTACCGTGATGCGTGCGTGCGGAACGCCTCGTCCGGGGTCCGTCTCCCGCGCACGGCTGCGGTGGTGGGGATGCGCGATACTGGAGCCGCGCCGCCCAGGCCGACGACCCCGAGAAGGATGTGCACTCCATGGCCAAGACCGCGAAGACCTCACGACTGTCCGGATTCCCCGAGTGGCTGCCGGCCGAGCGTCTCGTCGAGCAGCATGTGATCGACGTGTTCCGCGAGGTCGCCGAGCTCCACGGGTTCTCCGGCATCGAGACGCGCGCGGTCGAGCCCCTCGAACAGCTCCTGCGCAAGGGCGAGATCGACAAGGAGGTGTACGTCCTGCGCCGCCTGCACGCCGAGGAGGGAGCGGACGACTCCGGCGCCGATGCGTCCCGCACCCTCGGCCTCCACTTCGACCTCACGGTCCCGCTGGCCCGGTACGTGCTCGAGCACCAGAACGACCTGGTCTTCCCGCTGCGCCGCTTCCAGATCCAGAAGGTGTGGCGCGGCGAGCGCCCCCAGGTCGGGCGCTTCCGCGAGTTCTACCAGGCCGATCTCGACGTCATCGGGCAGGACTCCCTGCCCGGCCACGTCGAGGCCGAGGTCGCGATCGTGATGGCCGAGATCCTCGACCGCCTGCCGCTGCCGGCGTTCACCATCCACGCCAACACCCGACGCCTCTCGGAGGGCTTCTTCCGGTCCATCGGACTCGAGGACCACGCAGCGGTGCTGCGGAACCTGGACAAGCTGCCCAAGATCGGTCCGGACAAGGTCCGAGAGCTGCTGCTCTCCGACGCCGGGGCGAGTGAGGAGCAGGCGCAGGCATGCCTGGACTTCGCGTCGATCCGCACTCGCGACGCCTCCTTCGCCGAGCGGGTGCGAGAGCTCGGAGGGTCCGGGGAGATGGTCGAGCAGGGCATCGCCGAGCTCACCGCCGTCCTGGAGCGCGTCGAGGCAGCCGTGCCCGGCGTGATCCTCGCCGATCTCTCGATCGCCCGCGGACTGGACTACTACACGGGCACCGTCTTCGAGACCTTCGTCGCCGGCCACGAGGCCCTCGGCTCGGTGTGCTCCGGCGGACGATACGACTCGCTGGCCGCCGACAACCGCCACACCTACCCGGGCGTCGGGCTCTCCATCGGCTTGTCGCGCCTGGTCTCTCGCATGCTCTCCGCCGACCTCGCGCGGCCCGCGCGCGCGGTGCCGACGTGCGTGCTGGTCTCCGTCACGGACGAGGAGCACCGTCCCGCGAGCGATGCCGTCGCTCGCGCCCTGCGCGGCCGAGGGATCTCCTGCGAGGTGGCACCGACGGCGGCGAAGTTCGGCAAGCAGATCCGCTATGCGGATCGTCGCGGGATCCCCTTCGTCTGGTTCCCGGGAGCAGACGGGAGCGACGACGAGGTCAAGGACATCCGCACCGGTGAGCAGGTCGTCGCCGACTCCGCCGGGTGGGAGCCGCCTGCCGAGGATCGCTGCGTGCAGATCCTCGCGGGACAGGCCGGGGGAGAAGGCGGACGAGCCTGACGTGGGCTCGACGGCTGAGCCCTTGCCCGTCATCGCCACCTCTGCGTGGCGAGGTCGGCCGCTGCGCTGAGCTCGGCGACTGCGGATGAGCTGAGTCACATCGCAGCGCCATGGGAATGATCAGCGGCGTTCCGGCGTTCCAGCAGTCATGGCTACCGTCACCCTGACCTCAGAGAACCACGACACGACCGTCGAGGACGGCATCGTTCTGATCGACTTCTGGGCGGGCTGGTGCGTGCCGTGCCAGCGCTTCGCCCCCATCTTCGAGGAGTCCTCGGAGACCCACGAGGACGTCACCTTCGCCAAGGTCGACACCGAGGACCAGCAGCAGCTGGCGATGCGCTACGGCGTCACCTCGATTCCGACCCTGGTCGCCTACCGCGAGGGCATCCCGGTGTTCTCGCAGGCCGGCGCCCTCCCGCAGTCCGCTCTCGAGGATCTCATCGGCCAGGTGAAGAACCTGGACATGGACGAGGTCCGCAAGGCGTACGCGGAGAGCAAGGACGCCGAGCAGCAGGCCTGATCACGTCCGGCGGGAACCCGAGAGGCTCCCGCTCGCCCCACAGACGACGAGGCCCCTCCTCCGAGTGATCGGAGGAGGGGCCTTCTCCATGCCCGGGAGAGGTCGCTCCCGGGCCGAGGGATCAGCTGGCCGAGGACCGACGGAAGGGCTTGCGCTTGCCGTCGAAGTGTCCGCCGTCGGGACGAGCGCCCCGACTGCCGCCGCGCGGGCCGTGGTCCGGGCCGATGCGGAGCGGACGGCCGCCGACGCGGGCCTTGCCGATGCGCGCCATCTGCTCCTCGTCGAGGGAGCCGCGGATCTGCACCAGGGCGAAGGTGGGGAAGATCTGGATCTTGCCCACGTCCTTGCCGTTCAGACCGCCCTCGCCGGTGATCGCTCCGACGATGGCCGGCGGGCGTGCCCCATGGGTGTTGCCCACGCCGATCTTGTAGGAGGTGTAGCCCTTCTCGGTCTGCGAGCCCTCGTGCCGAGGCCCGCGGTCGCCGCGACGGTCGTCGCTGCCGCTGTGCTTCGAGGGAGTGTACTCCTCCTCCTCGGTGGCGGTGCCCGGGCCGTCATCGCCGACGCTCATGGCGCCGAGGGCTGCGGCGAGCTCGAGGGGATCGATCTCGTTCTCGGTGACGAACTCGCTGACGAGCTCGCGGTACAGCTCCAGACGTCCGCGCTGGATGCGATCGGGAACCTTGGTGAGCAGCGCGGCCAGGCGGTGCTTGGACACATCGCGGGGCGAGGGGATGACGGCCTCTTCGAGGGTCTGCTTGGTGGCGCGCTCGATGTTCTTCAGCGTGCGCCGCTCGTGCGGGCCGATGAAGGTCAGCGCCTCACCGGTGCGGCCGGCGCGGCCGGTGCGACCGATGCGGTGCACGTAGGCCTCGGGCTCGCGCGGCACGTCGAAGTTCACGACCAGGCCGATGCGCTCCACGTCCAGGCCGCGGGCCGCGACGTCGGTCGCGACGAGAACCTGGAGGGAGCCATCGCGCAGACGCTCGACGATCTTCTCGCGCTCCTTCTGGGGCACGTCACCGCTGATGGAGGAGGCGATCAGGCCGCGCGCCACCAGCGCGGAGCCGACCTCCTCAGCAGCGGCGCGGGTGCGCACGAACACGATCGCGGCCTCGGCCGGAGAGGTGGCGAGCACGCGGGCGAGCGCACCGGTGCGGTGCTTGAAGGGCACCACGGCATAGGACTGGCGCACGCTCTTGACGGTCGAGGACTGCGGCGAGACGCTCACGCGCACCGGGTCCTTCATGTGGGTCTGCGCGACGCGCTGGATCGCCGAGGGCATGGTCGCCGAGAACAGGGCGAGCTGACGGCTCTCGGGGGAGTGGGAGAGGATCTCCTCGACGTCCTCCGCGAAGCCCATGCGGAGCATCTCGTCGGCCTCGTCCAGCACGGCGAAGCGGATGGTGTCCAGGCGCAGGTTGGTGCGACGCATGTGGTCCATCACGCGGCCGGGCGTGCCGACGACGACCTGGGCGCCGCGAGCGAGCGCACGTTCCTGGGGGCCGTAGGGCGAGCCGCCGTACAGAGCGATGACGTCCAGGCCGCCGATGGCGGTCGCGAAGGACGAGATGGCGTCGGCGACCTGCATGGCGAGCTCACGGGTCGGGGCGAGCACCAGGGCCTGCACCTCGCGCAGCGAGGGATCGATCGCCGCGAGCAGGGGGAGGCCGAAGGCGGCCGTCTTGCCGGTGCCGGTCTGGGCGACGCCGATGACGTCGCGGCCCTCGAGCAGCGGCGGGATGGCCTGCGTCTGGATGGCCGAGGGAGTCGTGAAGCCGAGCTCGTCGACCGCGCGGCGCAGAGGCGCCGGAAGGGCGATGTCGTCGAAGCTGGGACCGGCAGGGGCGTCGGGGGCGGTCTCGGCGGCGGCGTCGGCAGTGGTGCTGGTCTCAGCGGCCGCGGCCGTCGAGGGGGTGCCCTGATCCGTGGGGGCCGCGTCGGAGGTATCCGCAGCGGGTGAGGGATCGAGGGCAGGGGAGGCGTCAGTCATGGCGTCCTTTGAGGGGTGGAGTGAAATCTGAAGGCCCTCGCAGGTGGCAGGGCTGATGCCCTGACAGGTCGCGATGTGAGACGCGCACGATGAGAACAGCGCAGCACGAGCGACAACGGGCTCGAAGGACCTGCAATTCCGCAGGTCGGACAAGGTGCAAGTCTACGGCCGGGAGGGTTGTCGCAACAGAGCGCGGTGGGCGAGATCGCTCACCCTGCGCGGTACGCTGAGGGTTCTATACCCTCGGGTGCCAAGGTCGCAGGCACGTTACGGCGCGTCGTCGGCCCCACCCCATCGCCCCACTGTGAAGGACACCTCGTGCTGCGCACCCATTCCGCCGGCGCGCTCCGCTCGGAGCACATCGGACAGACCGTCACCCTCACCGGCTGGATCGGCCGTCGCCGTGACCACGGCGGCGTGACGTTCCTCGATCTGCGCGACGCGAGCGGCGTCGCCCAGGTGGTGGTCCGGGAGGACGAAGCCCTCCACCTCCGCAACGAGTACGTGCTGAAGATCGTCGGCACGGTCGGCAAGCGCCCGGAGGGCAACGAGAACCCTCAGCTGCCCTCCGGCGACGTCGAGGTCACGGCCGACAGCGTCGAGGTCCTCAGCGCCTCCGCGCCGCTGCCCTTCCAGCTCGACGAGCACTCCGAGGTCGGCGAGGAGGCGCGTCTGCGCTACCGCTACCTCGACCTGCGGCGTCAGGGCCCGGCCGCCGCGCTGCGTCTGCGCTCGGAGGTCAACCGCGCTGCGCGCGACACCCTCCTGGACCAGGACTTCCTCGAGGTCGAGACCCCGACCCTGACCCGTTCCACCCCTGAGGGTGCCCGGGACTTCCTGGTGCCCGCGCGCCTGGCGCCCGGCTCCTGGTATGCGCTGCCGCAGTCCCCGCAGCTGTTCAAGCAGCTCCTCATGGTCGGCGGCGTGGAGAAGTACTTCCAGCTCGCGCGCTGCTACCGCGACGAAGACTTCCGTGCGGATCGTCAGCCGGAGTTCACCCAGCTCGACGTGGAGATGAGCTTCGTGGACCAGGAGGACGTCATCGCCCTGGCCGAGGAGATCCTCACCGCCGTGTGGGCCAAGGGCGGCCACGAGATCACCACGCCGTTCCCGCGCATCACCTACGCCGAGTCGATGCGCCGTTACGGCTCCGACAAGCCCGATCTGCGGTTCGAGCTCGAGCTCGTGGAGATGACGGAGTACTTCCAGGACACGCCGTTCCGGGTGTTCCAGTCCCCGTACGTCGGCGCGATCGTCATGGCAGGGGGCGCCTCGCAGCCCCGCCGTCAGCTCGACGCCTGGCAGGAGTGGGCCAAGCAGCGCGGCGCCAAGGGGCTCGCGTACGTCCTGGTCCAGGAGGACGGCACCCTCACGGGACCGGTCTCCAAGAACATCTCCGAGGCCGAGAAGGCCGGCCTCCTCGAGGCGACCGGCGCCAGCACCGGCGACTGCATCTTCTTCGCCGCCGGCGAGGCCAAGTCCTCGCGCGCCCTGCTCGGAGCGGCCCGCAACGAGATCGCCGAGCGCCTGGGTCTGATCGACCATGACGCCTTCGCGTTCGCCTGGGTCGTCGACGCCCCGATGTTCGAGCCGGCCGCCGACGCTCGCGCAGCAGGCGACGTCGCCGTGGGCGAGGGGTCCTGGACGGCGGTGCACCACGCGTTCACCTCGCCGAAGCCCGAATTCATGGACACCTTCGACACCGATCCCGGCAGTGCTCTGGCCTACGCCTACGACATCGTGTGCAACGGCAACGAGATCGGCGGCGGATCGATCCGAATCCACGACCAGTCCGTGCAGCAGCGGGTGTTCAAGGTCATGGGCATCTCCGAGGAGGACGCGCAGGAGAAGTTCGGCTTCCTGCTCGACGCCTTCCAGTTCGGCGCCCCGCCCCACGGGGGCATCGCCTTCGGCTGGGACCGCATCGTGGCGCTGCTGGCCGGGGAGGACTCGATCCGTGAGGTCATCGCCTTCCCCAAGACCGGCAACGGGTTCGACCCGCTGACAGCTGCCCCCGCGCCCATCACCCCGCAGCAGCGCAAGGAGGCGGGCGTCGACACGAAGCCCGTTGCGCGGGACGAGAAGTCCGCGGGCGCGATGGAGAAGTCCGCGGACGGGGCACAGGACGCCACGAACGGCTCGACGACGTCGGCAGGCGCCGCACCGACCGCCTGACCGCCTGACCGCCCGGCGTCGCCGTGAAGCCCCCGGTACGTCCATGAAGAACGGCCCCCGCGAGAAATCGCGGGGGCCGTTCTTCTGCTCGTCTGCCCGGGGTCAGCCAGGTGCTCGGTGCAGCCTCAGCGAGGCTGCTCTCCGTGCTTGATCTGAGCGCGGGGGAGTCGGAAGCGACGGATCTGGATGGCGCGCATGATCCCGTAGCCGACCAGGCCGCGCTCCACGGAGCCGAACTGCTCGGTGAGGCGCTTGCGCAGATGGCGGCGCAATACGAGCGAGTCGATCACGCACAGCAGGATCCCGCCCCACAGCACCACGATCATGCCGGTGCTCATCGTCACGTAGAGGTCCGGCTTGATCAGCGGCATGACCAGCGCGACGAGCATGAAGATCAGGGCGATCGGGAAGAAGTACTCGGCGACGTTGCGCCGGGAGTCGACCAGGTCCCGCACCATGCGGCGCTCGGGGCCGCGATGCTGCAGAGGCATCTTCTTCTCGTCCCCGGTCATGAGCGCCTGCTGCGCCTCGGCCCGCTCCTTCGAGGCGCGCGCACGATCGCGCTTGCGCGCCTCCTTCCGATCGTCGACCACGAGGGGCCGACGACGGGCCGCCTCGGCCTCCTTGCGGGTACGGGTGGGCCGACCCTTGGAGCCGGGGCGCACTGGCTGCGTCGGCTCGGGGGTCTCAGGGGTATCACGCTTGCGGAAGATCACCGGGGCATCCTAGTCAAGTTCTCCTGGGATTCCCCGGTGCACGCGCCGGGCCATGGCCTCAGGCCCCGGACGGGGCGCGTGTCGGCGGTACGGTACGTGCTATGACCACGTCGAACGGACCGATGACACCTCCCCCCGCCAGCAGCGATCCGACGGAGATCGACGCCTTGCGCGCACGTCTGGAGCAGCTGCTGCCCGGCGCCGTCGACGATCTGAAGGATCTCGTGCGCATCCCCTCCATCGCGTTCGAGGGCTATGACCGCGAGCCCGTACGACGCAGCGCCCAGGCGGTCGCCGCGCTGCTGCGGGGTGCCGGTATGGCCGAGGTGACCATCGAATCCGTCGCCGACGGCGCCCCGGCGGTGATCGGACGCACGCCCGCCGCCGTTGGACGGCCGACCGTCCTGCTGTACGCCCACCACGACGTCCAGCCCACCGGGGACGAGACGGCCTGGACCAGCGCTCCCTTCGAGCCCGCTCAGCGCGGTCGACGCCTGTACGGACGGGGCGCGGCCGACGACAAGGCGGGCGTGATGGCCCATGTCACGGCGCTGCGCCTGGTCGGTGAGGAGCTGGCCGCGGAGGGACTCGGTGTCACCGTCTTCGTCGAGGGGGAGGAGGAGGCCGGATCGCCGACCTTCCGTCCCTTCATCGAAGCCCATCGCGAAGCGCTCGAAGCGGACCTCATCATCGTCGCCGACTCGGCGAACTGGGCGGTGGGGACTCCCGCGCTCACCACCAGCCTGCGCGGGCTGGTCGACGTCGTCGTCGAGGTGCGAGCCCTGCAGCACGCCGTGCATTCCGGACTGTTCGGCGGCCCGGTGATGGACTCCCTCACCCAGCTGTCCCGTCTCATCGCGACCCTGCACGACGAGAACGGAGAGGTCGCGGTCGAGGGGCTTGCGCGCTCAGCGGATCCCAGCGTCGAGATGGACGAGGCGGACTTCCGTCGCGACGCGGGCGTGCCCGACGGGCTCGAGCTGTCCGGCGGAGGGCCGCTGACGGCGCAGCTGTGGACCCGCCCGGCGCTGTCCGTGATCGGGATCGATGCGCCCGCCGTCCGTGACGCCTCGAACACCTTGGTCCCCGTCAGTCGCGCGAAGCTCTCGCTGCGCATCCCGCCGGGGGAGAGCCCGGACTCGGCGATGGCTGCCCTGGTGACCCATCTGGAGAAGCACGCCCCGGCGACCGCGGAGGTCACTGTGCACGAGGGGGAGAAGGGCAAGCCCTACAGCGCCCGCCAGCACTCGCCCGCCATGGATCTCGCCCGCAGCGCGCTCGGCGACGCCTGGGGGACCGCCGCCGTGGACACCGGACTCGGCGGATCGATCCCGTTCATCGCCGACCTGCTCGAGGTGTTCCCGGAGGCCGATGTGCTGGTGACCGGTGTCGAGGATCCGGAGTCGCGCGCGCACGGGGTCGATGAGTCGCTGCACCTCGACGAGTTCGCGCGGGTGTGTCTGGCCGAGGCTCTCCTGCTCCGTCGTGCGGGTTCCCTTGCTCAGGACGATTCATGAACGCCCCCGCACCGCGCCGGGACCCGGGGAGCGCGTCCCCGCAGCGGGGCTCCGCCGTCTCCGCAGCCACCATCCCGCTCCTGTTCCTGGGCCTGATGGTCGGCTTCTTCTCCGGTTACTTCCTGCTGTGGTGGGGCCTGGCCGTCGTGGTCGCCGTGTGCGTCCTGGCCTTCACGATGGTGATGTCCGGGAAGAGCAGGGATGCGGCTACCGGAGCGGTGGTCGGAGTGGTCGCCGGCTTCGGGCTGCTGCTCCTGGTCGCGCTGTTCCGCGGCGTCCTGTGATCGCCCTGTGAGCGTGGCGTCCGCTGCTGAGCACATCGCCCTGCGGGGGATCCCCGTTTCCCAGCCCGGAGGCGTATCCTGGATCGCACACGAGCTTCGAGGAGGATCGCATGACCACGCCCACCACTGAGCGCCCCGCCAAGGCGCATGGCGTCACCCTCACGTCCGGCGCGGCCGCGAAGGTCACCACGCTGCTGGAGCAGGAGGGTCGCGACGACCTGCGCCTGCGGATCGCCGTGCAGCCCGGCGGCTGCTCGGGCCTGATCTATCAGCTCTACTTCGACGAGCGACAGATGGAGGACGATCTGGTCGCGGACTTCGACGGCGTCGAGGTCGTCGTCGACAAGATGAGCAGCCCCTATCTCCTGGGTGCGGTGATCGACTTCGCCGACACGATCGAGAAGCAGGGCTTCACGATCGACAACCCCAACGCCGGGAGCTCCTGCGCGTGCGGGGACTCCTTCGGCTGAGCCGCTTGTGCGGTGATCCGTTCGAGGATTCGGGCTCGACCCGGTGACGATCTCGTCACCTGGTCGGGCCCGTTTTCCGTGGTGCAGTGGCTGAGAACGGATCACGGACCGGCAACGGCGCGAGCCGGGCGCGTGCCGATGCAGTACGCGCTCCGCGGAACACGTATGATGACAGTGTGCCGTCAACGGGCGGGCTCTCCGCCTGCCCGGGCCCGTTCCTCCGAACGGGCGCGGCACCCTGGGCATGTCAGCGCCCAGGTAAGTACCAACTCCGCAGTCCGGAGCCGCTCGCGACGCACAGCGCGAACGGAGCCCGGGAGCCGGAGACGACGAGCGGAAGGTCATCCCCTGTGATCCCCCAGGTCCCCCAGCGCGCGCGGCGAGGCCGCCGCGTGGCGACAGCAGGCCTAGCCCTGGCCACCCTGTTCCTGTCGGGCTGTACCGACGAGCAGCTGCGCGGCTTCATGCCCGGCTACTCCGACGGTCAGGTCACGGATCAGACGGGCCGGATCACCGACCTGTGGGTCGGGGCCTGGTCCGTGCTGGTCATCGTCGGCCTCCTCGTGTGGGGCCTCACCATCTGGTGCGCGGTCGCCTACCGCCGTCGCAAGAACGACACCGGCTTCCCGGTCCAGCTGCGCTACCACGTGCCGCTCGAGCTGATGTTCACGCTCGTGCCCGTGGTCATGGTCCTCACCTTCTTCTACTTCACGCAGCGCGACGCCCGCGAGGTCGAGATGCACGTGGCCGAGCCCGATGTCACCGTGAACATCGTGGCCAAGCAGTGGAGCTGGGACTTCAACTACGTCGATGAGAACGTGCACGAGCCCGCCGGCGTGCAGTCCTTCGAGACCGGCCAGGAGGGCGCGGCGGACTCGCTGCCCGTGCTGTACCTCCCGGTCGATCAGAAGGTCGAGTTCCGGCTCGACTCGCGCGACGTCATCCATTCCTTCTGGGTCGTGGACTTCCTCTACAAGAAGGACATGATGCCGGGCCACACCACCAGCTTCCAGGTCACCCCGACCCGTGAAGGCACGTATTCCGGCAAGTGCGCCGAGCTGTGCGGCGAGTACCACTCGGACATGCTCTTCAACCTGAAGGTCGTCTCCCAGGAGGAGTACGACGCGCACATGCAGGACCTGAAGGACCAGGGCCTCGAGGGTCAGCTGGGGGTTGACCTCAACCGCAACCAGGAGGAGTGGAGCATGCGCGAGAAGCATGACGACGCTGGTCCTCGCTACACCACTCCGGCGACAGAGGGAGAGAACGAGTGAGCGCCGAGACGACCTCCGCGCCGGTGACACCGGCGCCGGAGAGGTACCAGAAGACCGAGAGCACCAGCCTCGGCAAGCAATTCTTCAACCTGCTGACCACGACCGATCACAAGCTGATCGGCATGATGTACATGGGCATGGCCTTCGCGTTCTTCGCGTTCGGTGGACTGCTTGCCCTCGGCATCCGCAGCGAGCTCTGGGAGCCCGGCCTGCAGGTCGTGGCCTCCAAGGACCAGTACAACCAGCTGTTCACCATGCATGGCACGATCATGCTGCTGATGTTCGGCACGCCGCTGTTCAACGGCTTCGCCAACTACCTGGTGCCGCTGCAGATCGGCGCCGTGGACATGGCGTTCCCCCGGCTGAACATGTTCGCGTTCTGGATCACGCTGTTCGGTTCGCTGATCGTCGTGGCCGGCTTCCTCACCCCGCAGGGCGCGGCGTCCTTCGGCTGGTTCGCGTATGCGCCGCTGTCGGACACGACGTTCTCGCCCGGCCTGGGTGGTGATCTGTGGGTCTTCGGCTTGGCCTTGCAGGGCTTCGGCACGATCCTGGGCTCGGTCAACTTCATCACGACGATCCTCTGCATGCGCATGCCGGGCATGACCATGTTCCGCATGCCGATCTTCACCTGGAACGCGCTGATCACTGCCGTTCTGGTGCTGATGGCCTTCCCGCCGCTCGCCTCCGCGCTGCTGGCATTGGGAGCGGATCGACGCTTCGACGCTCAGATCTTCAACCCGGAGAACGGCGGTCCTGTCCTGTGGCAGCACCTGTTCTGGTTCTTCGGCCACCCCGAGGTCTACGTGCTGGCCCTGCCGTTCTTCGGCATCGCGTCGGAGATCATCCCGGTGTTCTCCCGCAAGCCGATCTTCGGATACAAGACCCTGGTGGGTGCGACGATCTCCATCGCCGCCCTCTCGGTGACCGTGTGGGCGCACCACATGTACACCACGGGTGCCGTCATGCTGGACTTCTTCGCCTTCATGACAATGCTGATCGCCGTGCCGACGGGCGTGAAGTTCTTCAACTGGCTGGGCACGATGTGGCGAGGCTCGCTGACCTTCGAGACGCCGATGCTGTTCACGCTCGGCTTCCTGACCACCTTCATCTTCGGCGGTCTGACCGGCGTCATCCTGTCTTCCCCGGTGCTGGACTTCCACATCTCCGACACCTACTTCGTGGTGGCTCACTTCCACTACGTGATGGCCGGAACCGTGGTGTTCGAGATGTTCGCCGGGTTCTACTTCTGGTGGCCGAAGATGTTCGGCTACAAGCTCAGCGAGGGCATGGGCAAGGTGCACTTCTGGCTCCTGACCATCGGCTTCCATATGACGTTCCTGGTGCAGCACTGGCTGGGCGTCATGGGTGCTCCCCGCCGTTACGTCAACTACCTCGCCGAGGACAACTTCGGCTGGCTGAACCAGGTCTCCACGATCGGTGCGGTCATCATGGGTGCGTCGACGCTTCCGTTCCTCCTCAACGTCGTGCTCACGCACGTGAAGGGGAAGAAGGTCGAGGTCGACGATCCGTGGGGCTACGGTGCATCGCTCGAGTGGGCGACTTCCAGCCCGCCCCCGCGCCATAACTTCCATTCCCTGCCTCGCGTCCGGTCCGAGCGCCCCGCCTTCGATCTCCATTACCCGGAGGTGGCTCTTCAGGACCATATGCTCGAGCAGGAGCCCGCTGTGAACCCGAGGACGAACTGACATGAGAGCATCTGCAAAGATCTTCTGGATCCTGGGAGTCTTCTTCCTGATCGTCGCCGTGGCGTACGGCTTCGTGACGGGGAGGTACGAGCCCATGGGCATCGAGCCCGTCGGTTTCCCGGCCTTGCTGGCCCTGGCAGGCCTGGGGTTCATGATCGCGATGGTCCTCACGCTGACCATCCGTCACAACGAGCTGAACTCCTCCGACGATTCCGACGCGGAGATCGCTCCGAATGCGGGCGTCCAGGGCAGCTTCTCCCCGTACAGCTGGGCCCCGCTGTGGGCTGCGATCGGCGCCGCACTGTGCTTCCTCGGAGTCGCGGCCGGCTGGTGGATCTTCGCCTTCGGCATCATGTTCGCGATCTTCGGCATCCTCAGCTGGGTTCTCGAATTCTCGGTGGGTCAGCACCAGCACTGAGTCCCGCTGATCCCGCTCGGGGATCTGCCGCAGCGGCCCCGCATCGATTCGTCGATGCGGGGCCGCTCGCTTGTGTGCAGAGGCGGGCTCGAGTCCGTCGCATCGGAGGACGGAGTGCGGAGACCGCTCGTCAGTGCCTGAGCTTCCCCGTGTCCGGGACGGCACGCGGGTTCCCGGTCGCACCGCGCGGAGTGCGGAGCGGATGCCCTCGCGCAGCAGGACAGCACGGTGCTCAACATGCTGATGCGCGCATTCAGACATGGGGGTCGCGGACCCTGGGGCAGGACGCTGCAGTCCCAGGAATACGACACGATGGTGTGCCGGCATGGGCATGGGCATGGGCAGGGGCATGGGCATGGGCCTGGGAACGGGACTCGGCATTGGCGCCGGTGCAGACTTTGCGGTGATCGCACTCTCGGTGGATTCCGCGCCGGCTGTGCGCAGGGAGTCCTCTGACCCGCGTCCGAAGCTCTCTTCCTGAGCACAGCACCACGTCGAGCGAGCTGGCCCACGGTCCCCGGTGAGCACGGATCGAGCGCGCCGCCCTGCAGCCCAGCTGCGGTCACCGGCCCGTGGGGCGGGAGATGCTGGAAGGCTCCGCCACGATAGCGACAGCAGGAATAGCACGTCGGCATCGCAACAGCGTAACTAGTCTGTAAACGGTTGTGCCCGTGCGTGTATGCCTCCGCGAGTGCGTACACGTGCGAATGCATAGGGGGCGCAGACGAGACGGGCTGCGCGGAGGGCGGTCAGGTGTCCTGAACCGTGCCGGTGTTAGCGTTGCCGCACGACCACCGCAGGGAACACGACTCCTCGTGATGCGGCGGCAACCGGGAAGGGTGAGCACGATGATCGGTGGCGTCCGCAGGCCGAGCGACCATGCAGTCATCGAGCTCGAAACGCTGTTCGCCGAGAATGGTGGCGTAGGTGGCGGCATCGAGTGGGCGCGCACCACGCTGGCTGCCGAAGGCATGGACGCGAAGCGCGGGCCCTTGCGAGCAGTGCGTCGTCTGCGGCGCACTGAGCGGCGCCTGAGCATCATCGCGGCGCGCTATCTCGTGGATGCCGTCGCCGGGCGGCATCCGGGGGAGCAGGGGCCCCGCAGCCCCGTGCTGCGCTGAGCGAGACGCTCCACGCGGCAGCACGCGGCAGCACGCGGCGGTACGCGGCGGTACGCGTCGGCACGCGACAGTGCACAGCAGCACACCGTGTCACGGGGCGGTCCTGACGGGGCACGGCTGGACGGGCCACACAGGGGCGGGCTGGGCGTTCTCCGGTCCAACGCTGAAGGGCCCTGGGAAAGATCCCAGGGCCCTTCAGCGTTCGTTCCGCGCAGCGGCGGGAGTGGTCAGCCTTCCGGGTGAGCCTTCTCCGCCGGGGTGCGGTAGTCGCCACCAGTGACGGCGTCGATCTTGTGCTTCTCATGACCGGCGTGCTCCAGAGCAGCGCGCAGCTCGGCCGGGGTGACCGGCTCGATCCGATCCTTGAAGAAGAAGCTCGTGGCCTTCGCTCGGAGCGAGGACACGCCCTTGCCTGCGCGGAGCGGGCGGTAGTCGTCGTGCTGCACGAGGACCCAGCGATCGAACTCGTTGAGCGGCTCGTGGATCTCGAGCATCTGCCCGGCATCCGTGCGGACGACACGCGAGGTCTCGGTGCCGTGCAGCGCCTTCTCGCGAGCATGACGCTGGAACGAAAGGCACAGCCGCTTCGTGATGAAGAACAGCAGCACCGGTGCCACGAAGATCCCGATACGGAATGCCCACGTGAGGTCATTGATCGACATGTGCAGGGCGATGGCGATGATGTCGTTCGTCGCAGCGAGGGCCAGGATCAGATAGATGCTGATCCAGGCGATGCCGAGACCCATCCGGACCGGCGCGTTGTACGGCAGGTCGTTGAGGTGGTGCTCACGGTCGTCGCCGGTGACCCAGGCCTCGAGGAACGGGTAGACCGCCATGAAGCCCAGCAGAGCGCCGTAGACGACGAACGGGATCAGCATGTTCAGCGAGACCACGTATCCGAAGATCGTGAACTCCCAGCCGGGCATCAGGCGGAGTCCGCCGTCCGTCCAGAGCATGTACCAGTCCGGCTGGGAGCCGGCAGACACGGGGGAGGGGTCGTACGGACCGTAGACCCAGACGCCGTTGATCGCGGTGGTCGCGGAGATCAGGGTGATGATTCCGAAGACCAGGAAGAAGAATCCTCCGGCCTTGGCAGCGTAGACCGGGAAGACCGGGAAGCCGACGACGTTGCGCTCGGTGCGGCCCGGACCCGGGTACTGCGTGTGCTTGTGCAGGACCAGCAGGACCAGGTGGATCGCGATCAGGCCGAGGATCATGGCCGGCACCAGCAGGATATGGATCGTGAACAGGCGCGGGATGATGTCGGTTCCGGGGAACTCGCCGTTGAACAGCAGCATCGACAGGTAGGTGCCGATGATCGGAATCGCCTTCATCAGGCCGTCGATCACGCGCAGGCCGTTGCCCGAGAGCACGTCGTCCGGGAGGGAGTATCCGGAGAAGCCGGCCACCATGCCCAGGACCATCAGCGTGAAGCCGACGAGCCAGTTGAGCTCACGCGGCTTGCGGAACGCACCGGTGAAGAAGACGCGGAACATGTGCACGAAGATCGCGACCATGAAGACCAGCGCCGACCAATGGTGCATCTGGCGGAACAGCAGACCGCCCTTCGCCTCGAACGAGATGTGCAGGGTCGACTCGAAGGCGCGTGACATCTGCTCGCCCTGGAGCGCCGTGTAGGGGCCGCTGTACACGACCTCCTCCATGGAGGGGTCGAAGAACATCGTGAGGAAGGTTCCCGAGATCAGCAGGATGACGAAGCTGTACAGCGCCACCTCGCCGAACATGAACGACCAGTGATCGGGGAAGATCTTGCGGGCCATGAACTTGACGAAGCCGCCGCCGGAGAGGCGCTGATCGAGCCAGTCGCCGCCCACCGCGCCGAGCTTGTACACGCGAGAGCTGCTCGCGTCGTCGGAAGTCTGCTTCCGGGTATCGGGAGTCGTGGTCGTCACGTGATCACTTGTCCTTGTGGAGGTTCCAGAAGCTGGGACCGATCGGCTCGGGGAAGTCGCCGGAGGCGACGAGATAGCCCTCGTCGTCGACGTCGATCGGGAGCTGGGGGAGGGGACGGTGTGCCGGCCCGAAGATCACCTTCGCGCCATCGGTGACGTCGAAGGTCGACTGGTGGCAGGGGCACAGCATGTGGTGGGTCTGCTGCTCGTAGAGCGCCACCGGGCAGCCGACGTGCGTGCAGATCTTGGAGAAGGCGAGCACGCCCTCGACGCCGTTCGCCAGGCTCTCGTCGTTCTTCGCCAGCTTCGGGTCGATGCGGACGATCACGGTGGCGGCCTTCGCACGCTCCTCCATGAAGTGCGGAGTCTCGTCGGTCAGGCCTTCGGGCATGACGTGGAAGATCGAGTTCATCGCGACGTCGGAGAGCTTGATGGGCGTGCCGTCGTGGTCGCGAGCCAGGCGCTGACCGGGGTTCTGGCCCCAGAACGTGTGGTGCAGCTTGTTGCCCGGCAGGGGGCCGAGCGTCGACAGCGGTGCGAGAACCGCGATCGGCAGCGCTGCGAGCGAGGCGACCATGGCCGTGACGATGAGGGGGCGCCGGGCGATGCCGGACTCCTCGAGGCCGTCGGTGATGATGCCGGCGGCGACCTCGCGCACCTCGTCGGAGCTGCGGATGTCGTGACGCTCTTCGACCATCTCCTCATCGGGCATCAGGGTCTTGGCCCAGTGGACCGCGGCCGCACCGATGAAGAAGACGGCGATCGCGAGACCGAGGCCCGCGACGAGGTTCGACCACCACAGGGCCTTGGGGGAGCCCTCTGCGGCGAAGATGTTCGTGCCCGTCGGGGTGACGAGGAAGTAGGCGGCGATGAAGATCGCGGTGCCCACCACGGAGAGGAGGAACATGCCGGCGACGAGTCGTTCGGCGCGCTTCTCAGCGGACCTCGAGACGTCGGCCTGGCGATGGACGTGCGGGGGGAGCCCCGGGTTCGGGAAGCCGCCACCCTCCTTGGGGGCGACGGCGGTGACCGTGCCCTCGGAGGTGGTGCCGTCGGGATTCGTGTTCATGCTCGCATTCACTTGGCCTTCGCCCCCAGCCACACGGCGCAGCCGAGGAGCAGGGACAGGATGATCGTCCAGGCGTACAGTCCCTCGGTCACGGGGCCGAGGGAGCCCAGGGAGATGCCGCCGGGGGAGCCGTTCTCCTCCAGGGCCTCCAGGTAGGTGATGACATCAAGCTTGTCCTGCGGGGACAGGTTGGTCTCGCTGAAGACAGGCATGTTCTGAGGGCCGGTGTCCATGGCCTCGTAGACGTGCTTGCCCTCGACGCCGGTGACGGCCGGTGCGAACTTGCCGCGCGTCAGGGCGCCGCCCTGACCGGCCGCGTTGTGGCACATGGCGCAGTTGATCCGGAAGATCTCTCCGCCCTTGGTGGCGTCACCCTTCGAAGTGTCGAGGTACTCCTCGTCCGGAACGGCGGGGCCGGATCCGAGGGAGGCGACGTATGCGGCGAGCTGCCGGGTCTGCTCCTCGTTCATCTGCGGGGGCTTGCGCCAGGCCTGAGCGCCCGAGGACTGCATGGGCATGCGGCCGGTGCCGACCTGGAAGTCGACGGCGGCAGCGCCCACACCGATCAGCGAGGGGCCGATCGTCGAGCCGTCTGCGTCGAGCTCGCCCTCGGCATTGCGGCCGTGGCACGTCGCGCAGTTGGCGAGGAAGAGCGCCTCGCCCTCATCGATGTCGTCCTGCGTGTACGCCTCGGCCTGGGCCGTCTGAGGCTGGAACGCGACGTACAGACCGCCGGTCGCCACCAGGGCGAGCAGAAGGATCACGAGTAGCGCCATCGGGTGATGACGACGTGCGGCGAGTGCCTTCACGGTTCGAACCTCGATTCGTGGAGGGGGCGGGCTGGGGAGGGGCGGAGACGTGGGGACGCACCAGGCGGCGGAGCCTGTGCGGGCGCGGGGCTCAGAAGATGCTCCAGTCGAAGTCGACCGGGATGAAGTGGCCGGAGGTGAACAGCGACGACAGCGGATCGAGCATGTACACGATGAAGAACAGGACGATCCAGACGACGTCGACGAAGTGCCAGTAGTACGAGATGCAGATCGCCGAGACCTGCTCGTGCTGGGTGAACTTGTCCGCGACCAGTGCCCGCATGATCACCATGAGGAAGGCGATCAGACCGCCGATCACGTGGATGCCGTGGAAGCCGGTGGCGAGGTAGAAGATCGACCCGAACGGCGTGGACGAGAGCGTGATCCCGTTGTGCACGAGCTCGGTGTACTCGTACGCCTGGCCGGACACGAAGACCGCGCCCATGATGAACGTGAGCGTGTACCACTCGATCATGCCCCAGCCCGCGACGTTGAAGATCGAGCCCTCGCGGCGCTTGCGCGGGGTGAAGGTCTTCCCGTTGGGGAAGCGGCCCTCGGCGAGGTACACGCCGATCTGGCAGGTCACGGAGCTCAGTACGAGGATCGTGGTGTTCACGAGCGCGTATCCGTGGGCGAAGTGACCTTGTCCGGTCACGAAGGTATCCGGCGCCATGGATCGCAACGTGAAGTACATCGCGAACAGACCGCCGAAGAACATCAGCTCACTGGAGAGCCAGACGATCGTGCCGATCTGCGTCGGGTTGGGGCGGCCGACCGCTGGGGCAGCGGCGGCGGGGCGCTCAGGCAGGGTCGCAGTAGTCACGTCACCATTATGTCGTGTCGTCAGAATCGGTGCGCCAGTTCACGACGTGCAGGCTCACCGCAGGGCATAGCCCCGGAAGGACGGAGCCAGCATATCCCTCCTGACGCCCTGTCACGAACCAGGACACGCTTCCTCTCTGCGCAGGTGGCCGGTGCCAGGTGAGCGTGTGATGCATCTGTGATCCGCACCGTGACCGGAACGACGTTCCCGCACCGTGAAGTGCGATCATTCAGGCATGAGCGAGAACATCCCGACCTGGTCCACGATCACGTCGCGCCTCGTGCGCGGCGAGGATCTCGACGTCCACGAAGCCTCCTGGGCGATGGACGAGGTCATGCTCGGAAACACCACCGCCGTCCAGCTGGCCGGGTTCCTCGTCGCCCTGCAGGCGAAGGGCGTCAGCAGCGACGAGCTCGCCGCCCTGGCCGATTCGATGGTGGCCCATGCCCGACCGGTGCGCTCTCCGCAGCGCTGCATCGATATCGTCGGCACCGGGGGAGACCTCGCCAGGACGGTGAACATCTCCACGATGGCGTCGATGGTGATCGCCTCGACGGGTCGACCGGTGGTCAAGCACGGCAACCGCGCCTCGTCGTCGAAGTCGGGGTCGGCCGACGTGCTGGAGGAGCTCGGCGTGCGTCTGGACCTTCCGCTCTCCGCCGTCGAGGACCTGGTCGAGGAGATCGGCATGACCTTCCTCTTCGCCCAGGTGTTCCACCCCTCGATGCGGTTCGCCGCGGAGGCCCGCAAGGGGCTGGGCATCCCGACCGTCATGAACATCCTCGGTCCGATCACCAATCCGGCGATGCCTCGGGCGAGCGCCGTCGGGGTCGCGGACGTCACCATCGCCCCGACGGTCGCGGGCGTCTTCGCCGCGCGCGGCACGAGCGCGCTGGTCTTCCGCGGGCTGGACGGGCTGGACGAGCTGACGGTCACCGGCGAGTCCCAGGTCTGGGAGGTCCGGGGCGCAGAGGTGCGAGAGCACCTGTTGGATCCTCACCGGCTGCTCGGCCTGTCGCGTGCCGGCCACGACGCCCTCCGCGGCGGGACGGCGGCCGAGAACGCGCAGGTCGCCCGGGATCTCTTCGACGGGTCCCGCGAAGGACGCATGGAGGCGGTGCGGGATGCGGTGCTCCTGAACGCGGCGTCCGGTGTCCAGGCGTTCGACGGGATCGGGCTCGAGGCGTCCGATGGCTTCGAGGACCGCTTCGTCGCCGCCTACGGGGAGGTCGAGGCCGCGCTGGACTCCGGGCGGCCCAAGGAGCTGCTGGAGAACTGGGCGGCGGCGTCGCAGCGGGTGATGTCCTCACAGGGCTGACCGGCGCAGCGCCCGCAGTGCGGGGCGCGCCCGATCTGCTCTGGTTCAGCCGTCGATGCCCAGATCGAAGGCCGCGTCGAGATCGCTCTTGGAGTAGGTCTTGAAGGCGATGTTCGTCGTGGTGTCCCGCACGCCCTCGACCTTGCCGAGCTGGTCGGCGATGACGCCGGCGAGGTCCTCGTGGGCGCGCACCCGCACGACGGCGATCAGGTCCACGTCACCGGTGACGGAATAGACCTGCTCGATGCCGTCGATGTCGACGATCGCCTCCGCGACCTCGGGGATGCGTGCGGACTCGACGACGATCGAGACGATGGCAGTGATCATGGGAACTCCTAGGAGACGAGGCGCCGAGCGCGCCAGGACGTGTGCTCCGAGCCTATGCCCCGACGCCCGGCTGGGTCCGGGCGAAGCGTTCGGCGAGGTGATCCGCGTCGAAGCGTGCGCGCGCGGGCTGTCGCCATTCGCCCTCGGTGAGGACCGTGCGCACGCCGTCCCCCTCCAGCCAGTTCAGCAGGATCTCCGCCTCCTGGGGATAGCCCTGGCACATCGGTGCGGCGAGCTCCGCCTCACCGGTGCCGGTGAGGGCCAGGGAGCGTGCGACGGCGACGGGATCGGCCTGGGCGGGCACCAGTGCGGTGCCCGAGAAGCGACCGTGGCGCACGGCGAGGATCTCCCATCCGCGACCGCCGATGACGGGTTCTGAGCTCGGCCGTGCGGCGACCAGCAGGGGCACGTCGCCGATCGCGCGCAGTCGTGCCCCACGACGTGCTGCGGTGAGGAAGCTCAGCGCGAGGCGTCGTAGCTTCTCGGCGTCCTCGTAGCGGCCGGCGTCGACGTGACGGCGCATGCGCGAGGCCACGTGGTCGAGGACGTCCCGCGGATCCTCGCGCATGGCCCGCCGCAGCTGATCGTGGTGAGCTGCCCGGGGGAGCGGCTCCCGCCCGCCGGCACTCTCGAAGGATGCCCCGCGGCCCAGCACGGCGTCGGTGAGCAGGCCTCGCAGCGGGTCCACGTCGTGACGCGAGGAGAGAGGGCCGATCTGCACCGAGCCGTCGGCCTCCGTCCGGGCGAGGCGCGCCGCGCGCAGCCCGTCCCCGCCGCTGCCGAGCCGCAGCCAGAGCGCCTTCTCGGGGGTCAGGCCGTGCCGGTTCGACGGGGGCTTCTCGGCGCCGATGATGCGCAGCTCGCGGATCGCGGCCTCGGTGGGAGTGGTGCACTCGATGATCCGGATCGACTCCGCCCGCGGGAGCATGTCCAGGACCTTGCGCCGGGTCTCCGAGGCCGTGAAATAGGTGCGCACCCGCGAACGCAGATTGCGGGAGGTGCCCACGTAGAGCACCGCGTCCTGAGCGTCTCGGAACTGGTAGACCCCGGGGACGGAGGGGATGCTCTCCGCGAGGTGCTTCTTGCGCAGCTGGACAGGCGTGGCCCGTCGATGCGCGGAGGACAGGTCCTCGAGGGTGGACGTGCCGGTGGGGCCCAGACGTTCGATGATCGCGTGGAGCACGTCGACCGTCGCCCGGGCATCGGAGAGAGCGCGGTGGTCCGGGGTGATGCTCGCCCCGACATGGGCGGCGAGGGTCGAGAGCTTGTGGTCGCGCACCTCGTCACGTCGGAACACGGTGCGGGCGAGCGCCAGGGTGTCCAGCACTGCGGGCCTCGGCCAGCCGATCTCGCAGCGGGCGGCCTGTGCCGTGAGGAAGGAGATGTCGAAGCGCGCGTTGTGGGCGACGAGGGCGGCATCGCCGACGAAGTCGAGGAACATCGGCAGCACCGTGGTGATCGGCGGCGCCCCGGCGACCGAGGCGTCCGTGATGCCGGTGAGCGAGGCGATGTAGGCCGGGATCGGTCGTTCAGGATCCACGAACGTGCGGAACTCCCCGAGCACCTCGCCGGCCCGCACCTTGACGGCGCCGATCTCGGTGATCGCGTCGGCCGAGGGATCCGTCCCGGTGGTCTCGAGGTCGACCACGACGAGGGTCGCGTCCATCAAGGGGGTGCCGAGATCATCGAAGCTCAGCTGGCGGCGCGCGGACATGCCCGCAGACTATGACGCGGCCCCGACACCTGAGCTCCTGACGCGTGGTGCGCGTGGTCACCCAGGTGCCGGGGCCGGCACGGCGGAGCGGATCAGCTCGTGGGCTTGGGCCGCGAATAGATCTTCTCGATGACCGGGGCGAGATCCTTGACGACCACGTTGCGCTTGAGCTTCAGCGACGGGGTCAGGTAGCCGTTCTCCTCGGTGAAGTCCGAGTCGATGACCTCGAAGGCGCGGATCGACTCCGCCTTGGAGACGGACCGGTTGGCCTTGTCGACGACGGTCTGCACCTCGGCGAGCACCCGCTCGTCCTGGGCGGCCTCGGAGATGCTCATCTCGGGCAGCGAGTTGTTCTTCAACCAGGTGGGGAGCATCTCGGCATCGAGAGTGAGGATCGCGGCGACGAACGGCTTCTGGTCACCGATGACCACGCACTGGCTGACCAGCGGATGAGATCGCAGCTGGTCCTCGAGCTGCGCCGGGGAGATGTTCTTCCCGCCGGCGGTCACGATGACCTCCTTGGTGCGTCCCGTGATCGTCAGCGCGCCCTGCTCGTCCAGGGACCCGAGGTCGCCGGTGCGGAACCAGCCGTCCTGCAGAGCCTCGGCGGTGGCCTCGGGGTTGTGGTGGTAACCGGCGAAGACCATGACGCCCTTGACGAGGATCTCGCCGTTGTCGTCGATCGCGACGGTGGACCCCGGCAGCGGTGGGCCCACGGTTCCGGGCTCGACCGCCCAGGGCAGGTTCACGCAGACCGGCGCGGTGGTCTCCGTGAGCCCGTACCCCTCGAGCACCGTCACCCCGATACCGCGGAAGAAGTGGGCCAGACGCGCACCCAGCGGTGCGCCGCCGGAGACCGCCCAGCGGACGTCGCCGCCCATGGCCTCTCGCAGCTTCCCGTAGACCAGCTTCTCGAACAGCGCATGCTTCGCCTTCAGGCCGAACGGCACCTTCCCGGCGCTCTGCGCGAGGGAATAGGCGATCGCCGCGTCGGACGCGGCGGTGAAGATCTTGCCGCGGCCCCCGGCGATGGCCTTCGCCTCGGCCCCGTTGTAGACCTTTTCGAACACGCGCGGCACGGCGAGCAGGAAGGTCGGCTTGAATGCGGCCAGATCCGGCAGCAGGTTCTTGGTGTCCGGGGTGAAGGCCGTGGTGACGGGCCACGAGGCGGCCAGCACGGTGATCAGCCGAGCGAAGACGTGCGCGAGGGGCAGGAACATCAGCAGGCGCGATCCCGGGGGCAGCACCTGCTCACCCAGGAGGTTCAGGGCGCTGCGGGAGGTGTCCACGAAGTTCCCGTGGGTCAGCTCGGCGCCCTTGGGGCGTCCGGTCGTGCCGGAGGTGTAGATGATCGTGGCGACGTCGTCGAGGGTGCGCGAGGTGCGGCGCGCTTCGAGGTCGTCGTCGCTGACGTCCGCTCCGCGCGCGGTGAGCTCCTGGATGATGCCGTCGTCGATGACACCGATGTGCTCGAGCGCAGGCAGCTCGCTGCGCACGGACTCCATGTCCTCCCGGTGGCGGGTGGCCTCCACGATCGCGAAGCGCGCGTTGGTGTCCGAGGCGATCCACTGGATCTGGCTGGGAGAGGACGTCTCGTAGATCGGGACGCTGACCCCGCCCGCCCACCAGACGGCCCAGTCGGCCAGCGCCCACTCGTAGCGGGTGCGGGAGAGGATCGCGACGACGTCCCCGGACTCCACGCCGGAGGCGATCAGCCCCTTCGCGACCTGCTTGACCTCGGCGATGAAGTCAGCAGTGGACAGGGGCACGTAGCGGCCGTCGGACTGTGCGAGCTCATAGATCGGGACTGACTTGTCCGCACGCAGACGCCCCAGCAGGAGGTCCGTCGTATTCTCGTCTGCGCGGCTCTCGTGCTGCGGAGCCGTGGTGAACTGCTTCATCGAATCTCCTTCGATCCGGGAAGGGGCGCGATCCCGGAATACCGGAGGCCTGCCCGGAAGCGCTGGTCGGGTGGGGACGATCCTACGCCAGCGCCAATTACGATGGGTACGACGAGCTGGGAACCAGACACTGGAAACGACCTGATCACCTGTGATCGAGAAGGAGCGGCATGCTCTCCATCGGAGTGGACATCGGCGGCACGAAGATCGCAGCGGGAGTGGTCGACGAGGGCGGCGAGATCATCGCTGCGACGACCCGCAGCACGCCGGCGACGGATCCTGAGCTGATCGAGGCGGGAGTCGCCGACGCGGTCGCGGAGCTGCGCGCGCACCACGACGTGGTCGGCATCGGTGTGGGGGCGGCCGGCTTCGTCGGCGCGGACCGGCGCACGGTGAAGTTCGCCGCGAACCTCGCATGGCGTCAGCGGCCGCTGGCCGATCAGCTCGAGCGTCTGGCCGACCTCCCGGTCGTGATCGAGAACGACGCGAATGCCGCCGGCTGGGCCGAGTACCGCTTCGGTGCCGCGACCGAGGCGAAGCACATGCTCATGATGACCGTCGGCACCGGGCTCGGCGGCGCGATCGTCCTGGACGGTCAGCTGATCCGCGGCGGGGACGGCTTCGCCGGCGAGGTCGCCCACATGACGGCGGTCCCGGACGGCCAATGGTGCGGCTGCGGGCGCAAGGGCTGCCTCGAGCAGTACACGTCGGGCACGGCGCTGGTGCGCACCGCCAAGCATCGGGCGAGTGCCGGGGACTCGCTGATGGGGCCGCTGGTGCAGGCCGCCGGTGGAGATCGGGAGGAGATCGACGGCCCCCTCATCACCCGCCTCGCGCAGGAGGGCGATCCCGGCTCCCGCGAGCTGATCGCGGAGCTCGGCTCCTGGCTGGGTCTGGGAGTCTCCTCCATCTCCGCCCTGCTGGATCCCGACATGATCGTCGTCGGCGGAGGCGTCGTCGCCGCCGGGGACCTGCTGCTGGATCCCGCGCGCAGGTCCTACGGGGCGAACCTCACCGCTCGCGCGCACCGCAGCCTGGCGCCTTTCGTCGCGGCGAGCATGGGCAACCGCGCCGGGATCGTCGGCGCAGCGGATCTCGCACGCTGAGGCGCTCCGCGCCGCACGCCGAGGCAGTCCTGGTCGCCTGGTCCGCCGGCCCGGACCGGTCCTGCGACCCGGACCGGCGTCGCCGGCCAGGGCTCTCGGACCGGCAAGGTCGCTCGGACCGGCCGCTCAGAGCTGCGCGCCGTTGTCGTCCTCATCGCGAGTGCGCGGAGCCTGCAGCAGCAGCGAGATGACGCCGCCGAGAGAGGCGAGGGCGCCCAGCCATCCCAGGACCGACGGCAGCGCGACCGTCACGGACACCGCGATCAGCAGCAGCACCCCACCGATCAGAGCGGTCCAGGACCACAGGGTGCGGGAGGACATCTGCGGGAAGTCCGGGTCGGGCTGCTCGAAGTCGCCGTAGAGCACCTCGTCGTCGTCGAGCTCCCGGGGTCCCGCCGAGCCCCGGATGCCGGCTGTCGGGTCGGACAGTCCAGCAGCCGGATGCGCAGCACGGGAACGGGCCCGGGATTCCTCGCTCGGAGGCTCGGGCGGGGAATCCGCGCTGAACGGCCACTCGTCGTCGTCGGCCGAGGGCGACCCGGGGGAGAGACTCTGTGGGGAGGAGGCCGGTGCCGCCGGTTCACGAGGCGCGTCCCCGGGCCGCAGGACGACGCCCTCGCCTTCGAGCATGCGGGCGAACTCGGCATCGACGTCACGACGTCCGCCGGCATCGCGCGGCTCGTGGGGCTCGGTGTTCATCGCGGGCCTCCTTCGGCTCCCGGGGGAGAGGACATCTGCTGCTCGAGGAACCGGGCGGAGGTGTCGAACAGAAGCTGTGCGTCATGGTCCAGCGTGGCCAGATGATAGCTGCGCGTCAGCGCAAGACGCTCGACGGGACCGGAGACACCGGCCGCGACGATGTCGCTGTCCGTCGGGGGCACCGTGTGGTCCTGGCTCGAGGTGGCCAGCAGGAGCGGTGCGGTGACAGCTCCGAGACCGGCGCGGGTCGTGCGGAAGAGCCGGCGCAGCTGACCGACGGAGCGCAGCGGCATCCGGTCGTAGGCCTCCTCGGAGACTCCCTGCTTCGCGATGTCGGAGCCGATCCCGGGCAGCGTGCGCACGACCGGAGCGATCAGATCGGCGGCGACGGCCAGGGGAGGCAGCGTCATCCCGGGGTTCACCGCGACCAACGCCCCGATACGTCCGTGCAGATCCGGATCCTGGGCGAGGGCCAATGTGAGCGCGCCCCCCATCGAGAGCCCGCCCACCGCGATCCTGCCGTGCTCCTCGGACAGGGCCAGTGCCGCCTCCCGGAGACGGTCGTACCAGTCCTCTCGCCGCGAGGTGCTCATGTGCTGCCAGGTGGAGCCATGGCCGGGCAGCAGGGGCAGATCGACGACCCATCCTCGGTCCGCATGATCCTGCGCCCAGGGACGCATCGACTGCGGCGAGCCGGTGAAGCCATGGCACAGGAGCAGAGCCCCTCGGGGGTTAGAGTGACCCCGCGCGCTCCACGGGCGGGACAGTTCGCTGAACGCCATGGGTACATCGTCGCACCCGCGCGCACATGCTTCGTCCCCGTTCCGGTCCTGTCCGTGTCCCCCTGTCGTCCCCGCTCCGTCCCGCTCCCTTGCTCACCGCCCTGCGACCGCGCCGCTGCCGCGCCGAGCGCACACCCCCAGGAGACCGCCGTGCTGTACGAGATCGCCAAACCTTTCGTGATGGGCGTGGTGAGGGTGGTCTGGGATCCGACCATCGAGGGACGCGAGCACATTCCGGAGACCGGGGCCGTCATCCTCGCCTCCAACCATCATTCCTACGCCGACACGGTCTTCCTTCCCGGACAGGTGCGTCGCACCGTGCACTTCCTGGGGAAGTCCGACATCTTCACCGGCGCCTCCCCGTGGAACCGGGTGGCCGCCTCGATCATGCGCGGGCTGCATGTGATGCCGGTGGATCGCACCGGGGGCAGCGCCGCGAGCTCGGCGATCGCGGGGGCCCTGGCCGTGCTCGAGGCCGGCGAGATCCTCGGCATCTACCCGGAGGGCACCCGCAGTCCGGACGGTCGGCTCTACCGGGGGAAGACCGGCGTCGCCCGGGTCGCGCTCGCCACCGGGGCGCCGATCGTCCCGGTCGCGATGCTCGGTGTCCATGAGGCCCATCAGGGCCGGAAGTACCTGCCACGGCGTCGGCCCCGGATCCGGGTCGTGGTGGGGAAGCAGGTGGACGCCCGGTCGGTGGCGCTGTCCCTCGGCGCGGCCGACGAGGGCACCGTCCTGCGTGCGGTCACGGACCACGTCATGGACCGCATCCAGGAGCTGTCGGGCCAGGAGCGCACCGAGGAGTACGCGGCGGACGTCAAGCGCCGGCTGCGCGAGGCATCGGCACGGCGCGAGGTGTGATCCCGTCCACTGGATCCTGTCCTCCCCATCGCGAACCACTGCGTACCCTGTGGGGGTGACCCAGTACAGCCCCGATGCCCCCGCCCGCGCTCACGATTTCTCCCTGTCCTCGGCCGACGACGGCCTGGCAGCACTCGGCGCATGGCGCGAGTATCCGAGGGTGCAGCAGCCGGTATGGCCCGATGAGACCGTGCGCTCGGAGGTCTTCGATGATCTGCGGGCGGCTCCGCCGCTGGTGTTCGCCGGCGAGGTCGACGTGCTCCGCGAGCGTGTTGCCTCGGCGGCGCGGGGCGAGGCCTTCCTGCTCGCCGGCGGCGACTGCGCCGAGACCTTCGCCGACTCCACGGCCGATCGCATCCGCAACAAGATCCGCACGATCCTGC
This sequence comes from Brachybacterium sp. JB7, assembly GCF_003335205.1. Taxonomy (NCBI): domain Bacteria; kingdom Bacillati; phylum Actinomycetota; class Actinomycetes; order Micrococcales; family Dermabacteraceae; genus Brachybacterium; species Brachybacterium sp. JB7. The sequence continues at coordinate 413,302 of NZ_QPGN01000001.1, read as the reverse complement.
AGATGTCGGCCGTGCTCACCTACGGTGCCTCCGTCCCGGTGGTGAAGATGGGACGGATGGCCGGCCAGTTCGCCAAGCCCCGCTCCGGCGACGAGGAGACCCGTGACGGCATCACCCTGCCGACCTACCGCGGCGATGCCGTCAACGCCCATGCCTTCACGCCCGAGGCCCGCAATCCCGACCCGCATCGCCTGTGGAAGACCTACACCACCAGCGCGAGCACCCTGAACCTGCTGCGCGCCTTCACCGGCGGCGGTTTCGCCGATCTGCGCCAGGTCCACTCCTGGAACCGCGGCTTCACCTCGGGCGCGGGCTACGACCGCTATGAGGAGCTCGCCGGTCAGATCGACAAGGCGATCCGCTTCATGGAGGCGATCGGTGCGGACTTCGACGCCCTCAAGGTGGTCGAGTTCTACGCCTCCCACGAGGCTCTGCTGCTGGACTACGAAGAAGCGCTGTCACGGATCGACTCCCGCACCGGAGAGATCTACGGCTGCTCCGGGCACTTCCTGTGGGTCGGCGAGCGCACCCGCCAGCTCGACGGCGCGCACGTGGACTTCATGGCCCGCCTGCGCAACCCGATCGGGGTCAAGCTCGGCCCGACCGCCACGGTCGACGACGCGCTGAGGCTCGTCGACAAGCTCGATCCCGAGCGCGAGCCAGGTCGCCTGACCTTCATCACGCGTATGGGCGCCGGCAAGATCCGCGACCGCCTGCCTGCCCTGGTGGAGGGAGTGCGCGACTCCGGCGCCCAGGTCGCCTGGGTCACCGACCCGATGCACGGCAACACGATCACCTCGTCCAACGGGTACAAGACCCGGCGCTTCGAGGACATCCTCGACGAGGTCGTCGGATTCTTCGAGGTCCATCAGGCACTGGGCACGATCCCGGCCGGCCTGCACATGGAGCTCACCGGCGACGACGTCACCGAGGTGCTCGGCGGTGCCGGGGAGATCGACGAGGAGGGTCTGACGCGTCGCTACGAGACGCTCGTGGATCCCCGGCTCAACCATCAGCAGTCGCTCGAACTCGCCTTCCTGGTCGCGGAGATGCTCTCCCGCCGCTGAGCAGCTCGCTCACGAGATCACCCCGGCACCGCACGCAGTGCCGGGGTGATCTCGTGCAGCAAGTGCGTGGTACCGCAAATGCGTCCGTCGTGCGTCGTGCGAGGTGCGAGGTGCGAGGTGGTGCCTGGGCGCCGGCTCAGAAGACCGTGATCGTGATGGCCGAACCCTTCGCGAGCTCCGCACCGGCCTCGGCGGACTGCTCGTAGACGAGGCCGAACACCGGCTCGCCCCGATCATGCTTCACGGTGACGTCGAATCCTGCGGCCTCCAGCGTCTTCTTCGCATCGGCCTCTGGCTTCTGGAAGACGTCGGGGACCTTGACCATCTCAGGCCCCAGCGAGGTCACCAGGGCGACGGTGTCGCCCCGATGGCCGGTGCCGGAGGCGGGGGACTGCGAGATGACGTTCCCGGAGGGCACATCAGCGGAATGCGCGCTGGAACTCGTCACGGTGAAGCCGGCCGATTCGAGGGCGGTGCGTGCTGTCTTGCCGTTCGCGCCGGTCTGATCGGGGATCGTGATCGGCTGACGGCCCTGGGAGACGACCACATGCACCTCCCCGCCCTCGGGCAGTGCATCGGCGTCCTGGGACTGGCTGATGACCTGCCCGGCGGGGACCTCCTCCGAGTACTCCGGGTCGTCCTCGACCAGCTCGAGCCCCTGGTCCTCCACCGCAGCGCGCGCCTCCTCGACGTCCGTGCCCTCGACCTCGGGAACGGGGAAGGTCTGCACGCCCTTGGAGACGACGAGCTCGACATGGTCGCCCTTCTTCACCGCGGCTCCGGCCGACGGGGAAGCGGAGATGACGTGGCCCGCGGGCACCGTGTCATCGAACCGCTCCTCGGTGCGGACGCTAAGGTCGGCGGCGTCGAGGATGGACTCGGCATCGGTCAGCTGGGTGCCGGCGAGGACGGGGATCGTCCGATCGGCTCCCGGGCCGGTGTTGAAATACCAGTCGCCGCCGGTCCAGGCGCCCGCACCGAGCGCTGCGACCAGGCTCAGCGTGGCGAGCAGCGCCATCGGAGCGGAGCGGCGTCGGGACGACGCCGGCAGATGCCGGCCGCGGCGTGCGCGCGGAGCGCGGACCACGACCGTGCGTGACGCGGAGTCCTGGTCGTTGTCGTCCCGGTGCTTCTCGCGCTCGGTCTCCTCGACCTCGGTGCTCTCCGCCTCTGCGAGGTCCTCGCCTTCCGTCTCGTCGCCGACGGGGAGCCTCTGGGCGGAGCCGGGACCGGTGGGGTCAGCGGCGTCGCTGTCGGACGCCGCCTGTTCCGGGCGCGCGGCGTCCTCCTGCGCGGAGTCCTCCGGGGTGTGCCCGGCCAGGAGACCAGGCGGGAACGCGCGAGGGTCCGAGGAGAGTTCGGCGACGACCTCATCGAGATGGGAGGTCGGGCGCACCACGTCGGAGGTGTCGGTGTCCTCGCGGGTCGTGGGGCGGGAGTCCAGCACGGCGGCCGGGAGCGTCTTGTGGAGTTCGCGCACGGCCCGCAGCAGGTCCGTCGCAGTCGCTGGGCGCTGCTCGACCTTCCTCGCCGCTGCCCAGGTGACCAAGGAATCGAGCTCCCGAGGGATCCCCGTGACGACGGTCGACGGGGCGGGGATGTCTTCGTGGACATGCTGGAAGGCGACGTGCACGGGCTGTTCGCCGCGGAAGGGCTGGCGGCCGGTCAGCATCTCGAAGAGCACGACGCCGAGGGAATAGAGGTCGCTGCGCTCGTCGCTGTGACCGCGCGTGACCACCTCCGGACTGATGTAGGCGACCGTTCCCAGCAGAGTCGAGCTGGCGGAGGAGTTGCTCGCTCCGATCGCGCGGGCCAGTCCGAAATCCGCGACCTTCGCGGTGCCGTGCTCGTCGATCAGGATGTTCTCGGGCTTGATGTCGCGGTGCACGATGCCAGCGGCGTGGGCGGCGACCAGCGCTTCGAGCACCTGGGCGGTGATGTCCAGGGTGTCCGCGAGGGTGAGGGTGTGCTGCTCGACGATCCGGGCACGCAGGGTCTCGCCCTCGACCAGCTCCATGGCAAGGTAGATGCGGTCATCGTCCGCACCCTGATCGAAGACGCCGACGACATTGCGGTGCGCCAGGCGTGCTGCGGCGCGTGCCTCCCTGCCGAAGCGACGACGGAAATCCTCGTCCATCGCGAGGTGAGGATGCATGATCTTCAGCGCGACCACGCGGTCCAGCCGTTCGTCGTGGCCGCGGTGGACGGTCGCCATTCCGCCGCGCGCAATGGGCTCCTCGACCCGGTAGCGGTCATCGAGGAGCAGGCTGATGCCGGGGGAAGTCGACGTCGCCGCGCTCACCCTGTCAATCTAAGCCGCGGTGGCGGGCAGACCCGGCACCGACACACTGAGAGCGCGCGCGTCGACCGTGATCGGGTGTGACGTGAGGCGGACGAAGGCGATGGGGGACGCCCAGAGGTGCGCGGCGGGACCGGTGCATGGCACTCTGGAGGCGTGAATGCCCTCGACGAACTCATCACCGACTGGTTGAACCTCCCCGATGTCGCCCTGCAGCTGGACCTCGAGGTCTCGCGTGTGCGCCGTCTCATCGAAGACGGGGAACTCGTCTCCGTGCGCCGAGGCGATCCCGAGGTGCGCATGGTTCCCGCGGAGATGCTCACGGAGAACGGCATCGCGCCGCACCTCCGGGGGACGATCACGCTCCTGCGCGACGGTGGTTTCGACGATGTCGAGCTGCTGACGTGGCTCTTCACCGAGGACGAGACCCTCCCGGGACGCCCGATCGATCAGCTGCGCCAGGGTCAGCGGGGAGAAGTGCGCCGTCGGGCGCAGGCGCTCGCCCTGTGAGCCCGTCGCCCGCTCCTGTCGCCGCCTGCACGCCGTATCGCGCGGAGAGATGATCAGGACCGGAGCGAGCTGAGCTCGGTCGCGAGCTCAGCCAGCTGCGACAGGCCCGTACGGCCCAGCAGACCGAGTCGCGCCTCTGCGAGCAGCGTCTGCCCCAGTTCTGCCCGCGTGCGGATCTCGTCGGCCACCGCACGCACCGCACCGGTGGAGGCCATCAGCTCGTGCACCTCGGCGATCTGGGCCGCGGTGGCTCCGGGGTTGCCGACGACCTGCGCCAGCAGACCGCGGCCGGCATCGTCCGACGCGGACTCCGTGCGCGCCAGCAGCACCGTGCGCTTGCCCTCGACGATGTCCCCGCCGATCGGCTTACCCGTCTCGTCCTGATCCCCGACGACGCTCAGCAGGTCATCGCGCAGCTGGAACGCGGTCCCCACCTCGATCGCCCAGTCCGAGAGCTGCCCGAGGACGGCGTCGCTCGCGCCCATCAGCGCAGCGCCGATGCGCACCGGCCGCAGCACCGTGTACGGGACCGTCTTCCAACGGATCACCGACAGGGCGGCCTGCTCGGCATCCGGTGAGGACTCGTAGCCCCCTGCCTGGTGAAGGATGTCCAGGAACTGGCCCGACATGACCTCGGTGCGCAGGGCGTCGAACTCATCGCGAGCGCGAGCCGTGCCGGAGAGGTCGCCGCGGACTCCGGAGGCGACCTGTTCGGCCCAGCTCAGCGCGAGATCGCCCTGCACGATCGCGGTGGCGATCCCGAAGTCCTCCGCGGAGCCGACGAGTCCGGCCTCACGGTGACGGGTCGCGGCCTCGACATGGAGGGACGGACGGCCGCGGCGCACGGGGGAGTGGTCGATGACGTCGTCGTGCATGAGCGCGGCGGCCTGGACCAGCTCGATCGCTGCACCGCAGCGGGCGAGGGAATCGATCTCCTCGTCCGTGGGCTCGCGACCGAGGGCCGCGACACCGCCCCAGAAGCAGAAGCGCGGACGCAGGAGCTTCCCGCCCTCGAGGTAACCGGCGACGGAGTCCACCAGTTCTGCGGTCTCCGGTGAGATGGTCGCCAGGTGCTGGCGCCGCGTCGAGAGTGCCTCGTCCGTGATCGCCCTGACCCCCCGGACCAGGGCGTCGTCGAGCACGCGGAGGCTCTCGGGGCTCGGCAGCGCGTCGTCGGCAGGCATCAGGACTCCTTTTCCTCGGTACCCAGGGATCCTCCCACGACCACCTGATCGGCCGGGGCCCGCTCCGGCACCTTTCCTCCACAGGCCGTGCCGGTCCCCACTCCGGGTCCGGCACTGTTCGGCACGTGCACGGGGCACGAAGGTCGGTGCATGTCGACCAACACCTCATCCAGCATCCCTTCGGCAGGGTCCGGACGCCGGGTCCTGCACACCGACGACCCCTCGGAGTTCCTCGCCGAGACGCGCATCAGCCTGAAGCAGGCGCCCACCGACTGCCTGATCCTCCTGGGCCACGGGGGCCACGGGGGCCACGGGGGCTACGGGGGCCACGGCGGTCACGAGGTCGTTCCCGTCGTGACGACCTCGAGCCTGTCGGATCTCTTCGCCGACGACCGCATGACCCACCTGCAAACGCTCCTGGGCATGCTGCTGGACAAGGGCATGACACGCGGTGCGGCCATGCTCGTGCTCGGGGACGGGTACGAGGAGATCGCCCCGGACCTGGTGGAGGACATCACGATCCTGTCCGCCTCCCGACTCCTGCTGACCGCATCGAGCCTCCTGCCCGACCCGTTCCCCCTCGACGCCGTCTGGGTGGTGGGCAACAGCGAGGGCCGCCGTGTGCTGCTGGGATCACCGGACGGGGACGGGGAGAGGATCCTCGTCTCACCGCCACGACCCCTTCGCGACTTCGCCGAGACCCGCGCAGCGGCGGGGGAGGTGTACACCGGGCGCCTCGTACCGCTGCAGGGCGACCGTCGCGCTGCCGTCGGTCGACTCGAAGCGGTGCCCCGCTCCCTGCGCCTGGAGCGCACCGGGCTCGCTGCGCGCTGCGATCCCGGCACCCTCTTCGCCGAGGCCCGTGGCGCACTGGGACGCTTGCAGGCGTCCTCCCGAGGTCCGGAGGCGCCCGGCTTCGTGACGGACTGTGAACGGGTCGCCTCGCTGCTGTCCGCGGTCGCGGTGGACCGCCTCCATTGGGAACTGCTGGCGCAGTGCGTGGATCTCGGGAACGCCGCCACGATCGACCGCGAGGAGCTCCTGCAGCTGCTCGTGCGCGACGGTTCTTGGCGCCCACATGAGGACGTCTGTGCAGGTGGGAGCTGGTATGAAGCGCTCAGCACGCTCCGCGAGATCGCGCGTGGTGCCATGACGGAGCTGCCGATCGCGCAGCGCGGCATCGCCCGTGAGGCGTGGCGCGGTCTCACCGCGATGCTGGTGATCCTCTCCTGGTGGAATCACCGCTTCTCCACCGGTGGCTGCTTCGTCGATGAGCTCTGGGAGCGTGAACCGGAGTCGTCTCTGGCACCCTTGCTGGCACGTATGACCGACACGCCGATCTTTCCGGCCTGGTGGCCCAGCACCTGACCCCAGGACCGCTGTCGCCTGCCGGGCGGGAATGCAGGGAGGAGGAGCCGCCGATGACCGTTCTCGGAGCTCTGGGACGGAGAGTGTCGGCTGCTGCGTCGACCACAGCCACGACGGACTTCGCATCGACGCAGGCTGCCATGAGCGAGGACGGCGCGGCTGCGACACCGCGGAGCGGGATCGTCGAGGGAGGTGCGGGCGCCACGACGGCGACCACCACGACCGCGACCACCGGGGCCTGGCTCCCCGAGCACGGCGTGGGAGACCGCCGGTTCCTCGACATCGGCGACGTGGAGCTCGAGAGCGGGGCCGTGCTCCAGGACGTGACCATGGCCTACGAGACCTGGGGGACCCTTGACCCCGATGGTGGCAACGCGATCCTGGTGCTCCATGCCCTGACGGGCGACTCGCACCTCCGCGGGCCGGCGAGCAGGGCCCACGCCAGCCCCGGATGGTGGGAGCAGATGGTCGGCCCGGGGTGCCCGATCGACACCGATCGCTACTACGTGATCGCCCCGAACATCCTCGGAGGGTGTCAGGGCAGCACGGGGCCGAGCTCCATCGCCCCGGACGGACGGCACTGGGGCTCGCGGTTCCCCCTGCTGACCGTGCGTGATCAGGTCGAGGCGGAACGTCGGCTGCGCGACGCCCTGTCGATCCAGCGCTGGGCGCTCGTGGTCGGCGGCTCGATGGGCGGCATGCGCGCGGTCGAGTGGGCCGCGTCCTATCCCTCGGAGGTCGAGAGGCTCGCGGTCATCGCGAGCTCGGCGCGGGCGACCGCCGACCAGATCGCCTGGAACACCGCCCAGAGCGCGGCGATCCGTATGGACCCCGAGTTCCGGGGCGGCGACTACTACGACGTCCCCGGCGGTCGTGGCCCTCAGCACGGTCTGGGCATCGCCCGGCGCATCGCCCACACGACCTATCGCACCGCCGATGAGCTCGAGGACAGGTTCGGCAACCGGCCCCAGGCCGACGAGGACCCGTTCGACGGCGCGGGCCGCCACCAGATCACGAGCTATCTCGAACACCATGCCGGGAAGCTCTCACGGCGATTCGACGCGAACTCCTATCTGCTCCTGGCGCACTCGATGAACACGCACGACGTGGGTCGCGGACGCGGGGGAACGGCGGCGGCCCTGGAACGGGTCCGAGCCCGGACCCTCGTCGTCGCGATCGACACAGATCGACTGTTCCCGCCAGTCCTGGTCGAGGAGATGGCCACGCACATACCGCACTCGGACTGGCGCGTCGCGCACTCCGTGATCGGTCACGACGCGTTCCTGCTCGCCCATCCCGATCTCGACGAGTGGATCCGCGGCCTGCTCGGTCGCTAAGCTGGCCGGATGAGCCGACGTCCCGGGAGGGATGTTGCGAGAATCGTCCCGAGAAGGAGCAGGCGCATGACCATCGTCGTGGCATACACGCCGTCTGAACAGGGCAGGGCAGCACTGCAGGCCGCTGTGAGGTCCGCGCGTCGTTCCCGGGAGGGGCTGGCCGTCGCCTACTACGAGTTCGGGGAGGCCGACGACGGTCTCGCCGCACCCTCGGAGGAGGACGTCCGCTCCGCGCTCGCCGAGGCGGACGTCGAGGGGCTCGACGTGACGCTCCACCGCCGTTCGATGACGGACATCGGCGAGTTCCTGCTGGCCGTCATCGACGAGGTCTCCGCGTCGCTGCTCGTGATCGGGCTGCGCAGGAAGTCACCCATCGGCAAGCTCAACCTCGGCAATGCCGCACGCCGGGTCGTCCTCGGTGCTCCCTGTCCGGTGCTCGCCGTGAAGGACGGACTGCGCGCCGCGGCCTGAGGACGCGCGCCGCGGCCTGAGGACGCGCGCCGCGGCCCCGGCCGGGGGCCGATCCAGCACGCCGGATCCGGCACATGCAGGGGGCCGAGAGGGTCCGCAGCCACGCGCCGGAGCCGCCGACTCCCCGGGGAAACCGGGCCTGGGAATAACTGCACGCGCAGGACGTTATACTCATGAGGCTTGACGGCACCGTGCCTTCGTGCGCCATGAAACCGAGACCCACCGGTTCGCCGGCCGCGCGCAGGATCCGCTGGCCCCGCCGAGATGACTGATCGCCCGAGTGTGGCGGCTCGCCCCCAGGGGCGCCGCCGGAAGAAGGAACTCTGTGACCTCCTCCAAGACCGCCGAGACCGCCGACGACACGACCGCTGAGGCGGCCGAGTCCACGGCGGACGCGACCTCGAAGCGTTCCGCGTCGACCGCGAAGAGCACGTCCGCGAAGACCGCCGGAACCACGACCAAGAAGACCCCCCCCGCGAAGAAGACCGCCGCGCGCAAGGCGCCGGCGAAGAAGACCTCCACGGCGAAGGCCTCCAAGGCCACCGCCGCGTCCAAGGACACGGCGGAGGACATCGAGGAGGAGACCGAGGAGACGGAGACCAAGAAGGAGACCTCGGAGACCGACGCCAAGGTCGAGGCCTCCGGCGGCTTCGTCTTCAACGCCGCCGAGGACGACGCCCCTGCCCAGCAGGTCGTCACTGCCGGCGCGACCGCTGATCCGGTCAAGGACTACCTCAAGCAGATCGGCAAGGTCGCGCTGCTGAACGCGGCCCAGGAGGTCGAGCTCGCCGAGCGCATCGAGGCGGGCCTGTACGCCGAGCAGAAGCTCAAGCGCGACGAGTCGATCGTCAAGACCAAGGCCGGGCGCGAGCTCGGCATGGTCGCCGAGGACGGCCGTGCAGCGAAGGATCACCTGCTCGAGGCCAACCTCCGTCTGGTCGTCTCCCTCGCCAAGCGCTACACCGGGCGTGGCATGCTCTTCCTGGATCTCATCCAGGAGGGGAACCTCGGCCTGATCCGCGCTGTGGAGAAGTTCGACTACGCCAAGGGCTACAAGTTCTCGACGTACGCGACCTGGTGGATCCGTCAGGCGATCACGCGCGCCATGGCCGACCAGGCCCGCACCATCCGCATCCCCGTGCACATGGTCGAGGTCATCAACAAGCTCGCGCGCGTGCAGCGCCAGATGCTTCAGGACCTGGGCCGCGAGCCCACCCCGGAGGAGCTCGCCAAGGAGCTCGACATGACCCCGGAGAAGGTCGTCGAGGTCCAGAAGTACGGCCGCGAGCCCATCTCCCTGCACACCCCGCTGGGTGAGGACGGCGACAGCGAGTTCGGCGACCTCATCGAGGACTCCGAGGCCGTCGTCCCGGCCGATGCCGTGAGCTTCACGCTGCTCCAGGAACAGCTGCACTCGGTGCTGGACACGCTCTCCGAGCGTGAGGCAGGCGTGGTCTCCATGCGCTTCGGCCTCGAGGACGGACAGCCCAAGACGCTCGACGAGATCGGCAAGGTCTACGGAGTCACGCGTGAGCGGATCCGTCAGATCGAGTCGAAGACGATGTCGAAGCTGCGCCATCCCTCGCGCTCGCAGGTGCTCCGGGACTACCTCGACTGAGGAACGACCCCGCAGGACTTCTCCGACGGCGCCGGTGACCCCAGGGTCCCGGCGCCGTCGCCGTCGCGGTTGCCGAGCGCACGACAAAGAGAGGGCACCCACCAGCTGGTGGGTGCCCTCTCATCGTCTACGTGTCCACGGCCCCGATCGCGGTCCTCACGGACGGCAGGGGTCAACGGGGCAGAGGCATCGGCCCGTCGCGGGGCCGTCCCTCCGTGTCAGTCGTCGACGGGCTCAGGCTTCGCGTGGAGGCGCTCGGTCTCGTCGATGACCTCGGAGGCGATGTCCTTGAGGGCGTCCTCGTGAGCGCGAGCATGGTGTGCGCAGAACATCAGTTCGCCGCCTGCCGACAGGAGTACCTTCACGTACGCCTGGGCACCACAGCGGTCGCAGCGGTCGTGCGCGGTGAGCCGGGGGGCTTCCAAAGTCATGTTCATAGGTCTTTTCTAGCATCGGATCGGCCAGGAGGGCAGTGCTGCGGCCGCTGGTTCGCTGGGGGCGCAACGACTCTGTGAGCGGAGCCGCAATGCGGCGATCCGGGGCGTACGACCCGTAGGATCCACGGTGTGACCCCCTCTTCCTCCGCTTCGAAGACAGCCGCCTACGACGCGCGCAACCTCCAGGTCCTCGAGGGCCTGGAGGCAGTGCGCAAGCGTCCTGGCATGTACATCGGCTCGACGGACTCCCGCGGTCTCATGCATTGCCTGTGGGAGATCCTCGACAACTCGGTCGACGAGGCCCTGGGCGGCCACGGCGACTCCATCGCCGTGATCCTGCATCCCGACGCCTCCGTCGAGGTCCGCGACACCGGCCGTGGCGTCCCGGTGGACGTCGAGCCCCGCACCGGTCTGACCGGCGTCGAGGTCGTCTACACGAAGCTCCACGCGGGCGGGAAGTTCGGCGGCGGCTCCTATGCGGCCTCGGGCGGTCTCCACGGCGTGGGTGCGAGCGTGGTGAACGCGCTGTCCGGTCGCCTCGATGTCGAGGTGGACCGTGCGGGCAAGACCTATGCGATGAGCTTCCGGCGCGGCCAACCGGGCGTCTTCGAGGACACCGAGGGACCGGACCCGACGTCGCCGTTCTCCCCCGCAGCGGGCCCGGATGCTCTGCGGACGATCGGCAAGGTCAAGCGCGGCGTCTCGGGAACCCGGGTGCGTTACTGGGCCGACCCGCAGATCTTCATCAAGGGCTCCCACTTCTCGCTGGACGACCTGAACCGGCGCGCCCGGCAGACGGCGTTCCTCGTGCCCGGCCTGCAGATCTCCGTCACGGATCATCGCCCCGAGGCGAACCCTGACCTGCCGGCCACGAGCACCTACAAGTACGACGGCGGGATCAGCGAGTTCGTCGAGTACCTCGCCCAGGACCAGCGGATCACCGACGTCATCCGCCTGCAGGGAACCGGTGCGTACACCGAGACGATCCCGGTGCTCGACAAGAACGGTCACATGGTCTCGACGGACGTGGACCGCACCTGCGAGGTCGACATCGCCCTGCGCTGGGGCTCCGACTACGACTCGACGATGCGATCCTTCGTGAACATCGTCGCGACCCCCAAGGGCGGGACCCACGTCACCGGTTTCGAGCAGGCCCTGGTCAAGACCTTGCGCAAGCAGGTCGAGAACCAGGCGCGCCGAGTGAAGTTCAACGCCAAGAACGAGAAGATCGAGAAGGACGACACGCTCGCGGGTCTGACCGCCGTGGTGAGCGTGCGCATCGACGAGCCGCAGTTCGAAGGCCAGACCAAGGAGGTCCTCGGCACCCCGGCGATCCGTGCGATCGTCGGCAAGGTCGTCGAGCAGCGTCTGACCGAATTCCTGGTCTCCGCGAAGAAGGGCGAGAAGGAGCAGGCCGCCCTGGTCATCGACAAGGTAGTCTCCGAGATGCGCGCCCGCATCGCGGCGCGCATGCACAAGGAGGTCTCCCGCCGCAAGAACGCGCTGGAGTCCTCGACCATGCCCACGAAGCTCGCGGACTGCCGCACGCACGATGTGGACCGCTCCGAACTGTTCATCGTCGAGGGCGATAGCGCGCTGGGCACTGCGAAGAACGCCCGCTCCTCGGAGTTCCAGGCGCTGCTGCCCATCCGCGGGAAGATCCTCAACGTGCAGAAGGCGTCCATCACGGACATGCTGAAGAACACGGAGTGCGCCACGATCATCCAGGTGATCGGCGCCGGCTCGGGTCGTACCTTCGATCTCGACGCGGCCCGCTACGGCAAGATCATCATGATGACCGACGCGGATGTCGACGGGGCCCACATCCGCACGCTGCTGCTGACGCTGTTCCATCGCTACATGCGCCCGCTGGTCGAGGCTGGCCGGGTGTATGCCGCTGTGCCGCCTCTGCACCGCGTGGAGATCATCCACGGGGGCAAGAAGAAGAACGAACTCGTGTACACCTACTCCGAGGCAGAGCTGAACAAGCTCCTGAAGAACCTCGAGCGCCGCGGCAAGAAGTACAAGGAGCCGATCCAGCGCTACAAGGGCCTGGGGGAGATGGACGCCGATCAGCTGGCCGACACCACGATGGACCCCGGCCACCGGACACTGCGACGGGTGCGCATCGAGGATGCCGAAGCGGCCACTGCCGTGTTCGAGCTCCTCATGGGCTCCGAGGTGGCACCCCGCAAGCAGTTCCTCATCGAAGGAGCCGAAGAACTCGACCTGGAGAGGATCGACGCATGAGTGTCGCCGTCCGTGTGATCCCCTGCCTGGACGTCGATGCCGGCCGCGTCGTCAAGGGCGTCAACTTCCAGAACCTCCGTGATGCGGGTGACCCGGTGGAGCTCGCCGCCCGGTACGGCGCAGAGGGTGCTGATGAGCTCACCTTCCTCGACGTCACCGCGTCCTCGGGTGGACGCGACACGATGATCGATGTGGTGCGGGCCGCTGCCGAGCAGCTGTTCATCCCGCTCACCGTCGGCGGCGGTGTGCGCTCGGCGGACGACGTCGACCAGCTCCTGCGGGCCGGCGCCGACAAGTGCGGTGTCAACACCGCCGCGATCGCCCGGCCCGAGGTCATCAGCGAGATCTCCCGCCGTTTCGGCAATCAGGTGCTGGTGCTGTCGATCGATGCGCGGCGGGTCACGGACGAGACCCCGGAGGGCACAGCACGCAGCGGTTCGGGCTTCGAGGTGACCACGCACGGCGGCCGTCGTGGCACCGGCATCGATGCGATCGAGTGGATCCGCGAGGTGACCGAGCGGGGCGCCGGCGAGATCCTGCTGAACTCGATGGATGCCGACGGCACCGAGCAGGGCTTCGATCTCGAACTGATCCGTCTGGCCCGGGCGGCGACGACCCTGCCGCTGATCGCCTCCGGAGGCGCCGGGCAGCCTGAGCACTTCGCCCCCGCGGTGCACGCCGGGGCGGACGCCCTGCTCGCCGCGAGCGTGTTCCACTTCCAGAAGATGACCATCGCCGAGGTGAAGCGGTCGATGGCGGCTGACGGCATCACGGTGCGGTGAGCGCACCGCTCTCGGTCGCCCCGCCGTCCGTCGTCTCCCGGCGGCCCCGAGCGCGATGGGCTGCGACCGGGGCGCTCGCAGGGCTGCTGGTCGCCCTCCTCGGCGGGGGATGGCTGCTCTGGGACAACCGCCGGCTGGACATCACCGGCTACGACGTCCCGATCGACCAGCTGCCACCTGAAGCGGAGGGGCTGAGCATCGCCCAGGTCTCGGACCTGCACGCGGCCTCCTTCGCGAGCTCGAGGCGCTCGGTGTCGTGATCCTGCGCGACGAAGCGGTGACCGTGGAGGTCGCCGGCATACCGCTCACGCTCGTCGGCCTCGACGATCCTCGCGTTGCTGCCTCCACCGACCGAAAGGCGTCTTCCCCGCGCGAACTCCTTCGCGCCATGGAACTGCCGGAGGCGGCGACCACGGTGCTGCTCGCGCATCGTCCGGAGCTGCTGGGGGACTACACCGGCGTCGGCGTGGATCTGGTGCTCTCTGGCCATGCGCACGGTGGGCAGGTGCGCGTGCCCGGCATCGGCGGCGTGTACGCCCCGCACCAGGGACTGCTCCCCGTGCTCACCGAAGGCGTGCACCCGCGGGACGGCACCACCATGGTGATCAGCCGCGGACTCGGCAACAGCATCGCGGGGGTGCGGGTCAACAATCCGCGTGAGCTCGTCCTCGTGGAGCTGACCGCACGCTGACCTCATTCCTCACGCCTCATGATGTCGTATCGCCTCGCCGGACCGTCCGGCCGACGATCGGCCCTCACCATGCGTCGATGCCCCGGCCCGCAGGGGCCGGGGCATCGGGCATGGGCGATGGGCGATGGGCGATGGACGTAGCGCAGCACTCGGGCGGAGCAGTGCGGACCGGCTCACCGCAGGGGGAGCCGGGAGGTCACGAGCGCTCTGAGGAAGAGACGCTCCTGATCGCGCACCGCCTGCGCGGCGGCCTCCTGCCGGCGGGCCTGCCGGATCGCGCGCCGACGGACGGCGTCGCGCCGGCCGGAAGCCTCCGGCGTCGCCGTGTCCATCGCAGCGGCTGCAGCGGGACGCTGCGGGGGAGGGGTCGGCGGCCGTGGGGGCTGCGTGTCTCGTCGGGCCCGGGCAGCGGTCGTCGCGACGGAGTCGGTCGAGGTGGAAGAGGTGTTGAGGGGTGTCCGAACGGACATGGTGGGGCTCCTGAGAAGGGTGAAGTCGAGAGTTCGCCATGACGTCCTGGCGCGGCCGTGCGAGGCGTGCCGGGACAACGAGGCCTGGTGGGAGAAATGGGCGTCACGATGCGCTCGATGAGCATCGAGAAGACGTCATGAGGGGAGCGTCAGCAGCGTGCCGCGACGCGTCAGGACGCGGGAACGGTGGCCCGGCGTCGGGGCGGGGCCATGAGGCCCTGGTCTATGAGGCCCTGTCGGCGGTGCTGCGGCCTCCACCGGCCGCTCGCACTGGCACGGAGGATCCGTGTCGCCGGAGAAGGGATGCAGCAGCGTCGAACGGGCCCAGGGTCATCTGGGCCGGATTCGGGGTGGTGTGCATCTCCATACGGACAGTCGACCACTCCTCCGGCTGTGGAGACAAGTGAATTACTCGCGGGCGACGGGCGACGGGCGACGAGGACCAGGAGGGTGGACGACGAAGGACCCGACCCTGCCCCGTGCGGGGGCATGGCCGGGTCCGTGTCGGAGGACCGCGAGCTCAGCAGCTCACGCGCGGCTCAGTGCTCGATGCGGTAGGTGACGCCGAGGGTGTGGGAGGCCCCGGGCGCCAGGGACACGAAGCGGTCCTTCGCGACGGCGGGCTCGACGCACACGAACTCGGGCCACGAGGAGTCCGGGAGGTCCGCCATGCCGGTGACGAGCTCGTCCCACGGGTTCCAGACGACCGTCTTCGCGGTGCCCCGCGGAGTGGACACCAGCCGTCGGGAGGCGGTCTCGTCGACGATGGTCACCTCGCCGTGCGCATCGACGATCCGGTCGGTGGAGCCGGTCAGACGCAGCGGCTCGTCGCCGAGGACATCCGGTGCGAGCCCCCGGGTGTTGTCGAGGTACTCCGCGTTCTCCAGACCCTCGATCGCGATCCGGCGCACGTCACCCACGGCGAGGTAGGTGTGCAGAGCGGCCTCGAGCTCGAGCGCCTCCTCGCCGGCGGTGAGGGTCAGATCCACGGAGAGCTCGGCGCCGATGCGGAACACGGCGGTCGCGGTGAGCGTGGCGGTGTCCTTCGTACTCGTCAGCTCGAGCACGATGTCGTCCCCGTCCGGGTGCGCGGAGATCAGGTCCCAGCGCGATGTGCGCAGCCAGCCGTGCTTGACGCTCCGGGTGCCGTCACGGCCCGGCCCGAACCACGGGCCGATCAGCGGGATGCCGCCGCGGATCGCCGCGCCATGGCCGAACTCCGACTCGGGGCTCAGCCACAGCAGATCGGACTCCCCGGAGGGGACCCAGCTGGTGAGATGCGCTCCGTCGAGGTGGAGCACCGCCCGCGCGGCGGAGGTCTCGACGAACACGGCGTCGGCCCCGTGATCCTGATCGAGACGGACCCCGCGGGGGAGAGCGGCGGACGTGGCAGTGCTCGCGATGTTCATGATGCTCATCGTCCCACGGGGCGGGCAGGCGAGTGCGAAGGGTGGCACCCAGTTGCCGTCGGCCCGGGTCACCGCGCCAGGTCGGGGCCCTGGTCGTGCAGCGTCGCCTCGGCAAGCGCCCGGGTGCTGTCCCCAGCGGCGGAGACGGTGCGGATCAGCAGCAGGAGCCACACGTACACGGTCACCGCCGCGCCCATCTCGAAGGCCGTCATGTTCAGGTACCCGACCACATCGAACATCACGATGAGCATCACGAGGATCCCGAACGCGATCCCGGTGAAGAGCAGCAGGCCGCCGGGCAGTCTGCGCAGCAGTTCCGGGAAGAGGAGGAGAGCGAGTCCGAAGACCACGACGAGCGTCTCGGCGACGACGTTGTGCCAGTACTTGCTGACGTTCAGGGAGATCAGCGCCACCAGTGCGAGGTGGGCTCCGAGCACCACCAGGGTCGCGTGGACGACCCGCACCTTCCAGAACGGTTCACCGGTCTCGCGCGCCCAGAGCCCGAGATCGTGCGCCAGGAAGTCTCCGACCGCGATGAAGGCCAGCCCGGTCACGAGCAGGGTGAGGTTGAAGGTGAGCCCTGCCTGGTCGGAGCCCGCTCCGAGCTCGGAGAAGAACCGCTCCCACCAATAGGGGTCAGGACTCAGCATCGCGGCGGACAGCACCCCGACCGTCAGGAAGACCATCAGGAGCGTCGCGAGCGACCGACCGTCGAGAGCGGCCGCACCGGCGCCGACTACATACGCCCAGGCGCCCGTGCTCGCGCTCACCCAGAACGTGCTCGCGAAGCGATCCAGCGCCACCCCGAGGAAGGCCTGCTGCAGCACGGCGAACATGGCACCGGTCAGCAGGAAAGCGAGGACCGCGTAGACCAGGGCCGGGCCGAGGACCGCCAGGGCGCGTCGCCACCATGGCAGCGCACGCATCCACGGATGGCGTCGCGGGGCCAGGACTGCCAGCGAACACGCTGCGACCAGGCCGGACACGGCCAAGGTGGAGAGTGCCGCGATCTGCCCGATGGAGCCGGGCCCGGACAAGGGCGCGGTCCCGCGCAGGAGGACCAGACCGACCACGAGGCCGACGACGGCACCGGCGGCACCCAGCGCGAGACTCGTGCTCTCGGCACGGATCGGCTCGGTCGTCCGGAGCCGCCGGCGAGACTGCGCCCTGCCGGAGACGGGAGCCCGCTCGCTGGGGATCATGGGGTCGTCGGCCGGGCCCGATCAGCTGATCGCGGCGATCGGCACGGCGACCGGCGTGCCGGAGCCGTCGCGTCGTCCGGTGGGTTCGGGAAGATCGATCGGCTGGCCCGCCTCGGAGGAGGCCCGGGCGGGATGGGGGACCACCCAGGCACCGATGAGGGCGTCCTCGCCGCGCAGGAAGCGATGGCAGCGCATACCGGCCGTCGCGCGACCCTTCGCGGGGAACTCGGTCAGCGGCGATACCTTGAGCGATCCCGTCTGCAGCAGCGGCAGGGTCCCCGAGGTGCCCGAGACCGTCACGACGTCCGCGGCGGCGGTCACGTCGATGGCTCCGAAGAAGACCACGTGCGAGTCCTCGGGGAGCTTGATCCCGGCGACGCCGCCGGCACCGCGGCCCTGGGGGCGCACACCGGAGGCGGGGAAGTGCAGCAGCTGCGCCTCGGACGTGACGAAGACCAGGTCCAGGTCGGTGTCCTCTTCCAGGTCGACCACGCCCACGACGGTGTCGCCGTCCTTCAGCGCGATGATCTCGAAGCCGTCGGAGCGGGGGAAGTCCAGCTGGACGCGCTTGACGACGCCGTGACGCGTGCCGAGGGCGATCGCGCCGCCGCGCGCCAGATCGTCCTCCCCGAGGCGGATCAGCCCGAGGGGACGCTCATCGCGCTCCAGGTCGAGCAGATCGCGCAGGCGCGTGCCGCCGGCGAGCGAGGGCGCGCCGGCGGTCGGGGCGAGCGAGGGCAGCTCCACGACCGACAGATGCAGCACACGACCCTGGTCGGTGACGACGCCGACCGTCGAGCGGGTGCTGGTCAGCACGTCGGAGACGATCACGTCGTGCGAGGCGCGGGGCCCTTCGCGCAGCAGCTCCGCCTCCCCGGCCACCCGTGCCACCAGCGAGGTGCCGGTCAGGAGCACGTGGCAGGGCTCATCGGGGACCTCGAGAGATCCACCGGCCTTCGCGACCGGCTGGTCCGCGGCTTCGAGCAGGACGGTGCGCCGGGAGTCGCCGTGCTCTGCGGCGACCGTGGCGAGCTCCTCGGAGACCAGTGCGCGCAGCACGGCGTCGGAGCCGAGGATCTCCTCGAGCTCCTCGATCTCGCGACGCAGCTCGTCTCGCTCGGCCTCGAGATCGATCTGGGAGAACTTCGTGAGGCGGCGCAGACGCAGCTCGAGGATGTACTCGGCCTGCAGCTGGGAGAGGTCGAAGACCCCCATCAGGCGAGTACGGGCCGACTCCGCGTCATCGCTGGTGCGGATGATCTGGATGACCTCGTCGATGTCGACGATGGCCAGCAGCATGCCCTCGACCAGGTGCAGGCGGGCCTTGCGCTTGCCCAGCCGGTGCTCGGTGCGGCGCCGCACCACCTTCAGCCGGTGGTCGACGAACACCTCGAGCATCTGCTTCAGGCCCAGCGTGCGCGGCTGCCCCTCGACCAGGGCGACGTTGTTGATGCCGAACGATTCTTCCAACGGCGTGTACCGGTACAGCTGGTTCAGCACCGCCTCGGGGTCGTAGCCCGATTTGACCGCCAGCACCAGGCGGAGGCCGTGGTGGCGGTCCGTGAGGTCCTGATAGTCCGTGATGCCCTGGACCTTCTTGGACTGCACCGCGTCGCGCAGCTTCTCGGCGACCTTCTCGGGACCCACCTGGTAGGGGAGCTCGGTGACGACGATGCCCTTGCGTCGCGAGGTGATGTTCTCGACGCGCGTGGTGGCGCGGATCTTGAAGGAGCCGCGGCCGGTGCGATACGCGTCGCGGATACCGTCCAGGCCGACGATCCGCCCACCGGTGGGCAGATCGGGCCCGGGCACGAAGCGCATGAGGGCCTCGAGATCGGCGTCCGGATGCTCGATCAGGTGGCGCGCCGCGGCGATGGTCTCCACGAGGTTGTGCGGGGCCATGTTCGTGGCCATGCCGACAGCGATGCCGGAGGCGCCGTTGACCAGAAGGTTCGGGTACTGCGCCGGGAGCACCTCGGGCTGGAGGAGCTGATTGTCGTAGTTGGGCACCATGTCCACGACGTCCTCGTCCAGCGAGTCCGTCATCAGCGGTGCGGCCTTGGCGGGCCGCGCCTCGGTGTAGCGCGGTGCGGCCGGCCCGTTGTCGAGGGAGCCGAAATTGCCGTGGCCGTCCACGAGCGGCATGCGCATGTTGAAGCTCTGCGCCATGCGCACGAGGGCGTCGTAGATCGCGGAGTCGCCGTGGGGGTGGAGCTTGCCCATCACCTCGCCGACCACGCGCTGGCTCTTCACGTGCCCACGGTCGGGGCGCAGGCCCATCTCGGCCATCATGTACAGGATGCGGCGCTGGACCGGCTTCAGTCCGTCACGGGCGTCCGGCAGCGCTCGCGAATAGATCACGGAGTACGCGTATTCGAGGAACGACGACTCCATCTCGCTGGTGACGTCGATGTCGACGATCGTCTCGTCGATCTCCTCGTCCCCCGCGGGCGGCTGGGTGCTTCGTGATCGGGCCATGAGGGACATCATGGCGCATGACCGGCCACGATTCCGGGAACCAGGCCTGGTCCGGGACGTGAATCCCGTCTATCCCACACCGGACGACGATAGGATCCGAGCATGTCCGACAGTCGCGAAGCCCGGCGTGAGCCCGTCAACCCGCTGCGACGCCGGGCCTCCGCCGATGCCGGCTCGTCGAGCACTCCCGCGTACCCGGACCACTGGGAGGCCGACATCGGCCTGCGTGACGGGTCCGCAGCCCACCTGCGCCCGATCCTCCCCAGCGATGCCGACGCCCTCCAGGACTTCCACCAGCGTCAGTCCGAGCATTCGAGGTATCTGCGCTTCTTCGCGGCGATGCCTCGACTCTCCCGACGGGACCTGGAACGGTTCACCCACGTCGATCATCACGACCGGGTCGCGTTCGTCGTGCTCGTCGGCGAGAAGATCATCGCGGTGGGGCGGTACGACCGGACCGATGCGCACGCCGCCGAGGTCGCCTTCAACGTGTCCGACGCCCGCCAGGGGACCGGGCTCGCCTCCGTGCTGCTCGAACACCTTGCGGCCGCCGCGCGGGAGCGAGGGATCAGCGTCTTCACCGCCGAGGTCCTCCCGCAGAACGCGAAGATGATCAACGTCTTCACCGATGCCGGCTTCGACGTCGACCGCATGATGGATGACGGCGTCGTCATGGTCTCCTTCCGCATCGATCCCACCAAGCGCTCGCTCGCCGTCATGGCCGAGCGGGAGCACCGCGCCGAGTCGCGCGCCATGGAGCGCCTCCTGCATCCCGAGTCGGTGCTCCTGATCGGTGTCTCCTCGAGGGCTGATTCGGCGGGCGGGCGCTTCCTCACCGCTCTCGAGCGCTCGGGATACTCAGGGGCGATCCACGTCGTCTCCCGCGATGCCTTCGAGCTGCGCGGACATCCCACCCATGCACGGATCCAGGACGTCCCCGGCACAGTCGACCTCGCCGTGATCGCCCTGCGTCCGCACGCGTGCCTCGAGGCGATCGAGGAGTGCGCTGCGATCGGGGTGCGCGGTGTCGTGATCCCGACGGAGGGGTTCACGGAGACCGAGCACGGTCGCCGGCTGCAGCGTGATCTCGTGGCCCGCACCCGACGCCACGGGATGCGCCTGCTGGGCCCCGGATCGCTGGGCTTCCTGCGCACGGGCCCGGAGGCGATCAGCCTGTCGATGGCCCCGAAGATGCCCCGACCCGGACCGGTCGCCCTCGCCGGTCAGTCCAGCGCGCTCTCGGCGATGCTGCTGGCCGGCACCGACTCCCGGGGGATCGGACTGCACGAGTTCGTCGGTGTGGGCAACCGTGCGGACGTCTCCCTCAACGACACCCTCCAGCACTGGGAGGACGACGAAGCGGTGGGCGTGATCGCGCTCGCCCTCGAATCGATGGGCAACCCGCGCAAGTTCACGCGCTTGGCCCGGCGGCTCACCCGGAGGACTCCCCTGATCGTGCTGCGGCCGCCCGGCGTCGGCACCGACGCGCCTCCCGGGCACGACGTGCGCCGGTCGACGCTGCCGCGACGCGCTCTGGACCAGGTGCTCGGCTCGGCCGGCGTGGTCCAGGCCACCGGGGTCGATCATCTCCTGGACATCACCGACGCCATCGGCCGGCAGGGGCTGCCGCCCGGTGCCCGCGTGGGGCTGCTCTCGAACACCCCTGCGCTCGGCGCCTCGCTGCGCGGCGCGACCGACTACGCGGGACTCGACGTCACGGCCGACAACCGCAGCGTCCCCCTCGCGGCGGATCCGCGGCTGATGCAGCGCGCCTTCACCTCCATGGCGGCGCTCGGCGAGGTCGACCTCGTGATCGCGGGGATGCTCGATCCGCTCACCGGCGATCCCGTCGAGGTGATCCGCCAGATGGCGACCGTGGCCCGCCATTCCGAGGTCGTGCTGCTGATCTGCCTGATCACCGACACCGAGCGATTCGCGCAGGTGCAGAAGGCCGTGCGCGAGGACCCTGAGCTGCCACCGGTCCACGCGACCCCCTACGGTGCGGTGCGCGCCGGGGCCGGGATGCTCGCGGCCACCCTGCGCCCGGCGGCCGACGACGACGATCCGGCCGTGCGAGAGGACGTGGACCATGAGGCCGCGCGAGGTCTCGTGGACGGGATCGTGGGCGGCACCGAGGACGGCACGCGCCAGCTGACCGATCAGGAGGTCGCCGACCTGCTGGGTGCCTACGGCATCACGATGCTCCCGGCCTGGACGATCCATGACGCCGACGAAGCGGTCCTGCGGGCCGAGGAGCTCGGCTACCCGGTCGCTCTGAAGAGCACCGACAGCATCCTGCGCCACCGGCCCGACCTCGGCGGTGTGCGGTTGGAGATCTCCGACGGGGCGCAGCTGCGCCAGGCGGTCGCCGGGATGCGTCGGGATCTCTCCTTCTCCACCGCGCCGCTCGAGGTCCAGGCGATGGCCCCGCCGGGCGTCCCCATGGTGGTGCGCAGCGTCGAGGATCCTTCGCTGGGGCCCGTCGTCTCGCTCTCCGTCGCCGGGGACGCGACCGAGCTGCTCGACGACATCGCCTACGCCATCCCGCCGTTCAGCGAGGACGGTGCCGGCCGACTCGTGGCCAGTCCCGCCAGCGCGGTCAAGCTGCGCGGCGGCGGGGGGCTCCCGCCGGCTGATCAGGCAGCCCTGGCGGACCTCGTGGTGCGGGTGGGGCTGCTCGCCGAGGACGTTCCCGAGCTCGCGCGGCTCGAGCTCTACCCGGTGACCGTGGCACAGGACGGAGTCTGCGTGGTCAGCGCATCGGCACGGCTGTGCCCGGCACCGAACCGCACCGACGGCTCCCGTCGAGCGCTGTCCGTGCCCCCGGAGTCGTGACCGCCTTCCGGGGGACCCGTGGGACAATGGGGCGATGACCACAGCTCTACCCGCTGATCTGCTCGCGGAACTCGAGACCGCGGGGTACTTCCCGCAGACGGCTGCCCAGAGCGTGCAGCTCTCGTTGCACGGGGCGCGTCCCCTGGCGCACCTGATCCGCCCGGAGACCACCTTCGACGGCCCCGAGGTGCGCCGACACCTGACGGTCGTCGTGCTGACCGCGACGCACCTCCTGGTCACGCACCTCGATGACGACCCGGCGGATGCCCTGAACCCGAGCCAGGTCGTCTCCACCACCGAGCGGGTCGCGCTGCGTCGGATCATCTCCACGGGGCTCTCCCAGGTCTTCGACACCGATGGACAGATCGTGCCGGGTCGCGAAGCGGAGATCACACTGGGCATCACCTGGAACGGGAGCCGACGCGTGGACCTCGAGCGTGCCGTCTGCGAGGACCCGAACTGCCAGATCGACCACGGCTACACCGGCACGCTCGCGCCCTCGGATCTCGCTCTGCGAGTGAGTGCCCTGGCAGACGGCGACGAGGCCGTCACCACCGCCCTGCGCTTCCACGCCGAGCTCGTCGACGCGATCGACGCGATCGAGTCCTGATCGGCCCGCCCATGGATCCGAACCCGCCGACCGGTCTGACGCCTCCGACCCCGCCGACACGTCTGGCCCGTCCGGCTCAGCCCGTGTCGGTCGCCTGGCCGGAGGACCTGTTGCCGCCGCCCTTCGCCGACGGCGCCCGCCCCGGCCTGCTCGACATCATCGGACCCCTCGCCACCGACCCCCGCCCCGGCCGGGACGTCGTGGTGCTGCTGGACGGCGTCGGGGCAGGACTGCTCGCCCGGCACCGCGCACTCACCCCGACCCTGCGCGGGCTGGAGGACCGCACCACCCGCGTGCGCACGGTCTCCCCGTCGACCACCGCCGCGGCGATGGTCTCCCTCCACACCGGCCTCCCGCCGCTGGTGCACGGCGTGCTCGGCTATCTCACCCATGATCCGAGCAGCGGTCGCCCGCTGAACCAGATCACCGGTGACAGCACCGTGGACCCCGAGGCGTGGATGCCCGAGGAGACCCCGGTCGAGCGGGGGACGCGACGTGCCGTGCAGGTCGCCCCAGCCAAGCACGCCCGCTCCCACCTCAGCAGGGTCGCCTACCGAGGATGGGACTTCCTCGGTCACGGGCGGGGCGATCGCGTCGAGGCGGTGCGCACCGCGCTGCATCGGGCCGGGCCCGACGGTCTCGTCCATCTCCACGTCGACGACGTCGACCACGCCGGGCACCGCTACGGGATCGACAGCGACCAGTGGCGTGCCGCTCTCGCCGACGTCGATGCCCTCGTCGGCACCCTGCTGCGTCGCCTGCCGCGGGGGACCCGGATCCACCTCACGGCGGATCACGGCATGGTCGACACCTCGCCCGGCATGACGGTGGATCTCGCCGATCATCCGCACCTGCAGCGGCTGGCGTCCTCGATCGCGGGGGAGGCCCGGGCGCTCGCGCTGCGCGCCGTCGAGGGCCAGGGGGCGGCCGAGGAACTCGCGAGCGGGCTGCGCGATCTCATGGGGCCGCGGGCTATGGTCCTGAGGCGCGACGAGATGCTCGAGGTGGGGCTGCTGGCGCCGGCCGGCACTGCCCTCAGCGAACGGGTCGAGGCGCGCCTGCCCGACGTGCTCGTGCTCGGTCGCGATCGATGGACCGTGGACGACTTCTCGCAGCGTCCGCCGTCCGCCCGCTCGATGGTGGGGGTGCACGGTTCGCTCACCAAGGCCGAGAGCATCGTCCCCCTGGTGCGCGTCACCCTCTGACCACCGTCTGACCGGGCGCCTGCCGCGCCGTGCGGGGCCGTGCCGGGTTGGTGCCAGGTCGCGTCGTCGGGCCCCGCCCTGCCGGGTTACGTGGTGCCGGGTCGCGCTGTCGGACCCTGCCCTGCCGGGTGGCGCCGTCGTCCCGGTCGGCCGTGACCGAACGAGTCAGCGCCGGCCCGACGCGGGCAGCGCGAGATCGGCCGCCGGCCGGAGCCGGCTGACCGGCGACGCTGAGAGCGACGTCACTCGTGCTTCGAGCCGAAGACGATCTCGTCCCAGCTGGGCATGGACGCCCGCTTGCTGCGCGACTTCGTCGGCTTCTCCGATCCGCCGGAGCTCGAGGAGGCCGAGCCGTCGGCCGGAGACGCCCCGGGCTCCGCAGCGGAGTCGGGGGAGCTGCCCGAGAAACCGGGCAGCGGAGTGAGGTCGACGGTGTCCTGATACTGCAGGTCCGTCGCCGGTGCAGAGGGGGCCTCGGCAACGGAGGAGCTCTCGGACTCCTCGGACAGGGCCGCGAAGGGGGCCGATCCGTCGGCGTCCGACGTCGCCGGCTCCGCCTCGGCGTCCTCCGCGGCGCTGGAATGCTCCAGGTGCGCCTCGCGGTCACGAGCGTCCGAGGCGCCGGCGCCTGCGGGCTGCCCGCCGTCTCCGGCGGAGTTGTCCTTGATGTCCCTGATGCCCTTGATGTCGCCGTCCGAGTCCACGAGCGGGGACGACAGTGAGGACAGCGACGACTCCAGGGGCTCGGGATCCGACGGATCAGAAGCGTCTAAGTGCCCTGCCGACGGGGACTCGGGGGAGAGGGCGCTCGTGGGCGCCGGATCTTCGGCGTCGAGCGTGGTCCAGACGGTCGCGGAGTCGTCGACCGGCTGCGGCACCGAGCGCATCCCGCGGCGGGCGTTGAGCGCATCGAGCTCGCTGTCGTCGAGGGCCGAGGGGCGATTCCCGGAGACGGGCCTCTCGCCCGGCCGGGGGGCCCGGCCGCGGCGCGGACCGGCCTGCTCGTCGAACGAGCCATCGGCCTCGAGGTCGTACACCGAGCTCTTGACGGCCTGCAGACGGGCACGGCCGCGGGTCGGCTCCGGCGGTGCGTCCTCGTCGCTGATCCAGCGGGCCTCGTCGTCGATCGGTGCGACCGAGCGATTGTCGAGATCCGCCACCCAGTGCGCCTGACGGGTGCGGCTCGCGGCGGAGAAGGTGAGTTCGAGCGTCCAGGTGCTGTCCGGGCGGCGCCAGGCGTCCCAGGCGGTCTCCTCGGTGGCCTCGCGGGCGGCGAGGCGCTCGGCGACGACCTCGTCGAGGCTAGGGCCACCGCGACCGACCGGGAACGTGCGGGCGCGCTGGGCGGTCCACTCGCGCTCGGCGAGGACGGGCCCCTCGTACCGGCGCACATGCTCGAGCGGGATGTCCGCCGCCTCGGCGATGTCCTCGGCGCTGCGGCCGGAACGCAGCATGGCCTGGATCTCTCGCGGCCGCACCGGAGCGGCATCCGCGGCCTGGATCATGCCCAGCGCCGGGCGGTCGGTGCGCACCGCGGCCCGCAGGGCCTTGTCGATGCGCAGCGTGTACCGCTCGCTGTCGGAGTCGACCAGGATCACATGCTCCCCGTCGTCATGGATCCCGTCGAGTTCGAGCTCTCGCATCGTCGTCCTCTCCGTCGCAGCCCGTTCGGTGGCGTGCAGAAGTCTAGGCCGCGACCATATCCCCTAGCACTGCCCCGTGCCGGTCATCGACGCCCCGCGCGCCGCGTGTTGCCGGGACCCGACCGACACTGGTTGCTCAGCACAGCCCCCTCTGCAATAATGCCGCCGCATTCAGCGTTGGGAACCGGACCGGCCCGCAGGGGGCGAGGCGATCTTCACACGCTGGATCTGCAGAAGCCTCCAGGTCGGATGACCGCCCGGATACACGAGAACGGACCGTAGATGGCCACTGATTACGACGCCCCGCGCAAGAACGACGACGAGTCGAACGATGACTCGATCGAGGAGCTGAAGGGTCGCCGGAACGAGGCGGCGACTCCGACGGTCGATGAGGATGAGGCGGAAGCTGCGGACTCGTACGAGCTGCCCGGCGCCGACCTCTCGGGTGAGGAGCTCTCCGTGCGGGTGCTTCCCCGCCAGGCCGATGAGTTCACCTGCGCCAGCTGCTTCCTGGTCAAGCACCGCAGCCAGATCGACCACGTCGAGGGGACCCTCATCATCTGCAAGGAGTGCGCGGCCGCCTGAGCGTCCCGCCTGCTTCACGCCGAACGGCGTCGCATCCTCCCGGATGCGGCGCCGTTCTGCTGTCGGGGCGGACGGGGCCCGGTGCTCAGGCCTGCTGCTGCGCTCAGCCCTGCTGCTGCGCTGCGACCTGCTGCTGCGCACTGCGCACTGCGAGAGCGAGGTCATGGGGGCGACGGGTGGAGGTGACCCACGCGGTGGTCGGGTCCTCCTCGTCGAGCACCTCGATGCGGAGGCCGGCATGGACCCAGCCCCGTATGCAGTGGTGGGCGAGCGGCTCGAAGTCCTGGCCGATGGTGAGGGACCACTCCTCGCCGGTCAGCGGGGCCGGATCGCCGAGCAGCGAGACGTCGATACGGGCGCGGCCCAGGGAGAAGCGCCCATCGCGGACCTCCACGACGGGCGAGTACAGCACAGCCAGCACGATCGCGACCACGATGCAGACGGCGCCGACGACCAGCGCGAGCGTGAAGTTCAACGGCACGAGCACCAGGCCGAAGATCGAGCCGAGGACCGCGGTCACGATCCAGCCCGCGACGCCGGGGAGCAGGCGCTCCCGGTACAGCGGCTGCTGTGCCGCGGCAGGTCGCGCGGAGGGTGAGGGCTCGCCCTCGACGGAGGAGGATGCGGAAGGGTCGGGCGCTGCGGTCATGCTCCGATGATCTCACGCACGTCCTGGGTACTCACGGGCGGGACCACATACCCTGTGCCCATGCCTGTAGAGCCTGACACCCTGAGCGCGGCCGCCGCCGGCGCCCCCGACCCGACCGCTGCCGCTCCGCTGAGGATCCGACTGGCCCCGGGCGGGACGATGCCCGAACGCGCCCACGCGGACGATGCCGGCCTGGATCTGACCAGCGCCGAGGACGTCGAGATCCCCGCCGGAGGCCGTGCCCTGGTGGACACCGGCATGGCCGTCGCACTGCCCGCGCGCACCGTGGGTCTGGTGTGCCCCCGCTCCGGCCTCGCCGCGAAGCACGGTGTGACCGTGCTGAACGGTCCCGGGGTGGTCGACGCCGGCTATCGCGGGCACATCAAGGTCTCGCTGCACAACACCGATCTCGACGCACCGTTCGCGCTGCGGACCGGCGACCGCATCGCTCAGCTGGTCGTGGTGCCGTTCCTGGCGCCCGTGCTCCAGCAGGTCGACGACCTCGACACCACCGACCGCGCCGCCTCGGGCTTCGGCTCCAGCGGTGGCTTCGGACACGCCCCGGCCACGGCCGGCACCGACGAGAACCCGGAGGGTTGATCCATGGGACTGTTCTCCCGCTCGAAGAAACGACGCACCGAATCCGCGCGCGACTCCACGACGACCGAGCCCGCTGACACTGAGCAGGCCGAGCAGGCTGAGCAGGCTGAGCAGGCCGAGCTGACTGAACTGGCTGAGCCGGCTGACGACGGCGCTGAGGCGGAGAACGCCGAGGGCGCCGATGCAGCGGACACGTCAGACGCGACGAGGGCTGGAGACTCTGCGAATGCCGCGAACACTGCTGAGCCCGACGAGGCGGACCCCGCGCCCCGCGGCGAGCATCTCGAGGACGGCCCGTACGACGTCGCCGACGCGCCTGAGGAGGATCGGATCGATCTGGGGGGCCTGCAGGTCCCGACGATCGACGGGATGGAGCTGCGCATGGAGGTCGATCAGCGCACCAGTGCGGTCACGGGCGCGAACCTGGTGATCGGAGGGTCCTCCCTCCAGGTGCAGGCCTTCGCCGCTCCGAAGTCCCGCGGACTGTGGGAAGAGGTGCGCACCTCGCTGCGCGACTCGGTCGTCAAGCAGGGAGGGACCGCGGAGAGCCGCCCCGGCGCTTTCGGGACCGAGCTGATCACGCGGCTGCCGGTCAAGCGGACGGACGGCCGCACCGGATATCGACCGGCTCGATTCATCGGGATCGACGGTCGACGCTGGTTCCTGCGCGCCATCCTCACCGGCAAGGCCCTGAGCGACAAGGAGCAGGCGAAGACCTTCGAGACCCTGATCTCGCGCCTGGTCGTCGTGCGCGGAGGCGAGGCGATGGCGCCCCAGGAGCTGATCCCGCTGGGCCTGCCCGGCCAGCGCCCCGGACTGAGCCAGGTCAAGGCGGGCCCGCTGGATCCGCTGGCTCGCGGCCCCGAGATCACCGAGATCGGATGAGCGCCGCGACCCCGCCCCCGGAGGGCCCGCGCCACCGCGCCGGCGACGGAGAGAGGCCCGCTGCGGGCGAGGCCACGGCCGGCCCCGCGGAGGCAGCCGACCGTCGGAGCGGCCTCGGCGGCGTGCTGCAGCGGGACGAGTTCTCCGTGCGCGACGCGATCGGCGGACCACGGGGCATCGTCGAATCCGTCCTTCCCACCCTGCTGTTCATCATGCTGTTCGTGCTCACGCGCTCGGTGCCCGTGGCATCGGTCGCCGCGGTCGTCGTGGTCGCCGTGCTCTTCATCGCGCGACTGATCCAGCGTCAGAGCCCGGCGACCGTGCTCGGCGGGTTGATCGGCGTGGGTCTCGGCGCGGTGCTCGCGATCCGCTCCGGTGACGGCACGGACTTCTACGCTCCCGGTATCGCGATCAACGTGATCTCGCTCGTGGTGCTGCTCGTGTCGCTGATCGCACGCAGACCGCTGATCGGACTGCTCGTCGGAGCACTGGACCCGAGGGTCGAGGACTGGGCGAGCGATCCTCTGGCCCGCAGGGTGTACACCCGCGCCACCCTGCTGTTCGCGGGCCTCTATCTCGCGAAGCTGGTGGTGCAGGTCCCGCTCCTGCTGACCGGTCACGTCGCCGCGCTCGGTGTGGCGAAGCTCGCGATGGGGCTGCCTGCCTTCGCGGTCATCGCCTACCTCGTGTGGCTCATGCACCGGTCTCTGCTGGCCCGTCGAGAGGGCCGTTGACACCCCTCGCCGGTGCTCGATTCTCGAATCGGTCCGCCTGGTGAGACACTGGTCCTCGACGAGATCCTGAGCAGGCCCGGCCATGGCCGGAGAGCACGACCGGATCGAGCACAGAGCGAACAGCGGTGGTCCGCGACGACGTGACCACCCGTGGACGAAGAGGGAGCGGAGCGATGAGCCCGGAGGCCGAACGAGTGTCGAGCACACCCACAGCCGGGGGACGTCACCTGACCCTCACCGTCGGACCACCCGCCGCCGGAGGCACCTTCGTCGCGCGCCACGAGGGCCGAGTGGTCTTCGTGCGTGGCAGTGCGCCGGGAGAGACGGTCACCGCGCGACTGGTCGATGATCCTGAGCAGCACGCCAACGCGCGCTTCTGGCGCGCCGAGGCTGTCGACGTGCTCGAGGCGGGCGTGGACCGGGTCCCCACCGTCTGGCAGGAAGCCTCGGTCGACGGGGTGGGCGGCGCCGAATGGGCTCACATCGCCCTGCCCGCCCAGCGCCGCATCGCCAGCGAGGTGATGCAGGAGCTGCTGCGCCGCGCCGGAGTCACCAGCTATCCGATCGAGCAGGTCCAGGTCGAGCCCGCTCCCCATGACGTGGACGGGCTCGGCTCCCGTACCCGTGTGCGCTTCGCGGTGGACGAGGAGGGCCGTGTGGGCATGCGCGGTTGGCGCTCCCACGAGGTCCGGGACGTCGGCGAGAACCCGCTGGCCGCCCAGGGCATCCGCGATCTCCGGCTGGGGGAGTGGACCGCGCCCGAGGGCACCGAGGCGGTCGACGCCGTGGCGCCCTCGGCCGGCCCCGTCTCGGTCGTGCTCGTCGGTCGCGATCTGGACCCCGCCTCGCTCGAGATCCCCGAGTCCTGGGGCGACGCGGACGTGGCCGTGCGCACCGGGCGCGGCCTGGTCCCGCTGCGCGGCGACGGTCTCGTGCACGAGCGCGTCGGCGAGCGGCTCTTCTCTGTCAGCGCGACCGGTTTCTGGCAGGGCCACCGACGGGCGGCTGAGCTGCTCAGCGACGTCGTCCAGAGCGTCCTGAAGGCTCCGCACGGCGGCAGCGCCTGGGACCTCTACGGGGGTGTCGGTCTGTTCGCGGCGATCGCCGCGGAGCAGGTGGGCTCCGAGGGAGCCGTCGTCACGGTCGAGGGGAACCGTCGGGCCTCCCAGCTCGCGCAGGAGAACCTCGAGGACCTCCCTCAGGTCTCCACCGCGACGGCGGATGTGGCGGACTGGGTACGGGCCCGACGCGGCGGCGTGGACGTCGTCGTGCTGGATCCGCCGCGCAACGGGGCGGGTGCGGAGCTCATCGAGCTGTTGGCCCGAACGGTGCGCCAGCGCATCGTCTACGTCTCCTGCGAGCCGTCCACGCTCGCGCGCGACCTGGCCGTCGCCGAGAAGGCCGGATGGAAGGTCGTCGATCTGCGGGCGTTCGACCTGTTCCCGCACACCCATCACGTGGAGTCCGTGACGGTCCTCGAGCGCGCCTGACGTGCATCGGCCGCCGGACGCTCCAGAACGTGTCCGGCGGCACACCCTCCCAAGCTGACGACCTGTCAGAAGGATGCGGTCCGCCGTGGTAGTATTTATCTTGACTTCAAGATAACTTCCGGAGATCACTCCGGAGACCCTGGCGGTCGCACGGGGAGGGCTTCCTCGCGCCGATCGCTGCGTTCGCCTGTCCGCGGGAGCGGCCGAGCCTACGATGGTGGGGTCGCCTCAACACCCAAGGAGTTCGCTCATGAGCACTGCCAACTCATTCGCCGCGAAACAGGATCTCACCGTCGGCGGGACCGACTACGAGATCTTCGCGCTCGACGCCGTCGACGGCGCCGACAAGCTGCCGTTCAGCCTCAAGATCCTGCTCGAGAACCTGCTGCGCACCGAGGACGGGGCGAACATCACCGCCGACCACGTGCGTGCGCTGGCCGGCTGGGAGCCGTCCGCGGATCCGTCGGTCGAGATCCAGTTCACCCCGGCCCGCGTGATCATGCAGGACTTCACGGGCGTGCCCTGCGTCGTCGACCTCGCCACGATGCGCGAGGCCATGAAGGACCTCGGCGGCGATCCTGAGAAGATCAATCCGCTCGCCCCGGCCGAGATGGTCATCGACCACTCCGTCATGATCGACGTGGCCGGCCGTCTCGACGCGCTCGAGCAGAACATGGAGCGCGAGTACGAGCGCAACCGTGAGCGCTACCAGTTCCTGCGCTGGGGCCAGACAGCCTTCGACGACTTCAAGGTGGTCCCCCCGGGCACCGGCATCGTGCACCAGGTCAACATCGAGTACCTGGCTCGCACCGTCATGACCCGCGAGGTCCCGAACAGTGCGGGGGACGGTTCGGTCCTCCGTGCCTACCCCGATTCGTGCGTCGGCACGGATTCGCACACCACCATGGTCAACGGCCTGGGCGTGCTGGGCTGGGGCGTCGGCGGTATCGAGGCCGAGGCCGCGATGCTCGGTCAGCCGGTGTCGATGCTCATCCCGCGCGTGGTCGGCTTCAAGCTGACCGGTGAGATCCCGCCCGCCGCGACCGCGACCGACGTGGTGCTCACCATCACCGAGAAGCTCCGCGACCACGGCGTCGTCGGCAAGTTCGTCGAGTTCTACGGCGAGGGCGTCACCCAGGTGCCGCTGGCCAACCGTGCGACCATCGGCAACATGAGCCCCGAGTTCGGCTCCACCTGTGCGATCTTCCCGGTCGACGAGGTCACGGTCGACTACATGCGACTCACCGGCCGCACCGAGGAGCAGCTCGCGCTGGTCGAGGCCTACGCCAAGCGCCAGGGCCTGTGGCACGACCCCTCCAAGGAGGTCGAGTACTCGGAGTACCTCGAGCTGGACCTGTCCACCGTGGTGCCCTCCATCGCCGGCCCGAAGCGTCCCCAGGACCGCATTGTCCTCACCGAGGCGAAGGAGTCCTTCCGCGAGGTGCTGCCCTCCTATGCGACCGGTCACCCGGCCGTCACCAACGGCGACGGCTCCTTCCCGGCGTCGGACCCGGCCGCTCCCGACTCGGACAACGAGTCCGGCGGCAAGGCTCCTGATCACCAGCACGTGGCCGGACGCGCCTCGGATCCCATCCAGGTCGCCGGCGAGGACTTCTCGATCGATCACGGCATCGTCTCGATCGCCTCGATCACCTCGTGCACCAACACCTCGAACCCGTCGGTGATGATGGCGGCCGGCCTGCTGGCCCGCAATGCGGCCGATCGCGGCCTGGTCTCCAAGCCCTGGGTCAAGACCTCGATGGCTCCCGGTTCGCAGGTCGTCACCAACTACTACACGAAGGCTGGCCTGTGGCCCGCCCTCGAGGCGCTCGGGTTCCACCTGGTCGGCTACGGCTGCACCACCTGCATCGGCAACTCCGGGCCGCTGGCTCCCGAGATCTCCGACGCGATCGCCGAGAAGGACCTCGCCGTGACGGCCGTCCTTTCGGGCAACCGCAACTTCGAGGGCCGCATCAACCCCGATGTGAAGATGAACTACCTGGCCTCGCCGCCGCTGGTCATCGCGTACGCCTTGGCGGGCACGATGGACTTCGACTTCGAGAACGATCCGCTGGGCACCGACAAGGAGGGGAACGAGGTCTACCTCCGCGACATCTGGCCGAGCCCCACCGAGGTCGAGAAGGTCATCGGCGAGTCCATCTCCCAGGAGATGTTCACCGAGGACTACAAGGACGTCTTCACCGGCGATGAGCGCTGGCGGAACCTCGACACCCCCGAGGGCGCGACCTTCGCGTGGGACGACGAGTCCACCTACGTGCGCAAGCCCCCGTACTTCGAGGGCATGGGCCAGGATCCGGAGCCGCTCGGCGACATCGAGGGCGCCCGCGTCCTGGTGAAGGTGGGCGACTCGACGACCACCGACCACATCTCGCCCGCCGGAGCGATCAAGCTGGATTCCCCGGCCGGTCGCTACCTGCAGGATCACGGGGTGTCCCGCAAGGACTTCAACTCCTACGGATCCCGTCGGGGCAACCACGAGGTCATGATCCGCGGAACCTTCGCGAACATCCGCATCAAGAACGAGCTCCTCGACGGTGTCGAGGGCGGGTACACGAAGAACTTCCTGACCGGTGAGCAGGAGTTCATCTACGACGCGGCCCAGGCCTATGCGGAGAAGGACATTCCGCTGGTGGTGCTGGCCGGCAAGGAGTATGGCACCGGCTCGTCCCGCGACTGGGCGGCCAAGGGCACCAAGCTCCTCGGCATCGAGGTCGTCATCGCGGAGAGCTTCGAGCGGATCCACCGTTCGAACCTCATCGGCATGGGCGTGCTCCCCCTGCAGTACCCCGAGGGCGAGTCCGCGGAGTCGCTCGGCCTGGACGGCACCGAGACGTTCTCCGTCACCGGTGTGACCGCCCTGAACGAGGGCACCGTCCCCAGGACGGTCGCGGTCCGTGCACAGAAGGAGGACGGCACGTCCGTCGACTTCGACGCGGTCGTGCGCATCGACACCCCCGGCGAGGCGGAGTACTTCCGCAACGGCGGCATCCTGCAGTACGTGCTGCGGTCGCTCGTCGCGGCCTGACAGCCACCGCCTGCGCGCAGAGCGCCCCGGTCCTTCGCGGACCGGGGCGCTCTTCCGCGTGTCCGTGTGCGAGGTGCGTCGCCTGCTCGCGCGCGGGACGAGCCGGCTCACCGGATGCCTCGGCGCACTCCCTCACGTGCACGAATGCGCGTCCGCTGCGCACGGTGATGCAGACCGGGCGGTGTCCCGTGAACCACCGGTGAAGATCTGCACGAAGGTGAGCATGTCGTGCGTCGGCACAGGTCAGCTCGCCCTAGGCTGGCAAGATCCTGTCCCCGACACCGAGGGAGGATCGCCCGTGTCGACGATCCATGAGCACCCCGAGCGCGCTGTCCGGGGCACCATCCCGCTCGATCCTGCGGGCTCCGCGCTGCCGCGGTCCCTGCAGGAGACGCGCTCCCTGCAGGAGCCGCTCGACCCGTCCACCGGAGGCGAGACAGCCGCCATCCCTGAGGATCCCGGGCAGCTGCGCGCGCTGCCGGTCGCTGCGCTGCCGGCCCTCGCTCGCAGCCTGCGCCGACGGCTCGTGGAGATCACCTCCCGCGCCGGCGGCCACTTGGGGCCGAACCTCGGCGTCGTCGAGCTCACCATCGCGCTGCACCGCGAGCTGCGCTCCCCGCACGAGGCGATCGTCTTCGACACCGGTCATCAGGCCTATGTGCACAAGATGCTGACCGGACGCGCCGACCTCGTCGGTCTGCGCCGGGCCGGGGGAGTGGCCGGATACCCCGATCGCCGGGAGTCCGCGCACGACGTGGTCGAGAACTCCCACGCCTCCGGATCCATCGCCTGGGCGCACGGCATCGATCGTGCGCACCGGATGGCCGGCGAGGACGGCGTCTGCGCAGCAGTGATCGGCGACGGCGCGCTCACCGGCGGCATCGGCCTCGAGGCGCTCAACGAGCTCGGGTCCGACACCGGCTCGCGCACGATCGTCGTCCTCAACGACAACACCCGCTCCTATGCGCCGACGATCGGGGGCATGGCGCGGCACCTGCAAGCGCTGCGGGACGGCGCCGTGCCGACCGGCACCGACCTGTTCAGCGCGCTGGGGCTGACCTATATCGGCCCGATCGACGGACACGACCATGCCGCTCTCGCCGAGGCCCTGCGATACGCTCGGAGAGCCGCCGAGGATCCTGCTCTGGCCGGAGTGATGCTGCACGTCGTGACCCGCAAGGGCGCCGGGTTCGCCCGCGCCGAGTCCGACGCGCTGGATCGTTGGCATTCGACCGGCCCGTTCGCCCTCGATCCGGCCCCCTCGATAGAGGCTGAGCAGGCTGAGCAGGCTGGCCAGGCTGAGCAGCATGAGGAGCCCGTGAGGACTCCTGCCGCTGCGACGCCGGCGGCGACCTGGACCTCCCGGGCCGGGGCGGCGCTCCTGGATGCGGCCCGGGCCGATACCCGGATCGTTGCGCTGAGCGCCGCGATGGTCGACCCCGTCGGGCTCAGTCCGCTGCAGCGCGAGCTGCCGTCGCGGGTGATCGACGTCGGGATCGCCGAGCAGCTCGCGCTGGCCACGGCCGCGGGGCTCTCGCGAGGTGGTGCGAAGCCGGTCGTGGCGCTGTACGCAACATTCCTCAACCGAGCATTCGACCAGCTGCTCCTGGACGTCGCGCTGCATCGGGAGGACGTCACGATCACCCTGGATCGCGCGGGGGTGACAGGCGACGACGGGCCGAGCCACCACGGGATCTGGGACCTGGCGATGGCCGCGCAGGTCCCCGGGCTGTCGCTGTGGGCGCCGCGGGACGGTCTCCGGCTGAGCGCAGCGATCCCGGCCGCGATCGGGCACGCCGGGCCCTCCGTCGTGCGGTTCGCCAAGGGGGCCTGTCCCGCGCCGCTGGACGCCGTCGCCTCGCTCGAGGCCGGTGACGTGCTGTGGGGCGACCCGCATGCCCCGGTGGACGTCCTCCTGGTGTCGATCGGCGCGCTCGCGCATCGCGCCGTCGACGCGGCACGCACGGTGACTCAGTCCCGCCCGGAGGTGAACGTGGTGGTCCTGGACCCGGTCCGGGCACTGCCCTTGACCGAGCCGCTGCTGGCCCTCGCGGAGAGGTCCCCCGCCGTCGTGACCGTGGAGGACGGAGTCGCCGAGCGCGGCATCGGCGCGGCGCTCGCGGTGCGGCTGTCCCAGCGGGCCGCACGGCGATCGCCGTCTCCGCTGCTGCGCACGCTGGGCGTCGCCCAGGAGTTCATCCCGCACGCCTCACGGGATCAGATCCTCGCAGCCGAGGGCCTGGACGGCGAAGGGATCGCCCGTGCGCTCGAGGACGTCCTGGATCTCTGAGCTCACGGAGATCGCTGAGTCCGCGGCGATGTCGCGGGCTCAGGGCAGGGAGCTGCGCGGGGAGGGGTTGTCGGCGCGGGCGGTGAGCACGATCGGCTCGCCGTCGGTGACGTAGAGGGTGTGCTCGGCGTGAGCACCGCGCGAGCCGTCGGCCGAGAGCTGGGTCCAGCCGTCGTCCTCGTCGACCATGAGCTCGCTGGTGGTGGGGACGAGGAACGGCTCGACGGTGACGAGCTGTCCGGCGACGAGCTCTGCGCCCTGCCCGGGGGAGCCGTGGTTGGGCACGAACGGGGCCTCGTGCATCGTGCGTCCCACCCCGTGGCCGCCGAAACGATCATTGATCGAGTAGCCGAGCGCACGGGCCTCTCGTTCCACGGCGTGTCCGATGTCGCCCACCGTGCTCCCCGCGCGGACCTGGTCGATGCCGGCCCACATCACCTGCTCGGTGTCGCGGATCAGCTGTTGGTCCTCCGAGCGGGGCGAGCCCACCGAGATCGTGAGGCAGGAATCCGCGACCCAGCCCTCGACGGCGACGGCGAAGTCGAGCGACAGCAGGTCGCCGTCGGCGAGCACGCGGTCGCGCGGGCGGCCGTGCAGCACGCCGTCGTTGACGGAGGTGCAGATGACGTAGCCGAAGGGGGAGGCGCCGAAGACGGGGTGATAGTCGAGATAGCAGCTGGTCGCGCCGGCCTCGCGGATCAACCGGTGGGCTTCGGCGTCGACCTCCAGCAGGTTCCATCCGACGTCCACGACCTCACGCAGATGGGAGAGCACGGAGGCGACGAAGTCCCCGGCGGGGCGGGCCTGCTCGAGGGTGGGCAGCTCCTGGGTGGAGCTGCGACGGCGTCGGCCGAGGATCATCGTGCGACCTTCTTCGGGGAGGTGGGATCTGTGTGTCCTGCGGTGGTGCGGGAAGCGGGACCGTCCTCGCCGACGGGACCCTCCAGCCAGTCGTACTGGGAGACGGCCACCCAGGCGATGCCGGCGGCGAACAGACCCGCCCCGAGCATGTGGAAGCCGACCAGGAGCTCGGGCAGTCCCGTGAAGTACTGGGAGTAGCCGATGACGGCCTGCAGCGCGGTGACGACGATCAGGCCCCATCCGGCACGGCGGGCATGGCGCGGGGCACCGGTCAGGTGGAGGGCGATCAGCAGGCCGATCAGCAGGCCGCAGAAGAGCATCACGGCGTCGGCGTGGAGCCACGAGATCGTGCGCGGGTCGAACGGGAGGCGCTCGGGGTGGACGTCGTCGCCCGAGTGGGGGCCGGTGCCGGTGACGAGGGTCCCCAGCACGAGGATCGCGAAGCCGATGACCCCCAGTGCCCAGCTCATCCAGTGCATGGCATCGGGGACGACCGATCGCCGCCGCGCCGAATCCCCGTCGTAGATCCGGTACACGAGCACGGTCGAGATCGCGACGAGCACGGGCGAGATGAGGAAGTGGGGACTGACGACTCCAGGGTGGAGATCCGCCTTCACGACCACCATGCCGACGATCGCCTGCACGGCCGTGCCCACCAGCGGCATCGCGGAGAGCCACATCATGCTGCGCCCCTTGTGACGCAGCCACAGCAGGGCGATCAGCAGCATCGCGATGGCGAAGACCCCGAGGACCCCGGTCAGGGCGCGGTTGCCGAACTCGATGAAGGGATGGATCCCGGCTTCAAGTGTCAGCTGCGGGGTGAACTGGCCGGGCTCGCAGTTCGGCCAGGTCGAGCAGCCCAGCCCGCTGCTGGTCAGGCGCACCACGCCTCCGGAGACGATGATGCCGATCTGGCAGACCAGGTTGCCCCAGAACACGATGGCGGCGATCCGTGCCCGCGCCGGCGCCGAGAGACCGAGGGTGCGTTCCCCGGAGAAGGACATCCGTCCGACGTGCGAGATGGCGGGGGCAGGAACCGGATGCTCGTCGGCGGCGGACGGAGAAGCGTTCATGGGGTCGATTGTAGGAACTCCGCCTGAGGTTCACATGGTCGCGGCGACGCCTTTCACATCTGCACCGGCGGCTGCGGCCGTGGGGACCGGATCAGGCGGGGGAGCGGGTCAGTCCGAGGTCCAGCGGAACCAGCGCGAGACGGCATAGGCGCCGCCGATCGCCCACACCAGGAGCACCACCACGGGGGCGGGAGAGAAGACGCCGCCGGCGAGGCAGGCTCGGAGCAGCTCGCCGAGAGCGCCCGAGGGCAGCAGGTCCACGAGTCCGTGCAGCGGCCAGGGGTACATGGAGGTCGGCACGGCGATGCCTCCGGCCGCCACGAACAGGACGAAGACGAGGTTCGAGACCGCGAGCACCGCCTCTGTGCGCAGCAGCCCGGCCACGAGCAGCCCGAGCGCACCGAAGGCCACCGTGCCCAGCAGCCAGACGGGCACTGCGGCGAGCAGCTCGAGCACGCCGGGCCGCCACCCGAGGAGCACGGCGAGCAGGCCCAGCACCAGGACCTGGACGACGTGCACCAGCAGGGTTGCGAGGATCTTGCCGGCGAGATAGCCGTCGCGTCCCAGCGGGGTGGTCGCCACCCAGCGCAGCACGCCGTTGCGGCGGTCGAACCCGGTCTGGATCGCCTGAGACGTGAACGAGGTCGAGATCAGGGCGGTGCCGAGGGTCGCGGCGAGGGCCGTCTCGATGGGCTGAGCGCCCTCGAGCCGCCCGATGGGCAGCAGCCGCAGTCCGATCAGCACCATCGCGGGCAGGGCGATCGCGACCATCAGCTGCTCACCGTTGGACAGGAGGATGCGAGCCTCCAGCGCGGTGTGGGCCAGGACGCGGCGCAGACGGGGTGCCGGCTGTGGCCCGGGCCGCGGGGAGGACGGCGTCCGAGCGGGGGCGGCGTCGTGCGAGGTGGCGCTCATCGGGCCCTGCCTTCTGCTGCGGTCGTGGCCGTCGTGGTGTCTGCTGTGGGCGCTGAGGAGTTCGCCGAAGTGTTCGCGCCGTCCATGAGCTCGAGCAGCACGGCCTCGAGATCCGCGGCGCCGGCACCCGTGATCTCGAGGCGGCCGCCGTGCTTCTCCACGACGGCCTCCAGGTCGGCCTGCAGGGCGGGCACCGCTGCAGGGTCGACCCCATGGGCGACGGCTCGCACGTCCACGGCGCCCTTCTGTCGACGATGCGCGGTGATCACGTCCTCGACGGAGCCTGCGGCGACGGTGCGGCCACCGGCGATCACGCATACGGCGTCGGCGAGGCCCACCACGTCGTCCATCATGTGCGTGGTCAGGACGACGGCGCTCCCGGTGTCCGCCAGGGAGCGGACCAGATGCCGCACCCGCTGACGGATGGAGGGGTCCATCCCGGCTGTCGGCTCGTCGAGGAAGACCAGTTCCGGGCGGCCGATGATCGCCAGCGCCAGGGCGAGACGCTGACGCTGACCTCCGGACAGGCGCCGCACGAGGGTGCCGGCGAACTCATCGATCCCGAGGTGCTCGGCGACCTCGTCGACGTCGAGCGGATGGGCATGGAGGCTTGCACCGTATCGGAGCAGCTGCATCGACCGGGATCCGGAGGCGAGGCCTCCGTCCTGGATCATCACGCCCACCCGGGCACGGTGCTCCGGCCCTGCGTTCCACGGGTCGCGGCCGAGCACCTCCAGGCTCCCGCCGCTGGGTCGCAGCAGGCCCGTGGCGCACGAGACGGCGGTGGTCTTGCCGGCGCCGTTGGGGCCCAGCAGCGCGGTCACCTCCCCGCGCCGGGCGGTGAGCGTGAGCCCGTCGAGGGCACGGACGGGGCCGTAGGAGTGCGTCAGGCCGTCGGCGCGCAGCGCGGGGGACGCGAGGATGTCGTCAGTCATGGCGGCCCCATCGTAGGCGTGCCGGCCGAGAGACCCGTGCACGTGCTCGGCAGGAGCGGACCGGGAGCGGACCGGAAGCGGACGCAGGACGCCCCGGGGATGCGACCGTGGCCGGATCCTCGGGGCTCCTCGGGGCGATGTCGTCCTGCTGGGCCGCGTCAGCGGCCGCGGACGTGCAGCGGGGTATGCGCCGGATCGACGACCTCCGCCGCGTACGGGGCCTCAGGTGCGGTGCCGCCCTCACCCCAGGTGTTCGTCGCGAAGCGATCGCGGTCATGGGGGTCCAGGAGCGTGCTCATGTCCGGACCGAGCGGCACCACCTGCGTGGGATTGATGTCCTCGTGCACGTAGTAGTAGTGCCGCTTGATCTGCTGGAGATCGACGGTGTCGCCGAAACCAGGGGTCTGGAACAGATCCTTGGTGTAGTTCCACAGGTGGGGCATCGTCGAGAGCATCTGACGGTTGGCCTTGAAGTGACCGAAGTAGACGGGGTCGAAGCGGATCAGGGTGGGGAAGAGGCGCACATCGGCCTCGGTGATCGACTCGCCCATCAGGTAGCGGCGATCCGAGAGCCTCTCCTCGAGCTCGTCCAGCGCCGCCCACAGCTCGCGGTACTCCTGCTCGTAGCTCTCCTGGTCGCCGGCGAAGCCCACCTTGTACACGGCGTTGTTGATGCGGTGCAGCATCCACTTGTTCAGCGCGTCGATCTCCTCGCGCAGCGGTTCGGGGTAGAGATCCGGCGCACCCTCGCGGTGGAAGGCGGTCCACTCGGTGGCGAAATCCAGGGTGATCTGCTGGAAGTCGTTGGTGACGACCGCCTTCGAGGGCACGTCCACCAGGGCGGGGACCGTGATGCCTCGCGGGTAGTCGGGGAAGCGGGCGAAATAGGCCTGCTGGAGGCGCTCGTAGCCCAGCACCGGATCCACGGCGCCCTCGTCGAGGTCGAAGGTCCAGGAGCGCTTGTCGTGGGTCGGCCCGGGCATGCCCACCGAGATCGCGTCCTCCAGGCCGAGCAGCCGGCGCGAGATCAGCGTGCGGTTCGCCCAGGGACAGGCCCGCGCGGCGATGAGCCGGTATCGGCCCGCTTCGACCGGCCAGCCGTCACGGCCGTCGAGCGTGATGCGGTCGGAGATGTAGTTCATGTCCCGGTCGAAGGGCTTGCCGCGTCGGACGTAGGCGCCCTCGGTGGAGTGCGCTGCGGTGCTGTCGGCGGTGCTCGATGCCTGCTCGGTGCTCATCCGGATCCTTCCGTGAGGTGGTTCGTGACGTGAGGAGGCCACAGTAGTTGAATCTGGTAGTAAATGGAAGGGCGCCTCCTCGGAGGGGCTCCGCCTCGAGCGTCGAACGCCCGCCAGCAGTCGGTCGCGGGAGGCTGAATCTCGACGATTCCGCAGGTAAGGCGACCCTTGGTGCCGCGCGGCACATGACGCCGACCGGTATTAAGCAAGCTTTCTGTTGTAAAATGAATGTGGTCGACGGGAGAGGTGATGTACGGATGACTGCACAGGATCTGGATCCGGCAGTCCCGCAGACGACGCGGGACCGTCTCGTCGAGGCGATCTCCGCGCACGGACCGATCACGGCACGCCAGCTCGCGGAGCGATTCGGGCTCACCAGTGCTGCCGTACGGCGGCACCTGGCGGCGCTCGAGGCCGACGAGATCATCACGGAGCACGAGGTCCCGGTCGCTCATCGCGGTCGGGGACGCCCCAGCAAGGCGTTCGTGCTCTCGAAGTTCGCCCACGAGGACTATCAGGGCGGGTACGACGAGCTCGCGACGATGGCCCTCGAGGAGCTCACGCGGATCGGTGGTGACGGGGCGATCGACCGTCTCGCCGACCGTCGCGTCGCCGATTGGGAGGCGAGGCTGGATCAGCTCGTCTCCGACCGGGAGGCCCAGGGGGAGCGGGTGACGCTGTCGCGCAAGGTGGAGCTGCTTGCTGAGCTCCTGACCTCGCGCGGTTACGCGACCACCGTGCGCCCTCTGCACGTCCCGCTTCCCACCTCGAGTGCGCGAGCGGGATCCGCCCCGCGCACGCTCGTCACGGCGCAGCTGTGCCACGGCCGCTGCCCCGTGCTCGACATCGCCGAGGACCACCCGGAGCTGTGCGAGGCAGAGACCCGCGTCATCTCCCGCATCATCGGAGCCCCCGTCCAGCGCCTGGCCACCTTGGCGCAGGGAGCTCACGCCTGCACGACCCACATTCCGCTCACCGAGGGAAGGACACCATGACGAGCGCACCAGAAAAGCTCACACAGGACGAGATCATCGACTCCATGGGCCAGTACGCCTATGGCTGGCACGACGAGGACTCCGCCGGTGCCAGCGCGCGCCGCGGTCTGTCCGAGGACGTCGTCCGCGACATCTCCGCCCGCAAGGACGAGCCGGAGTGGATGCTCCAGCGTCGCCTCAAGGCTCTGAAGCTGTTCGACAAGAAGCCGATGCCCTCCTGGGGACCGGATCTGTCGGGCATCGACTTCGACCACATCAAGTACTTCGTCCGCTCCACCGAGAAGCAGGCGACCTCGTGGGAGGACCTCCCCGAGGACATCCGCGAGACCTATGACCGGCTCGGCATCCCGGAGGCGGAGAAGCAGCGTCTGGTCGCAGGCGTCGCGGCACAGTACGAGTCCGAGGTCGTCTACCACCAGATCCGTGAGGATCTGGAGGAGCAGGGCGTGCTCTTCCTGGACACGGACACGGCGCTCAAGGAGCACCCGGAGCTGTTCGAGGAGTACTTCGGGACCGTCATCCCCTCGGGTGACAACAAGTTCTCCGCGCTCAACACCGCGGTGTGGTCCGGCGGCTCCTTCGTGTACGTCCCCAAGGGCGTCCACGTGGAGATCCCGCT
Organism: Brachybacterium sp. JB7; assembly: GCF_003335205.1. Taxonomy (NCBI): domain Bacteria; kingdom Bacillati; phylum Actinomycetota; class Actinomycetes; order Micrococcales; family Dermabacteraceae; genus Brachybacterium; species Brachybacterium sp. JB7. Next base: position 370,521 of record NZ_QPGN01000001.1, on the reverse strand, counting down.
CCAGGCCTACTTCCGGATCAACACCGAGAACATGGGTCAGTTCGAGCGCACGCTGATCATCGCCGACGAGGGCTCCTACGTGCACTACGTCGAAGGCTGCACCGCCCCGATCTACCAGTCGGACTCGCTGCACTCGGCCGTCGTCGAGATCATCGTGAAGAAGGACGCCCGCGTCCGCTACACGACGATCCAGAACTGGTCGAACAACGTGTACAACCTGGTCACCAAGCGCACGACCGTCGAGCAGGGCGGCGTGATGGAGTGGGTCGACGGCAACATCGGCTCCAAGGTCACCATGAAGTACCCGGCCGTCTGGCTCATGGGCGAGCACGCCCGTGGCGAGACCCTCTCGGTCGCCTTCGCGGGCGAGGGCCAGAACCAGGACACCGGCTCCAAGATGATCCACATGGCGCCGCACACCTCGAGCTCGATCGTCTCCAAGTCGGTCTCCCGCAGCGGCGGTCGCAGCTCGTATCGCGGCCTGGTGCAGGTGATGCCCGGCGCGGAGCACTCCGCCTCGACGGTGCTGTGCGATGCGCTGCTGGTGGACACCATCTCGCGCACCGACACCTATCCCTACGTCGACGTCCGCGTCGACGACGTCCAGATGGGCCACGAGGCCACCGTCTCCAAGGTCTCCGAGGAGCAGCTCTTCTACCTGATGAGCCGCGGCATGGAGGAGACCGAGGCGATGGCCATGATCGTGCGCGGGTTCATCGAGCCCATCGCGCGCGAGCTCCCCATGGAGTACGCCCTCGAACTGAACCGCCTGATCGAGCTGCAGATGGAAGGAGCAGTCGGTTGATGTCGACCACTGACATGAAGGGTCCCGAGAGCACCGGGGACGCCGCCGTGAACGAGGCCGTGGGCCACGCCGCCGGTGCCGCACCGGTCGCCGCGCAGACCACTGTCGACGAGGCGGACGTCCCCGCCGCGCCGGAGCTGGAGGAGGAGAACCTCAGCCTTCCGGGGCAGGAGACCTCCGCCGCGCACGCCGCGCTGAACCGCGGCGCGCGCAAGCGCTCCTTCGAGGTGTCGGACCACGAGGTCCCCAAGAGCCATGTCGAGGAGTGGCGCTTCACCCCGCTGCGCCGCTTCGCGCCCCTGTTCCAGGACGTGGCCACGGACGACTCCGCCGTCGAGTACCAGGTCGAGGTCCCCGAGGGCGCCTCCGAGCCCGGAACGCTCGCGATCGGGCAGGCCCCCCGCGGCACCGTCCTGGTGCCCGAGGACATCGCCAGCGCGATCGCCTCCGCCCGCTCCGAGCAGGCGCTGCACCTCACCGCCGCCAAGAACGGCGCCTACGACGCGCCGTTCCGTATCGACATCGCCGGCCGCGGTGCCGATCGCCGCGGGAACGGGCACATCGTGCTGGAGACCGAGGAGTCCTCCTCGGCGATCTTCGTGCTGAACCACACGGGCTCCGCGCAGTACGCGCAGAACGTGGAGATGATCATCGGCGACAACTCGACGATGACCGTCATCAGCCTGCACGACTGGGACGACGACGCGATCCACATCGCGACCCACCACGCCCGGGTGGGCCGCGACGCCAAGCTCAAGCACGTCGCGGTCACCCTCGGCGGCAGCGCCGTGCGCTTCAACGCGATCGGTGAGTACGGCGGCCCCGGCGGCGAGATCGAGAAGCTCGGCCTGTATTTCTCCGACGAGGACCAGTTCTTCGAGAACCGGCTGTTCGTGGACCACAGCGCCCCCCACTGCACCTCCAACGTCGCCTACAAGGGCGCGCTGCAGGGCAAGAAGGCGCGGTCCGTGTGGGTGGGCGACGTCCTCATCCGCAAGGAGGCCGAGGGCACCAACACCTACGAGCTGAACCGGAACCTGGTGCTCACCGAGGGCGCGCGCGCCGACTCGGTGCCGAACCTGGAGATCGAGACCGGTGAGATCGAGGGCGCAGGACACGCAGCCGCGACGGGTCGATTCGACGACGAGCAGCTGTTCTACCTGCGTGCGCGCGGCATCTCCGAGCTCGAGGCCCGCCGCCTCGTCGTGCGCGGCTTCTTCGCCGAGATCATCCAGCAGATCGATGTCCCCGAGATCCGCGAGCGGCTCTCGGCGTCCATCGAGGACGAGCTCGCACGGAGCATGAACTGATGTCGGACGCCTTCGTCCCCGTCGCCGCCCTGGACGCTCTCGCGCCCGGCGAGGCGATCGACGTCGTCGCCGGCGGCATCGAGATGGCCCTGGTGCGCGACGAGGATGGCGGCGTCCACGCCCTCGAGGACGTCTGCTCGCACGACGAGATCGCGCTGAGCGACGGCGACGTCGAGGGATGCACCATCGAATGCTGGAAGCACGGCAGCCAGTTCGACCTGGTCACGGGTCGTCCCCTGCAGCTGCCGGCCGTCCTCCCCGTACGGGTGTTCCCCGTGCGCATCGACGAGGCCAGCGGGGAGATCCTCGTGGATCCGACCGCGACCCTCGCCACCTGATCACCGCGGCGCCGTCCTTCGGCGCCCGGGCCCGACCTCATATCTATCCGAATCCACCAGTAGCACTGGCCAAGGAGAACACCACATGTCGATCCTGGAGATCAAGAACCTCCACGCCACCGTCGAGACCCCTGAGGGCACCAAGGAGATCCTCAAGGGCGTCGACCTGACGATCAAGTCGGGCGAGACCCACGCGATCATGGGCCCCAACGGCTCGGGCAAGTCCACCCTCGCCTACGCGGTCGCCGGTCACCCGAAGTACCAGATCACCCAGGGCGAGGTCTCGCTCGACGGGGAGGACGTGCTCGAGATGAGCGTCGACGAGCGCGCTCGCGCGGGCCTCTTCCTCGCGATGCAGTACCCCGTCGAGGTCCCCGGCGTCACCGTGTCCAACTTCCTGCGCACCGCGAAGACCGCGATCGACGGCGAGGCGCCGGCACTGCGCACCTGGGTCAAGGACATGAAGGGCGCCATGGGCGACCTGCGCATGGACCCGGCCTTCGCCGAGCGCAACGTCAATGAGGGCTTCTCCGGCGGCGAGAAGAAGCGCCACGAGATCCTCCAGATGCAGCTGCTCAAGCCCGGTATCGCGATCCTCGACGAGACCGACTCCGGCCTCGACGTCGATGCGCTGCGCATCGTCTCCGAGGGTGTCAACCGCGCCAAGGAGTCCACGGAGATCGGCATCATGCTGATCACCCACTACACGCGCATCCTGCAGTACGTGAAGCCGGACTTCGTCCATGTCTTCGTCAACGGTCAGATCGCCGAGCAGGGCGGCCCCGAGCTCGCCGAGCGCCTCGAGAACGAGGGCTACGACCGTTACCTCGTCGGCTCCGGCAGCTGACCACCTCGGTCGCTGCGCCCGGGAGCGCAGCGACCGGCCCCACTGTCGCGGGCCTGCACAGGACCCGCACCTCACCGGGAGGACCCATGACCGACCAGAAGACCCCGTCGGGCACCGTGAGCTCCGAGGACGTCCTCGAGGCGATGAAGGACGTGATCGATCCCGAGCTCGGGATCAACGTCGTCGACCTCGGTCTCATCTACGGCGTCAGCGTGGAGGACGGCAATGCCGTCGTCGACATGACGCTCACCTCGGCCGCCTGCCCGCTGACCGACGTGCTCGAGGACCAGACGTTCGCCGTGCTGGACCCGATCACCGAGTCGCACCGCATCAACTGGGTTTGGATGCCGCCTTGGGGGATGGAGAAGATCACCGAGGACGGCCGCGAGCAGCTGCGCGCGATCGGCTTCAATCTGTGACTGACATCTAGACCACCCCTGGCCTGCAATTGTGCAGGTCAGGGGTGTTTTTTGGCCCCTGAAACGTGCTCTTTGTGGGGTGCCTTTCGTCGTCACTCTTGGGGCAGGTTGGGTGCTGGGACCGGGACTTACGGGGCTCTTCGCAGTTGAGGGGGTAGCTGCGGGGCGTGGGGTGGGCGCGTCGGTGCCGGGATAAACGTCGAGGTCTCCCGATGATGGAAGTTCTCACGCTCGCCATCAGGAAGACCTCGACATGCCCAACGCTACCTTCGGCGACCCCGACCTGACGACCTTCACCCGCCTTGAGGAGCTTGGTCTGGTCGTGGTCGGCCAGAACCTCACGGCCGATCGAGCGGTGCTGGAGTGTCGGGTCGCCGAGGAGGAATCGTGGTGCCGTGCCTGCGGAGGACGGGCGACGTCGCGGGGTTCCATCTCGCGGTCCCTGGCGCATGAGCCGTTCGGCCACCGCCCCACGACGCTTCTGGTGCGAATCCGGCGCTACCGATGTGACCACTGCGGAACCCACTGGCGCGAAGACACCACGGCTGCAGCGGCCGGGCGGGCGAAGCTCTCCCGGGGCGGGACCCGGTGGGCGCTGGAGGCGCTGGTCATCGATCACCTCTCGGTCGCGCGGGTCGCTGCCGGGCTGGGCGTGGCCTGGCACACCGCGAACGACGCCGTCCTGGCCGAGGGGAAGCGCCTGCTGATCGATGACCCGGCCCGCTTCGACGGAGTCCGCGTGATCGGCGTTGATGAGCACGTCTGGCGCCACACCCGCCGCGGCGACAAGTACGTCACCGTGATCATCGATCTCACCTCCGCCAGGGACAAGACCGGGCCGGCGAGGCTGCTGGACATGGTCGAAGGACGCTCCAAGGCGGCATTCAAGGCCTGGCTCGAAGCGCGACCCAAGGCGTGGAAGGACCGCGTCGAGGTCGTCGCGATGGACGGATTCACAGGGTTCAAGACCGCGACGAGCGAGGCCCTGCCCGGCGCGGTCGCGGTCATGGATCCCTTCCACGTCGTCCGCCTCGCCGGGGACGCTCTGGATGACTGCCGGCGGCGGATCCAGCAGAAGCTCCACAAGCGTCGAGGCCGCAAGGACGACCCTCTCTACACGTCCCGCCGCACCCTCCACACCGGGACCAAGCTGCTGACCCAGCGGCAGCGCGAACGCCTCAACGCCCTGTTCGCCCACCACCCTCACGCTGCGGTCGAGGCTACTTGGGAGATCTACCAGGCCATGATCGCCGCCTATCGAGAACCCGACCGGGCCAGAGCCAGATCGAAGATGGAGAAGGTCATCGCGGCCCTCAGGGCGAAGGTCCCAGACACCCTCGTCGAGCTGGGAAAGCTGGGCCGGACGCTGACCAAGCGCGCCGACGACGTCCTGGCGTTCTTCGATCGCCCCGGCACCAGCAACGGGCCGACAGAGGCGATCAACGGACGGCTTGAACACCTCCGCGGCTCCGCCCTCGGCTTCCGAAACCTCACCAACTACGTCGCCCGCAGCCTGCTCGAATCAGGAGGATTCAGAAACCAGCTACACCCTCAGATGCGATGAGCCAGATTGCAGGCTCGTTTCCCGCGATAACAGAAGTCATCTCCCCGGTCGCGCGATCAACGGTGATGGTCTTAGCTTCGTCCGACTCGATGTACGCGTCGAGCTCGGCCCGGGTGTCAATAGAGCTGTCGTCGATCGAGACTTTAATGTCGCCGATCTGTACCGGACCATCTGTCTCGCCCGGCTCGGCCCAGGCAGGGACGGCTGCAAAGCCAGCCACTGTCAAAGTTGCGAGCCAGATCGCCGCATTCCTAATTGTTCGAGACATTTTTCAACCTTTCGTGAAGTACCTCACAATTCGAGGTGTGTTGAATGATGTTACCACGGCCACGCAGCCGTATGGATCTCAAACGCCAGGATTTAGTTTCGTAGTCAGATGGTCGCGGGTGCGGCCAGCTGATCCTTGACGTGAGCACCTGCCTTGGTGGCTCATTGCATGTGACCGTGCAGCAGGGGCCTGAATCCGCCGGTGTCGAGCAGCGATCGGAAGATGTAGTGGGCAAGGTTGCGGAAGCCCAGGGCTGTGCCGCGGAGGTGTTCGAGGCGGCCATTGATCGCTTCGGTGGGACCGTTGCTGGTGCCGGGCCGGTCGATGTAGTCGAGCACGTCCTCGACCCGGCGATTCAGAGTGCGGCCGAGGGTGATGACCTCGATCGGCGAAGCTGGAACATGAATCGCCCCGGGTCTGGTGGAGGCTCTGATTCCACGGGAGGATGAGGAGCATGGCAGCACCGAGGAAGTACCCGGACGAGCTTCGGGAGAGAGCCACGAGGATGGCTGTTCAGGCGCGACTGGATCCATCGACGAGGTCGGGCACGTTCCGTCGTGTGGGCGAGCAGCTCGGGATCAATCCCGAGACTCTGAGGAATTGGGTCGTGCAGGCCGAGGTTGACGAGGGGCACCGTCCCGGGACCACGACTAGCGAGTCCCAACGCCTGGTCGAGCTGGAGAAGGAAGTACGTGAGCTGCGCCGGGCGAACTCGATCCTGAGGTCGGCGTCGGCTTTTTTCGCGGCGGAGCTCGACCGCCCACAGCGTTGATCGTGGAGTACATAGACCAGCACAAGCATGAGTTCGGCGTCGAGCCGATCTGTCGGACGCTAACCGCAGCGGGCACGCAGATCGCGCCGAGCACGTACTACGCGTTCAAGACCCGCCCACCCTCGAGACGGGCAGTGCGCGACGAGGAACTGCTGGTCCAGATCCACCGCGTCCATGCGGCGAACTTCGGCGTCTACGGGGCGAAGAAGGTCCATGCGCAGTTGCGGCGGGAGGGCATCTCGGTGGCGCGCTGCACGGTCGAGCGACTCATGCGCGTCGCGGGGTTGCGAGGGATCAGCCGGGCCAAGGGCCCGCGCACCACGATCTCCGGTCGCGGTCCGGATTCTCGTCCTGACCTTGTCGAACGTGACTTCACGGCGACTGCTCCGAACCAGTTGTGGGTCGCGGACATCACCTACTGCCGAACCTTCGCCGGCTGGGTGTATGCCGCGTTCATCATCGACGTGTTCTCCCGCCGCGTGGTCGGCTGGCAGCTGTCGAAGTCGCTACGAACCGACCTTGCGCTGGACGCGTTGGAGATGGGCATCTGGGCCCGCGATCACGCAGGCCAGTCCGTCACCGGGCTCACGCATCACAGCGATAAGGGCGTTCAATACGTCGCCATCCGCTACACCGAGCGACTTGCCGAGGCCGGCGCGGTCGCCTCGGTCGGCTCCACCGGCGACTCGTATGACAATGCCCTGGCCGAGGCCTTCAACTCGCTGTTCAAGGCCGAACTGGTCCGCAACCGCGGGCCCTGGAAGAACATCGACGACCTCGAGATCGCGACCGCGGAATACATCGACTGGTTCAACCACCGGCGTCTGCACGGCGAGATCGGAATGATCCCGCCCGTCGAGCTCGAGGACACCTACCATCACAACAACCCCGCACCGGCACCCGCCGACGCGGCACTTGCGAGCCTCTAACAAACCCGGGGCGATTCAACATCGCCGGCGAGGTCCTGAATCACTGCGGCAAGTTGCTGCTTCGCGGCAGCGCGATCGGGGTTGAGGTATGCCTCCACGATCAGCTAATAGATGCCCCAGGTAACGTTGACCGCGGCATGCTCGTCGACAGCGAACACGCTGTTCAGACGGTCGCATTGGCGATCGGCGAGAGGGTCCGCACCGGTTCGGAGGACTCGGCGGATCCCGTAAAGGGGATACCCAGATCGACCGCGATGCCCGCAGGTGACCTGCTGGATCCGTTGCCGGCAGCGGTCCAGTGCGTCACCGGCCACGGCCCAAATCCCGTCACCAGCCGCTACACCCTCATCTGCGAAGAGCCTGCAATCTCTGCGCTCACTTCGGTAACGAACAAGTGCACTTCGTCGTCACATGTGTGCACGATTTCGGGTCAGGTTCCGCGCCCGAACTACGGGTTCACTGGAGTTGGAACCAAGACTGGGGCATGGCTGGGACAGGAAGCCTTCCTTACCAAGAGTCACGCAGGCAAAGGATATTATTCCTGGAATGGTTCAACCGTGGCCCTCCCCAAGATTGGCACCAACTCAAGAATCAACCTCGACGGACCTGCTACCTTCGTCAAGGTGACCGTCTATTAGAATCACTCTTTCCATTGCGTTGACGTGAAGCGCCCTGGGTTGCGTTCCGAGTACCACAGAGAAAAAGGAACGAAGCCTAGGGCGCTTCACGTCGTATGCGTAGGACAGCGTGGCCTGGGTGAGTTGCTGCTCGGGCATCCGTGACCGGGATGCCATGTAAATCGGTCGTCATCTGCGCGCGGAGCGAGAAGGTGACGGTCGTCGGTCATGGCTTCGAGGATCCAGGCCGCAGAAGGCATCGAGATCAGGGGTTGAGAAGGTAGCGTTAGACATGTCGAGGTCTTCCAGATGGCGAGCGTCAGAACTTCCATCATCGGGAGGCCTCGACGTCTATTCCCGCACCGACGCGCCCACCCCGTCACCAGCCACTACACCCCCATCTGCGAAGAGCCGGAAAACTCTTAACGGGCGACCTCACGCTGTGTGTGAATAGATCCTACGGGCGGACAGACTTCGCGCCGCGGAGATCTTCGCCGCCATCACTCCAGCTCGATAGGCGCGATCAGAGCTGAATCGCTGCGGTCGAGCGTCCGGACGTTGTTGACGGCGCGATCGACGGGGTGCGTCACCAGCGACGCGGCGACCGTCTCGGAGACATCGCCGAGCACGCCGTGCAGGTGCTCGCGCTCATCCTTCTCGAGCTTCCCGGGCGCGAGCCAGTCGACCATCAGTTCGTCGTCCAAGAACGCCGGCATGCGGTCGTGGACGTCGCCGGCGGCGTCCTTCGCCTCGCGGGTGATGATCGTGAAGGACACGTCCCACTCCCCATCGCTGTTCTGCTCGGCCGTGGTCAGCCCAGCGGCATGCAGCAGCTCGCCACCAGTGGCGTGGACGTAGTAGGGCTGCTTGCCGTCGTCCATCTCGACCCACTCGTAGTAGCCGGTCATCGCCACTACGGCTCGGGAGCTCGCGAAGCCGGCGCGGAACATTCCGTTCGTGTGCGCTGTCTCGAAGCGGGCATTGATGGGCCGCGGACCCTTGTCCTTGGCCCACGCAGGCTTGAAGCCCCAGCGCGCGAACTCGACAGTCCGCTGCAGCTCGCCCTCGTCGTCGACGTGTTCGCGGACCACAGGGGCCTTCGTGCGCGGGGCGACGCTGAACACCGGCTCCCAGTCGAACGCCTTCGCCGGCTGTGCGGCGTAGGCCCGCATCAGCCCCTGAGCATCGACCTCGAGAACATACCGTCCGCACATGATCTGCCTCCCTTGGCATCGTGGGCACGATCGTACTCATCGCCCGCAGCAGTACTCTTCAGCGATCCGCGCGTGAATCCTCTAGTGGGGCCGTGTCGACCGGCATCAATATCCAACGGAACCCGTACTTGACAGGCGATGTCCACTCAGCGGCTTCGGGTGAAAAGAACTCTGCGATGAGGCCGTTGAGGCGCTCGCGAAACTCCAACACTCGGGCAGCCGAGAGTCGCGCACCGCTCTCACCGTCGAACGCAACGGCGTCGGGTCCGAACCTGCCGGCCAACCGGTCGTGGTCCGCGCCTTCGTAGTCATGGACAGATTCGATGGGCAATACCGTGGAGGAGGAAATTGGGTGAGACATTTCCACAACCTACCAACTCGACTCTGTCGTGCACGGGCAGATGTGGGTGCGGAAGGAGCCAGCCTGCTCCGCGCTGGGCTCAACTACTCTGACATCAGCGCATCGCCGTAAGTCCAGACACCTGAGTGAGCATCTGGGGGCCAGCCTCTGAGGCCCGCTCCGCAGGTCACAGTTTTGCGAATCTAGCCGATCGCGCGACTACCTGCGTGATCGCCATATCACCGCGGGAGGTTATCAAGCATGAGCGACGAAGCCCAGACGGAGACGGCCCGAGCCAAGCAGTCCGGGACCGAGCATGACGAGCTGCGAACTCTCCTTGAATCAGGCGAGGCCTCGGACGGCGTTCACACCCACAACGAGCTCTATGACTACCGGATGCTATACAACGCACACGCCGCGAACGGCTGGCACGCCGCCGGTATCCCCGTGGTGAAGTCCTGGCGGCACTCCGACGGCGAGCTCTGCTTCGGAGGCGGCTGGTTCGTTGTCGTGGCCACCCTTTCAACGGGACAGATCAGCAACCATTACGGTCGCGACGCCTGGGGTCTCTTCCAGATTCCCGAAGCCGAAGTCCCACCGAAGTACGACGGCCACACCCCGGCCGAGGTAGTGGACAGACTCCGCCGCGCTCTGGACGTACGTGAAGGGCACTGAGCATCATGACGAACAGTGTCTTCGCCGCGCAGATTTCTCATAGACGGCCTCTTGCCGAGCCCTTCCGCGGACGAGCGCCTTTAGGGGCTCTTCAGAGTTGAGTGTGGGGTGAGGCGTCGAGCCCTCCGGTGATGAGGAGCATTCGAAGGCGGTAGTGCTCGAAGTTGCGGAACCCGCGGGCGATGCGGCGGCCGAGTTCGATGACCCCGTTGACGGCCTCCGTGCCGCCGTTGCTCGCCCCGTCGGTGTCGAAGTAGGCCAAGAACGCTGTCTTCCAGCGGCGTAGCGTCTTGCCGAGCCTGGCGATCTCGGGGATCGGGCAGGACGGCAGCTTCTGGATCAGCTGCTCGGCGAGGCGTCGGCCTTGGGCGGGGGTGGGCTGGTGGAACACGTCGCGGAGGTCTTGGGCGCACTGGTAGGCGACTTCGACCGCGACATGATCGGGGTGGGCAGCGAATGCGCTGGCCAGCCGGTTCTGCTGGCGAGACGTGAGGCGTTCGCGCCCCGCGCGGAGAACATGACGGATGCCGTAGAGAGGGTCGCCCTTGCGGCCTCGGTGGCCGAGCGTCTCCTGCTGGATTCGGCGGCGAACGTCATCGACCGCAGCGCCGGCGAGCTTGACGATGTGGAAGGCGTCCAGCACGCAGGTCGCGTCCTCGAGCTGGTCATCGATCGCGTTCTTGTAACCCTGGAACGGGTCCAGCGTCGCGATCTCGACCCGCTTGCGGAACGCCTCGCCCCGTTCGTCGAGCCAGTCTCGGTAGGCGCTGCCGGACCGGCCGGGGACGAGATCCAACAGCCTGGCGGTGGGGTGCGGACCACGGGTCAGATCGACCATCCCGGTGAGCTCCTTCGGGCCGCGCCGGCGCGGGTCACGGTGGTGCCAGATGTGCTCGTCCACGCCTAGGACCTGCACGCCCTCGAACCTGGACGGATCGCCTGCGGCCTGGGCCAGGACGGGCTGGACCTGGGTCCAGAGCGTGTTCCAGGTGGTCCCGAGCTGCCGGGCCAGACCCTGGATCGTCGCACCCTCGCGCCGGAGCTGACCGACCGCCCACCGGATCGCGCGCGTGCTCAGCAGCCCCCTCGGCGCGCAGACCCGGGGGTCCTGCTCGGCGAACGAGACCACCGCGCAAACGTCCTCGAGGCAGATCCAGCGGCGCTTGCGCCACCGGATCCGCACCGGCCTGCCAGCCCAGGGCGCATCGATCATCTCGACCATCACACGGCCGTGACCAGTCGCGACGACCCCGCAGCCAGGACAGCCCGCGACCGGATCGCAGGACTCCACCTCGAGCAACAGGCCCGATGGAGCCTGCGTCACCGCGACCAGGTGAAGCCCGGGGAAGTCGACCAGGACATCACATCGGTCGCAGCGATCAAGCGCGTCAGGGCATACACAACTATGGTTGAGCATCGTCGAGGTCCTTGAGATCAGCGGGGGTAGAAGTCCGCTCATCATCGAGGACCTCGACGTCTATCCCCAGCTATCCCGCGCCACCGGCGCGCCCACACTCAGCTCTGAAGAGCCCCTTTAGGTGGACGAAGAAGATCTGCTTGGGAATCAAGGGGCCTTCAATCCTCTCTTGTAGGCATCTTCATGAAAAAGTATAGAAGCTCGCGTCGCCGGGATCAGTAGTAGGGCTCCGCTGGCGAGAAGGGGGATTCCCGTCATAATGAGGAATGCCCACCGAACGTCAAGAAGGCTTGCCAGCACACCAACCAAGACAGGGGTGACTACGTACGCGGGCAGTTCGCCCATCTCGAGCATGGTGCGCGCTTCGCCATCGGTTACCCCTGGCTGGGCTGATGCGAGAGTGTTCACCATCGGGCCAAAGAATGCTGTCCCGGCACCCAGTGCGAGGAGTGCTAGCAGGCCTGGGACGAGCTGTCCCGAGCCAACACCTAGGAATAGCGCCAGAGATGTGGCGGCGACAGATGTAAGGACTAGTGCGCGCCATCCAATTCGGTGGCTGATCGTTCCGATGAAGAGAAGGCAGATGGTCTTGGTCGCCATTACTAGTACATAGCCGAGCGACCCCAACTCGGCGTCCCCTCCTGAAGTTCGGGAGAGGTAGATCCCTGCCCACTGGGCTGCTGCACTGTCGATAAAACTGGCGAGAAGGGATAACCCCCCTAGCAGGAGAAGGGGAGTCGTGAAGCGACTGCGTAGTCGCTGGCGTATGGGCCGAGCGCGCGTCGTTGACGTCTCTTCGTCAGGTAGAGCGCGTAGAGAGACCAGGAGAGCAATCGCCAGCATGCTGTTCGTGATTGCGAACTGGTGTGATGGTGCAATGTTATGGCGAATCGCCGCCCAAGAGAGCGCTCCGCCTATCAGCATTCCAATGCTGTATAGCGCGTCGAAGCGGCCGAAGATGATTCGGCCCAGATCTCGCTGATACACGAGGATGAGAGCGCCCGATGTCGTCCCAAGAATTTTTGAAGCGACCATCCACAAGGTGAGTGAGATGACGAGTGCCGGCAGAGTCGGCGACAGCGCTACCAGTGGGCCCATAGCCAGAACGATGCAGGCGGTCACGAGTGTCGTCGTCCGTGTGCTCGTCCGGCCGATCAGCACCACGATTATTCCGAGCCCCACGACTTCACCGGTGGTGGCGATCGTGTTTGCGATACCCCAGCTTGCGTCAGAGGCGTTGAGGGATTCCTTGATCTGGGGTATGCGCCCTACCCAGCTTCCAAGAGGAAAACTCAGAGTGAGGTAAACGATCCCCAGTGAGAATCCGCGGAGGAGCGGAATTTTGCGTGTAGAAGAGCATGCGGGCATAGTGCCTCCTGGTAAACCACGAGGCCGCCCAATGCAGGCGCTCTTGCTTGCGCTGGTATTAGGTTACTCACACGCCTGTGTGTACTGTCAAGCGCTCGACGTGACTCCCGGAACATGCGTGCGAAACGCTCGCTATGTCGGGCCTATGCATCCGTCGACGAGGCGACCACCATCAATGACGCCAGTTTTCAACGCTGCGCCAGCACGATGACTCTCCAGTGGGTTCCACAGGTAGCGAGACGGTCTCACCGTGTAGGGAGGCCCCCAGCGACCCCCGTCCCGCGCGATCGGTAGCGCCCCGCGGCTTACAAACCGAACCCCTTCGGCGTTGAGCGCTCTCAGGCATCCGCACGAGCTGGATCAACGCCTCGCGCTGCGACGGACTGTGGCATCTGCTCAATAGCGCCCAGTCTACCGGGGACCGGAATCGTTCGGTCGAGCAATATTCTCTGGAGCCGACCGGATCACGATCGTGGGATCGTGAAGTATGGCAACCACCCAGATTCCGGAGCGCCCCGAGGAGATCTCCGACGGTGCCGTGGTCTTGAGGCCGTGGCGCGAGGAAGATGTCGCCACTCAGCTAGGGCGTGTCTCCTATATGTGAGGCTGTGTTCGGGGGATGCTCGATAGATGAGCACTTCCGCGCCGCCTCGTCAGCACGTCCTGTCCGATGAGCAGTGGGAACGCATCGAGCCGTTGCTGCCGTCGAACGCGGGCCGAAAGGGCCACCCGTTTCGCCACAACCGGATGATCGTCGAGGGCATCGTCTACCGGTATCGAACGGGCATTCCGTGGCGGGACCTGCCCCGGGAGTGGTTCGGCCCGTGGCAGACAGTGTGGAAGCGCCACTATCTCTACGCCCGACTCGGAGTGTGGGACCGAATCCATGACGAGCTGATGGCCGAGGCCGACGCGCGAGGGGACATCGACTGGACGGTTTCGGTGGACGCGACGGTCACCCGTGCCCATCAGCACGGCACCAATACCACCCGCCCCGACCAGCCCACAGGGGGGCCAGAGCGAATCACAGGAAGCCGGTCGCGGGCGAGCCTGAGGGGCATGCAGTTGGCAGGTCACGCGGCGGGCTGAGCAGCAAGGTCCATGCCGCTGTCGATGGCCGTGGGATGCCGCTGGCGATAGTGCTCACCGGCGGTCAGCGCAACGACGGGGCCATGCTCGCCAGCGTCCTCGACGAGATCAGAGTCCCCCGCTGCGGCCCTGGACGGCCGCGGGTCCGGCCAAACGCGGTGGTCGGCGATAAGGCCTACTCCTCGGGCAAGACCCGACGAATGCTCACCGCCCGGGGTGTGAAGGCGGTGATCCCGCAGAAATCCGATGAGATCGCCGCCCGCCAGCGCAAAGGCTCCCGCGGAGGACGCCCGCCAAGCCTGGACAAGACCGCCTACGCCGGCCGCAACGTCGTCGAACGCCGGTTCGGCCTAGCCAAGCAGTGGCGCGGGATCGCCACCCGCTACGACAAACACGCCATCACCTACCGAGCCGGCGTCGTCCTCTGCGCCGTCATCGCCTGGCTACGAAAATAAGAGACACGACCTAGCTGTTGCGGGTCATGACGTTGTAGTCACGGATCGGGGATGAAGGAACGGGTCCCTGACCGGCACGATGGGTGGTGCTGAAGCCATTCATCTGCTGGAAGAGACCCGTTCCATGACCCACCGTAATTCGCCGCTGACCCCTGCCGGAAGACTCCGCCTGGTCCAACGTGTCGAAGATGATGGTCGCCCCGTCGCCCACGTCGCTGCCGAGGCAGGGGTCGCCCGCTCGACTCTGACGAAGTGGGTGCACCGCTATCGCGATGACGGCATCGAAGCTCTTCAGGACCGCCCCAGCGCTCCTGCTCGCCGGCCCTCGCGGCTACCGATCGAGGTCCTCGCGCTCATCGACGCCTGGAGACGAGACCGCAAATGGTCTGCCCGCCGCATCGCTCTCGAGCTCGCCGACCGCGGCCACCACTACTGCGTCCGCACCATCGGACGCTGGCTGCAGCGCCTCGGGATCTCCCGCCGCCGGGACCTCGACCCGACCGGGGAGAACAACCGCGAGACCGGGAAGATCATCGCCCGTTTCCCGGGGCACATGCTCCACCTGGACGTGAAGAAGGTCGGCCAGATCCCCGACGGCGGCGGCTGGCGACTCCACGGCCGAGGCAGCACCCGAGCACGCCATCAGCGCGTGGGCTACACCTACCTGCACTCCGCGATCGACGGCTACTCCCGCCTCGCCTACACCGAAGCCCTCGAGAACGAGACCGCAGCAACCACCATCGCCTTCTTCGCCCGGGCCAGGGCATTCTTCGCCGCTCACGGGATCAATCACCTGGTCCGGGTGATCACCGACAACGGCTCCAACTACCGCGCGAAGACCTTCGTTCGCACGGTGACCGCGCACGCGTCGCGGCATCAAAGGACTCGGCCCTACACGCCCCGACACAACGGAAAAGTCGAGCGCTACCAGCGGATCCTCGCCGAAGAATGCCTCTACGCCCACCCCTTCTACTCCGAAGACGAACGGCGCGTAGCGATCAGCGTCTGGGTCCACCATTACAACTATCATCGGCCGCACACCGCCTGCGCCGATCAGCCCCCGGCCACCCGAGTCCACGAACGTGTCGACAACGTCATGACCTCATACAACTAGGGCACGCCTCCCCGGCGGCGTTCACCGCCGCCGGGGAGGCGTGCCCTACGAACTCGCGGCGCTCAGATACCTGGACCAGTGGCTCGTGCCTCGAGCGCATGGACTGGCCTGATGACCGGTGTTTTCTACGTCTGGAGCCACTTGGAGAACAGCCTCATCATTAGCGGCGTGACGATGAACGTCAGGAGGGACACCAAAACCAACGAGAGCACCAACGTGGTGATGTAGACCGGAACCAACTGGATCAGCGGCTCTCCTGCCCAGAGTAGGAGTGTTATCAAGGGGTAAGCCGAGATCCAGTTGAGAATCGCGATCTTGTGTCGGGGCGGCGGCCCGGCCAGTGGGGCCGCCGCCACATCCGGTTCGATGGCTTCGGTCACTCGTGGGCCTCATAGTTGACCCAGCCAACCTGATACGGGTGTGTTGCCTTCCACTTGTGGATCACGTCCGTCGCGCCAGGCGCGGCGAAGAAGGTTGCCAGGTCTTCCTGGGCCTCGACGGTGAACTTGAGCATAGCGGCTCTTCAGAGATGAGTGTGGGGTGAGGCGTCGAGTCCGCCAGCGATGAGGAGCATTCGGAGGCGGTAGTGCTCGAAGTTCCGGAACCCACGGGCAATACGGCGGCCGAGCTCGATGATCCCGTTTATGGCTTCCGTGCCGCCGTTGCTCGCGCCGTCGGTGTCGAAGTAGGCCAGGAACGCCGTCTTCCAGCGACGCAGCGTCTTCCCGAGCCTTGCGATCTCGGGAATCGGGCAGGACGGCAGAGTGTCGATGAGTTGCTCGGCGAGCCGACGTCCCTGGGCGGGTGTGGCCTGGTGGAACACGTCTCGGAGGTCCTGCGCGCACTGGTAGGCGACCTCGACTGCGACGTGATCGGGGTGAGCGGAGAATGCCCTGGCCAGGCGGTTCTGCTGGCGCGTGGTGAGGCGTTCACGCCCGGCGCGGAGGATGTGCCGGATCCCGAACAGAGGGTCGCCCTTGCGGCCGCGGTGGCCGAGGGTCTCTTGTTGAATTCGGCGGCGGACGTCATCGACCGCTGCGCCGGCGAGCTTGACGATGTGGAAGGCGTCCAGCACGCAGGTGGCGTCCTCGAGCTGGTCATCGATCGCGTTCTTGTATCCCTGGAACGGGTCCAGCGTCGCGATCTCGATCTCCTCCCGGAACCTCTCACCGCGTTGGCCCAACCAGTCGCGATAGACCGTCCCGGACCGACCTGGGACGAGGTCGAGCAGCCTCGCAGTGGGGTGGGTTCCTCGGGTCAGGTCCACCATCCCGGTGAGCGCTTTCGGCCCGCGCCGGCGCGGGTCACGGTGGTGCCAGATGTGCTCGTCCACGCCCAGGACCTGCACGCCCTCGAACCGCGACGGGTCTTCCGCGGCCCGGGCCAGGACGGGCTGGACCTGGGACCAGAGCGTGTTCCAGGTCGTGCTGAGCTGGCGGGCGAGGCCCTGGATCGTCGCTCCCTCACGGCGGAGCTGACCGATCGCCCAGCGGATCGCGCGCGTGCTCAGCAGGCCCCGCGGGGCGCAAACCTCCGGGTCCTGCTCGAGAAACGTGGCCACCTTGCAAACGTCCTCGAGGCAGACCCAGCGGCGCTTGCGCCAGCGGATCCGCACCGGCCGGCCCGCCCAAGGCGCATCGATCACCTCAACCGCGATCCGTCCGTGACCAGTGGCGATGACTCCGCAACCAGGACATCCCGTCACCGGGTCACAGGACTCGACCTCGAGGACCAGCCCGGCCCGGGCCTTCGAGACGGCCACCAGATGGAGGCCGGGGAAGTCCAGCAGAAGGTCGCATCGGTCGCAGCGATCGAGCGTGTCAGGGCATACGCAACTATGGTTGTGCATTGTCGAGGTCCTTGGTGCGAGCAGAGGTAAGAGTCCGCTCATCATCGAGGACCTCGACGTCTATCCCCAGCTACCCCGCACCACCGGCGCGCCCACACTCAACTCTGAAGAGCCAGCATAGCCGTGGCGATGAACGCCGGGATCGCTTCGGAACCTGTCAACCTTTTTGGGTCACTTGCTGAGCTTCGTCGTTGAGTTTGCTGGCGGGGTCTTCTCGTCCTGGTCGGGCGGGTTGATCCAGGCTGTGGTGGGCAATGCCGGCGGGACTGGGTGGTGGCGGACGAACCGCTCGGGGTGGGCCATATAGGCCTTCTCGAGGACGCTGGCGCGGTGGTCCCGGATCTCGGCGGCGTAGCCGTGGTGGACGTCGATCGGGGTGTGCATGCCGATCCCGGAGTGGCGGTGGACGGTGTTGTACCAGCGGTAGAACTCGCTGCAGAACGCTCTGGCGTCCTCGATCGAGCCGAACTTCTCGGGGAACTCGGGCCGATACTTCAACGTCTTGAACTGCGACTCTGAGTACGGGTTGTCGTTGGAGCAGTGGGGGGCGGGAATGCGTCTTGGTCACGCCCAGGTCGGCCAGCAGGAACGCGACCGGTTTCGAGGCCATCGAGGAGCCGTTGTCCGCGTGGATGGTCAGCTGATCACGGTCCACGTCCTGCTTGGCGATGGTCTCGCCCAGCAGCTTTTCAGCCAGCGCCGCCGACTCGGCGGGGGCGACCATCCATCCCACCGTGTAGCGGGAGAAGATATCGATGATCGAGTACAGGTAGTAGTACGTCCACTTCACCGGACCGTGGAGCTTCGTGATATCCCACGACCACACCTGATTCGGGCCCTCAGCTGCGAGTTCGGGCTTGACCCGGGGCGGGTGCGTGGCCTGGCGGCGTCGCTCACGGACCTCGCCGCGGCGGCGTAGCAGGCGATACATCGTCGAGACCGAGCACAGGTAGACACCCTCATCGAGCAGGACCGCGTGAATCTCGGCCGGGGCCATGTCCACGAACCGCTGCGAGTACAAGACCGCGAAGACCTCGGCCTCCTCGGCTTCGGTCAGGGCCCGCGGCTGCCGGGCCGGCTCGCGGCGCTGACGCGGCGGTGCCGGGGACTGGCGATGGCGGCGGTAGTGGGTGGCCCGAGACCGTCCCACCGCCCGGCAGGCTGCTTTGGTGCCCACCAGCTCGGTGAGCTCGGTGATCGTCTCGTCGATCATCGCTTCTCGGGCTTGTCGTTGCTGCTGGTCGAGAACTGGTCCAGCAGCGCTGAGAGTTTTCCCTGGACCTCGATCACCGCCTCGGCCTTGTCCAGATCCGACCGCAACCGCTCATTTTCCTTCCGCAACCGCGCGGCTTCATTCTGGGCTGCTGTGGCCGGTGCCGCGCCCCCGGAGCGACCCAGTGCCTCTTTGGCTCCGCGGTCGCGCTGGTCTCGCCAGGCGCTGATCAGCGAGGTATACAAGCCCTCCCGGCGCAGCAACGCGCCTCTGCCTTCGCGGTCCGCATTCTCGTACTCTGCCAGGATCTCGGCCTTGTACTTCGCGCTGTAGCGACGCCGGCGGGCCTTGGGCGGGACCTGCGGGTCAGGGACTTCATCCATACCCCCAGAATGCCTCGACTCGATCGGAGTTGTCATCGTTGTGTTCATCGCGGGGATACCTCCTCCCGCCCTCTACGACACCAAACCGGACCATCCGGGTGTCTCATCTAAGGCTGACACAGAGGGCTTCCTCTCCCTGAACAGGCACATGGTGGTAGGCCGAGAAGTCCCGGACTACTCCAGTGTCCTTCATCACTGTTTCAATATCTGACAGGAACTGATCTAGGAGGGCGTCGGCAATCGGATTGGTGAAGGATACGAGCATTGTGTGAATGAACATGCTTATAGCGAACCACCACAGGGTGCCAGTGTCCAATATCAACTAGTTCGATACTGATAACCTAGAGGCATGGATGACGTAGAGATGCGGGACCTCAGGTACTTCGTCGCCGTCGCCGAAGAGCTGCACTTCGGGCGAGCGGCCGAGGTCCTGCGTATCGCCCAGCCTGCTCTGTCCAAAGCGATCCAGCGCTTGGAGAGGCGCCTCGGCGTTGAACTTTTCACTCGGACTAGCAGAAGTGTGGCGCTCACCAGCGCGGGCGCGGCCCTTCTTGAGCACGGCCGACACGCGCTCAACGCCATCGCTGTCGCTGTGCAGGCTGCGCGGCGAGCAGGCGAGGCTACTTCTATACAGTTGGCGATGAAGCCAGGTGGGGATGCAGGGCTGCTCTCAACGCTCTTGCAGGAGTACGCCAATCATCCCGGGGCGCGGCAGGTCGACATCATGTTCCATCCCGGCGTCGAACGAGCTGCCCTCGTCCGCGATGGACGAGCCGACGCCGCTCTGCTCTATTCTCCCTTTGAGAGTACCGATGGGCTCATGACCGCGACGCTCCATGTGGAAGACAGGGTGGCGGTGCTACCAGTTGGTCACCGGCTTGCGGACAGCATGAACATTTCGCTCGATGAGCTGGATAACGACACGTTTCCACGCTGGTTCGGTCGTGACGATGACGGCACTGGGGGGCCCGCGATCAGCGACGTCGCAGAACTTTTCCCCCTCGTCCGCCTCGGTCGCGTGGTCGCCGTGTTGCCTCGTTCCCTCGCCGGGCTCGCCGGGGAGGGAACCGTAAGCGTGCCTGTGTCAGACGCGTCACCCAGCGCGATCGTCATCGGATGTCGAGCGGACGATGACCGCGGACCGATGCGGGCTCTCATGACAGCCGCTCGTTCCGTTTCGTCAGACTAGACACAAAGAACCGTCGGTTCTCGTGAGGTGGATCATGGTGCGTCCCTTATTGCTTGACGTGGCTCGTGGGACGCGCGTCGTGGCGTGAGCATTGCTGCGAGAATTTGAAGTAGGGGGCTGCCGCACGAACAGGTGACAGTTTGACCTGACCTATGGCTCGGTTTCCAGTTGACGTCGCTAGTCGATGGTCTTCATGGAAGGCTCTTCGCATGCCACGCCCGTACCCTCCCGAGTTCCGTGCCCGTGCCATCGCTCTGGTCCGCGAGGGCCGCCAGGTCAAGCAGACCGCACTGGACCTGGGCATCCACGAGGTCACCCTCCACAACTGGCTGCGACAGGACGATATCGACCACGGCCGCCGGCCGGGACTAAGCAGTCAGGAATCTGCCGAGCTCCGCGCGGCGCGGGGCCGTGTCCGCCAGCTCGAGCAGGAGATCGCGATCCTCCGCCGGGCCGCGACGTGGCTCGACGAGGAGGGAGGAGTTGCCCCAAAAGGGCGCACCCGGTGATCGACCGACTCGTCGACGCCGGGGCACCCACAAGCACCTGCTGCCGCCTACTGGGCGTCTCCCGTCAGGGCTACTACCGGTACCGAAAGCGCCCGACCAGTGCCACTGAGCTGCGCCGCCGCTGGCTGACCGGCCTGATCCGGGAGATCCACGTCGCCTCCCGCGGCACCTACGGCTACCGCCGCATCCACGCCGAGCTCACCATCGGAATGAACATTCCGTGTTCCAGCCGGCTCATCTCCGTCCTCATGACTCGCGCCGGAATCGGTGGCCTTCCAGGCCCAGCCAGAATCAAGCGACTCAAGGGGGTCGCCACAGCGGACGACCTGGTCAACCGCAAGTTCCACCGTCTCGCGCTGAACGAGCTGTGGGTCACCGACATCACCGAGCATCCCACCCGGGAGGGCAAGATCTACTGCGCCGCCGTGCTGGATGCTTGCAGCCGCAAGATCATCGGCTGGGCTATCGACTCCAAACAAAATTCCACCCTGGTCGTGAACGCTCTGGACATGGCAATCCGCGCACGTCAGCCAGGGACCGGAGGGATCGTTCATGCGGATCACGGAGTCCAGTTCACCTCCTGGGTCTTCACTCAGAAGATCCGTTCAGCGGGACTGCTGCCGTCGTTCGGGACCGTCGGCGATGGCCTCGACAATGCGATGATGGAGTCGTTCTGGTCGACGATGCAGATCGAGCTGCTGAACCGGAAGAAGTGGAAGACGCGCATCGAGCTCGCGAACGCGATCTTCGAGTACATCGAGGTGTTCTACAACCGTCGTCGCCGGCACTCCTCCCTCGAGTACGCGACACCCCACGACTACGACCTCGCCCGCATCCCGCGGGCACTCACCACCATCGGAAGCTAGCGACCAAGAGTGGAAACCTAACCGTAGGGCAGGTCAGACTGTCACCTGTTCGCGCGGCAGTCCCTTTCTCATGCTTTGAAACAACGTGCTCAGTCTGCTTTACGCCCAGGCCCTGCACTCCGACTAACTTACCCAAGCGGTCGAGCAGACGATTCTGCTTACCCTCGTCCCGACAGTGGATGCGAAGACGCTTGTCTTCTTCAGGCCGCGTCGACCGGCCTGTCAGAACTGAACGGGTGAACGGGTAGGGGTTTCTGACGCCGATCAGTTGGAATCTTCGACGAGGCGGCCGAGCCACTTGATGAGGAGCTCGGTCTCCGTCTTGCCCAGGACGTTGGGGTGGGCTGCGGCGAGTTCCATGGCTGCGGTGAGTTGACTACTGGTTCGTGCGCCCCTGTCCGTGATCGCGGCGATCGCGCCTTCTCGAACTGCGCTGGAGAGCGCGGGATCCGGAGTTGCCAGGATGATCTGACGGAGTGTGACGCCGATGTTTGTCACCAGAATGTGCGCCGCTGCCTGGTCTGACGGGACGGCGAGACGGTCCTGTTCCGCTGCTCGGGCCGTGATCCCACGGAGGATCCTGCTCGGGCGTGACTGTGCGTCGGGGGAGTGGCCCGGGCGGACCTTTCCGTACATGAGCGTATAGAACCCTGGGTTGGCCAGCCCGAAAGCGACGTGGGCGTCCCATCCGGCGCGGATGTCCTGTATCGGGTCGCCGGATGACTCCATGGACGCCTTCTCGCCGAGGTATAGATCGAATCCGTGGTCGATGACCGCGTCGATCAGACCTTGCTTAGAGCCGAAGAAGTGATAGAGCGTCGGCATCTTCACCCCGACGGTGTCGCACACAGCACGTAGCGAGAACTCTTCCCCTGGAGACGCAGCGATGAGGTCGGCAGCTGCCGCGATCAGACGCTGGCGTGTATCGCTTGTCGGCGCTCCTGTCATGCTGCTACGTTACCGCATGTAGCAGTCAGACACTGGTACATATCAATGATACGGGAGGCCTGTCATGGTTGAGTACGCACTCAACGGTAAGAACGTCCTGATCGCGGGAGGCGCGAAGAACCTCGGTGGACTCATCGCACGCCAGGCGGCCGAGGCCGGCGCGAACGTCGCGATCCACTACAACTCCGACTCCAGCCGTGCCGATGCGGAGCAGACGCTGGCCGCCGTCGAAGCGACCGGAGGTAAGGGTGCAGTATTTCAGGGTGATCTCACGGTCCCCGCGAACGTGGCCCGTCTGTTCGCAGACGCGAAGGCCGCTCTCGGGGAGATCGACATCGCGGTCAACACGGCCGGGAAGGTGCTCCGCAAGCCGATCATCGAGACGACCGAGGACGAGTACGACTCGATGTTCGACATCAACTCCAAGGCCGCGTACTTCTTCATCAAGGAAGCCGGGGCCCATCTCGCGGACGGCGGCAAGATCATCACCATCGTCACCGCACTGCTGGCGGCGTTTACCGACGGCTACTCCACCTACGCCGGCGGCAAGTCACCGGTCGAGCACTTCACACGTGCCGCGGCCAAGGAGTTCGCCGACCGCGGCATCTCCGTCACCGCGGTCGCGCCCGGCCCTATGGACACGCCGTTCTTCTACGGGCAGGAGACCCCCGAGCGCGTCGAGTTCCACAAGTCCCAGGCACTGGGAAACCAGCTCACCAAGATCGAAGACATCGCCCCGATCGTGCGCTTCCTCGCCACCGACGGCTGGTGGGTCACAGGCCAGACGATCTTCGCCAATGGCGGCTACACCACCCGCTGACCCGACACGCACGAGAACCCGACACGCACGAGAAGAGGAGTATTCATGTCAGTACCGAGCATTCCCGAACCGGTGGCGTCGTTCATCGTCGCCGTCAACAACCATGATGAGCAGGCGTTCCTCGACGCCTTCACGAAGACCGGCGCAGTGGACGACTGGGGCCGCACCTTCACCGGCCGACAACAGATCAACGCCTGGAGCGACAGGGAGTTCATCGGCTCGCAGGGCAAGCTGACCGTCGAGGAAGTCGACGACAAGGGTGCCAGGGTCGCCGTCATTGGCGACTGGCGCTCCAACCACGCCAATGGCCGCTCGAAGTTCGTCTTCGACATCGAGGGCGACAAGCTCGCAAAGATGACCATCCGCGAAGGCTAGAGCCGACACTCGCACCTCGAGCGGGCGTCCAGCCAGATGGACGCCCGCTCGTTGCTGTCGCCTCTGCGCCCGAAAGACCCCACGCCACACTCCTTCGGGCAGAGCTCGCGAGAGGCCGCATCGACGTTCTGTCCGCAATATCGAGGCATCCCAGTTTCAGTTGAAGCGTGATGGCGGCGCGCCGAAGGCGCGCGTGAACGCGGCGGTGAACGCTGCTGGGGAGGCGTACCCAAGACGAGCAGAGACCTCCGTGACGCTCGAGATGGGGAGCAGGCGAAGGCTGGTCAACAGGCGGGCGTGCGACCGCCAAGCCGCTGAGCTCGTGCCAGTTTGCGCGCGAAACTGGCGATCGAACGTACGCGAGCTCCTGTTCGCTGCCTGTGCCCAGGTCTCATTCGTCACCGCGAGGTCTGGTTCTGCAAGATACGTGCGGCACAGAGATCGGAACGGTTCGTCGTGCGGCAGTGAGACAGACAGGGCCATGGGGGTGAGATGGCGCAGTTCGTGGAGTGTCAGGTTGACGACCGCGCCGTCGTGTCCGGTGACGTCGTAGTCCGGCGCGAACGTGTTCGCGGTTCGAAGGAGCTCGCGCAAGAGGGGGTTGACTTCGGCGACCATGCAGCTGGCCGGCCACCACGGCACGGCGTCCGGTTCGATGTACAGGCTCCAGGTCGTGACATCGTCCATCAACACCTCGTGTGCGACTCCCGGCGGGATGAGGACGGCACGGTCGGTGGGAACGGTCCATGACCCGACATCGGTCTCGACCTGCATCACTCCGCTCGCGCCGTAGAGCAACTGTGCCCGCCGATGCGCGTGACGGGGCAGCACGTGACCGGGCGGGTAGTCCGTCCCGATCGGGAGTACGTCTACCGGAATGTGGTCGACGGCATCAAGGCGAAAGTTGTGCACGGCGCTACCGTAGTGGCTAAAACGCGAAAGTGTGTGAGTAAAGATCGATTGCCCGACACTGCGGGCGCGCAGTGTGATGGAACCATGTCACTGTTGGTTCTGTTCTTCGTAGGTTTAGCGGTCGGCGCGACGACGGTCCTGTTCGGCTTCGGCGGGGGCTTCGTCACGGTCCCCATCATCATGCTCGTCGACGCGGCGAGAGGGCCCGATGCGCTGCGCATCGCGATCGCGACGTCAGCACTCGTCATGGTCGTGAACGCGGTCATCGCGACCTCGGCGACGCGCCAGACCGTCCTTGCCCACCTTCGTGGACGGCGGACACTATTCGTCCTGCTTGCCCTCGGGGGCACGGCAGGTGCTTTCGGCGCGCTATTCGTTCCCGACGTCGTCCCGCGGTGGGGCTTCGTCATCTACATCGGCGTCACCGTTGTCGATCTGCTGCTCCGTCCGGGGTTCTTCCCCGGGCACGGACCAGCGCGACGGCCAAAGGAAAGCAGCGATCGCGCACTCCCCGATGGGTGGGGCATCCCGATCGGTGGACTCGCGTCCTTCCTGGGCGTCGGCGGGAGTGTGATGACCGTGCCGATGATGCGGCGCTCCGGCATGGACATGAGTGTGGCGACGTCGTTGGCGAACCCGCTGACCATCGCGATCGCGGCACCGGCGATGATCGTGGCACTCGTATTCGGCGGTGGCAGCGTCGCCTCGGTCCCAGGCTTGGTCGGGACCGTCGACGTCGCCTCGGCGCTCGCACTGCTGGCGGGTGCGATTCCTGTCATCGTCCTGCTTCGGCGACGGCCTCCGAGGATCAATAACGCCGTGCACAGTTGGGCCTATCTCGCGCTGCTTGTCGTGGCCGCGATCGCTGTGGCTGTCACAGGGTGAATTCCAGCGTGTTCGCAGACCACGACGACTTGGAGTGAATCGCCCCGGGTTTGTTAGAGGCTCGCAAGTGCCGCGTCGGCGGGTGCCGGTGCGGGGTTGTTGTGATGGTAGGTGTCCTCGAGCTCGACGGGCGGGATCATTCCGATCTCGCCGTGCAGACGCCGGTGGTTGAACCAGTCGATGTATTCCGCGGTCGCGATCTCGAGGTCGTCGATGTTCTTCCAGGGCCCGCGGTTGCGGACCAGTTCGGCCTTGAACAGCGAGTTGAAGGCCTCGGCCAGGGCATTGTCATACGAGTCGCCGGTGGAGCCGACCGAGGCGACCGCGCCGGCCTCGGCAAGTCGCTCGGTGTAGCGGATGGCGACGTATTGAACGCCCTTATCGCTGTGATGCGTGAGCCCGGTGACGGACTGGCCTGCGTGATCGCGGGCCCAGATGCCCATCTCCAACGCGTCCAGCGCAAGGTCGGTTCGTAGCGACTTCGACAGCTGCCAGCCGACCACGCGGCGGGAGAACACGTCGATGATGAACGCGGCATACACCCAGCCGGCGAAGGTTCGGCAGTAGGTGATGTCCGCGACCCACAACTGGTTCGGAGCAGTCGCCGTGAAGTCACGTTCGACAAGGTCAGGACGAGAATCCGGACCGCGACCGGAGATCGTGGTGCGCGGGCCCTTGGCCCGGCTGATCCCTCGCAACCCCGCGACGCGCATGAGTCGCTCGACCGTGCAGCGCGCCACCGAGATGCCCTCCCGCCGCAACTGCGCATGGACCTTCTTTGCCCCGTAGACGCTGAAGTTCGCGGAGTGGACCCGGCCGATATCGACCAGTAACTCCTCGTCACGCAGTGCTCGCTTCGAGGGCGGGCGGGCCGTGCTCGCGTAGTACGTGCTCGGCGCGATCTGCGTGCCCGCTGCGGTGAGCGTCCGACAGATCGGCTCGACGCCGAACTCATGCTTGTGCTGGTCTATGTACTCCACGATCAACGCTGTGGGCGGTCGAGCTCCGCCGCGAAAAAAGCCGACGCCGACCTCAGGATCGAGTTCGCCCGGCGCAGCTCACGTACTTCCTTCTCCAGCTCGACCAGGCGTTGGGACTCGCTAGTCGTGGTCCCGGGACGGTGCCCCTCGTCAACCTCGGCCTGCACGACCCAATTCCTCAGAGTCTCGGGATTGATCCCGAGCTGCTCGCCCACACGACGGAACGTGCCCGACCTCGTCGATGGATCCAGTCGCGCCTGAACAGCCATCCTCGTGGCTCTCTCCCGAAGCTCGTCCGGGTACTTCCTCGGTGCTGCCATGCTCCTCATCCTCCCGTGGATTCAGAGCCTCCACCAGACCCGGGGCGATTCAGGCGTTGGCGAGTCCCGGGCAGCCTGACCCGCGAAAAGTCTCTTTTGGACCTCGTCGTGATCGAAGTCAAAGCTGACGAAGGCGCGAGGCTGAGTCATTGATACTCCCTGGAGTTTAACGGGGGGGGGTCAGGATACGGGTGTGGCACAACAGCGTGAGGGGTAACCGCTTTTGACAGCGCCGTTGGTGTGGTTCATGGACCTTGTGCCACAAACGGTGGCGGTCTCAACCGGTCAACGCACCACCCAGTGGTGGAAGCATGCGGATAGATCGGCGAGGAGGCCCGGGCATGGTGTTGAGTCTCGAACAGCAGGACGCGGTATGGGAACGATGGCGCGCGGGCGAGCCGGTCCGGGTTATCGCCCGGGCTGTGTGCTGCAACCGTGAGGCGGTGCGTCGGCTCCTGGCAGTGACCGGCGGGATCCGCCCGGCAGCGCGTTCACGGGCACCGCTGAGACTGTCGCTCACTGAACGAGAGGAAATCTCCCGCGGACTCGCGGCCGGTGATTCCGCGCGCGCTATCGCGACTCGCCTGCGCCGGTCTGCTTCCTCGGTCTCGCGGGAGATCGCCCGTAACGGTGGACCTACGCAGTACCGGGCTGCGGCAGCCGATCGACGAGCGTGGGAGAACGCGAGGCGTCCGAAGCCGTGCAAGCTGGAAACGCACGATGACCTGCGGAGCATCGTGCAGGAGAAGCTGATGGCGGATTGGTCGCCGCAGCAGATCGCGGCATGGCTCCGACTGACTCCGGCTTCAGCACAGGGAGTACGGATCTCGCACGAGGCTATCTACCGGACCCTCTACATCAGCTCGCGCCTGTCGCTCCCCTCGACGCTGAAGACGCATCTGCGGTCGGGGCGCGGCATGCGCACCTCGAGGAAAGCGCGTCGTACCGGGCACGGGCGGGGCCGGCTGCGGAACATGGTCTCTATCCATGATCGACCAGAGCAGATCGAGACCCGGACCGAGGTAGGGCATTGGGAAGGGGACCTCGTCATGGGGCGACGCCCCAGCGCCGTGGCAACCCTCGTGGAACGCACCACCAGGATCGTTCGCCTCGTCAAGCTCGATGGCATCAAGGGCCCAGACGTCCGCGCCGCGCTCGTCCAGAACCTCCGCGGCATGCCGAAATCACTGTTGAGGTCGATCACTTGGGATCGAGGTCGAGAGATGTCAGAGCACGAACAACTCGCCCACGACCTCGGCATCCACGTCTACTTCTGCGATCCTCGCTCACCGTGGCAACGAGGCTCGAACGAGAACACCAACCGGCTCCTACGCCAGTACCTGGCGAAGAACGCCGACCTGTACCGCTTCACTCAAGACGAACTCGATCAGATCGCGAACAAGATCAACACACGTCCACGCCAGGTCCTTGACTGGCTGAGCAGCCGCGAACGACTTCGTGCTTGCAGGCTCGCCTAAACGGCTCAGTAGAGCGGCTCGAGAGTGTCATCTTCGAGGTCAGGCAGCATCTCGTGATCGTCGTAGGTCATGTAGTCAACGGAGTGCAGGTAACCGTCGACGACCCATAGATCGAGCTGGCCAAGCCCTTCTCCGGCGCGCGAGACATCCAAGGTAGAGAACGGTCCGCCACCGTGCCTGATCCGGGCTGCCTTCGGCAACTTGGGAACCGAGATAAGGAAGCAGTCGCACTCGTCGAGCTGGTACCCACCCCACGACGCGACGCGGAGCTGCTCGCAAGCCTGTTCACGGTACGGGTGATCCCCGCTGCACAGAAGATCCAGCACCGTCTTCTCCTTCGCGGAGAAAGCACTCCCAACTGCGCGACCACGACTCATGTTCATCCCTCGAGGATACGGGGGCGGCATCGCTGGGTCTCGCTACCGCAGACATGGCACCTACGGCACGAAGACCTGACAGAGTAGGCGGGTGGTGCGTTGACCGGTTGAGACCGCCGTCGTTTCGGACCCTGTGGGACGGGGGAGCCTACGGTGCCGTAGCTGTCACGCAGGGTGGTGTTCAATGTGGCAGATGTGTCCAGTTGAGGTGACCTGACCTATAGCCCGGTTTCCAATGTCGGTCGCTAGCTTCTGGTGGTGGTGAGTGCGGACGTGATCATGCAGATCGAGCCACCGCCCCGAGCGCACGGCCGCCGCCCACAAGAGAACGGCATGTACCGATCGTGGGCGCAGCGACGCTCGCAAAAATGCGTTCTCGGGCCCTATTGGGAACCGTAAACGACCTGCGAGTAGCTGTCCTGGTGGGGTTCCCTAGTTCGAGACGTACCTGGCGACGCTGCGCGTGACACCTCTGTGCGTGTCAGTCCGGGGCTCGGTTATGGTGGTTCAGTGAGTTCTCCCGAAGCGTCCAAGGTCGAGCTGCCGGTACGCCGGTAGCTCACTACTTCGACGCCTTCCTCTTCGAGTGGGTGCGACTGCGCGACGTTGATCGCGGCCAGTGAGCACGCGTGCCGGTCTAACCCGACCGCCACCTCACTTCGAAAGACTCACCATGCCACTCGTTATCGTCCTGCTCGCTGTAGCGGTCTTCGCCCAGGGAACCTCCGAGTTCATGCTCGCCGGTCTTCTGCCGGATATCGCGGAAGACCTCGCAATCAGCATCCCTCAGGCGGGTCTACTGACCTCAGCCTTCGCCCTCGGCATGATCGTCGGCGCTCCTGCCATGGCCGCCGTCAGTCGCCGCTGGTCGCCGAGGCTTACCCTCTCGGTCTTCCTCATCGTTTTTATCGCGATGCATGCGATCGGAGCCATGACTGACAGCTTCGCACTCCTCCTCGCCACGCGCATCGTGGCCGCCTTGACCAACGCAGGCTTTCTCGCCGTCACACTCTCCACAGTCTCGGCACTGGTACCTCCCGGCCGCATTGCGCGTGCGCTGGCCGTGATCCTTGGTGGGACCACCTTGGCACTCATCGCAGGTGTCCCCGGCGGCGCTGTGATTGGATCTCTGCTCGGTTGGCGAGCAGCCATGTGGGCGGTAGCTGCCATCTCTGTGCCGGCTCTGGTCGCCGTGATGGTGGCGACCCCTCAGCGAGCGGTTGGCACGCAGCGCCCTGTGTCGCTGGTGGCGGAGCTCCGAGTTCTGCGCCGACCGGGACTCTTGATCCCGTTGGGGCTCGGGGCACTCATCAACGGTGCCACGTTCTGCGCCTTCACCTACTTCGCGCCAGTGATCACTGAGTCCGTTGGCCTCGCCGCGCCCGCAGTGCCTGCTGTGTTGGCGGTTTTCGGCATCGGATCATGCGTCGGAGTATGGACAGCGGGACGGCACGGCGATGCTCACTCCACCCTCATCCTCGTCGCAGGCGGAGCGGCTTTGTTCATCGGATGGGGGTCCCTCGCGGTGTTCGCCACGGTCCCTGCCGCGGTGTTCACCCTCGCACTTCTTCAAGGAGCGCTGTCATTCGCCGTCGGAAGCACCCTCATCGCCGCCTCGATCCGCGCGGCGGCATCTGCCCCAACTATGTCGGGCTCGTTCGCGACAGCATCCCTCAACATCGGCGCTGCTGCAGGTCCCATCCTCGGCGGGATCGCTTACGCAACAGCCGGAGCTACGGGGCCACTCGTAGTGAGCGCTGCTCTGGTCCTCGCCGCCGCACTGACGTTTTTGGCCACGCCAAGGGCAGGGGTTTCGTGAGGGAAGTGTGTTTCACACGGTGGAGATTTTGGTCGTTCGGCTCCGTGAGTGCGACAGCTGCTGCGCACCGTTACGACGTGGTCGACGCGGCGCCTGGGTGGGGAACGGGCCTCTGGCCGGAGTGGTGGGAGGGGGTGCTGGGTTCGTCCATCTCGCCGGACGAGGCCCGTTCCGTGACCCGAGTCGTTTAGCTGATCGCTGTCCGAGCGATCTCGGCGTCCTGTTCTGGGGTTCCTCCTGAGACGCCTAGCGCACCGAGGAGTCGACCTGTGTCATCAGTGATCGGAACGCCGCCGCCCATGAGGAGCAGACCGCCGTTGGTGTGATCGAAGTGAGCGACCGGCTCACCGAGCTGTAGGGGCGCGTTCAACGCTTCGCTTGGTGCTTCGAACATGACGGATGTACGTGACTTCGCCAGCGCGAGATCATTGGAGGCCAGCCAAGCGCCGTCCATCCGCTCGAAGGCGACAAGGTTCGCCCCGGCGTCGAGGACGGCGAAGACGGCGTTCAGGCCGAGATCGAGGGCCTTCTCCTGGCCGGCGTCGATGATGCGGCTGGCCGTTTCAAGAGTGATTGTGGGGTGTGACATGTGGTTCTGTCCTTTCCTTCTCTCTCGGTGTCAGGCCTTCTGGGTCCACTCGGTTTCCTGCCACTGCTTGGCAGCGTCGATGGTCTCCAGTGGCCGCATGGTCCGGTAGTCGGGATTGTCGGCGGTGATGGTCTCCACCATCGCGTCGACCATCTCCTGGGGGTCGGCCTGGTCGGCCAGCGACGGACCGAAGTCAGGCATCGGGACATGTGCGGTCTCGCCGTCGTACCACTGCACGTAGCTCTCGGCGCCGGTGTCGTTGAACCCGGTTCCGAACACTCCGGGGTTGATGGTGGCGACCTTGATGCCGAACTGCTCCAGCTCGGCCTTCATCGACCCGGCGACCGCTTCGATCGCGTGCTTGGTCGCGCAGTAGGCGCCCAGGAACGGGACGACGAGGATCCCGCCCATCGAGGAGGTCCAGACGATGCGTCCGCTCTTGCGAGCGATCATCTTCGGTGCGATGGCCTGGACCAGTTCGAGGTGCCCGAACAGGTTGATGTCGAACGACTCCCGCACGCGCTGCAGCGGGATATCGACCACTGCTCCACCCTCCATGACTCCGGCGTTGAGGACCAGAACGTCCACGTCGAAGGAGCCGGCGTGAGCGATGTCGATGGGGTCGAGCAGGTTGAGCTTGATGACGTTGAGTTCGACGCCGGCTGCGTCGGCATCCGCTCGAAGGCCGCGGACCTGGGGCCACGTCTCGGCGGCGGCGATCACGTCGTGGCCCTGGCGGGCGAGTTCGAGCGCGGCACCTTGCCCGAATCCACTGCTGGCACCGGTGATCAGGATCTTCTGGGACATGGACACTCCTCGTGTAACTATCTGGATGCTTACGAGAAGGAGACTGTCACGTCACGGCGAGAACGTCAATAACCAGATGGTTACCTATAGACTGGGGGCATGCCACCCGATGCCACAGACACCAAACGCCGGATCCTCGGCGCGGCGCGGGCCGAGTTCGCGCAGTTCGGCCTTGCTGGCGCGCGCGTGGACAGGATCGCTGAGACTGGGCGGGTCAACAAGCGCTCCATCTATGTCCACTTCGGACCGAAGCGCCAGCTGTTCGATTTCGTGGTGTCGGCCGCGCTGGCCGAGATGGCAGACGAGGTGCCATTCACCGCTAAGGACCTCCCGTCGTATGCAGGGGCACTCTTCGACTATCTGACGGCTCGACCAGAAATCTTGCGCCTAACGTCCTGGGCTGGCCTTGAACGGGAAGATGCATCGCCGAGCGAGGTCCAGGCGTACGAACCCAAGGTGCGAGAGCTGTCGAAAAGTTTCGATGGTGCGGCGGTCGATGTGCTCGCCCTGTTGCTTGGCCAGATCACGGCGTGGCAGTTCGCATCGCCTGGTCTTCGCGCGCACGCTTCAGAGGGGCCCTGGTCTGATGACCGCCTCCAGCGGCACCGCGCCCTGCTGATCGTTTCCGTTGAAGCACTCGTCAGCGCCGCGAGGGCCCGCACTTGAGGGTCATGCTTCAGGAGCCTCGATAGCTTGTTCCAATCGACTAGGTGAAGCGCCCTGGGTTTCGTTCCGTGGTTAGACGGTCGCGGGCGCGGTCGTCGTGGGGTGAGTGTAGGCCGCTTCGACCGCTGCGGGGGTGCGGTAGCCGAGAGCCTCGTGGAGCCGGGCCGTGTTCCACCAGTGGACCCAGCCCATCGTGGCGAGCTCGACCTCGCTGACCGACTCCCAGATCCGCTTCGAGTAGATCAACTCTGCCTTGTAGAGGCCGTTCACGGTCTCGGCCAGCGCGTTATCGTAGCTATCTCCAACGGTACCAACTGACGCTTTCACGCCTGCCGCGATGAGAGCGTCCGAATAGGCCAGTGAGACGTACTGACTGCCCCTGTCGGAATGGTGGATCAATCCGCTTTCATTCCTGCTCGTCCCAGTGGAAAGAAGCGCGTGCTCCAGTGCGAGCAATGGCAGCGGCTGTGTGTGGAGTGTGGGCGCGACCGCCCAGCCTACGATTCTGCGGCTGAAGACGTCGGTGATGAATGCGACGTAGCAGAACCCGGTGAGTATCCGAACGTAGGTGATGTCGGCGACCCAGAGCTGTTGCGGGCGGTCCGCGACGAACTTCCGCTCGACAAGGTCGGGACGCTGGTCGACTCCAGCTTCGGGACGGGTGGTGACGGGCTTGCGACCTCGGCGGACGCCCTGGAGGCCAGCGATCTTCATCAGCCTTACTACTTGGTCGCGACCGACATCCCATCCCGCATGGCGCATTGCGTGCCACATCTTCCGGACCCCGTAGACACTGTAGTTCTCCTGATGAATCCTCCGTAACTCCTCGACAAGCATCTCGTCTCGCAGGCTTCGAGCGGATCTCGGCCTGATTTTGGAGGCGCGGTATCCGCGGGAGGTGATGAACCCACATTCTGTCGCACCGAGGATGCGGCATATGGCCTCGACCCCGAACTTCTCGCGATGTATGTCAATGAACGCGATCATTTCGTTGTGGGGCGGTCGAGTTCCGCTGCAAAAAACGCTGAGGCAGCTTTCAAGATCTCGTTAGCGCGTCTCGCCTCGGCGAGTTCCCGCCGAAGCCGGCGGTTCTCCTCCTCGAGCGGCTCTCCCGAGCCAGCCGGTTCGGTGGGGCCGTACCGGTTGCACCAGATCCGCAGGGTCTCCTCACCGACGCCGAGCTGTGGTGCGACGGCGCGGATCGATGCCGCGCGGGGACCACCTTCGCGGGCTTGGCGGTCGTAGACCATGCGCACGGCGCGGTCACGCAGCTCTGGACTGAACTTCTTGGGCATGTTCCGATTCTCCTTGCTGAGACTCGGAACGGAACCCAGGGCGCTTCAAGGTGTTGCGGGTCATGACGTTGTAGTCACGGAGCGGGGATGAAGGAACGGGTCCCTGACCGGCACGATGGGTGGTGTCTAGACATCCGTCGCCCGGGAGGAACCCGTTCCATGACCCACCGTAATTCGCCGCTGACGCCTGCCGGAAGACTCCGCCTGGTCCAACGTGTCGAAGATGATGGCCGACCCATCGCCCACGTCGCCGCCGAAGCCGGCATCGCCCGCTCGACTCTGACGAAGTGGGTCCACCGCTACCGCAGCGACGGTGCCGAAACCCTGGAAGACCGCACCAGCGCCCCAGCCAGGCGACCCTCGCGGCTACCGGTCGAGGTCCTCGAGCTCATCGACTCCTGGCGACGAGAGCACAAATGGTCGGCCCGCCGTATCGCCCTCGAGCTTGCCTCCCGCGGTCACCACTACTGAATCGCCCCGGGTTTGTTAGAGGCTCGCAAGTGCCGCGTCGGCGGGTGCCGGTGCGGGGTTGTTGTGATGGTAGGTGTCCTCGAGCTCGACGGGCGGGATCATTCCGATCTCGCCGTGCAGACGCCGGTGGTTGAACCAGTCGATGTATTCCGCGGTCGCGATCTCGAGGTCGTCGATGTTCTTCCAGGGCCCGCGGTTGCGGACCAGTTCGGCCTTGAACAGCGAGTTGAAGGCCTCGGCCAGGGCATTGTCATACGAGTCGCCGGTGGAGCCGACCGAGGCGACCGCGCCGGCCTCGGCAAGTCGCTCGGTGTAGCGGATGGCGACGTATTGAACGCCCTTATCGCTGTGATGCGTGAGCCCGGTGACGGACTGGCCTGCGTGATCGCGGGCCCAGATGCCCATCTCCAACGCGTCCAGCGCAAGGTCGGTTCGTAGCGACTTCGACAGCTGCCAGCCGACCACGCGGCGGGAGAACACGTCGATGATGAACGCGGCATACACCCAGCCGGCGAAGGTTCGGCAGTAGGTGATGTCCGCGACCCACAACTGGTTCGGAGCAGTCGCCGTGAAGTCACGTTCGACAAGGTCAGGACGAGAATCCGGACCGCGACCGGAGATCGTGGTGCGCGGGCCCTTGGCCCGGCTGATCCCTCGCAACCCCGCGACGCGCATGAGTCGCTCGACCGTGCAGCGCGCCACCGAGATGCCCTCCCGCCGCAACTGCGCATGGACCTTCTTTGCCCCGTAGACGCTGAAGTTCGCGGAGTGGACCCGGCCGATATCGACCAGTAACTCCTCGTCACGCAGTGCTCGCTTCGAGGGCGGGCGGGCCGTGCTCGCGTAGTACGTGCTCGGCGCGATCTGCGTGCCCGCTGCGGTGAGCGTCCGACAGATCGGCTCGACGCCGAACTCATGCTTGTGCTGGTCTATGTACTCCACGATCAACGCTGTGGGCGGTCGAGCTCCGCCGCGAAAAAAGCCGACGCCGACCTCAGGATCGAGTTCGCCCGGCGCAGCTCACGTACTTCCTTCTCCAGCTCGACCAGGCGTTGGGACTCGCTAGTCGTGGTCCCGGGACGGTGCCCCTCGTCAACCTCGGCCTGCACGACCCAATTCCTCAGAGTCTCGGGATTGATCCCGAGCTGCTCGCCCACACGACGGAACGTGCCCGACCTCGTCGATGGATCCAGTCGCGCCTGAACAGCCATCCTCGTGGCTCTCTCCCGAAGCTCGTCCGGGTACTTCCTCGGTGCTGCCATGCTCCTCATCCTCCCGTGGATTCAGAGCCTCCACCAGACCCGGGGCGATTCACGCGAGCAGCATGGCCTGGCGCTGACGCCTACGGCCCAGACCCGAGGAGGCTGCAATGACTCGATGGGCGTCGGAGAGATCGTCCATGGCCATCGTCTCCTCGGACCGAAGTCCCTTGGGGCTATCCGAGTCCTGGTGCCGTAGAAGCTGACGCTGGAGGTCTCGGCGATGTCAAGGCGTCGAAGCAACATGGGGCTCGCCGGCGAGCAGTCGAGCGAATGCCTCGGTGGGCGTGAGATAGCCCAGTCGGCGGCGGGGTCGATTGTTGATCTCCTCGGCGATGGTGGTGAGGTAGGGCTGGTGATCGGGGATCACCGTGCCCTTGGGCAGATACTCCCGGTAGAGCCGGTTCGTGTTCTCGTTGCTGGGCCTCTGCCAGGGCGAGTGGGGATCGGCGAAGTAGACCGGCATCGCCGTGGCCAGGGAGACCTTCGCGTGCTGGGCCATCTCGCTGCCCTGGTCCCACGCCAACGATGCCTTCATCATCTCGGGCAGGTCGTTGAAAAACTCGATGACCGCGTCAGCGGTTGGCTCGGCGTGTTTCGAGGGCAGGGCCAGCAGCCCGGTGAACCCGCTCATCCGCTCCACCAGCGTCGCCGCGCACGAGGTGCCGTTCTTCCCGATGATCAGGTCACCTTCCCAGTGCCCCGGCACCCGACGCTGGGCGGCGTCCTCACCTCGCTCCGCGATCGGGACCATACCTACGATTGGGCCACCGCGCGTCCGCCCGGTCGTACGTGGTCGGCGCTTGGTCCGCTTGGACTGCAGGAAGATGCCCTTGCGGGCGAGCTCACCCTTCGGGATTGCGTAGATGTACTGGTAGATAGCCTCACCGGAGACGGTTCGGCCGCGTGCGTCAGGAGAGTTCGCCATGCGTTCAACGGTCGGGTCTGTCGCCTCCAGACGCAACCGGCCCGCTATCTCGTTCGGCGTCCACGACGCGGCCAGATCCGCCTCCACCCTCGCCTGCAGCACCGGATCCCCCGCGACCTTCCGCTGCTGCGGGCGAGCCCGCCGACGCTGCGCTCTGACGTCTGCGGTCACGGCTTGGTAGCCGCGGGTCTTCGTCGAGTTCCGGTGAAGCTCCCGCGAGATCACCGACGGGCAACGCCCCAGGTGACGGGCGATCCTCCGCACCGACCAGCCCGCTTTCGAGGCCGTCGAGATCTCCGACCTGTCGCTGAACGACAACCCCACCCGCGCCATCCGCACACTCCACCGATCAGACCCCCGCCGACCGGGAGTGTTGCTTCGACGCTATGACACCACCCTCGCGCAACGGCACTCAACTCCCTGACCGCTTCCTCGCGAGCTTGCGCGCGCATTTGGAGCACTGTGGACTGCGAGACGACCGCCAGACCGAATCCAGTGCTGATGATTGCGCTGATGAGGGCCGAAATGGCCACGGTGCTCCAGTCCATGAGTTGACCATATGCGTCTGTTCGATGAAGAAGACGCGATCTGTGTCATAGGGCTTTCAAGTCGTCGACCTGACTGGGCGGAACCGCGTTGCCCTGAGATGTGTGGCTTGCCGTCATGGTGCCTGATGGGCCACGACGCTGAAGCGGTCGCGGACGGTTCTCGTCATGGAGTGGCTCCTAGGGCCAGGCTCCAGTGCGGCCGGTCCGAAGCGACCACAACAGAGCCGAAGGGTCTCTTAGTCGAAGCCGAGAGGCGGCGCGACGACACAGATGGACCCCGATCTGGAGGCACCCTCGAGGGTCTGCAAGCAGTGCGCTGATTCGGCCGATGTTCCGTCTCCATCGTCAGGTCGTGAGCGGTGGCCATCGCGGTGCCACAAGGTCACCGAGATATTGCCCCGGCACATCGCTGAAATTGCAGTGAAATTGGCTCTTCGCGGCTCGTGGTGAAGGAGAGCGTCGCGTCGCTGGCGTAGAACGGCCCGTGGTCCTGCTGTGATGGGTGTTGTCTAGACAGCCACATCCCAGAGGACCACGAGCCTGTGCACGAGAATACTGGTTCGCAGCGAGATGCTGCGAGCACGATCTTCAACCTGCCCAACTACCGCGTCACAGACGCTGTCGACCTGCTCGACGGAGGTCGGCGGGTGGTGATCGCCTCGACCGTCCCGCCCGGATGTCCGTCGTGCGGGGTGCGCGCGACCAAGGTCCACTCCCGCCGGTCACAGAAGGTGCGAGACGTCCCCGTGGCCGGGGCTGTGGAGGTGGTGTGGGCCAAGCGGCGCTGGTTCTGTCTCGAGCCGGCCTGCGACCGGCGCACGTTCTGGGAAGCGACCGACCAGGTCCCGCACCGTGCGCGCTCGACGACCCGGTTGCGGGATCAGGTTGTCTCCGCAGTGATCACCTCGGGCCGGGCAGCCTCAGAAGTCGCCCGGGCTCATGGCGTCTCGTGGTGGCTGGTCCAGGCCGCGCTGGCGGCTGCCGCAGTGGTCCTGCCCACCGTCGACGACGTGCCAGTAACGCGCCTGGGCATCGATGAGCACCGCTACCGGTCGGTGCGCTGGTTCCGCACCGACGAAGGTGCCTGGAAACGGTTCGAGCCATGGATGACGACCTTGGTCGACCTCGCCACCGGGCAGGTCCTCGGCATCGTCGACGGCCGGGACTCCACCGCCGTCGGCCACTGGCTCGCCCAGCGATCTGACGCCTGGCGGGAGCGGATAGAGATCGTCGCGATCGATCCCTCGGCCGCTTTCCGTAAAGCACTGCGGACCTACCTGCCCCGCGCCGCGGTCTCGGTCGACAAGTTCCACCTCGTCAAGCTCGGAAACGACATGGTCACCACCGTTCGTCAGCGCCTCGCCCGCGCTCACCACGGTCGTCGGGGCCGGAAGGACGACCCGGCCTGGGCGCACCGGATGCTGCTGCTGTGTGGAGCTGACACCCTCACCCCGAAAGCGTGGAACCGGCTGGAGACGGTGTTCCGCACCGATGACCCCACCGACGAGCTCTCCGCTGCCTGGGGCATCAAGGAGCAGCTCCGCCGTCTGCTGGCCACCGACACCCTCGCCCAGGCCTGGGACGAACGGATGCGGATGGGCTACTTCGCCCAGATCGCGAACATGCCCGAGGCGACCAAGCTCTACGACACGATCGTGACCTGGTGGGACGCGATCGAGATCCTCATCGTCACCGGCGCGACCACCGCCCGCGTCGAGGCCGCGAACACCGGCATCAAGAACATCAAACGCACCGGCCGCGGCTTCCGCAACGCCGAGAACTACCGCACCCGTATCCTGCTGGCCAGCGCCGCGAGAACCGTAGCGTGAATACCCGCCACAGCAGGGTCATTCACCACGAACCGCGAAGAGCCGTGAAATTGTGCGTAGTTTTGTGGCTCATCGCATTTGACGGTGTAGCAGGGGTCTGAATCCGCCGGTGTCGAGGAGGGATCGGAGGATGTAGTGGGCGAGGTTGCGGAAGCCCAGCGCGGTGCCACGGAGGTGCTCGAGGCGGCCATTGATAGCCTCTGTTGGGCCGTTGCTGGTGCCGGGCCGGTCGAAGTAGGCCAGCACGTCCCCGGCCCGGCGTTTCAGAGTGCGGCCGAGCGTGATGACCTCGGTCAGCGAGGCTGGAACGTTGCCGGCGAGGTCCTGGATCACGGCGGTGAGTTGCTGCTTGGCGGCAACGCGATCGGGATTGCGGTATGCCTGGACGATCCGCTGGTAGATGCCCCAGGTCGCCTCCACTGCGGCGTGCTCGTCTGCGGCGAACACGCTGCTCAGGCGGCCGCACTGGCGATCGGTCAGGAGGTCTGCGCCGGTGCGGAGGACTCGGCGGATCCCGTAGAGAGGATCCCCGGATCGGCCACGATGCCCGCAGGTGGTCTGCTGGATCCGTTGCCGGCAGCGGTCCAGTGCGTCACCGGCCAGGGCGACGACGTGGAACGGATCCATCACCGCGACGGCCTGCGGGATCTCTTCCGCAGCGGCGGTCTTGAAACCGGTGAACCCATCCATCGCCACGGTCTCGATCCGGTCGCGGAAGCCCTGTTCCTGCTGGTCGAGCCAGGTCTTGAGCACCTTCTTCGAACGGCCGGGGACCATGTCCAGCAGCCTCGAGGCTCCGGTGCCATCGCGGACCGGGGTCAGGTCGATGATCACGGTGACGTACTTGTTACCGCCTCTGGTGTGGGACCAGACGTGCTCGTCCACGCCGAGGACCCGGACCCCCTCGAACCGGGCAGGATCGTTGATCAGGAGCTCGGAGCCGGCTTCGAGGACAGCGTCGTTCACGGTGTGCCAGGCGGTGCCGAGGTTCTCGGCGACCCGCGCGATCGACATCCGGTCGATGACCACGCTCTTGAGTGCCCAGAAGACCGCGTCGCGCGACAGCTTCGTGCGGGACGCGGCAGCGGCTGTGGTGTCCTGACGCCACACGGTGCAGCAGTCCGGGCAGCGGTAGCGACGCACTCTGACCTGCAGCATCGTCGGTCGCCAGCCGAGGGGGACGTGCACGATCGTCCTGAGGACCGTGCCGCGAGGAACTCCGGCCTGGCCGCAGCGATGGCACCACTGATCGTCCGCGAGGACCCGGCACTCCAGAACTGCCTGGCCCGTCTCGATGTGCTGGCCGGTGGCTGTGAGGCCGAGCCCGTCCAGGCCGCAGAAGGCATCGAGATCAGGGGACGAGAAGGTAGCGTGGGGCATGTCGAGGTCTTCCAGATGGCGAGCGTCAGAACTTCCATCATCGGGAGACCTCGACGTCTATCCCCGCATCGACGCGCCCACCCCGCCACCGACCGCTACACCCTCATCTGCGAAGAGCCAGTTTTGTGCGTAATTTGCGCCAGCCTGGTGAGCGTGTCGCAGAGAAGCTGCAGGTCACGCCCCCGTTCTCGAGTCATTGAGTGGGCATCGGTGGGATAGCAACTGGGTGTGGATGCCCCCGTGGGGCATGGAGAAGATCACCGAGGACGGCCGCGAGCAGCTGCGCGCGATCGGCTTCAACCTCTGATCGACCTCGTCGACGCTCCGCCGTTTGCGCGGGGCGATGGCCTCAGGCCGTGCACGACGACGGGCCCCGGGATGATCCCGGGGCCCGTCGTCGTGCGTGTGCAGCACATGGCCGTCTGCAAAGCCGCTGGGCGGGGAGGCGCAACGGGATCGAGGGGACGGAGCAGCTCGCCTGCGCGGATGCGCGGCTGAGTTGGTGCGACCTCGCCGCCGTTCAGCCGATGACCTGCTGGGCGGGCGTCACCTCGAGTCCGTGGGCCTCGCCGGTCCCGGCGTGGGTGAGCGCACCCTCGTGGGTGTGCAGACCCTTCGCGAGCGCTTCATCGGCGCGGAGCGCGTCGCGCCAGCCGGCATCAGCGACCTTCAGCACGTAGGGGAGCGTGGCGTTGGTGAGCGCCGAGGTGGCGGTGAC
This sequence comes from Brachybacterium sp. JB7, assembly GCF_003335205.1. NCBI lineage: Bacteria > Bacillati > Actinomycetota > Actinomycetes > Micrococcales > Dermabacteraceae > Brachybacterium > Brachybacterium sp. JB7. The sequence goes on along the minus strand of NZ_QPGN01000001.1, from coordinate 329,567 downwards.
CGGCACCGAACCGGGCATGTTGGCGACGCAGTAGTAGACCGAGTCGTGCACGGCGAAGGTCGGGTCGTCGTGGGTCGTCGGGCGGGAGCCCTCGAAACAGCCGCCCTGGTCGATGGCGACGTCCACGAGCACAGAGCCCGGCTTCATGGTCGCGACCATCTCGTCGGTGACCAGCTTGGGTGCGCGCTTCCCGGGGACCAGGACCGAACCGACCACCACGTCGGCCTCACGGATCTGCTCGGCCAGCTCGAGGGTCGTCGAATAGCGGGTGAGGATGCCGCCGTGGTGCATCGTGGCGATCTGTCCCAAGCGGGTGACGTCGAGATCCATGACGGTGACGTTCGCGTGCAGCCCATGAGCCATCACCGCTGCCTGCTCACCGACCATGCCGCCGCCGAGGATCAGCACGTTCGCCTGGTCGGTGCCGGGGACTCCTCCCATCAGCACCCCCGATCCGCCCAGCGGGGCCATCAGGTGATACGCGGCCACCTGGGTGGCCAGCCGCCCGGCGATCATGCTCATGGGCGCGAGCAGCGGCAGAGCGCGGCTGGGCAGCTGGACGGTCTCGTAGGCGATCGACGTGACGCCGGAGGAGAGGAGCGCTTCGGTGAGGTCTGCGTCGGCGGCGAGATGCAGATAGGTCAGCAGCACCTGGCCGCGCCGCATCCGTCCGTACTCAGCGGCGAGCGGCTCCTTCACCTTGACGATCAGCTCGGCCTGCTCCCAGATCTCGTCCGCGGAATCCAGGACCCGGGCATCGGCGGCGCGATAGTCCTCGTCGCTGATGCGCGCCCTGCTCCCCGCCCCCGACTCGACCACCACGTCGTGCCCGCGCACGGCGAGCTCGTGGACCCCGGCGGCGGTCAGCCCCACGCGGTTCTCGTTGTTCTTGATCTCCTTGGGCACCCCGATGCGCATCCAGAAGCCTCCTTGCCTCGACGCTCGGCCGCCTCATGCGGCCGCTCGGGACCAGCATGTCACCGACGGACGGCCGATGGCGGGTCCACGGAGACGGAGCGGCACGTGTCGGCACGACTCGAGCCGGGGAGGGCGTCGGCGCGGGGCCGGGGAGACGAAAGCGCGCGCCGAGCAGGAGGGCTCGGAGTGTGGTTCACCGCACCGCGCGCGGAAATTCTGAGGCCGACGGGTTCGCGCGCACCTAGACTCGATCCGGCCCCTGCCCGGATCCTGTCCGGGCCGGGGTTCCCACCGCCTGCGGGCCCGTGCCCGCCCTCTCGACCCCCAAGGAGTCTGATCCTGTGATCACCGTGCACGACCTCGCCATCCGAGTCGGTGCCCGGCTGCTCATGAGTGACGTCTCCTTCCAGATCACCGCAGGGGACAGAGTGGGCCTGGTGGGCCGCAACGGCGCCGGCAAGACGACGCTGACGAAGGTCCTCTCCGGGACCCTGCAGCCGTCCGAGGGCTCTGTCGAGGTCACCGGGGAGCTGGGCTATCTCCCGCAGGACACCCACAGCGGCGAGGACGACGAGCTCGTCATCTCACGGATCCTCTCCGCCCGCGGGCTGGACGGCGTGCTGAACCGGCTGCGTCGCGCCGAGGAGGAGATGGGCGACATGAGCCTGTCCGAGGCGAAGCGGGAGAAGGCGATGGACCGTTACCCGCGCCTGGAGGCGGAGCTCGACGCCGTCGGCGGATATGCGGCGGAGTCCGAGGCCAAGCGCATGGCCGCGAACCTGGGCCTGCCCAACCGGATCCTCGAGCAGGAGCTCGGCACCCTCTCCGGCGGTCAGCGCCGTCGCGTGGAGCTGGCCCGCATTCTGTTCTCTCAGGCCTCCACGATGATCCTCGACGAACCCACCAACCACCTCGATCATGACTCGATCGTGTGGCTGCGCGACTACCTCCTGAGCTACCGCGGAGGGCTGATCATCATCAGCCATGACGTCCAGGTCACCGAGACCGTCGTGAACAAGGTGTTCTACCTCGACGCCAATCGGGCCGAGATCGACATCTACAACATGGGCTGGAAGCTGTACCAGCGCCAGCGCGACGACGATGAGAAGCGTCGCAAGCGCGAGCGCATGAACGCCGAGAAGAAGGCGTCGACGCTGACGGCCCAGGCGGAGAAGATGCGGGCGAAGGCCACCAAGGCCGTCGCCGCGCAGAACATGCTCAAGCGCGCCGAGCGGATGCTCGACGGCGTGGAGGGGGAGCGGCAGAAGGATCGCGTGGCCTCGCTGCGCTTCCCCAAGCCCGCTCCCTGCGGCAAGACCCCGCTGATGGCCAAGGACCTCTCGAAGTCCTACGGCAGCCTCGAGATCTTCACCGGGGTGGATCTCGCCATCGACCGTGGGTCGAAAGTGGTCATCCTCGGGCTGAACGGTGCGGGAAAGACCACCCTGCTGCGCATCCTCGCAGGGGTCGATGACTCAGACACCGGCGGCATCCTGCCGGGACACGGACTGCGCGTGGGCTACTACGCGCAGGAGCACGAGACCCTCGACCTCGAGCGGACCGTGCTGGAGAACATGATGACCGCGGCCTACGAGCTGCCGGAGGTCGAGGCCCGCAAGATCCTCGGCTCCTTCCTGTTCACGGGGGACGACGTCCACAAGCCCACCCGCGTGCTCTCCGGCGGGGAGAAGACGCGCCTCGCGCTCGCGACCCTCGTGGTCTCCAGCGCGAACGTGCTGCTGCTCGATGAGCCCACGAACAACCTCGACCCGGCCAGCCGTGAGGAGATCCTCGGTGCCCTCGCAGCCTTCGAGGGCGCCGTCGTGCTGGTCTCCCACGACCCCGGCGCCGTCGAGTCGCTCTCCCCGGAGCGCGTGCTGATGATGCCCGACGCCGTCGAGGACCTCTGGAACGCGGAGTACCAGGAGCTCATCGAGCTCGCCTGAGCGGTCGGACCGTCGACGGCACCGACTATCGCCGTTATTCCGCTGTACTGTGTCGCACAGCGGGAATCGGCTGATTCCTGTGCGATCGTGACGTCGGCGCCGACGCGCCGGCACGAGGTGGTGGCCGTCCATGTTCGTCCTGTCCCTGTCAGGCGCCTCCGTGCGCGCTGCCGACAGCGGTGCCGATCCCGTCCCGGCTCTGCTCGACGCGCTCGGGGGAGTGGCGCTCGCCCGACCCGCCGAGCGCACCGCCGGTCCCGAGGTGCTCGCGCTCGCGTCGCGGGCCGACGCCGCCCTCGACGCCCTGCTGCGCGCCCGGGAGGAGGGGGACTGGCAGATCGGGCTCGGCATCGGGGCCGTCCGCGCACCGCTGCCGGCCTCCGTCCGTGAGATCGACGGACCAGCGGTCGAGGCCGCGGCGGAGGCGGCGCGGTCGGCCCGACGGCAGAGGGCGTCGACCAGTGTTCCGGTGGTGGTGCGGGCGGCCGATGAGCGTCACGCGGAGACCGCACAGGACGTCGAGGCCGTGCTGTGCCTGATCGGATGGATGGTGCGGACCCGGAACCGGGGCCAGTGGCAGGCCGTCCGCGCACTCCGGGAGGACCCCGGCGCTACGCAGAGCCAGCTCGCCGAGCGCCTCGGCGTCACCCAGCAGACCGTCTCCCGGGCGGTGAAGACCAGCGGGTGGCGCGAGGAGAGCGCCGCGCATCCGCTCGCGGTCCGTCTGCTCAGCATGATCGACCTCACGTCCGCGCGCTGACGGGCTGGTCCGCCACGGACAGCGGGGCGAGGCACGCTATCCTGGGCTGGCCCCGACGACTACCGAGGAGACTCATGGCGACGACGAATGATCTGAAGAACGGGATGGTCCTCGTTCTGGACAAGCAGCTCTGGAGCGTGGTCGAGTTCCAGCACGTCAAGCCCGGCAAGGGCCCGGCGTTCGTGCGGACCAAGCTGAAGAACGTCATGTCCGGCAAGGGCGTCGACAAGACCTTCAACGCCGGCCTCAAGGTCGAGACCGCGACGGTCGACCGCCGCGACATGCAGTTCTCGTACCTCGACGGCGACATGTTCGTCTTCATGGACACGACCAACTGGGAGCAGACCAACATCACCGCCGAGATCGTCGGCGGCGCGAAGGACTTCATGCTCGAGGGCCAGGACGTGGTCGTGGCCTTCCACGAGGGCGAGCCCCTGTTCGTGGAGCTGCCCACCTCCGTGACCCTGGCGATCGAGTTCACGGAGCCGGGCCTGCAGGGCGACCGCTCCAGCGGCGGCACCAAGCCCGCGCGCCTGGCGACCGGCCGCGAGATCCAGGTGCCCCTGTTCCTGAACGAGGGCGACCAGGTCAAGGTGGACACCCGCAGCGGTGAGTACCTCGAGCGCGTGAAGTGACCGATTCCCCCGCCCCACGGGGCACCGGCCTCCCCCTTCCCACCCGGGAAGGGGCGGAGGTCGAGTTCGAGAAGACGGTCCCCGCGGCGACCGATCGCCTGCATCGGCGCTCGCGCGACCGCATCCGCGCCGTGGACGTGCTCTTCGAGGCCGACGCCAAGCGTGCAGAGGTCCTGGACGTGCTCGAGGAGCGCCTGCGGCGCACGGCCGCCCAGAGCCCGCTGCCTCCGGCGGCCCGCGACCTGGTGGAGCTGTACGCTCCCCATACGATCGACATCGACGAGGACCTCGCCACGCACTCCCGGGACTGGCCGCTGCACCGCATGCCCGCGGTGGACCGCGCGATCCTGCGCCTGGGCAGCGCCGAGGTGCTCTACGGCTCGGACGAGTCCCCGCGCGGCGCGATCATCGGCGAGTACACGAAGATCGCCGAGGTCCTCTCGACCGACGATTCGCCCCGATTCGTCAACGGGCTCCTGCAGCGCCTGGCCGACGTGCGAGGCCTGCTGTCCTGACCGCCCGGGTGAAGCTGCACCCGATCGTCTCGACCTCTCCCACCACCGGCCCCCGCGGCGCGTGAACCGGCGCGGGAGCGGGACGGCACCGGACCCCCGTCCCGAAGGGCGGGCACCGACACAGCACCGCACGACGGCCGAGTAGGATCGGCTGCGCTCGGAGACGAGCATCCATACCCTTTAACGACACGTCCTGTGAGGCGTGGAAGGGAGATACCCATGCATGACGCACCTCCTTCAGCAGGAGCAGATCCGGGCGACACCGCCGCGGAGACCTCACGCGTTCTCGGCGCGGAGGAGATCCGTCGGGCCCTGACCCGGATCGCCCACGAGATCCTCGAGAGCGGCCACGGTGCCGATGACCTCGTCCTGCTCGGTATCCCGCACCGCGGGGTCCCGCTGGCCGAACGCCTCGCGATCCAGATCGCCCGGGCCGAGGGCGATGACCGCCCGCTGGACCAGCTCGCCGGCTCGCTGGACATCACGATGTACCGCGACGACCTCCGGCACAATCCGACCCGGGCCCCGAGCCCCACGCGCATCCCCCGTGACGGCATCGACGGCCGCACCGTGGTGCTCGTCGACGACGTCCTCTATTCGGGCCGCACCATCCGTGCCGCTCTCGACGCGCTCGGCGCGATCGGGCGCCCCGCCGCGGTGCGGCTGGCGGTGCTGGTGGACCGCGGTCATCGGCAGCTGCCGATCCGGGCCGACCACGTGGGCAAGAACCTCCCCACCTCGCGCAGCGAGCGGGTGCACGTCCAGCTGATGGAGACCGACGGTGCGGATGCGGTCGACATCGTCCGTCCCACGGCAGGGGAGGACCGAGCATGAGGCACTTCATCTCGATCGCCGACCTCGACCGTGAGGAGGCCATCGCCGTCCTCGCGACCGCCGAGCACATGGCCGAGACCCAGTCCCGCTCGATCCGCAAGCTGCCCACCCTCGTGGGCACGACCGTCGTGAACCTCTTCTTCGAGGACTCCACTCGCACGCGGATCAGCTTCGAGGCGGCGGCCAAGCGGCTCTCGGCCGATGTCATCAACTTCTCCGCCAAGGGGTCGAGCGTCTCCAAGGGGGAGTCGCTCAAGGACACCGCGCTGACGCTCCAGGCCATGGGCGCCGACGCCGTGGTGGTGCGCTCCGGATCCTCCGGCGCCGCCCACCTGCTGGCCCATGCCGGCTGGATCGACCAGCCGATCGTGAACGCCGGGGACGGCGCCCACGAGCACCCCACCCAGGCGATGCTGGACGCCTTCACCCTGCGCCGGCATCTGCGCCCTGGCGACCTGACCGCCGGGCTCGACGGACTCCACGTCGTCATCGTCGGGGACGTCCTGCACTCGCGGGTGGCGCGCTCCAACGTGCTGCTGCTGACGCTGCTCGGCGCACGCGTCACCCTGGTCGCCCCGCCGGCCCTGGTGCCCGTGGGCGCCGCGGCATGGCCCTGCCGGATCACGTACGACCTCGACGAGGCCCTCGCCACCGGGCCCGACGCGGTCATGATGCTGCGCGTCCAGAGAGAGCGCATGGTCGGGGGAGGGTTCTTCCCCACGGCCGGGGAGTACTCGCGTCGCTACGGGCTCACCACCGCTCGGGCCGCGGCCCTGCCCGACCACGCGATCGTCCTGCACCCCGGCCCCATGAACCGCGGGTTCGAGATCGCCGGGGACGTCGCCGACTCCCCGCGCAGCGTCATCGTCGAGCAGGTCGCCTCCGGCGTGTTCGTGCGGATGGCCGTCCTCTACCACCTGCTCGCCACCGATTCCCGGGAGGGCCTCCGATGACCGCTGACCAGACCGCACCGCCGCTGGCGACCGATCACGCGCCGCTCCTGATCCGGGGCGGGCGCCCCTACGGCGAGGACGTCCAGGACGTCCTGGTCGTCAAGGGCCGCATCGAGGCCGTCGGCACGTCCCTCGAGGCCCCCGCCGAGGCCGAGATCGTGGACGCCGACGGCTGCATCGTGCTGCCCGGACTCGTGGACCTCCACACCCATCTGCGCGAGCCCGGAGGCGAGGAGGCGGAGACCATCGAGTCCGGCACCCGTGCCGCGGCCCGCGGCGGCTTCACCGCCGTGCACGCCATGGCCAACACCACGCCGGTCGCCGACACCGCCGGCGTCGTCGAACAGGTGGCGCGCCGCGGCGAGTCCTCCGGCTGGTGCTCCGTGCGCCCCGTCGGCGCGGTGACGGTGGGCCTGGCCGGCGAGCGGCTCGCCGAGCTCGATGCGATGGCGAACTCGCGAGCGAAGGTCCGTGTGTTCAGCGACGACGGCAAGTGCGTGCACGACCCGGTGCTGATGCGCCGGGCGCTGGAGTACGTGAAGTCGTTCGACGGCGTCATCGCCCAGCACGCCCAGGACCCTCGCCTGACGGAGGGCGCCCAGATGCACGAGGGCGTCGTCTCCGCGGAGCTCGGCCTCGCCGGCTGGCCTGCGGTCGCCGAGGAGTCGATCATCGCCCGTGACGTGCTGCTCGCGCAGCACGTCGGGTCTCGCCTGCACGTCTGCCACCTCTCCACCGCAGGGAGCGTCGACATCGTGCGCTGGGCCAAGCAGCGCGGCATCGCTGTCACGGCCGAGGTCACCCCGCACCATCTGCTGCTGACCGACGAGAACGTCCGCGACTTCGACGCCGTGTACAAGGTGAACCCGCCGCTGCGCACCGCCGCGGACGTCGAGGCCGTGCGCGAGGGTCTCGCCGACGGCACCATCGACATCGTCGCCACGGATCACGCTCCGCACCCCCGTGACGCGAAGGACCGCGAGTGGGATCAGGCCGCGATGGGCATGACCGGGCTGGAGACCGCCCTCGCGCTGGTGCAGCGCACGATGGTCGACGAAGGCCGTCTCAGCTGGCGCGAGGTCGCCAGGGTGCTCTCCGAGAGACCCGCCGAGATCGGCCGCGACGAGGACCAGGGGCAGCAGCTCGCCGCCGGGGCCCCGGCTCACGTGCTGGTCTGGGACCCGCGTCCGGTCCGGACCACCGACCCGGCGGAGCACTCCTCCCGCGGCCGCAACTCCCCGTTCGCCGGACTCGAGCTGCCGGGCCTGAACCGGCTGACGCTCCTCGGGGGGCGGCCCACGGTGCGCGACGGCGCCGTGGTGGAGCACTGATGGCCGAGCTCGGACCGGTTCTCGCGCTGGTCGCGCTCTTCCTGCTGGTGCTCGCCCTCATGGCCTGGGGATGGCGACGGCGAGGGCGCTCCCAGCAGCACCTGCCCGCACCGACGACCGCCGCGCTCGAGGAGCTCGGCGAGACCACGACGATCGGTCCGCTCCAGGCCGTCTACGTGAGCACCGTGCTCGCGCAGCAGCCGCTCGAACGGGTCGTCGCCCACACGCTGGGGCAGCGGGCCTCCGCCCGAGTCAGCATCGGGTCCGCCGGCACCTGGCACATCCTGCGCGAGGGCGCTCGTCCCCTGACCATCCCCGCCGATGCAGTCTCCGAGATCACCGCCGGGCCCGGAATGGCCGGGAAGTTCGTGGGCGGCGACGGCATCCTCATCCTCCGCTGGCGCCTCGGCGACCAGCTCCTCGACACCGGTCTGCGCCTCGCACGGCGTGAGGACCACGATCTGCTGCTCTCCCGGAAGGAGCACCCATGACAGCCTCTGCCCCGCACCAGGCGTCCACGTCCACTCGTCCGCCCTCCCGTGCCCGGCGCGACCCCGCGCTGCTGGTCCTCGAGGACGGCACCGTCCTGCGCGGCAGCGCGTACGGAGCCCGCGGCGCGCGACGCGGAGAAGTCGTCTTCACCACTGGGATGACCGGTTACCAGGAGACGCTCTCGGACCCGTCGTACGCCGGCCAGATCGTCGTGCAGACCGCGCCGCACATCGGCAACACCGGCGCCAACGCCGAGGACATGGAGTCCCGGAAGGTCTGGGTGCGCGGCTACGCGGTGCGCGACGCCAGCCGCATCACCTCCAGCTGGCGCTCCGAGCAGTCCCTGGACGAGCTCCTGCTCAGCAGTGAGGTGGTCGGCATCTCCGACATCGACACCCGCATGCTCACCCGGCACCTGCGCGATGCCGGCTCGATGCGCGGCGGGATCTTCTCCGGAGATGCGCTGGAGGCCACCGAGGCGGACCTCGTGTCCCTGGTGCGTGAGCAGCCCACCATGAGCGGATCCAGCTTCGTCGAGGAGGTGACCATCGCCCAGCCGGTCGTGCTCGAGCCCGAGGGCGAGGCCGTCGGGACCGTCGCCGCCGTCGACCTCGGCATCAAGGGGGCGTCCCCGCGCAGCATGCTCTCGCGCGGTCTGCGGGTCCACCTGCTGCCGGCCACCTCCACGCTGGAGGAGTTGCTGGCCGTCGAGCCCGACGCCGTCTTCTTCTCCAACGGCCCGGGCGACCCCGCCGCCGCCGACGACCAGGTCGAGCTGCTGCGCGGCGTCCTGGACGCGGACCTGCCGTTCTTCGGGATCTGCTTCGGCAACCAGCTGCTGGGCCGGGCCCTCGGGTTCGACACCTACAAGCTGAAGTTCGGCCACCGCGGCATCAACCAGCCCGTGATGGACCGCGAGACCGGCAAGGTCGAGATCACTGCCCACAACCACGGCTTCGCGCTCGACGTCCCTCTGGACGGCGAGCACACCGCGCCGCACGACGGCGGCCGCTACGGCCGTGTCACGGTCACCCACGTCGGCCTGAACGACGACGTGGTCGAGGGCATCCGCTGCCTCGACCGTCCCGCCTACTCCGTCCAGTACCACCCCGAGGCCGCCGGCGGACCGCACGACGCCTCCTACCTCTTCGATCGTCTCGTGGACCTGGTGAGGGAGCGTCGCAGCGGATCCGCTGCACCCGCCTCCTCCACCCTCCCGTCCTCGCAGAAGGAGTCCTGATGCCCCGTCGTCCCGACATCTCCTCCGTCCTCGTCATCGGCTCCGGGCCGATCGTCATCGGCCAGGCCGCGGAGTTCGACTACTCCGGCACCCAGGCCTGCCGGGTGCTTCGCGAGGAGGGCCTGCGCGTCATCCTCGTGAACTCGAACCCGGCGACGATCATGACCGATCCGGACATCGCCGATGCCACCTACATCGAGCCGATCGACCCGGACATCCTCCGCTCGATCATCGCCGCGGAGCGTCCCGACGCGCTGCTGCCGACCCTGGGCGGCCAGACCGCCCTGAACGCCGCGATCGCCCTCTCCGGGAACGGCACGCTCGAGGAGTTCGGCGTCGAGATGATCGGTGCGAGCCTCGAGGCGATCAACAAGGCCGAGGATCGCCAGCTGTTCAAGGAGGTCGTGGACCGCGTGGGCGGCGAATCGGCCCGCTCGAAGATCTGCCACACCATGGACGACCTGCTCGAAGGTGCCGAGGAGCTCGGCTACCCGATGGTCGTGCGTCCCAGCTTCACCATGGGCGGGCTCGGCTCCGGCATGGCCTACGACGAGCAGGACCTGCGCCGCATCGGAGGCGACGGCCTCCACTACTCGCCGACCACCGAGGTGCTCCTGGAGGAGTCGATCCTGGGCTGGAAGGAGTTCGAGCTCGAACTGATGCGCGACCGCAACGACAACTGCGTGGTCGTCTGCTCGATCGAGAACGTCGATGCCGTCGGCGTCCACACCGGCGACTCGGTCACCGTCGCACCGGCGCTCACCCTCACCGACGTCGAGATGCAGAAGATGCGCGACCTCGGCATCGGCATCATCCGCGAGGTCGGGGTCGACACCGGCGGCTGCAACGTGCAGTTCGCGACGCACCCCGAGACGGGCCGCATCGTCGTGATCGAGATGAATCCGCGCGTCTCCCGCTCCTCGGCGCTGGCCTCCAAGGCCACCGGCTTCCCGATCGCGAAGATCGCCGCGCGGCTGGCCATCGGCTATTCGCTCGACGAGATCCGCAACGACATCACCGGCACCACCCCGGCCAGCTTCGAGCCCGCGCTCGACTACGTCGTCGTGAAGGTGCCGCGCTTCGCCTTCGAGAAGTTCCCGGCGGCGGATCCGACCCTCACCACCACCATGAAGAGCGTCGGCGAGGCGATGGCCATGGGCCGCAACTTCACCGAGGCCCTCGGCAAGGCCCAGCGCTCCCTGGACATCAAGGGAGCTGCCCCGACCTACGAGGGCACCCCGCCGACCGCCACCGAGATCACCGAGCTGCTGGACGAGGTGCGCACCCCGACCGACTCCCGCCTGGTGACGATCTCCCGCATCCTGTGGGCCGCCGCCGAGGGCGTCGTGGACCCCGCGGAGACTCTCGACCGTCTGGTGGAGGCCACCTGGATCGACCGCTGGTTCCTGGACCAGATGCTGATGGTCGCGGAGATCGCTGCCGAGATCCGCACCTCCGAGGTGCTGGACGGAGAGCTGCTCGCGCTGGCCAAGCGCCATGGGCTCTCCGACGACCAGATCGGCCGCCTGCGCGGTCAGCACGGCGACGTCGTCAAGGGCGTCCGTGAGGCGCTGGGCATCAACCCGGTGTTCAAGACGGTCGACACCTGCGCGGCAGAATTCGTGTCGCGGACCCCGTATCACTACTCGACCTACGACCAGGAGACCGAGGTCGAGCCGCGCGAGCGCCCGGCCATCCTGATCCTCGGCTCCGGCCCCAACCGCATCGGCCAGGGCATCGAGTTCGACTACTCGTGCGTGCATGCGGCGCTCGCGCTCGGCGATCGGGACCTCCCCGGCGGCGGCTACGAGACCGTGATGATCAACTGCAACCCCGAGACGGTCTCGACCGACTACGACATCGCGGATCGGCTCTACTTCGAGCCCCTCACCTTCGAGGACGTCGTCGAGGTGTACGAGGCGGAGAAGGCCGCCGGTCCCGTGGCCGGCATCATCGTCCAGCTCGGCGGCCAGACCCCGTTGTCGCTCGCCCGCCGCCTCGAGGAGGCCGGCCTGCCGATCATCGGCACCAGCCCCTCGGCGATCGATCTCGCCGAGGACCGCGGCCACTTCGGTGCGGTGCTCGCCGACGCCGATCTCCCCGCCCCGCCCTACGGCACCGCCTGGGGCCTCGCGGACGCGACGGAGGTTGCCGCGAGCGTCGGCTACCCGGTGCTCGTGCGTCCGAGCTACGTGCTCGGCGGACGCGGCATGGAGATCGTCTACGACCAGGACGGTCTGGTCGACTACGTGAGCCGCAACCTGCCCGACGGCGGCCGCGCCGAGGCGCCCATCCTCATCGACCGCTTCCTGGACACCGCGATCGAGATCGACGTGGACGCCCTGTACGACGGGACGGACCTCTACCTCGGCGGCGTCATGGAGCACATCGAGGAGGCGGGCATCCACTCCGGTGACTCCGCGTGCACCCTGCCGCCGGTCACCCTCTCGGACGCGGTCATGGACCGTATCCGCACCTCCACCCTCGGGATCGCCGCGGGCGTGGGCGTGCGTGGGCTCCTCAACGTCCAGTACGCGCTCTCCCAGGGCACCCTGTACGTCCTCGAGGCCAACCCGCGCGCCTCGCGCACGGTGCCCTTCGTGGCCAAGGCCACCGGGGTGCCTCTCGCCCGGGCGGCAGCCCGCCTGATGGCGGGGGAGACCATCGCCGAGCTGCGGGAGCGCGGCGTGCTGCCCGACCAGGGCGACGGCGCGGACCTGCCCGATGATTCCCCGATCGCCGTGAAGGAGGCGGTGCTCCCGTTCAAGCGCTTCCGCACTCGCGAAGGGCGCGCCGTGGACTCGGTGCTCGGTCCTGAGATGCGCTCGACCGGAGAGGTCATGGGCCTGGACGCGACCTTCCCGCTCGCCTTCGCCAAGTCCCAGCTGGCGATCTCCGGCCAGGGCCTGCCGCTCAGCGGCGCGGTCTTCGTCTCGGTCGCCGACCGCGACAAGCGCGCGGTCGTGCTGCCGGCTGCCCGTCTGGCCGCGCTCGGCTTCGACGTCCTCACCACCGCCGGCACCGGCCGCGTGCTGCGCCGCAGCGGGATCCCCTGCACGGTGCTGCGCAAGGCCTCCGAGGCCGACGGCGAGGGGGCCAGCGTGATCGACCTGATCGAGTCCGGGGACATCGACCTGGTGCTCAACACCCCGTCGGGCTCGAACGCCCGGGCCGACGGCTACGCGATCCGCGCCGCCGCGACCAGCATGGACGTGCCGATGATCACGACCCTGCAGGAGTTCCAGGCCGCGGTGCAGGCGATCGAGGCACGCCCGGTCGAGCCCTTCGAGGTGGGCAGCCTGCAGGAGCACACCCGTCGCCTGGTGGAGGCCCGCGCGGCCGCCGTGACGGCATGAGCGGCAGCACGGCGGCGCGTCCGTTCGGCAGCCGGCTGCGGCAGGCGGTCGAGGCGAACGGACGTCTCCTCGCCGGCATCGACCCCCACGCCTCTCTGCTGGAGGCGTGGGGCCTGCCGGACTCCCCTGCCGGGATCGCGGAGTTCTCCCGCATCGCCCTGGACGCGGTCGCGGGGCAGGTCGCGGCGATCAAGCCGCAGTCGGCCTTCTTCGAACGGCACGGCTCGGCAGGGGTCGCCGTCCTCGAGCAGCTTCTGGGCGAGGCCCGGGAGCGCGGAGTGCTGAGCATCCTGGACGTCAAGCGCGGGGACATCGGCTCGACCATGGAGGCGTACGCCCACGCGCATCTGCGCCCGGGAGCCCCGCTCGAGGCCGATGCGATCACCGTGAGCCCGTATCTGGGGACAGGTTCGCTGGACCCGGCGGCCCGGCTCGCGCTCGCCCACGGCAAGGGGCTCTTCGTCCTCGCCCTCACCTCGAATCCCGACGGACCCCAGGTCCAGCACGCTCTGACGGCTTCTGACACGCCGGTGGCTCTCGAGATCGCGCGACACGCCGAACTGATCGGCGCGGGTGCATCGGGGGAGTGGGGGAGCGTCGGTCTCGTCGTCGGGGCGACGGTCGGCGACGCCTACCGGCGGCTCGGGCTGGATCGCGCGGCACCATCGGTCCCGCTGCTCGCACCGGGCTTCGGAGCCCAGGGCGCAGGACCTGCCGACATGGCCGAAGTGTTCGGAGAAAGTGCAGGTCACGTGCTGGTCTCTCTCTCCCGTGGGCTGCTGTCCGCCGGTCCCGATCCGGACCGCCTGCGCGCCCACGTCGAGCAGCTGCGCAGGCAGTACGCCTGAGTGCGGACAGGGTCGACGGGGCTCTCGACGAGCGTCCGCGAGACCGGGGAACCGGGGTGCCACGGGACGCTCGTGGCACCCCGGATCTGCACCGGACCTGCGCTTCAGCGTGTCAGAAGTGCCCTTCGCCACGATATTGGGGTTACGCTCTTCCCACACGCGGGATCCTTCCGGATCCCGCCCGTCTCCAGCAAGAGAAGATGAGGTAAGAACAGTGGCTCTCCCTCCCCTCACCCCTGAGCAGCGGGCCGACGCCCTGAAGAAGGCCGCCGAGGCTCGACGTGAGCGCGCGGCCATCAAGGCTCGGCTCAAGGACAGCGCCGGTCACCGCGGCGAGGAGATCAAGAAGGTCCTCACCGAGGCCGAGACCAACGAGATCGTCGGTCGCCTGCGGGTCGCCGCCCTGCTCGAGGCTCTCCCGGGCGTCGGCAAGGTCAAGGCCCAGCAGATCATGGAGGAGATCGGCATCTCCCCGTCCCGCAAGATCCGGGGCCTCGGCTCCCATCAGGCGGAGAAGCTCGTCGCCCACTTCTCCGAGTGACCGCTTCCGTCGGGGCCGGTGCCGCAGCGGCACCGGCCCCAGTGACGGTCCTGGCCGGCCCCACAGCGGTCGGCAAGGGCACGGTCTCCGCGGCGATCCGGGCGCGATATCCCGAGATCTGGCTGTCCGTGTCGGCGACGACCCGGGCTGCGCGGCCCGGTGAGGTCGACGGGGTGCACTACCGCTTCGTGAGCGAGGAGGCGTTCAGCCGCCTGCTCGAGGACGGGCAGATGCTCGAATGGGCGATCGTGCACGGCCGCAACAAGTACGGCACGCCGCGCGGTCCCGTCGAGGAGAAGGTCGCCGAGGGCCGCCCCGTGCTCCTTGAGATCGACCTCGCCGGTGCCCGGCAGGTCCGCGATTCGATGCCCGAGGCGCGGTTCGTCTTCCTCGCTCCGCCCGACTGGGACACCCTGGTGGACCGGCTCGTGGGCCGGGGCACCGAGGACGCCGAGGAGCGCGAGCGGCGCCTGGAGACCGCGAAGGTCGAGCTCGCGGCGGAGAGCGAGTTCGACGTCACGATCGTCAACGACTCGGTGGACCGCGCAGCCGACGAGCTCGCCGGGCTCCTCGGGGTGCGCGACCTCACCTGACCTGTGCACCCGGCTCCTGGCCCTTTGCTATGCAGAGGGAGTATCCTGGAGCGTCGCACGCCGAAACTCACGAAGGGACATCCGTGGCCGGAACAGTCGCTCAGCCCGAAGGCATCACGAACCCCCCGATCGATCGTCTCCTCGAGACCGTCGACTCGAAGTACGCCCTGGTGCTCTACGGATCCCAGCGCGCCCGTCAGATCAACGCCTACTACTCGCAGCTCTCCGAGGGCCTGCTGGAGTTCGTCGGCCCCCTGGTGGACGTCGACAACCAGGAGAAGCCGCTGTCGATCGCGCTGCGCGAGATCGACGAGGGCCTGCTGACCGTGCGTGAGATCGATGAGGCGGAGTACGCCGCGCAGAACGAGCCCGATCCGGACGCCCCGGCGCCCCTCAAGCTCGGTGACGACGCGCCCGAGGTCCCCCCGACCTCGGACTTCTCCTTCTGATCCCTCACCGCCACCGGGAGGCCCGATGAGTCCCTCGCAGCGCACCCTTGACGGTGCCCGCGTCCTGGTCGGCGTCGGTGGCGGGATCGCCGCCTACAAGACCGCGCACCTGGTGCGCGGTCTTGTCGGTGAAGGGGCCGATGTCCGCGTCGTGCCCACCGCCTCCTCGTTGCACTTCGTGGGGGCCGCCACCTGGGAGGCCCTCAGCGGGCACCCGGTCCTGACCTCCGTCTTCGAGGACGTCGACGAGGTCGCGCATGTGCGTTTCGGCCAGGAGGCCGACCTCGTCGTGATCGCCCCGGCCACCGCCGATCTGCTCGCACGGATGCGCAGCGGACGCGCCGACGACATGCTCACCGCCTCCGTGCTCGTCACCCGCGCACCCGTGGTGGTCGCTCCCGCGATGCACACCGAGATGTGGGAGCACCCCTCGACCCGGGAGAACGTCAGCGTGCTCCGTGAGCGGGGGACCCTCGTCATCGACCCGGCCGTCGGCCGTCTCACCGGCCCCGACTCCGGTCCCGGGCGTCTTCCCGAACCCGACGCCCTGCTCGACGCCGCTCGCGCGGCGATCGCTGCGCCCCGCGATGAGCGCGGCGCCGTGCGGCGGGACCTCGCCGGTCGCGAGCTGCTCATCACCGCGGGCGGTACCCGTGAGGACCTCGATCCCGTCCGGTTCCTCGCCAACCACTCCTCGGGTCGCCAGGGCTGGGCCCTCGCCCATGCCGCCCTGGTGCGCGGCGCGCGCGTCCGTCTCCTCGCGGCCAACGTGGAGCTCGAGACGCCTCCGGGCGCCGAGCGGATCGATCTGGGCAGCGCCGCCGAGCTCGCCGACGCCGTCGCGACGCACCGCAGCAGGGTCGACGCCCTGGTGATGGCGGCGGCCGTGGCGGACTTCACAGCCGCCGATCGCGCCCAGGACAAGATCAAGAAGGACGACGGCGATGACGACTCCGTGCCGTCGCTCGCCCTGCGCCGCACCCAGGACATCCTGCGTCACAGCGTGCTCGATCGCGCCGACGCCGAATACCCCGTGATCGTGGGCTTCGCGGCCGAGACCGGCGGGAATGCCGCCTCGGCCCTGGACCTGGCCCGGGCGAAAGCACACCGAAAGGGTGCTGACCTGCTGGTCTTCAACGATGTCTCGGGCGAGGTCTTCGGCTCCGCGAGCAACTCCGTGCACATCCTGGATCAGACCGGGGAGGAGCTCGCCGCATCCGCCGGGAGCAAGACCGCCGTCGCCCACGTGGTGCTCGACGAACTCGCCCGTCGGCTGCCGGAAGTACCCTGGTCCGCATGACGTCCAGCGAGCTGCGCACCTTCACCTCAGAGTCGGTCACCGAGGGGCATCCGGACAAGATCTGCGACCAGATCTCCGATGCGATCCTCGATGACCTGCTGTCCCAGGACACCGGCGCCCGCGTCGCCGTCGAGACCATGGTGACCACCGGTCTCGTCCACGTCGCCGGCGAGGTCCGCACCTCGGGCTACAGCGACGTCGCGACGATCGTGCGCGATGTGATCCGAGACATCGGCTACGACTCCTCCGAGAAGGGCTTCGACGCGGACTCCTGCGGCATCGAGGTCTCCATCGGCGCCCAGTCCCCGGACATCGCACAGGGCGTCGACACGTCGTTCGAGACCCGGGGCGATGACACCGCCGAGGCCTTCGCCCGGCTCGGCGCCGGAGACCAGGGGCTCATGTTCGGCTACGCCTGCCACGACACCCCGGAGCTCATGCCCCTGCCGATCCATGCGGCCCACCGCCTCACCGCGAACCTCTCGGCCGCGCGCCGCGACGAGGTGCTCCCGTACCTGCGGCCCGACGGCAAGACCCAGGTGTCGATCGGCTATGACGAGGACGGTGTGGCACGCAGCGTCGAGGCCGTCGTCGTCTCCACGCAGCACAGCGAGGACGTCGATCTGACCAGCCAGCTCGCGCCAGCGATCCAGAAGGTCGTCATCAACCCCGTGCTCGAGGACCTCGACGCCCTGGGCCTGGACACCTCCGCGGTCGTCACGCACATCAACCCCTCGGGCCGCTTCGTGCTCGGCGGGCCCAAGGGCGATGCCGGCCTGACGGGACGCAAGATCATCGTCGACACCTACGGCGGCATGGCCCGCCACGGGGGCGGTGCCTTCTCCGGCAAGGACCCCTCGAAGGTGGATCGTTCGGGCGCCTATGCGATGCGCTGGGTGGCCAAGAACATCGTCGCCGCGGGTCTCGCGGACCGTTGCGAGGTGCAGGTCGCCTACGCGATCGGCGTCGCCGAGCCCGTCGGCCTGTACGTCGAGACCTTCGGCACCGGCCATCGCCCGGCGCACCAGATCGCGGCCGCCGTCCGCAAGGTGTTCGACCTGCGCCCGGCCGCGCTCATCGACTCGCTCGACCTGCTGCGCCCGATCTACTCCCTGACCTCCGTGCACGGCCACTTCGGCCGCGAGCTGCCCGAGTTCACCTGGGAGCGCACCGACCGTGCCGAGGAGCTGGAGCGCGCGCTGTGACGGCGCTCGCTCCGATCGGGTCCCGCGTTCCACCGTCGTCGGACTCTTCCGCTCCGTCCACCGATCCCAGGGAGTCCACCGTGTCGACAGAATCCGCCGTGCCCGACGTGCGGGCGATCCCCAGCTCCGGCCTCGATCCCGAGCTCGCCGCCCGCCTCAAGCGGGACCCCGACGGACTCGTCACCGCCGTCGTGCAGGGGGCGTCGGACCACCGCGTGCTGATGGTGGGCTGGATGGACGACGAGGCTCTGCACCGCACCCTGACCTCCGGCCGCGCGACCTACTGGTCGCGCTCGCGACAGGAGTACTGGCGCAAGGGTGACACCAGCGGCCACGTGCAGTGGGTCCGCTCCGTCGCCCTGGACTGCGACGGCGACACCCTGCTGGTGGAGGTCGACCAGGTCGGAGCGGCCTGCCACCGCGGCACCGACACCTGTTTCGACGGCGGCGACCTGGGCGCCGTCGTCCTGGACCCGACGGAGCGCACGGCATGAGCGAGACCACTTCCGCCGACAAGACCGCCGACGGCCCTCGGCCCGAGTCCTACCCCGAGCGCGTGGCCGGCCGTGAGGGCGACCTGCTCGGCGCCGTCCAGCCCGACCGCGAGACCTTCCGCGCCCTCGCGGAGCGTCAGCGCGTCGTGCCCGTGAGCGTGCGCCTGCTCGCCGACGAGGACACCCCGGTCTCGCTGTACCGCCGACTCACGACGGACGGCGATGCACGGGGCACCTTCCTGCTCGAATCCGCCGGGGAGGGCGAGGCCTCTCGCTGGTCGATCATTGGCACCCGTGCCCGCGCTGTCCTCACGGAGCGCGACGGCCGTGCCCACTGGCGCGGCGACGTCCCCTCCGGAGTGCCCACCGACGGCAGCCCCGTGGAGGCCCTGCGAGAGGTCACCAGCGCCTTCCGGGCCGCACGCCAGGAGCACCTGCCGCCGTTCTCGGGCGGCATGGTCGGATTCATCGCGTACGACGCGGTCAGGCACTGGGAGGCCCTCCCGGACGCTCCGCCCGACGAGATCGGTCTGCCGGACCTGTCGATGCTCCTCGCCCAGGACGTCGTGGTCCACGACGCGCACGATTCGACGGTCGTGCTGGTCGCCAATGCCCTGAACCTCAATGCGACGGCCGACGGGGTCGACGCCGCCTATGACGACGCCCTCGCACGCCTCGAGGCGATGCGCGAGCGACTGCGCGTCCCGCTGGACTCGAGCGCCATGGTCTACGAGACCGTCCGCGATCTGGAGCCGAAGGCCCGCACCGCCCAGCTGGACTACGAGCGCGCCGTGCACGAAGCGGTCCAGGACATCATCGACGGGGAGATCTTCCAGGTCGTCCCCTCCCAGCGGTTCTCCGTCCCGGTGGCGGCCGATCCGCTGGACGTGTACCGGGTGCTGCGGCGCATGAACCCCAGCCCCTACATGTACCTGCTGCGCACCGTCGACTCCGAGGGCGAGCCGATCGACGTGGTGGGCGCGAGCCCCGAATCCCTCGTGACCGTGCGCGGCACGACGGCGACCACGCACCCGATCGCCGGCTCGCGGCCCCGCGGCGCGACGCCGGAAGAGGACGAACGGCTCGCCGCCGAGCTGCTGGCGGATCCCAAGGAGCGCTCCGAGCACCTCATGCTCGTGGACCTCGCCCGCAACGACCTGCAGAAGTTCTGCGCGCCGGGGACCGTGGTGGTGCGGGACTTCATGCACATCCAGAAGTTCTCGCACATCCAGCACATCGTCTCCACGGTGACCGGGACGATCCGTGAGGACGCCCTGGCCTACGACGCGCTGCGGGCCACGTTCCCCGCCGGCACCCTCTCCGGCGCGCCCAAGCCCTCGGCGATGCGGATCATCGACGGTCTGGAGCCGGTGCGCCGCGGCGTCTACGGCGGCACCGTCGGCTATATCGACTTCGCCGGTGACATGGACATGGCCATCGCGATCCGCACCGCCGTGCTCAAGGACGGCACGGCCCACGTGCAGGCAGGCGGCGGCGTGGTGGCCGATTCCGACGCCACCATGGAGCACCGCGAGACCCAGTCCAAGGCCGCCGCCGCCCTGCGCGCGGTGGCCTCGGCGGATACGCTGCGCACCGCATGAGCACGCAGCCGCCCCGCACCGCCCGGCGACCTGGGCGCCGTCTGACCGTCCTGGCGGCCACGGCCGCCTCGGCCCTGCTGATCGGGGCCACCCGCACCACCTGGACGGCCGCGACGGCTCCCGACCTGACCGGCGCGGCGCAGTCCGTCGCGGTCACCGGCGCCGACGCCGCCCCGGCGGTGCTCGCCCTGGCCATCGTCGCTCTGGCAGCGGCGCTGGCCACCTCGCTGTCCTCGACCTGGGTGCGCTTCGTGACCGGGCCGGTGCTGATCGCCTCGGGACTGGGCGCCGCCTGGACCGCGTTCGCCGTGCACCGGGATCCCGTGTCCGCCTCCGGATCCGCGGTCTCCTCCGCCACCGGCGTGGTGGGTTCGGAGCTGTCCGCGACCGCCACCGTGTGGCCGTTGCTCGCGGTGCTCCTCGGGCTCGTCCTGGTCGTGCTCGGCGTCGTGGTGCTGATCGCCGGTCGCAGCTGGCCCGTCGGCACCCGGTACCGCAGCCCGGCGGTCGCCGCGCCGTCGGACCCGTCACGCGACCCCGCCGCCGCGTGGGACGCCCTCACCCGGGGCGAGGACCCGAGCCTCGGTCCGGAGGACGAGGAGCCGTCAGCCTCGTCGGTGGAGGTGCCGGCCGCGGCCGAGCAGGAGACGGCTGAGCAGGAGACGGGCGAGCAGGAGACGGCTCCGGGGACGCGGCGCTCCGCGCCCGACGACGGCGCGGCGCGCGCGGACTGAGCGAGCGCGACGGCCACCGGGGGAACGGCGCGGCGGTGATCGTGCTCACGGCCCCCGCGACACCCCGGGCACACGCCGGACAGCTCGTCGCCCACCGAGCGCTGACGTGGCACAATGTCGGTGACCGGGACCCTGACTGGAGAAGGATCATGACCAAGACCTATGCCGTGCCGCCGCCCCCGCCCCACAACGAGGGCAAGACCGTGGCTGCGTACATCCTCAACTTCGGTGTAGTCCTGGGCGCGATCTTCATCGGGCTGGGCATGGTCCTCCCGATGCCGATCCTGGTCTGGGTGGGCTGCGGAATCATCGCCGTCGCGATCATCGCCGGCGTCGCGCTCTCCCTGGCAGGCTTCGGCCAGCCCCGTCGACGAGCCTCCGAAGCAGAAGCGCGGTGACCTCTGCGGTGGATGACCTGCGCGGTGACACCGTGCAGGACGCCACCGCCCGAGGCATGGGCCGGGCCCTGCTGCCGCTGGGGATCGTCACCGGGGGCGTGGTGCTCGCGGTGGGTGTGCAGCTGGTCTTCGATCCGTTCCGGACCGATGTCCCGCTGTGCCTCGTGTACCACCTGACCGGGCTGCACTGCCCGGGCTGCGGCGCCATCCGCGCCGTGCACTCCCTCCTGGCCGGTGACCTGCTGCTCGCCCTGCGCAGCAATCTCCTGATCACGGCCTCCCTGCCGCTGGTCGCGCTCGGCTTCGCCGCGTGGACCGTGCGCCGGGTCCGCGGGACGGCCCTGCGCCGGCTCCCGGCCAGCCGCACGCTCTACCTGCTGCTCGCCGTGGTCGCCGTGTTCACGGTATTGCGCAATCTGCCCGCCTTCTGGTTCCTCGCCCCGGTCTCGTTCGTCGGCGCCTGAGATCCCGAATCCCGACCTGCTCGCTCCGGGCAGGCAACGCCCCCGACTGCTGCAGGAGGCCCGTATGACCACCACCGGAACCGTGCTCGACGAGATCATCGCCGGAGTGCGAGAGGACCTCGAGGTGCGTCGTGCCCAGATCTCGGTCACCGAGATCGAGCGACTGGCCCGCGCCGCGTCCCCGGCACGGGACGCCCGCGCGGCCCTGGTCGGCGACGGCTCGACCATGGGTCTGATCGCCGAGGTGAAGCGTGCGAGCCCGTCCAAGGGCTCCCTGGCCGACATCCCCGTGCCGGCGGACCTCGCCGAGATCTATGCGACCCACGGCGCCTCCGCCATCAGCGTCCTCACCGAGCAGCGTCGATTCCGCGGCTCCCTCGCAGATCTGGACGCCGTGCGCGAGCGGGTGCAGGTGCCGGTGCTGCGCAAGGACTTCGTGGTCGATCCGTACCAGGTGTTCGAGGCACGCGCCCATGGGGCCGATCTCGTGCTGCTCATCGTCGCTGCCCTGGATGACGACCTGCTGCGCGAGCTGTACGACCTGATCGCCGAGCTCGGCATGCAGGCCCTGGTCGAGACCCACACCGAGGAGGAGCTGGACCGTGCGCTCGCGCTCGGGGCCGACCTCATCGGGGTCAACGCCCGCAACCTCAAGACGCTGGACGTGGACCTCTCCCGCGCCGCGGCCCTGCTTCAGCGCATCCCCCGGGGCCCGCTCGCGATCGGGGAATCCGCAGTGCTCTCCGTCGACGACGTCGAGGCCTACGCCGCCGCCGTCGCCGACGCCGTCCTGGTCGGTGAGGCCCTGGTGACCGCCGGCGCGCCCGCAGCCTCCGTCACCGCGTTCCGCCAGGTGGCCCGTCGAGGCCGCCCCGCCCCGGAAGGAGCTCAGGCATGAGCACCCCCGATCCGCTCCCCGTCGTCCCCGAGCTCGAGCGCCCCGAGGGCGAGCTGCGCTCCGAAGCAGGTCCCTACTTCGGTGACTTCGGCGGCCGTTTCCTGCCCGAGGCGCTCGTGCCCGCTCTCGACGAGCTGCGCGAGACCTACGAGAAGGCGGTGCTGGACCCGGAATTCGTCGCCGAGCTGCAGCGCCTCGCCCGGGAGTACACGGGCCGCCCCTCGCTGCTGTCCGAGGCGCCGCGCTTCTCCCGGCTCGCCGGTGGCGCGCGCATCCTGCTCAAACGCGAGGATCTCAACCACACCGGCAGCCACAAGATCAACAACGTGCTCGGCCAGGCGCTGCTGACCAAGCGCATGGGCAAGACCCGCCTCATCGCGGAGACCGGCGCCGGCCAGCACGGCGTCGCCACCGCGACCGCGGCCGCCCTGTTCGGTCTGGACTGCACGATCTACATGGGCGAGGAGGACACCGAGCGCCAGGCGCTCAATGTCGCCCGCATGAGGCTCCTCGGCGCCGAGGTGGTCGCGGTGTCCCAGGGATCGCGCACCCTCAAGGACGCGATCAACGAGGCGTTCCGTGACTGGGTCGCCAACGTCGAGAGCACCCACTACCTGCTGGGGACCGTCGCCGGCCCCCACCCCTTCCCGGTGATGGTGCGCGACTTCCACCGCATCATCGGCGAGGAGGCGCGTGCCCAGACCCTCGAGGTCGCCGGGCGCCTGCCCGACGCCGTGGTCGCGTGCGTCGGCGGCGGATCCAACGCCATGGGGATCTTCCACGCCTTCCTCGACGACACCGACCCGATGGTGCGCCTGGTGGGCTGTGAGGCCGGCGGCGACGGGGTCGCGACCGGACGCCACAGCGCCACCATCGGCGGCGGCTCACCCGGGGTGCTGCACGGCGCCCGCAGCTTCGTCATGCAGGACGAGGACGGTCAGACCATTCCCTCGCACTCCATCTCGGCGGGCCTGGACTACCCCAGCGTGGGCCCCGAGCACGCGTGGCTGGCGGACATCGGACGTGCCGAGTACCGCCCGGTCGACGACACCGCCGCCATGGAGGCCTTCGCCCTGCTGTCGATGACCGAGGGCATCATGCCCGCGATCGAATCCGCCCATGCCCTCGCCGGTGCCCTGACGCTGGGCCGAGAGCTCGGCGAGGACGCCGTCATCCTGGTGAGCCTCTCCGGCCGCGGCGACAAGGACGTGGACACCGCCTCGCGCTGGTTCGGCCTGGTGGGGGACGACCCCGCCCGCGCCGATCTCGGAGCCCTGCGCGCCCAGGCCCGCACCACCTCCGACCTCATCGACCCGAAGGAGACGCCATGAGCGCCCCCGACACCCGGCGTCTGCGCTCCGCGGACGCCCTGGACCGCGCCCGCGACGAGGAGCGCGCCGCGCTGATCGGCTACCTCCCCGTCGGCTACCCGGACCTGGCCGGCTCGATCGACGCCGCGCGCGTGCTCATCGACCACGGCGCGGACATGATCGAGCTGGGGCTGCCCTACTCGGACCCCGTGATGGACGGCCCGGTGATCCAGAGGGCCGCGGGCAGCGCGCTGGCCGCAGGCACCCGCACCCGCCATGTGCTCGATGCCGTCGAGGCGCTCTCCGGCCGCGGCGCCGCGATCCTCGTGATGTCCTACTGGAACCCGATCCTCGCCTACGGCCCGCACACCTTCGCCCGTGATCTCGCCATGGCCGGCGGCGCCGGGGTCATCACCCCGGACCTGATCCCCGACGAGGGAGCGGACTGGATCGAGGCCAGCGAGGAGCACGGCGTGGACCGGGTGTTCCTGGTCGCCCCCAGCTCCCCGCCGGACCGTCTGGCCCATGTGGTCTCCCACACGCGCGGATTCGTCTATGCGGCGAGCACCATGGGCGTGACGGGCACCCGCGCGAGCGTCTCGGCGGCGACCGAGGGCCTGGTGGAGCGCACCCGGGCCGCCGGCGCCGAGAACGTCTGCGTCGGTCTGGGCGTCTCGAACGGTGAACAGGCCGCGCAGGTCGGCGCGTACGCTGATGGAGTGATCGTCGGCTCCGCATTCGTGCGGGCTCTGCTCGAGAACGAGGGCGACTCCTCCGCGGCGCGCAGTGCGCTCGCGACGGTGGCCGACGATCTGCGTGCCGGTGTCGAACGCTCACGGCGGTGAGAACGGCTCGGCGCCCGGTCCCGCCGATGCCCTCAGGCAGCGGCGGGATGACGCAGCAGCATGACGACGACGTGACGACATGACGGAGGAACCCCGTCCCGGGGTCGGCGATGCCGAGCCGGGGACAGGTCCCCGAGGACGGATCCGCAGCCGCACCGTGCGGCACGAGCCAGTGAGGAGTGCACGGCGATGATTCCCAGCCCACCCATCTCCTCGCTGTCCCTCGGCCCGCTCACCGTGCACTTCTACGCGATCTGCATCCTGGCCGGGATCGGGTTCGCCCTGTGGTGGGCCACCAAGCGCTGGGTAGCCCGCGGCGGCGACGGCGACGATCTGTTCGACATCGTCTTCGTCGCGGTGATCGCCGGCATCGTCGGCTCCCGCGTCTGGCACGTGCTGACCTCGCCCGCCCCCTTCTTCGGCCCGGACGGCAACCCCCTGGCGGTGTTCTACATCTGGCAGGGCGGTCTCGCCATCTACGGCGGAGTCGCCGGCGGCGCGATCGCGGTGTGGATCATGGCGCGGGTGAAGAAGGTGTCCTTCACCGCGCTGGCCGACACGATCGGCCCCACCATCATGGCCGCCCAGATCCTCGGCCGCTTCGGCAACTGGTTCAACCAGGAGCTGTACGGGCCCGAGCTCGACGCCTGGTGGGCCTGGGACGTCACCTGCGTGACCAACGGGCAGACCATCGGCGGGTGCGAGCCCGGCATGTACCACCCCACCTTCCTGTACGAGCAGCTCTGGAATCTGGTGGGGCTCGCGGTCCTGCTCCTGCTGAGCCGACGGTTCCAGTGGGCCGGAGGCCGCGTGTTCTGGGCCTACGTGGCGATCTACTCCGTCGGCCGTGCAGGCATCGACGCGATCCGCACCGAGCCGGTGCTCATGGTCGGCCCGTTGCGCATCCATACGCTCGTCGCCATCCTCACTGCCCTCGTCGCGATCGGTGTGTTCACCCTGCTCACGGTGCGCAAGCAGCGCCGTGGCGGCGAGGTCGTCGCGGCCGACGGCTCCTTCGAGCTGTCCGCGCAGACGGCAGGGAACGGTCCTGACGAGGACGAGGTCGAGAAGTCCGGGACGCCCCCCTCCACGGGCGACGACCCCGCACCCGGCCCCTAGGGCACGCAGGAACCCCGCGCGACGCGAATCGCCAGGACGGGAACCCGTGCCCGGGACCGGGCACACGTCGATACCCGACGTCCCCGTCACCGGCCGCCCACCTGGAAGGGCTTCGCAGCCATGCGCACTCCTGATACTCGTCTCCGCCGTCCTCGACCCTCCTCCGAACACTCTCTGACCACTCGGTTCTCCCGTCTTCCCGCTGCGCAGGGTCTCTACCGCCCCGAGAGCGAGGTCGACTCGTGCGGCGTCGCGATGATCGCGACCCTGCGCGGCAGCGCCGGCCATGACATCGTCGAGCACGCGCTGACTGCCCTGCGGAACCTCGAACATCGGGGCGCCACCGGCGCCGAGGAGGACACCGGGGACGGAACAGGCATCATGGTCCAGCTGCCGGACGCCTTCCTCCGCGAGGTCAGCGGCCTGGAGCTGCCGCCGCTCGGCGCCTATGCGGCCGGTATCGCGTTCCTCCCGCGCGAGGCAGGGGAGCGGGAAGAGGCTCTCAGGAGCCTCGAGGAGATCTCGGCCGACGAGGGCCTGCGGCTGCTCGGCCTGCGCGATGTGCCCACCACCGACGGACTCGTCGGCCCCTCCGCGGAAGAGGTGCGCCCGGACTTCGCGCAGGTGTTCCTCGCCGACGCCGCCGGCGAGCGCACCGGCATCGAGCTGGAGCGCGCGGCCTTCGCAGTGCGGCGGCGCATGGAGCACACCACCGAGGCGTACTTCCCCTCGCTCTCGACCCGCGTGATGGTCTACAAGGGGATGCTCACCCCGGCGCAGCTCGACGAGTTCTATCCCGATCTGCGTGATCCCCGCTTCGCCTCCGAGCTCGCGATCGTCCATTCCCGGTTCTCCACGAACACGTTCCCGGCCTGGCCGCTCGCTCACCCCTTCCGCTCCCTCGCCCACAACGGCGAGATCAACACGGTGATCGGCAACCGCAATCGCCTGCGGGCCGCCGAGGGGAGCATGCGCACCGACGTGTTCGGCGAGGACTTCGAGCGCCTGCTGCCGGTGGCGACGCCCGGCGGCTCGGATTCCGCCGCGCTCGACGAGGCGCTCGAGCTGCTGCACCTTGCGGGCCGCTCGCTCCCGCACGCCCTGATGATGCTGATCCCCGAGCCGTGGGAGAACGACGAGTCGATGGACCCGAAGCTGCGGGCCTTCTACGAGTTCCATTCCGCGCTCCAGGAGCCGTGGGACGGCCCCGCCTCCGTGGTGTTCACCGACGGCACGCAGGTGGGCGCCCGGCTGGATCGCAACGGACTGCGCCCGCTGCGCTACTGGATCACGCAGGACGATCTGGTGATCCTCGGCTCCGAGACCGGACTGGTCGACGTGCCGCGCTCCTCCGTGGTGCGCACCGGGCGCGTCGCCCCGGGCGAGATCTTCCTGCTCGATCTCGCGGCGGGGGAGATCGTGCCCAGCGCCGAGCTCAAGCACGCCATCGCCACCGGGCACCCGTACGACCAGTGGGTGCGCGAGCAGAAGGTGCCGCTCACGGACCTCCCCGCCCGTGAGCACATCGTCCACTCTCGCTCCTCCGTGGTGCGCCGCCAGCAGACCTTCGGCTATACCGAGGAGGAGCTGAGGATCCTGCTGGCCCCGATGGCCGCGAAGGGCGCCGAACCGCTCGGGGCCATGGGCACCGACACCCCGGTCGCGGTGCTCTCGGAGCGCCCACGGCTGCTGTTCGACTACTTCACACAGATGTTTGCGCAGGTCACGAATCCCCCTCTGGACTCCCTGCGGGAGGAGATCGTGACGTCGCTGGGCGTGGCGATCGGTCGGTCCCGGAACCTGCTGGAGGCCACCGCGCAGCACACCCGCCA
Organism: Brachybacterium sp. JB7; assembly: GCF_003335205.1. Classification (NCBI taxonomy): domain Bacteria; kingdom Bacillati; phylum Actinomycetota; class Actinomycetes; order Micrococcales; family Dermabacteraceae; genus Brachybacterium; species Brachybacterium sp. JB7. The sequence goes on along the minus strand of NZ_QPGN01000001.1, from coordinate 301,956 downwards.
GCTCGCCCTGGACTTCCCGATCCTGGACAACGACGAGCTCGCGAAGATCATGTCGGTGGAGGCGAACCCCGCCACCGCGGACTTCCGCACCGTCCGGCTGCGCGGGCTGTACCCCGTCGCCGGCGGCACCGCCGCCCTCGAACAGCGCCTGCAGGAGATCTGCGCGGAGGCGGTCGCCGCGATCGACGACGGCGCCACCTTCCTGGTGCTCTCGGACCGCGACGCCGACCAGGTGCTGGCCCCGATCCCGTCCCTGCTGCTGACCAGCGCCGTCCAGCATCACCTGGTGCGCACGGGGCGCCGCACCTCCGCGGCGCTGCTCGTGGAGGCCGGGGACGTGCGGGAGGTGCATCACGCGGCCCTGCTGATCGGCTACGGCGCGAGCGCCCTGAACCCGTATCTCGCGATGGAGAGCGTCGAGGAGCTCGTGCAGCGCGGCGTGATCAGCGACCTCACCCCCGAGCAGGCCGTCGAGAACCTCAACCGGGCGCTCGGGAAGGGCGTCCTGAAGATCATGTCGAAGATGGGCATCGCCACGGTCGCCTCCTACCGCGGCGCCCAGATCTTCGAGGCGGTGGGCCTGTCCCAGGACCTCGTGGAGACCTGGTTCCCCGGGACCATCAGCCGCCTGGGAGGGATCACGCTGGACGTCATCGCCGCGGAGAACGCGGCGCGGCACGCCCTGGCCTATCCGGTGGACGGCGAGCATCCCGCCCACCGCAGCCTCCCGGTGGGCGGGGAGTACCAGTGGCGTCGGGAGGGGGAGCCGCACCTGTTCACGCCGGAGGCGGTCTTCCGCCTCCAGCACTCCACCCGCACCCGGCAGTTCGAGGAGTTCCGCCGCTACACCGACGAGGTCGATGAGCAGCACGAACGGCTGATGACGATCCGCGGTCTGCTGCGCCTGCGCACCGGAGAGCTCGACCCGGTGCCGATCGACGAGGTCGAGGGGATCGAGTCGATCACGAGGCGGTTCATGACCGGGGCGATGAGCTACGGCTCGATCTCCCAGGAGGCGCACGAGACCCTCGCGATCGCCATGAACCGGCTGGGCGGGATGTCCAACAGCGGCGAAGGGGGAGAGGATCCCGAGCGTCTGCGGGATCCCGAGCGGCGCAGCGCGATCAAGCAGATCGCCTCCGGACGCTTCGGCGTCACCAGCGAATACCTCAGCTCGGCCAGGGACATCCAGATCAAGATCGCCCAGGGCGCCAAGCCCGGCGAGGGCGGCCAGCTGCCGCCCGAGAAGGTCTATCCGTGGATCGCCCGCACCCGGCATTCGACCCCGGGCATCGGCCTCATCTCGCCGCCGCCCCATCACGACATCTACTCGATCGAGGACCTCGCCCAGCTCATCCACGATGCGAAGTCCGCGAACCCGCGGGCCCGCATCCACGTCAAACTGGTCTCCCGCTTCGGCGTCGGGACGGTCGCGGCGGGCGTGTCGAAGTCCCATGCCGACGTCGTCCTGATCTCCGGGCACGACGGCGGCACCGGCGCCAGCCCGCTGAACTCGCTCAAGCACGCAGGGACCCCGTGGGAGCTGGGGCTCGCCGAGACCCAGCAGACGCTCCTGCTGAACGGGCTGCGCGATCGCATCACCGTGCAGGTCGACGGCCAGATGAAGACCGGTCGCGACGTCGTGATCGCCGCGCTGCTGGGCGCCGAGGAGTACGGTTTCGCGTCCGCACCGCTCGTCGTCTCCGGCTGCGTCATGATGCGCGTGTGCCACCTGGACACCTGCCCGGTGGGGGTGGCGACGCAGAACCCCGAGCTGCGCGCCCGCTTCACCGGCAGCGCCGACCACGTGGTGACCTTCTTCGAGTTCGTCGCCCAGCAGGTGCGCGAGCATCTCGCGGCGCTCGGGCTGAGGAACCTGGACGAGGCGGTGGGCCGCAGCGATCTGCTGGGACTGCGCACGGACCTCGAGGGCCGCTCCGCCCTCGGCGCCGCCAAGCGCGCGGGCCTGGATCTCGCAGCGATCCTCGCGACCCCCGCCGCACATCCCGGCGACCATCCGCGGCGTCTGCGGGGGCAGGACCACCAGCTCGAGCGCGCCGCGGACCACCCCTGGATCGAACAGGCGGGTCCGGTCATCGACGGCCTCGAGCAGTCGGTGCGGATCGCGGACACGCTTCGCAACACCCAGCGCAGCAGCGGCACACTGCTGGGCCACGAGGTCACGCGCCGGACCGGAGGCGAGGGCCTGGCCGAGGACTCGGTCGTACTGGACCTCGCGGGCACCGGGGGGCAGTCCTTCGGGGCCTTCCTGCCGCGCGGCGTCAGCATGCACCTGAGCGGGGACGCGAACGACTACGTCGGCAAGGGCCTGTCCGGGGGCGTCATCGCCGTCGGCCACGGCGCCGGGACCGAGCCCTCGTTGACCTCCGCGGTCATCGCAGGGAACACCTGCGCCTACGGGGCCACCAGCGGGCGCCTGTTCCTCGCCGGCTCGGCGGGGGAGAGGTTCGGCGTGCGCAACTCCGGCGCCACGCTGGTCGTCGAGGGCATCGGCGACCACGGCGCGGAGTACATGACCGGCGGTGCGGTGCTCGTGCTCGGCCCCACCGGGCGCAACCTCGGCGCCGGGATGAGCGGGGGCACGCTGTTCGTGCTCGATCTCGACGCGACGACGCTGAACCCGCAGGACGCCGCCGGCTTCGAGATCACCCCCGTGCGCGAGGAGCATCGCGCCTTCGTGCTCGAGACCCTCGGCGAGCACGCCCGCCGCACCGGCTCGGACCGCGCGGCCGCCCTGCTGGCGGACCCCGATGAGCTGCTGCGCCGTCTCACGGAGATCGCCCCGCGCGCGTTCCTGCGCATCACCGGGATCCGCGAGCGGGCGCTGGCGACGGGGGACGACCCCGATTCACACGATGTCTGGAACGAGATCATGGAGAGCACTCATGGCTGATCCCCGCGGATTCCTGCGCTACCGGGACCGTGAGCTCCCGGCCCGTCGTCCCGTCCCGCTGCGCCTGATGGACTGGCGCGAGGTCTACGAGGCCCGTGAGCAGGGCACGCTGGACGTCGTCTCCCGGCAGGCGGGTCGCTGCATGAACTGCGGCATCCCGTTCTGCCATCAGGGCTGCCCCCTGGGCAACCTGGTCCCCGAATGGAACGACCTGGTCTACCGCGACGACTGGCACGAGGCCGTCGAGCGCCTGCACGCGACCAACAACTTCCCGGAGTTCACCGGGAGGGCGTGCCCCGCGCCGTGCGAGTCCAGCTGCGTGCTGGGCATCAACCAGCCGCCCGTCACGATCAAGAACGTCGAGGTGTCGATCATCGACCGCGCCTTCGAGGAGGGCTGGGTCCGACCCGTCGAGGCCTCGCGCCAGACCGGACGCTCGGTGGCGGTCGTCGGTTCCGGTCCTGCCGGGCTCGCCGCAGCGCAGCAGCTCACCCGCGCCGGCCACTCGGTCGTCGTGCTCGAGCGCGACGACCGGTTGGGCGGGCTGCTGCGGTACGGCATCCCCGAGTTCAAGCTCGAGAAGCGCCATGTCGACCGTCGCCTGGAGCAGATGCGCGCCGAGGGCACCCGCTTCCGCACGGGCGTCGACGTCGGCGGGACGGGGGAGGGCGCACTGTCCGTGGAGGACCTGCGCTCCCGCTTCGACGCCGTCGTGCTCGCGACCGGGGCGAATGTCCCCCGCGAGCTGCAGGTCCCCGGCCGCCAGGCCGCAGGCGTCCATCCCGCCATGTCCTACCTGACCGAGGCGAACCGGCTCGTCGAGGGCGATCGGCTCGACGGCGCCATCGACGCGGAGGGCAAGGACGTCGTGATCATCGGCGGCGGCGACACCGGCGCGGACTGCCTGGGCACCGCGCTGCGCCAGGGCGCCCGTTCCGTCACGACGCTCGCGATCGGCACCCAGCCCCCGTCGGAGCGGGACGAGAGCCAGCCCTGGCCCACGCATCCCGTGCTCTTCGAGGTCTCCACGGCGCACGAGGAGGGCGGCGACCGCAGCTATCTCGCCTCGACCACCGGCTTCACCGTCGACGAGCACGGAGCGGTCACGGGCCTGAAGGTGGCCCGCACCGAGATCCGTGACGGCCGGCGCCGACCCGCGCCGGGCACCGAGACCGTGCTGCCGGCGACTCTCGTCCTGATCGCCATGGGCTTCACGGGGACCCAGGAGCAGGGGCTGCTCTCCGATCTCGGCGTGGAGCTCACCTCCCGGGGCACGATCGTGCACGACGGGGAGTGGGCCACGAGCGCCCCGGACGTGTTCACCGCCGGCGACTGCGCGCGGGGCCAGAGCCTCATCGTGTGGGCGATCGCCGAGGGCCGGTCCTGCGCCGCGGCGGTGGATCGTCACCTCATGGGCGCCTCGTCGCTCCCTGCTCCGGTGAGTCCTGGGGAGAAGCCCGTCACGGTATGAAACACTAGAGGTGACCACGCGATGCTGCGGCCAGTCCGGCAGAGCACTTCGTGGTGTCCGCCGGCGGGGCCGCGGCCCTTATTCGAACGATAGATGGGTTGATATGCGTAAAGCGAAGATCGTCTGCACACTCGGTCCGGCGACCAACACCTACGAGCAGATTCGTACCTTGATCGAAGCCGGGATGAACGTGGCGAGGATGAACCTCAGCCATGGCACCTACGACGATCACGAGCAGGTCTACGCGAACATCCGCAAGGCCGCCGAGGACCTCGGTCGCAACGTCGCCGTCCTGGTCGACCTCCAGGGTCCCAAGATCCGCCTCGGCAAGTTCGAGAACGGTCCCCACCAGCTCGAGGTCGGCGACACCCTCGTGATCACGACCGACGACATCGTCGGCACGAAGGAGCGCGTCTCGACCACGTTCAAGGGCCTGCCGGGCGACTGCCGCCCCGGCGACGTGCTCCTGATCGACGACGGCAAGGTGTCCATCCGCGTCACCGACGTCTCCGAGACCGACGTGACCACTGTCGTCGAGGTCCCCGGTCCGGTCTCCGACAACAAGGGCATCAACCTCCCGGGGGTCGCTGTGTCGATCCCCGCGATGAGCGAGAAGGACATCGCCGACCTGCGCTGGGGCCTGAAGCTCGGCGCCGACGTCATCGCGCTGTCCTTCGTGCGCGATGCCCACGACATGGACGACGTCCTGCGCATCATGCAGGAGGAGGGGCGTCGCGTCCCGGTCATCGCCAAGATCGAGAAGCCGCAGGCGGTCCGCGCGCTGCGCTCCATCGTCGGCGCCTTCGACGGCATCATGGTCGCCCGCGGCGACCTCGGCGTCGAGCTGCCCCTCGAGCAGGTCCCGCTGGTGCAGAAGCGCGCCATCGAGCTCGCCCGTCGCAACGCGAAGCCGGTCATCGTCGCCACCCAGGTGCTCGAGTCGATGATCACGAGCCCCCGCCCCACCCGAGCCGAGGCCTCGGACTGCGCCAACGCCATCCTCGACGGTGCGGACGCCGTCATGCTCTCCGGCGAGACCAGCGTCGGCGCGTACCCCTTCGAGGCGGTCCGCACCATGGCCCGCATCATCACCAACACGGAGGAGAACGGCGCGGACCGCATCCTCCCGCTGGGCACCATCCCGCACACCCGCGGCGGCGCGATCACGCGTGCGGCGGCGGAGATCGGCGATCAGCTCTCGGCGCAGTACCTGGTGACCTTCACCGAGTCCGGGGACACCGCACGCCGCCTGTCGCGCCTGCGCCCCACGATTCCCCTGCTCGCGATGACCCCGTATCCCGAGGTCGCCCGCCAGCTGTCGCTCACCTGGGGCATCGAGGCGCACCTCGTGCCCATGCAGTCGGACTCCGATCAGATGGTGTCCGAGGCCGACGCGATGCTGCGCGAGAGCAAGGGACTGCAGAAGAACGATCTGGTCGTGATCGCGGCAGGCTCGCCTCCCGGTGTCCACGGCTCGACCAACACGCTGCGCGTGCACCGCATCGGTGACCTCGACGGCACCGAGTCAGCTCGCATCGAGGCCGACCGCATCGCGGCCGGACCCCAGAACTGACGCAGCGCACCGCATGACGACGGCGCCCGCGGCCGCAAGGCCGACGGGCGCCGTCGTGTGTATCGACCCACATCTGGTGCAGGCTCCGACACGGTGCCGGGTGCGGGACTCGAACCCGCACGCCCTCGCGGACAGCGCATTTTGAGTGCGCCGCGTCTACCATTCCGCCAACCCGGCTCGCCCCCGGCGTGGAGGGCTGGACTAGGATACCGCTGATGACCACTTGCCTTGACCACGGCGTGGAGACCACCCCGTGACAGGCCTTACCCGAGATACAGGGCACTATGACTGACGAGAACGCTTCCCTTCCCGACGACCAGCAGGACCTCTCGCTCCCCGAGGAGGAGCAGCGCCGACGCACGGCGATCGTGGCTGAGGACGAGAGCCTCATCCGGATGGACATCGTGGAGAGCCTCACCGAGGCCGGTTTCGAGGTCGTCGCCGCGGTGGGGGACGGCGAGAGCGCCGTATCCAAGACCCGCGAGCTGCGGCCCGACGTGGTCGTGATGGACGTGAAGATGCCCCAGACCGACGGCGTGACCGCTGCGGAGCGCATCGGTGAGGACAATCTGGCCCCTGTGGTCATGCTCACGGCCTTCTCCCAGGCCGAGCTCGTCGAGCGGGCCCGGGACGCCGGCGCGATGGCGTACGTCGTCAAGCCCTTCACCCCGGCGGACCTGCTGCCCGCGATCGAGATCGCGATCTCCCGCTACCAGCAGATCACCCAGCTCGAGTCCGAGATTGCGGATCTCGGCGAGCGTTTCGAGACCCGCAAGCGCGTGGACCGCGCCAAGGGGCTGCTGCAGACGAACATGGGCCTGTCCGAGCCGGAGGCCTTCCGCTGGATCCAGAAGACGTCGATGGACCGTCGGCTCACGATGCGCGAGGTCGCCGACGCGGTCGTCGATCAGCTGGGCGGCTCGAGCAAGGACTGACGGCAGGGCGCCATCCCGCCCCGCGATGAGGGGCGGCGGGGAAAGGGGATGCGCACGACGATGCCGATGCGACGCAGGACGCTGATCCGGGGACTCGGGGTGGGTGCCTTCGGCGCAGGCGCTCTGAGCGCGTGCTCCGGCGGATTCCGGAGGGCGCGTGCGGCGCCGACGGCCGCCGCTGCCCCGGAGCCTCTCCACGAGCCGGAGACCGAGCTCGTCCTCGGATCCCTCGGCGCCGTCCACGGCCGTTCAGCACCGTTCGAGCGCGCGATCTCGGTCGCCGTCGATCAGGCGATGATCGACCTCAACGCCTCCTTCGAGGGCCTGTTCGGCCACGAGGTGGCGATGCGGGAACGGATCGTGGCGCCGGAGACCGGCGCCGATCTGTCGGCGGAGATCGCCGGCCTGGCCGAGGCCGGCGTGAGCGCCGTGGTCTCCTCCCTCGACGAGGAGGCGCTGGCCACGGCGATGCCGCTGCTCGCCGAGGCGGGCATCGCCGTGATCGACGTGTTCACCTCCGGACTAAGCGTGCGGGCCCCCGAGGTGCGCACCGGGAACATGCTGATCCGCCTGGCCCCGCAGGACGCGGCCATCGCGCAGCTGTACGCGGACATCGCCCTGCGCGCGAGCGCCGACGACGGGTCGACGGCCGGGACTCTCGCCTACGTCTCCGAGGAGACCGCGCAGGGACGCAGCCTCGTGCAGGAGCTCAGACGGATCCTCGAGCCCGCCGGCGGAGCCGTGGCCCTGGAGAGCTTCCACCCCGTCGGCGATCTCGGGTCGACCGACGATCTGGTGGCCGCCCTGCTGGACGACCCTCCGGCGCTGCTGGTGCTCAACGGGGGAGGGGAGGCCGGCACCCTGCTCTCGGCTCTGCACACGGCGTCTCGCGACGAGAACGGGCGGCGGACGGTGACGATCCCGGCTCGACTCGGCCCCGCGGCGAGCATCGACTATTCCGGCGCGGGCCTGGCCGCCGGGTGCCTCGAGTCCGCGACCGGGTACGAGCCGGGCGGCGAGCTCTCCGAGGAGCACCTGAACATGATGCTCAACGCGGATCCGGAGCTGCAGACCATCGGCTGCGCGTACTCGCAGCAGGCGTACGACGCAGTGATGCTGGCCGCCCTCGCCGCGCAGGAAGCCCTGTCCGTGGACGGAGCGGCGATCGCCGGTGCGGTCCAGCGGGTGCTGGAGGGATCGACTGCCTGCACGGACTACGGGACGTGCCGCGACATCCTGCGCACCGGCGCCGAGGCGGGGTCCGCCGGATCGGTCGCCTTCGCAGGCAGGGCGGGCACGCTCCGGCTCGGGCCCACCAAGGATGTCTCGGCGACGTCGATCCGCGGGGTGGCCTGGACGACCGCGAACCAGAAGTCCTTCACGAGCCCCACCGCGGTGGGCACGGCACTCTGAGCACCCCGGCGCAGCCCGAGGACTCGTGAGCGGTGCGCAGTCCCGGGCGCGTTGCGTTGTGCAGCGCAGTGCTGTGCTGTGCTGTGAGTCAGCTTCGCCGGTCAGCGTGGAGGTCTCAGCGGGGAGGCAGCAGCATCGTCTGCACGGTGACGGTGCTGAGCAGGGTCCCGGCCTCGTCGTGCACGTCCACCAGGTAGCTGGCGACCTGTCGGCCGGAGTGCCGGGCAGTGCAGGTCGCGGTGACCAGGCCCGAACGGGCCGAGCGATGGTGCAGCGCCGAGACCGAGGTGCCCACCGCCTGCGCACCCTCTCCGTGGACGTCCCGGGCACGCAGGATCGCCGCGAACGAGGCGACGGACTCCGCGAGCGCGATGGTGGCGCCGCCGTGGAGCAGTCCGGCCGGCTGGGTGTTGCCCTTCACGGGCATCGTCATGATGCCTCCGTCGGCGTCCAGCGAGACCAGCTCCATGCCGCAGCGCTCGACGAGCGTGTCGCGGATCAGCGGGCCGAAGAGCGCGTTCAGCTGCTCGGCGTCGAGTCGGGCGGTTCCGCCCTCGGGCACGGAGGTCATATCGGTCATGTCCCAGATGTTGCCACAGGGCGGTCGCGTGTCCGGACCGGCCCGGCCCGGGCAGGGGACGACGGCACGCGGCCGGGCACGCCTGTCATGCGGACGTGCGAGACTTCTCCTCATGACTGCGAGCGACATCGGTGATCAGCGGATCCTCCTCATCGACGGGCATGCCATGGCGTTCCGCGCCTTCTTCGCGCTGCCCGCGGACGGGTTCAGCGACGGGCGCGGTCAGGCCACCAACGCCGTCTACGGCTTCACCCGGATGATCATCAACGTCGTGGCGTCGGAGCAGCCCACCCACGTCGCGGTGGCCTTCGATCTGCCCGGCGGCACGTTCCGTGACCGCATCTACGACCAGTACAAGGGCGGACGCGACGAGACGCCCGCAGAGTTCCACGGCCAGATCGACCTGATCATGCAGGTGCTGGACGCGCTGGGCGTGCGCTGGCTGACCGTCGAGGACTACGAGGCCGACGACGTCATCGCGACCCTCGCCACCCGCACGGCCGCCGAGGGCGGCGAGGCGCTGATCGTCTCGAGCGATCGCGACGCGATCCAGCTGGTGGGCGAGAACGTCACCCTGCTGCAGCCGATCAAGGGCGTCACCGAGATGCGCCGGATGACCCCTGCCGCCGTCGAGGAGAAGTACGGCATCCCGCCCGAGCGCTATCCGGACCTCGCCGCCCTGGTGGGCGAGGCGGCCGACAACCTCCCCGGGGTCCCCGGCGTCGGGCCCAAGACCGCGGCCAAGTGGATCGTGCAGTACGGCGATCTGCCCGGGATCATCGCCCACGCCGGTGAGATCAAGGGCAAGGCCGGCCAGTCGTTGCGCGACCATCTCGAGGACGTCGAACGCAACCGACTCATGAACGCCGCCGTGCTCGATCTCGAGCTGCCCACCGATCCGGAGCACTACACACTGGGGCGCGGCGACGGCGCGACGCTGAACGCCGTCTTCGACGAGCTCGCCTTCGGTCCCACGATCCGCAAGGACGTCCCCACGCGCTTCCTGGCGGAGGGCGAGGAGGTCCCCGCGGCGCCCGCCCGCGAGCTGCCCCCGCTGCAGCAGCCGACCTCGGCGGAGCTGCCCGTGCTGCTGAGCGAGGCCTTCGCCGAGGGCGCGGCCCTCGCGACCGAGGGGAGCTGGGCCCTGGGGCAGGGCGATCTGCTGCGGATCGCCCTGGCCACCCAGGACGCGCGCGCCGTGATCACCCTCGCCGAGCTGGACGACGCCGCCGAGCGCGCCCTCGCCGGGTGGCTCGCCGATCCGGCGATCCCGAAGGTCGCCCACGACACCAAGCTCGTCGGCCATCAGGCTCGGGGGCGCGCTCTCCGGATCGCGGGCTGGCGCACCGACCTCGCGATCGCCGAGTTCCTCTGCCGACCCGACCAGCGCCCGACGGATCTCGCAGGGCTGGCGATGCGCCACCTGCAGGAGGATCTGCAGGTCGAGGCCGCGGCCGCTCAGCAGGAGCTGGACCTCGGCTCCGATGAAGCCGATGGCGAGCAGCTGGGCCGCGCGGCCGACGCCGTGCTGCGTCTGGAGGACCTGCTGCGCGACGAGCTCGAGGAGCGCGGCGCCACCTCGCTCCACGACGACCTCGAGCTCCCGCTGTCCGCGGTGATCGGCGAGCTCGAGGCCACGGGCATCGCGGTCGACGACGCCGTGCTGGCCGGGCTCGACGAGGAGCACGCCGCCCGTCAGAGCGAGGTCGCGGACTCCGCCTTCTCCCACCTCGACGGCGACCGGATCAACCTCGGGTCGCCCAAACAGCTCCAGGAGGTGCTCTACGAGCGCCTCGAGCTCCCCAAGGGGCGGCGTACCAAGACCGGCTACAGCACGAACGCGGAGACCCTGGTCGACCTGTTCGAGAAGACGCAGCACCCGTTCCTCGCGGACCTCCTCGCGCACCGCGACGTCACGAAGATGCGTCAGATCATCGACACCCTGCGGCGATTCATCTCGCCCGAGGGTCGGATCCATACGACGTTCCACCAGAACATCGCGGCGACCGGCCGGCTCTCCTCGAACAACCCCAATCTGCAGAACATCCCCACCCGCACCGAGGAGGGCCGACGGATCCGCTCGGCCTTCCACGTCTCCGAGGGCTACGGCTCGCTGATGACGGCGGACTACTCGCAGATCGAGATGCGCATCATGGCGCACCTGTCCGAGGATGCCGGCCTGATCGAGGCCTTCCGCTCCGGTGAGGACCTCCACAACTTCGTCGCCTCGCGCGTGTTCGACGTCGACCCCGACGAGGTCGATCCCGCGATGCGGTCCAAGACCAAGGCGGTCAGCTACGGGCTCGCCTACGGCCTCAGCGCCTTCGGCCTCGCCCGCCAGCTGCGCGTCTCGCAGGCCGAGGCCACCGGTCTGCGTGACGGGTACTTCGAACGCTTCGGCGGGGTGCGGGACTTCCTGCGCGAGAGCGTCGAGAAGGCTCGCGCGACGGGCTACACCGAGACCATCCTCGGCCGCCGCCGCTACCTGCCGGATCTCACCTCGGACAACCGTCAGCGACGGGAGAACGCCGAGCGCGTCGCTCTGAACTCCCCGATCCAGGGGAGCGCCGCCGACATCATCAAGCTCGCGATGCTGCGGGTCGACGAGCTGCTGCGCCGGAAGGAGCTCACCTCGCGCGTGCTGCTCCAGGTCCATGATGAGCTCGTCGTGGACGTCGCCGCCGGCGAGGACCAGGCCGTGCGCGACGTCATCACCGAGGGCATGGGGTCGGCCTTCGAGCTGTCCGTGCCGCTCGAGGTCGGCATCGGCGTCGGAGCGAACTGGCTCGAAGCGGCTCACTGAGAGCGGCCCCGGGCCGTTTGCGCCGCCGCTGAGTGCTGACTGCGGCCCCGTCCTGCAGCGCGTCAGCGCGGCGATCCGCACCAGGCGAGCGCAGTCAGCGCGGCGACTCGCGCCGGACGAGCGCAGAGGGGGCAGAGCGACCAGAGGGGCAGACGGGCAGACGGGACCGAACTCACAGCGCCATGCCGCCTCGGACGCTCGGTCCCCTCGCGGATCCTGGGCATGGCTGGTAACCTTGTCGAGGTCTGTGCACGGGGCTGCCCGTCTGCGGCGACCAGGTGGATATCCACCAGGTCCCTCACGCTCCGCCGTCCCTGCACCGATCGCGTCCTTCCGAGGGCGCTGCATGCCCACCATTCCTACTCAATCCTGTCCCGACGGAGTCCTTACCTACATGACCGACACCACGACCCCCCAGATCGCCATCAACGACATCGGCGGCGCCGACGAGCTCATGGCCGCCATCGATGCCACCATCAAGTACTTCAACGATGGCGACATCGTCGAGGGCACTGTGGTGAAGGTCGATCACGACGAGGTCCTCCTGGACATCGGCTACAAGACCGAGGGCGTCATCCCCTCGCGCGAGCTGTCCATCAAGCACGACGTCGACCCCGGAGAGGTCGTCGAGGTCGGCGATGAGATCGAGGCCCTGGTCCTCCAGAAGGAGGACAAGGAAGGCCGTCTGATCCTGTCCAAGAAGCGTGCGCAGTACGAGCGCGCCTGGGGCACGATCGAGCAGATCAAGGAAGACGAGGGCGTCGTCACCGGCCGCGTCATCGAGGTCGTCAAGGGCGGCCTCATCGTCGACATCGGCCTGCGCGGCTTCCTCCCCGCCTCCCTCGTCGAGATGCGTCGCGTCCGCGACCTGCAGCCCTACGTCGGCCAGGAGATCGAGGCGAAGATCATCGAGCTCGACAAGAACCGCAACAACGTGGTCCTGTCGCGCCGTGCCTACCTCGAGGAGACCCAGTCCGCGGTCCGCTCGGACTTCCTGCAGACCCTGCAGAAGGGCCAGGTCCGCGAGGGTGCTGTGTCCTCCATCGTCAACTTCGGCGCATTCGTCGATCTCGGCGGTGTCGACGGCCTGGTGCACGTCTCCGAGCTGTCCTGGAAGCACATCGATCACCCCTCCGAGGTCGTCGAGGTCGGTCAGAAGGTCTCCGTCGAGGTCCTCGACGTGGACATGGACCGCGAGCGCGTCTCTCTGTCGCTGAAGGCGACTCAGGAAGACCCGTGGCAGCTCTTCGCACGCACCCACGCCATCGGCGAGGTCGTGCCGGGCAAGGTCACCAAGCTGGTTCCCTTCGGTGCGTTCGTGCGCGTCGAGGACGGCATCGAGGGCCTCGTGCACATCTCCGAGCTGGCTCAGCGCCACGTGGATCTGCCCGAGCAGGTCGTCACCGTCGACCAGGACGTCTTCGTCAAGGTCATCGACATCGACCTCGAGCGTCGTCGTATCTCGCTCTCGCTCAAGCAGGCCAACGAGGGCGTCGACCCCGAGGGCGACGACACCACGTTCGACCCGGCTCTGTACGGCATGGCCGCGGAGTACGACGAGAACGGCGAGTACAAGTACCCCGAGGGCTTCGACCCGGAGACCAACGAGTGGCTCGAGGGCTACGACGCCCAGCGCGAGGTGTGGGAGGGCCAGTACGCGGCCGCCTACGAGCGCTGGACCGCCCACAAGGCTCAGGTCGCCGAGGCCATCAAGGCCGACGAGGAGTCCGCGAACGCCCCGGCAGTGGAGTCCTCCTCCTCGACGCCGTCCGCGGCGCCGGCTGCTGCGCAGTCGTCCTACCAGTCGAGCACCTCGGACGAGGGCACCCTGGCCTCCGACGAGGCCCTGGCCGCCCTGCGCGCCAAGCTCACCGGCAACTGATCCTCGGATCGTTCCTCGGAACGGCCCGGTCCCTTCTGGGGCCGGGCCGTTCCGGCGTCTCGGTGCCGGGCCGGCCCCTCCGCCCCGTCGGCCGACGGGCAGCGTGAGGACACGTGCGCGGTCGTGGCCGGATGGACCTGCACGTCGGGCCGTCCTCAGGGCACACTGGTGTCATGACCACCGCGTTCGACGACCATCCGATCCACTCCTGGCTCACCGACATGGACGGCGTGCTCGTCCATGAGCAGGCCGCCCTCCCGGGCGCCGCCGATTTCATCGCTGCCCTGCAGCAGTACGGCCGGCCCTTCCTGGTGCTGACCAACAACTCCGTCTTCACCCCGCGAGACCTGCGGGCCCGGCTCTCGCGCAGCGGCATCGACATCCCCGAGGACTCGATCTGGACCAGTGCCCTGGCCACCGCCCGCTTCCTCGCCGAGCAGGCGCCCGGTTCCTCGGCGTACGTGATCGGTGAGGCCGGCCTGACGAGCGCCATGCATGAGGAGGGCTTCATTCTTGCCGACAGCGATGTCGAGTTCGTCGTCCTGGGGGAGACCCGCACGTATTCGTTCGAGGCGATCACGCGAGCGATCCGCCTGGTCAAGGGCGGCGCGAAGTTCATCGCCACCAACCCGGACGTCACCGGTCCCAGTGCCGAAGGCCCGCTGCCGGCCACCGGAGCCGTCGCGGCGATGATCACCGCCGCCACCGGCATCCACCCGTACTACATCGGCAAGCCGAACCCGCTGATGATGCGCACCGCGCTGAATCGCATCGGTGCGCACTCGGAGACCTCGGTGATGATCGGTGACCGGATGGACACCGATGTGAAGTCCGGCCTCGAGGCCGGCATGCGCTCGGTGCTCGTGCTGTCGGGATCGACGCGCGAGGAGGAGATCGCCCAGTACCCGTTCCGCCCCACCACGGTGCTGGACGGCATCGCCGACGTGGTCCCGCTGGTCGAGCGGCTCACCCCGCTGGAGTCCGTCGAGCTCGACGAGGACTGACGCCAGGTGCTGGATGCCCGGTCTCGTCGGCCGGGCCCGTTCGTCCGACGGGACCGAGCGTCTTCGAGGGCCAGGACGGCGGATCCTGGTGCGTAGGCCCTGGCGTCGGCGGACGTGAATGGTTTGTGAGGAAGCGATGGCCGTCCGGGCAATGGCGTTGACGTCACCGCAGCACCATGGAAGGTTCATGGGCGAACCGCAGAACTGTAAACGAAAGGTCAAGGGTGATGGTGGCAGCTGTCAGTCGCCCCAGATCCTTCGACCGCCTGCGGGTCCCGGGAGGCCACGAGGCACTCGGTCACAGATCGAAGGAGACGACGATGACCAGCCGGCAGCGCATCCGCACCCTGACCGCCCTCGGATTCTGCGCCCCGCTCGTGGCGGCTGCAGCCTTCGGCGGCGCCACTCTGGCCAGTGCGGACTCTGCGCCCCAGCAGGCCGTTTCCGCGCAGCAGGGAGCTGTGTCCGAGGTTCAGCTCGACGCCCGATCCGGCGAGCCCACGGATCTCCTCACCACGGGCAGCAAGGATTTCGCCGAGCCGACGGACCCTACCGTGTCGTCGAAGGGCGTGGCGAAGGAGCTGTACGCCGCGGCGGCGAACCTGGATCTGAGCGACTCTGCGACGTGCGCGAGCGGTCTGGACATGGACGATCCTCAGAGCGTGACGACCTGCACAGTGGTCGGTGTCAGCGGCGAGGAGGAGACCTACTACGCGTACATCTCGCCGTCCTCCACCGCGGAGAGCGACTACTGGCTGTACTTCGCACAGGATGCGCCCCTCTCCGACGCCGCGGCGACGGGGCTGAACGACGGGCTGAACGGCACCGGGGTCTACCCGGCGTTCGGCGAGCAGGACGACGTGCAGCAGGTGCTCGATCCGGAGCTCGCCACCGAGCGGGCGAACTTCGTGCTCGACGGCGTCGGTCGCGACGACATGACGGTGACCGATGTCGACGGCGATGTCGACCTCGCCATCCCGGAGCCGGTGCGCGGCACGGCCGTGGAGGACGGCTCCGGGCGTGAGGTGGGGGTGACACTGCTGCCGATCCCGACCACCGGGGAGACGCCCGGACTCCTGGTGAGCATCGACGGTCCGTGAACGACGCATCGTGAGAAGGATCCGGGTGGGCGTCCGTGCAGCACGGACGCCCACCCGGTGCACGCCGTCGTCATGAGAGAATCGGCCCCATGTTGCGCTGGCTCACGGCCGGGGAATCCCATGGCCCTTCCCTCATCTCCCTGCTCGACGGCGTCCCCGCCGGGATCGAGCTGACCAGTGACGACCTGAAGGCGGCTCTCGCCCGACGGCGGCTCGGGCATGGCCGCGGCAGCCGGCAGAAGTTCGAGCAGGACGTGCTGACGATCCACGGCGGCCTCCGTCACGGGCGCACGCTCGGCTCTCCGATCGCGATCGAGATCGCGAACTCGGAATGGCCCAAGTGGGAGAAGGTCATGAGCGCGGATCCGGTGCCCCGCGAGGACCTCCTGGTGGATGCCGGCACCGGCGACGAGCGCGAGATCGCCCGGAACCGCCCGCTGACCCGTCCTCGTCCCGGTCACGCCGATCTCTCCGGCATGCTCAAGTACGGCCTGGACGAGGCCCGTCCGATCCTGGAGCGCGCGAGCGCGCGAGAGACCGCCGCTCGCGTGGTCGCCGGCCGCGTGGCCGCCGCGATCCTCGAGCAGACCGCAGGCATCCGCCTCGTCTCCCACACCCTCTCCGTCGGCTCCGTGCGGGGCCCCGAGGACGCTCCGCTGCCGGCCCCCGAGGACGGCGCCGCTCTGGACGCGGATCCGCTGCGCTGCTTCCACGCCGAGACCTCCGCCGAGATGGTCAGCGAGGTCGACGCCGCGAAGGCCGACGGCGACACCCTCGGCGGCGTCGTCGAGGTGCTCGCCTACGGCCTGCCCGTGGGGCTCGGCTCGCACACCCAGTGGGATCGCAAGCTCGACGGCCGCCTCGCCCATGCGGTCATGTCCATCCAGGCCATGAAGGGCGTCGAGATCGGCGACGGCTTCGCCACCGCGGCCCGCCGCGGCTCCGTCGCCCACGACGAGATCCTCATCGGCGACGCGGCGGACGCCGGGCAGGACGTCCCGCGGGCCACGAACCGCGCCGGAGGCCTCGAGGGCGGCATGACCAACGGTCAGGTGCTGCGGGTCCGAGGAGCGCTCAAGCCGATCTCCACCGTCCCGCGCGCGCTGCGCACCATCGATGTCGCCACCGGCGAGCAGACCACCGCGAACCACCAGCGCTCGGACGTCTGCGCGGTCGCGCCCGCCGCGGTGATCGCGGAGGCCGTCGTCGCTCTCACCCTGGTCGACGCACTGCTGGAGAAGACCGGCGGGGACAGCGTCGAGGAGATCCGTGCCCATCTGGCGGGCACGGTGGATCTGCAGTCCCGGATCGTGGGCGGTGGCGCGGGCGCAGCATCGTGACCGACCTCGTCGGCCCGGCCGTGATCCTGCTCGGCCCGATGGGGGCCGGCAAGACCAGCGTCGGCAGAGTGCTCGCCGCCCGCCTCGAGGTCCCCTTCGACGACCTCGACGCGATGATCGTCGCCGAGGCCGGGCGCCCCATCCCGGAGATCTTCCGCACCGAGGGGGAGCCCGGCTTCCGCGAGCTCGAGGCGCAGATGCTCGCTCGCGCCCTCACCACCTGCCGGGGCGTGCTCGCCCTGGGCGGGGGAGCGGCGATGCACCCCGCTTCGCGGGAGCTGCTCCGCGGCGGCCCCCTCGTGCTGCTCGAGATCTCCCCGGAGCTCGCCGCCGTCCGGCTTGGCCGGGGCAGCGGCCGCCCCCTGCTCGCCGGCGACGCCGATCCCATGGTCCGCTGGCGCGAGCTCGCCCTCGAACGTGACCCCGTCCACCAGGACCTGGCCCGCTGGCGCATCGACGCCGGCCGCGGCAGCGCCGCCGCTGTCGCGCGCGGCATCACCGACATGATGGGGCAGGACCTCCTGGCCGCCCCGGAGAAGGAGGATTCATGAGCACGACCGTGATCCCTGTGACCACCCCGACCGGCGGATACGAGGTGCACGTCGGCCGCGGGATCCTGGAGTCGATCCCGGGCCTGATCCCCGACCGCGTGCGACGCGTCGTCATCGTGCACCAGCCGAGCCTGCGCGAGGTCGCCGACGAGGTGCGCTCCGCGATCGTGGACAGCGGGCGCGAAGCCTTCGCCGCCGAGGTCCCCGACGGCGAAGAGGCCAAGACCGCCCAGGTCGCCGGCTTCCTGTGGGGAGTGTGCGGACAGGCCGAGATCGGCCGCGGCGACCTCGTGGTGGGGCTCGGCGGTGGCGCCGCGACCGACCTGGCCGGCTTCGTGGCCGCCTCCTGGCTGCGCGGCATCGACGTGCTGCAGGTTCCCACCACGGTCGCCGCGATGGTGGACGCAGCCGTGGGCGGCAAGACCGGGATCAACACCTCCGAGGGCAAGAACCTCGTCGGCGCCTTCCACCCGCCGATCGCCGTCGTGGCCGACCTGGACGTGCTCGCGGGCCTCGGCGCGCATGATGTCGCCGCCGGCCTCGCCGAGGTGGTCAAGGGCGGATTCATCGCCGATGAGCGGATCCTCGAGATCATCGAGGAGGACCCGCAGGCCGTGCTCGACGTGTCCACCGATGCCTTCCGGGAGGTCGTCGAACGCAAGATCCGGATCAAGGCCGAGGTGGTCTCCGAGGACCTCACCGAGCAGGGCAACCGCGAGATCCTCAACTACGGCCACACGCTCGCCCACGCCATCGAGCGCAACGAGCGCTATCAGTGGCGCCATGGAGCGGCCGTGTCGGTCGGCATGATGTTCGCCGCCGAGCTCTCCCACCTCGCGGGCAAGCTCTCGGAGGCCGACGTGGACCGCCACCGCTCCGTGCTCACCTCTCTCGGACTGCCCACCACCTACCGCGACCGCCAGTGGCCGAAGCTCGAGGACGCGATGAAGCGCGACAAGAAGACCCGCGCCGGCGTGCTGCGCTTCGTCGTCCTGGACCGGGTCGGCAAGGTGACTCGGCTCGAGGGCCCCGATCCTGTCCTGCTGCTGTCCGCCTACGCGGCGATCACTGCTGAATGAGGGAGGAACCGATGACCGAGAGCATCCCGATCACGGCCACCGTACGAGGCATCGAGCTCGGGCGTGCGCGCCCCGAGATCATCGTGCCCCTGGTGGGCGATGACCACGAGGCCGTCATGGAGCAGGCCGCTGCGGCGGTCGCGACCCCGGCGCGCATCATCGAATGGCGGATCGATCTCTTCCGCCCCGATCTCGACGACGCCGAGGACCATCGGGACGTCGTGCTCGCCACGCTCCCGCGGCTGCGGGCCGCGCTCGGCCCGGACCGCGCGCTGCTGGCGACCGTGAGGACCTCCGCGGAGGGAGGCGGCCGGCAGATCCGCGACATCGATCTGGCCGTGCTGCTCGAGGCCCTGATGGGGGAGCGGCGCGCCGGCACGCAGTCACAGGTCGACATGATCGACGTGGAGACCTCACGGGCCCCGGCGATCGTGTCCCGCGTGGTCTCGACCGCGCATCGCAACGGCGTGGTCGTGGTGGGGTCGTACCACGACTTCGAGGGCACGCCCGAGGAGGAGGAGCTGTGCGAGCTGCTGCGCTCCCAGCGACGCCTCGGGGCGGACGTCCCGAAGATCGCTGTGACGCCGCAGACCCCGCGGGACGTCCTGACGCTGATGTCCGCGAGCCTCACGGTCGCCTCGGAAGGGGCCGGGCCGCACATCGCGATCAGCATGGGGCCCCTCGGCGTCGCCAGCCGGGTCGCGGCCGAGACCTTCGGCAGCGCAGCGACCTTCGCGACCGCCGGGCCCCGCTCGGCGCCGGGCCAGCTCGAGGCGGACGATGTCGCCCGGATGCTCGAGCTGCTGCGCCCCTGACATCACCCGCACCTCACCGGCGCAGCACCGGCTCGGCGCGGAGCAGTGCCGATGTGCCGCGCCGACCTGCAGGGACGCTCCCAAGCCTGAAGCTCACGTTGAGGTTGAAGCCGTGGGTGCTCGAGTAACCCTGAACCCCATGTTGAGACTGAGGTTTGCGGGGTTCAGCAGGTCGGATGGTCACAGTTCCTCGGCAGGTGGTTCCTGCTCGTCGGCCTGCTCATCGGCGTCGCCCCGGTTCGGCCCCACGGTCGCGTCGCCGTCGGTGCTCGCCTGGCCCTGGGTGCCCACGACGCGTCCGGCGGAGCGGTCGTGCCCCTCCGTGTGATCGCCGTCGTGGAAGGTGCGCTCGGCGTACTGGCCGGAATCAGGGTCCAGGAAGCTCACGTCATCGGCGAGGTCGTCGGTGGTCGCATCGATCACCGGGATCGCGCCGGTCTCCAGAGCCACCCGCTCCCGCTCGGAGCGTCGGGTGCGGCGCACCAGTGCCTTCAGCTGCGAGGCCGACATGGTCACCTCCCACTCGCCGTGCTTGGGCAGCGACCAGCGCCGCCACGACGCGAGACCCGCCAGCAGCGCTCCGAGCGCTACGGCGACGAGCACGAACGGCGACGGGATGCCGAGCGCGATCACGACCCACGTGATGATCGCGGTCACGAGCGCCCCGGTCGCATACAGGGGGCCGCCGCCGAAGATCGCCGGGATGCGGCCGACGAGCACATCACGGATCACGCCTCCGCCGACGGCGCTGGTGATCCCCAGCAGGATCGCCGGCAGCGGATCCAGCCCGTATCCCATGGATTTCGCCGTGCCGGTCGCGGCCCACAGCCCCATCGCCGCGATGTCCAGCGCCGTCACCGTACGGCGCCACCACGGGCCCTCCGGGGAGATCAGGAACGAGAACAGCGAGCCGGCGAGTGCGCAGGCCAGGTACCAGGGGCCGTCGAACGCCGCCGGAGTCCCGTAGTCGAGGATCAGGTCTCGCACCAGACCGCCGCCGAGTCCGGCGGCGATCCCGATGATCGCGAAGCCCACGGCATCGAATTTGAGCCGGGCGGCCAGGGCTCCCGACGCCACTCCCATGACGAACACGCCGATGAGATCCAGCACGCGCAGGAAGTCATTGGAGATGAGCAGCTCGAGGGGGTCCACGCCTCGACGGTAGCCCGCGGCGAGGGCAGGCGGCCCGCCGTCCGCGGAAGGAGTCGTCCGCCGGGCTCTTCGCGGGGGGCCGGGCCGCCAGCTCGTCCGGCGCGTCCGAATGATCCGACGCGAGTGAGCCGTCTGAGCCGTCTGAGCCGTCTGAGTCGTCTGAGGCGTCCGATCACCGCGTCCGATCACGCCGTACGATCGCGCTATGACCGCGTCCTCGCCCTCGTCCCTGCTCCGCATCGGCCTGACCGGCGGCATCGGCTCGGGGAAGTCCACCGTGGCCGAGCAATGGCGTCGGGCCGGGCACCGCGTGGTCGACCTCGATGCGCATTCACGTGCTGTGCTGGACGTGCCCGGCGCGGGGGTCGAGGAAGCCGTCGACCGCTTCGGGGAGCGCTATCGGGATCGTCAGGGGACGATCGATCGTGCGGCCCTCGCGACCCTGGTCTTCGCCGATGACGAGGCCCGCGCAGCGCTCGAGGCGATCGTGCTGGGCCGGGTCGACGAGGCGGTCGCCGCCGAGGAGCGTGCCGCGGTGCTGGCGGGGGAGACGCTGGTGGTGCACGACAGTCCGCTGCTGCTGGAGAAGGACCACGAGGACGACTATCTGGCCGTCATCGCGGTGCTGGCCCGGCGGGAGGACCGCATCGATCGCGTGGTGCGTGATCGTGGCCGGGACCGCACCTATGTCGAGTCGATCATGGCGGCTCAGGTCACCGATCTCGAGCGGATCCGGCGCGCCGATCGGCTGATCCTCAACACCGGGGACCGGGAGGTCCTCGCCTGCCGCGCGGACCGGGCGCTGGGCGCGGTGCTCCAGCAGGCAGAGGATTCCGCCGTGCGCTGACTCCGGCATCGCGTCGTTTCGTGTGTCGGAGACGGGACGTAGGCTCGGATCATGCGTCCTGTCACCGATCTGGTCCGCGCCGAGCATCCCTTCGAGGTGGTCTCCGAGTACTCGCCCTCGGGAGACCAGCCGACGGCCATCGCGGATCTCACCCGCCGCGTCAACGACGGCGAGCAGGACGTCGTGCTGCTCGGTGCGACAGGCACCGGCAAGTCCGCGACCACTGCGTGGCTCATCGAGCAGGTGCAGCGCCCCACGTTGGTGATGGCCCACAACAAGACGCTCGCCGCGCAGCTGGCCAGTGAGTTCCGTGAGCTGCTGCCGCACAACGCGGTGGAGTACTTCGTCTCGTACTACGACTACTACCAGCCCGAGGCGTATGTCCCGCAGTCGGACACCTTCATCGAGAAGGACTCCTCGGTCAACGCCGAGGTGGAACGGCTGCGCCACAGTGCCACGAACTCGCTGCTGACGCGACGGGACGTCGTCGTGGTCTCCTCGGTCTCCTGCATCTACGGCCTGGGCACCCCGCAGGAGTACGTGGACCGGATGGTGCAGCTCAGCACCGGTCAGCAGATGGACCGTGACGAGCTGCTGCACCGCTTCGTGGACATGCAGTACGACCGCAACGACGTCGCCTTCGAGCGCGGCACGTTCCGGGTGCGCGGCGACACCGTGGAGATCATCCCGATGTACGAGGAGCTCGCGATCCGCATCGAGTTCTTCGGCGACGAGATCGATGCGCTGTACACGCTGCACCCGATGACCGGCGAGGTGATCCGGGCGGAGGACCACATCCACATCTTCCCGGCCTCCCACTACGTGGCCGGCCCCGAGCGCCTCTCCCGGGCGATCGGGACCATCGAGGTCGAGCTCGCCGAGAGGCTCGAGGAGCTCGAGGCGCAGAACAAGCTGCTCGAGGCGCAGCGCTTGCGGATGCGCACCACGCATGACCTGGAGATGCTGCGGCAGGTCGGCTCCACCAACGGCGTCGAGAACTATTCCCGCCACCTCGACGGTCGCGATCCCGGCAGCGCGCCGAACACCCTCATGGACTACTTCCCGGAGGATTTCCTGCTGGTGATCGACGAGTCCCATGTGACCGTCCCCCAGATCGGCGCGATGTTCGAGGGCGACCGCTCCCGCAAGCGCACGCTGGTCGACTTCGGCTTCCGCCTGCCCAGTGCCCTGGACAACCGCCCGCTCACCTTCTCGGAGTTCACCGAGCGCACCGGCCAGACCGTCTACCTCTCCGCGACGCCGGCGGACTACGAGCTGGGCAAGGCTCAGGGCGTGGTCGAGCAGATCATCCGGCCCACCGGGCTCATCGACCCCGAGGTCATCGTCAAGCCCGTCAAGGGCCAGATCGACGATCTGCGCGAGGAGATCGACAAGCGGGTCCAGCGCGACGAGCGCGTGCTGGTGACCACGCTGACCAAGCGCATGGCCGAGGACCTCACCGATTTCCTGCTGGAGAACGGGGTGCGGGTGCAGTACCTGCACTCCGACGTGGACACGCTGCGCCGCATCGAACTGCTGCGCTCCCTGCGACAGGGGGAGTTCGACGTGCTGGTCGGCATCAACCTGCTGCGTGAGGGCCTGGATCTCCCCGAGGTGTCGCTGGTGGCGATCCTCGACGCGGACAAGGAGGGCTTCCTGCGCTCGCGCACCTCGCTGATCCAGACGATCGGGCGCGCGGCCCGCAACGTCTCCGGTCAGGTGCACATGTATGCCGATCGCATCACCGACTCGATGGAGTCCGCGATCGAGGAGACGAACCGCCGCCGCGAGAAGCAGATCGCCTACAACACCGAGCACGGCATCGATCCGACGCCGCTGCGCAAACGCATCGCGGATGTCACGGACATGCTCGCCCGCGAGGACATCGACACCGACACCCTGATGGCCACCGACTACCGCTCCGGCAAGGAACGGGTGGCTCGCGACCGTGCGCGCTCGAACGCCGTGGACGCGGTCAGCGGTCGCACCGTCGATCTCGGGGACGACCCGGTCGCGTCCCTCACCGGCATGATCGACGAGATGACCGCTCAGATGCATCAGGCGGCCGAGACCCTCCAGTTCGAGCAGGCTGCCCGACTGCGCGACGAGGTCCAGGAGCTCAAGAAGGAGCTGCGCGCGATCCAGCGCTCGTCGTGACGACGTGAGAGACTCGTCCGGTTCGTCCGCAGCGAACCGGACAGCTCGACGTCGACGACGGGGGAGGGCACGTGCGGACCATCGCGTGGGTCTCCCGGCGCGCCGTGTCGGCGGCTCCGTTCCTGATCATCTCGACGACGCTGCTGTCGCTGGCCCTGGCCGCCGTGCCTGCGCTGCAGGTCCTGCTCATCGCGGCACTGATCTCGGCGCTCGGGGACACGGAACGTCTTGTCGACGTGGCAGGCCTGCTCCTCGCCATGATCCTGGTGGTCGGGCTGAGTCCGTCGGCATCGTCGATATGCGGCGACCTCCAGCACCGTGCCGCCCAGCGGCTGCAGGCCGAGCTGAACTCCTCGCTCGTCCGCGAAGCATCGCGGATCCCACCGGAAGAACTGGTCAACTCCGCGGTCGCCTCCCAGGTGGAGCGGCACTCCCGCGCCATCGGAGAGGGCATCGCCTGGTCCTTCAAGCAGTACATGGATGCGCTGATGGCACTGCTGTCCTCGCTCGGAGTCATCGCCGCCGTCTTCGCGTTCAGCCCGCTCGCCGGTGTGCTCACCCTCATCGCCCTCATCCCTCCGCTGATCTATTCTCGGCATCTCTCGCGCGTCTGGGAATCGCAGTGGGAGACGGTCAGTCCGCATTACGACAGGGAGCGCTACCTGCGAGAGCTCATCGTGCGTCAACGCTCGGCGACGGAGCTGGCCGGTCTGGGGACCTCGGAGCGAGTCGGGCAGATGGTGGCGGATCGCTGGCGGGCGATCGACTCCATCATGGCCAGGGCGGTGCGCCCACAGATCACGGGGAGCCTGCTGAGCGGCCTCGTGGCGGCGCTGCTCCTCGGGGGCGCGATCGTCTCGGTCGTCGTCGGTGCCCGGTTCGAGTCGCCGGCCGTGGCCGGCATCTACGGGGTGATGGCGGCGATGACCGCGTCCGCCGGAGCGGGGTTGAATGCAGGGCTCGCCATCGAGACCCTGCCGCTCGCCCGAGGGTTCCATCGGTTCCTCTCCGTGGGCAGACCGAGCCGGATGCACGCGGTCGCGCCTGCGGTGCGAGAACTTCGCGGGGAGCATCTCACGCATCGATACAGCGGCCGAACCGTCGACGCGATCACCGACGTGAGCATCGAGGCTCGCCTCGGTGAGGTGATCGCGCTGGTCGGGGTGAACGGTGCCGGGAAGACCACCACGGTCAACGCACTGCTCGGTCTGGTGACGCCCCGAGCAGGTGAGGTCCTCCTGGACGGGGTGGGTCGCTCGGAGCTCAGCGAGGCCGCGTGGCTCGCGAGGTTCGGTCTGCTCACCCAGGAGTTCGGCCGCTTCGAGCTCACGGTGCGGGAGGCCGTCCGCCTCGGCTCTCCCCGGGAGGACGTGACGGATGCGGAGATCTGGGACGCCCTGCGCTCCGCGCACGCGGCGGAGATGGTCGCTGCGATGCCGGATGCTCTGGATCAGCAGCTCGGGGAGCAGTGGGGCGGTGTCGGGATCTCCGGGGGCCAGTGGCAGAGGCTCGCGCTCGCTCGCATATATCTGAGGGACGCCCCGGTCTGGGTGCTGGACGAGCCGACGTCAGCGATCGACGCGGAGGCCGAGCAGGAGATCTTCCACGAGCTGCAGCGGACGAAGCACCGCAGGATCACGATCGTCGTCTCCCATCGGGCATGGACCCTCAAGGAGATGGACCGGATCTACGTCATCGACGAGGGCCGGGTCGCCGAGCAGGGGACCTACGAGGACCTGCTCGCCCTTGACGGCAGGTTCGCCACGATCTTCGCCGAGCAGAGGTGACGGACCGGGGCAGAGCTCTCGCTCAGAGACGGCGCTCAGAGCCATCGCTCCGGGCGGGCTCCCTCACCGCGCGGCGCGTTCCCAGGGCTCGACGTCTCCGGGGACCGCCTCGAACAGCGGGTGCAGCTCGGGCCCGGTGCGGGCGGACTCCCGCTCCCAGCGCTCAGGGTCCCGTCGGGACAGCTTGAGCAGCAGATGCTCCCACTCCACCGCGATCTGTCCCTCGGTCACCGGGATCCGGTCGACGGACACAGGCGCGCCGTGGTCCCCTTGCCCGTCGGGCCCATGCCCGGCGGCCCCTTGGTCCGCCGCCGTGCGTGGGCGGTCGATACGGGAACGGTCGAAGCGGTAGCCCCTCTCGGCGGCTTCCTCGGCAAGTGCCTCGAGGTAGGCCCCGACGGCGGCGATCGGGTCCTCCTGGGCGCGGAACCGCTCGAGCTGAGGGTGGGAGCGGTAGCCCGTGGTCCTGCCGGCGAGGACGGCCTGGGCGAGCAGCGACTCCCGCCAGCAGCCGGTCAGCCCCGGGCGATCGAGGTGACGGGGGTGCAGGGTCCACAGGCGCATGCCCCTATCCTCCGTCAGATCCGAGCGGACGACCGCACCGTCCTCAGCGTGCGGAGGCCGGCGCACGCCTGCGGCCGGGTGATCCCGGCATAGCGCGCACCGTGCGGGCCCCCTGCGGCGCCGCCCGCTGCGTGCCCTGCGAGCGTCGCAGGAGATCCAGCCGTTCGTCGGGGCCGAAGGCCGGCCCCTGTTCGGTACCGTCGAGACCCGAATCGATGGCCGTGCCCCCAGGCTGCGGCCCACGCCACCGACCACCAGGAGCGATCCACCGATGCCTGCAGCACGACGCCCGACGATCCTTGCCCACGTCGTGGGAGGCGCAGCTGCGGCGGCGCTCGGAAGCATCCCGCTCCATCGGCTGCCGCGGCCGGTGCAGGTCTGCTACGTCGCGGTCCCCGCAGCCCTGGCAGGGCTCGTCGTCTATGTCGGCCAAGGTCCCGGAGGCGGCGGGGAGCCCGTCGCCCCGGAGACGAGCGAGCCGGCGGACTCCGGACCCGAGGAACCCTCTGCGCGGCGTGCGGCGGAGCCCGGAGCCGCCGAGGGTGCCGCTCCCGTGGTGGACGAGGCCGGTGAGGCCCTCCTCGAGCCGGGAGGACCCGCCTCCGAGCGCTTCCGCATCGGCCTCGCCCTCGGGCTCGGAGGCCTCACCGCGGCAGCGGGCGCTGCCGGGATCTGGGTGGATCGCCGGGTGGAGGGAGCTCTGCGGTCCCGGGGCGTCCCCGTGCCGCGACTGGTCATGGGCGCGGCGACGGGTCTCGTCAGTGTCGGGCTGGCCGCGCTGGATCAGGACGAGGCCGGCGAGATCGAGACGGGGCGGAGCCGAGCCGGCGGCTGAGAAGACCCCGTGCCAGGGACGAGCCCGCGCCTATGACGCCGGGGAGCGCTCGGTGATCGTGAGGTCCAGTGGGAAGTCGACCGGACTGCCGGGGAACAGCAGCCGTCCCGCAGCGTCGGCCGTCGCACGGATGGCCTCGGCGGCGGCCTCGGCCTGATCAGCCGGCGCATGCACGATCACCTCGTCGTGGAGGAAGAACGCGAGGTGCGCACGGCGCGCGAACACGGGGCCCGAGGCGGGTGCCGCGGCCTCGGGGGCCACCGGTTCGAAGCGCCCCAGCGCGAGTCTCAGCGCCGCGAGCCAGGACAGCGCCCATTCCGCAGCCGTGCCCTGGACGACGAAGTTGCGGGTGAAGCGGCCACGATCGCGCGCGGAGCGTCGCGCCCGCTCCTGCTCGCCGGAGGACGCTTCGGGGCGGTACGCACTGGTCTGGGCCTGCGTCCAGGCCGCCTCGGGAGCGGGGGAGGAGCGACCCAGCCAGGTCGAGACCGTCCCTCCGCGCTCACCGGTGGCGGCGGCGCCGTCCACCAGGGCCATGGCGTCGGGGAAGGTCCTCCGCAGCCGCGGGACCACCCGGCCGCTGTCCCCGGTGGTGCCGCCGTACAGCGCGCCCAGCACGCCCACCTTGGCCTCCTGGCGGGAGGCGACGATCCCGGCGTCGACGATCCCCGAATAGAGGTCCTTCCCGGCGCCGGCGGTCGCCATCGCGGTGTCGGCGGACATCGCGGCGAGCACCCGTGGTTCGAGCTGGGCGACGTCCGCGCTCACCAGGCGCCAGCCCTCGTCGGCCCGGAGCGCCGGTCGCAGCTGCCGGGGGATCTGCAGCGCGCCGCCACCGCTGCTGGCCCAGCGCCCGGTGACGACGCCGCCGGGCACGTACACGGGTCGGTAGCGACCCTCGTGCACCCACTCGTCCAGCCATGCCCAGCCGTTCGCGGCGAGCAGGCGGGACTGCTTCTTGTAGCGCAGCAGCGGCTCGATCGCCGGGTGGTCGTAGCGCGTCAGCTCCCATTTCGAGGTGGACTCCACATCGATCTCGGCGCGGTGCAGGGCGCGCAGGAGCCGCGGCGGGGAGTCCAGGCTCAGCTGAGGATCGCCCAGGGCCTCCCGCACCTGGGCGGCGGATTCCACCATCCGCGCCGGCGGATGCCCGGGGGAGGGCCGGGGCCCGAGGGACTCGGCGAGGATCCGGTCGTGCTCGGCGACGTCCCAGGGGATCCCGGCGGCGTGCAGCTCGGCCGCGATCAGGCTCCCGGCGGACTCCGCGGCGACCAGCAGCCGCAGGCGCGAGGGATCCGTGGCGCCGTCGATCGCGGCGCGCTGACGGGCGAACTCCGTGAGCGCTTCCTCGATGCCGTGGGGGACACCGCCGGGACGAGCCGAGGAGGCGTCCAGCTCGAAGAGGGTCTCCCCGGCGCTGCGGTCCTCGAGCTGCAGTTCGATGGGCGCATCCCAGTCCACGGCCTCGCGGAGCGCCCGGGCCTCACGGACCATCTCGGAATGACGCAGGATCACGTGGATCAGGCGCAGGTCATGACCGCGGGAGACCGTCACCCCGGCGTCGAGGAGACGGGCGTACCAGGTCGGGGTGTCGCTCCAGACCCAGCGCGGGGAGACCGCGGACTCCCGGCGCGCCACCTCGTCGGCCAGCTGCTCCGGTTCGACCTCGACCTCGCGGAGCCGTGCACCCAGCGCATCGAGCTCGACGAGCGCGCAGCGCCCGCCCGTGCCTCGGCCGACGACGCACCAGGCGGGCCTCTCGTCGGAGGTCACCAGCCCCGCTCTCGCCACTGGGCGAGCGAGGGCCGCTCCGCACCCAGCGTGGTGTCGTCCCCGTGGCCCGGATACACCCAGGTCGAATCCGGCAGCACGTCGAACAGCCGCTGCTCGACGTCGTCCATCAGCTGCGCGAAGCGCTGCGGATCCTCGTTCGTGTTCCCCACCCCTCCGGGGAACAGCGAATCCCCGGTGAAGAGGTGGCTGGAGCGCTCGCCGTCGTCGTCCGAGCCCTCCCACAGCACGGCGATCGAGCCGGGGGTGTGGCCGCGCAGCGCGATGATCTGCACCGACTGCTCCCCGAACCGCAGCTCGTCGCCGTGGGAGAGCGGCAGGTCGATCTTCGCGGCGATCTCCTTCGCGTCCTCCGCTCCGGCCGCCGTGCGGGCACCGGTGGCAGCGGCCATCTCCTCGAGCGCGCCGATGTGGTCGTGGTGGCTATGGGTGGTGACGATGAGGTCGAGCCAGTCGTGCTCGGCGCCCTCGGCGAGCAGCCGCCGCAGCCGGTCCGGCTCCGCGGCGGCGTCGATCAGCAGCTGGGCCCCGCTCGACCGACAGGTCAGCAGGTAGGCGTTGTTGTCCATCGGCCCGACGGAGGTCTTGCGGATCTGCAGCCCGCCGATCGAGCGCACGGCGCTCTCACCATGGGGTTCGACATGTCCGGTGTAGGCGTTCTCAGTCATGCCCCCAGTATGTCGCCTACGTCTCCGACGAACAGAGGTTCGAATGTCGTGTCCCGCTCGTAGGATGGTCCGGTGACTGATTCTCTCGTCGTCCGCGGTGCGCGCGAGCACAACCTCAAGAACATCGACATCGACATCCCCCGGAACCGCCTGGTGGTCTTCTCCGGGCTGTCCGGTTCCGGCAAGAGCTCGTTGGCCTTCGACACGATCTTCGCCGAGGGCCAGCGTCGCTATGTCGAATCGCTCTCGGCCTACGCCCGGCAGTTCCTGGGCCAGATGGACAAGCCGTCCGTCGATCTCATCGAGGGACTCTCCCCGGCCGTGTCGATCGACCAGAAGTCGACCAACCGCAACCCGCGCTCGACGGTCGGCACGATCACGGAGATCTACGACTACCTGCGTCTGCTGTTCTCGCGCACCGGCGTGCAGCACTGCCCGATCTGCGGCGAGCCGGTCAGCTCCTCCTCGGCCGAGCAGATCGTGGACACGCTGATCGAGCAGCACGAGGGCACCCGCTTCCAGCTGCTCGCGCCCGTGGTGCAGGGACGCAAGGGCGAGCATGCCGATCTGCTGTCCTCGCTGCGCTCCCAGGGCTATGCGCGCGCCCGGATCGACGGGACGACACGCCGCCTGGACGAGGAGATCTCCCTCGACAAGAAGTTCAAGCACACGATCGAGGTCGTGGTGGACCGCCTCGCCGCCAAGCCCGACGCGCGACGGCGACTGACCGACTCCGTCGAGACCGCACTGCGACTCTCCGAGGGCCTGGTGCTGGTGGACTACGTCGACGTCGACGAGGACTCCGAGGAGCGCACGCGCCGCTTCTCCGAGAAGCGCGCCTGCCCCAACGACCATCCGCTGGCGATCGACGACATCGAGCCGCGCACCTTCTCCTTCAACGCCCCCTACGGTGCGTGCCCCGAGTGCACCGGCATCGGCATGCGTCTCGAGGTCGACCCGGAGCTGGTGATCCCCGACGAGGACCTCAGCCTCGCCGAGGGCGCCATCGCCCCCTGGACGATGGGTTCCACCGACCGACATGTCGAGGTCATGTCCGCGCTCGCCGAGGAGCTCACCTTCTCGATGGACGTCCCATGGAGGGCGCTGCCCGAGCGCGCCCGCGATGCGCTGCTGCACGGCAAGGACCACAAGGTCCACGTGAAGTACCGCAACCGCTTCGGCCGGGAGCGCACGTACTCCACGGGCTTCGAGGGCGTGATGCACTTCCTCGAGCGCCGCCACTCCGACACCGAGTCGGACTGGGCCAAGGAGCGCTACGAGCAGTTCATGCGCGAGGTGCCCTGCCCCGCTTGCCGGGGCGCCCGGCTGCGCCCCGAGGTGCTCGCCGTGACGGTCGGCGGCCGTTCGATCTCCGAGGTCACGGAGATGTCGATCCGCGACGCGCTCACCTTCCACGAGGAGCTCGAGCTCGGCGTGCGCGAAGCCGCGATCGCCGACGAGGTGCTGCGGGAGATCCGGTCCCGGCTCGGCTTCCTGCTCGACGTGGGCCTGGACTACCTGAACCTCGCTCGCGCCGCCGGCACCCTCTCGGGCGGCGAGGCGCAGCGCATCCGCCTGGCCACGCAGATCGGCTCCGGCCTGGTGGGCGTGCTGTATGTGCTCGACGAACCCTCGATCGGGCTGCACCAGCGTGACAACGCCCGCCTCATCGGCACGCTCGAACGGCTGCGCGACCTCGGCAACACCCTGATCGTGGTCGAGCACGACGAGGACACTCTCAACTCCGCCGACTGGGTGGTGGACATCGGTCCGCTGGCGGGCGAGCACGGCGGGAAGGTCGTCCACTCCGGCAGCGTCGAGGAGCTCAAGAAGAACGCCGACAGCCTCACCGGGCGCTACCTCTCCGGCGACCTCGCGATCCCGCTCCCGACGGCCCGGCGCCCGGTGGACCATGACCGCATGATCAAGGTCGTCTCGCCGCGCGCGAACAACCTCCAGGGCCAGGACGCCAGCTTCCCGCTCGGCGTGCTCACCGCGGTGACCGGTGTCTCCGGATCGGGGAAGTCGTCCCTGGTCAACGACATCCTCTATGCGGTCCTCGCCAAGGAGCTCAATCGGGCCCGCATCGTGCCGGGACGGCACAAGCGCGTCAGCGGCCTCGAGCACCTCGACAAGGTCGTGCACGTCGACCAGTCGCCCATCGGCCGCACTCCGCGGTCCAACCCCGCCACCTACACCGGCGTGTGGGACCGGGTGCGCACCCTGTTCGCGCAGACCACTGAGGCGAAGGTGCGCGGCTACACCGCCGGGCGCTTCTCCTTCAACGTCAAGGGCGGCCGCTGCGAGGCCTGCTCCGGCGACGGCACGCTGAAGATCGAGATGAACTTCCTGCCCGACGTCTACGTCCAATGCGAGGTCTGCAAGGGTCAGCGGTACAACCGCGAGACCCTCGAGGTGACCTTCAAGGACAAGAACGTCGCCGAGGTGCTGAACCTGTCGATCACCGAGGCGCTCGACTTCTTCGACGCGGTCCCGGCGATCCGTCGGCAGATGCAGACCCTGGTGGACGTGGGCCTGGGCTACGTGAAGCTCGGCCAGTCCGCCACCACGCTCTCCGGCGGCGAGGCCCAGCGCGTCAAGCTCTCCTCCGAGCTGCACAAGCGCTCCAACGGTCGCACGATCTACGTGCTCGACGAACCCACCACGGGCCTACACTTCGAGGACGTCCGCAAGCTGCTCGAGGTGCTCGGCGGGCTCGTCGACAAGGGCAACACCGTGATCGTCATCGAGCACAACCTCGACGTCATCAAGACGGCCGACCACGTCATCGACCTCGGCCCCGAGGGCGGCGCCGGCGGCGGCCGCATCGTCGCCACCGGCACCCCCGAGGACGTCGCGACGGTGAAGGGCTCCTACACCGGGCAGTTCCTCGCCCCGATGCTCGGCAGCGGACGAGCAGGCCGCGCCGAGCGGGCATGAGACCGTACCGCCATGGCTGATCCGTCCACCTACCGCCCCGCCACCGGCTCGATCCCCACCCGTCCGGGCGTGTACCGGTTCCGTGACGAGCACGGTCGCGTCATCTACGTCGGCAAGGCGAAGAACCTCAGGCAGCGCCTGTCGAACTACTTCCAGGACCTCGCCGTCCTGCACGAGCGCACGCGGCGCATGGTGACCACGGCTGCGAGCGTGGAGTGGACGGTGGTGGGCACCGAGGTCGAGGCCCTGACGCTGGAGTACACTTGGATCAAGGAGTTCGACCCGCGGTTCAACGTGAAGTTCCGCGACGACAAGTCGTACCCGTATCTCGTCCTCACAATGGGGGAGAAGGTGCCGCGGGTGCAGATCACCCGTCGGCCGCGCACCAAGTCCGATCGCGTCTTCGGGCCCTATCCGCAGGTGGGCGCGATCCGGGAGACGCTCGACCTGATGCTGCGGGTGTTCCCCGTGCGCTCGTGCAGCGCAGGCGTCTACCGCCGCGCCGAGCGCTCGGGCCGGCCCTGCCTGCTCGGATTCATCGGCAAGTGCGCCGCCCCCTGCGTGGGCGACATCTCCGAGGCCGAGCATCGCCGGCTCGCGGAGCAGTTCGCGGATTTCATGGCCGGGAACACCGCGACCTACACCCGCCGCATCGAGAAGGAGATGCGCGAGGCCGCCGCGGCGATGGACTACGAGCGCGCCGCCGGACTGCGCGATGACCTCCAGGCCCTGACCACGGTGATGGAGAAGAACTCCGTGGTGCTCTCCGACGCCACCGACGCGGATCTCGTGGGCTTCGCCCAGGACGAGCTCGAGGCCTCCGTGCAGGTCTTCCACGTGCGCGGCGGCCGGATCCGCGGGCAGCGCGGCTGGACCGCCGAGATCCTCGACACCTCGACGGCTGCGGACCTCATCGAACGGGCGCTGACCACGCTGTACACCGAGGGCGCCGCCCCCAAGGAGGTGCTGGTCCCGGTGCTGCCCACGCACCGCGATCAGGTGCTCGAGCTCATCGGCCGTCCCGTGGACCTGCGGATCCCGCAGCGCGGTGAGAAGAAGGACCTGCTGGCCACGGTCACCGAGAATGCGCTCGAGGCGCTGCGCCTGCACCGGCTCAAGCGCACCGGCGACATCACCGCGCGCACCAAGGCGCTCGAGGATCTCGGGGAGGCGCTCGAGCTCGCCGAGCCGCCGCTGCGCATCGAATGCTTCGACATCTCCCATTCCCACGGGACCAACGTGGTGGGCTCGCAGGTCGTGTTCGAGGACGGGCTGCCGAAGAAGAGCGAGTACCGGCGCTACTCGGTCACCGGCGACGCGGCCCGTGACGACACCGCCTCGATGTACGACGTCATCACCCGCCGTCTGAAGCACCACCTGGATCCGCCGGAGAAGACCGAGGAGGAATCGCGCCGCTTCGCGTACCCGCCGTCGCTGATCCTCGTCGACGGCGGCGCCCCTCAGGTGGCCGCCGCCCAGCGGGCCTTCGACGAGCTCGGGATCACCGACATCGCCCTGGCCGGGATCGCCAAACGCCTCGAGGAGATCTGGGTGCCGGGGGACGAGTACCCCGTGATCCTGCCGCGCACCAGCGAGGCGCTCTTCCTCGTGCAGCGCCTGCGCGACGAGGCGCACCGCTTCGCGATCACCTACCACCGCTCCAAGCGCGGCCGGGCGATGCAGGCCAGCGCCCTGGACGGCATCCCCGGGCTCGGGCCCGCCCGACGCCGCTCCCTCCTGGATCGCTTCGTGACCGTCTCCGCGATCCGCAGCGCCTCCGAGGAGGAGCTCCAGCAGGTCGACGGGATCGGCCCCGCGTTGGCCGCGCAGATCCTGGCCGCGCTACGATCCGAGGAAGCCCCGGAGACGGACGCCGCGTCCGCGTCCGCCACGGACGACGACTCGCTCGGCGTCACGGTGGACATGGCCACCGGCGAGATCCTCGACACCTGACAGCCGTCAGTCGGCCGCCGTCAGCGGAGTGCTTCGCACCCGACGTCCCCGACATCCGCCGTTCTTGGAAGGAGCGATCCGTGCACGACGAGTCCTCGAGGGTGCCCGATTCCGATACGACAGGTGACATCGTCATCATCACCGGCCTCGCAGGAGCTGGCCGTGAGACCGCGGCCCATGCCCTCGAGGACATGGGCTGGTACGTCGTCTACAACATCGCGCCCCAGCTCATCACCACCCTGTACGACCTGCAGGCATCGGCGGAGGGCCGTCAGAACCGCTTCGCCGTGGTGGTCGACCCGCGCTCCGGCCCGTTCTTCTCCGAGCTCTCCGACGTGGTCGCCCAGCTGCGCCGCGCCGACCTCCGCCTGCGACTGCTGTTCCTCACGGCGGACGAGGCGACCCTCGTGCGCCGCTTCGACTCCGTGCGCCGTCCCCACCCGCTGCAGGGGGAGGAGGGAGTGCTCGAGGGGATTCGCCGCGAACGCGAGATGCTCGCGCCGTACCGCCGCATGGCGGATCTCGTCATCGACACCGCTCCGCTGAACGTCCACCAGCTGACGATGAAGATGCGCTCCACCTTCGGGACCAGCCTGGAGCAGCAGCTCACCGTCACGATGCTGTCCTTCGGCTTCAAGTACGGCATCCCGCTGGAGGCCGATCACGTCAGCGACGTGCGCTTCATCCCGAACCCGTACTGGATCCCCGAGCTGAGGGACAAGCGCGGGCTGGACCCGGAGGTCGCCGACCACGTGCTCGGCGATGCCAACGCCACCGAGTTCGTCGAGAAGTACCTCGAGATGATCACCCCCGTGCTGCGCGGCTACACCGCCGAGAACAAGCACTTCACGACTCTCGCGATCGGTTGCACCGGCGGCAAGCACCGCTCCGTCGCCATCTCGGAGAAGATCGGTGAGGAGCTGCGACGGGCCGGGCACGCCGTCCGCATCCGCCACCGGGATCTGGGGCGGGAATGAACAGCATCGCGCCCCGCGCGGGGGGTCATCGGATACGCGGCGCGGACCGCTCGGGCAACGCCCGGCGCGGTCGACGCGGCGACCCGCAGAGGCCCCTCCGGGTGGTCGCGCTCGGAGGCGGCCACGGCCTCGCGGCGAACCTGCGTGCGCTGCGCC
Organism: Brachybacterium sp. JB7; assembly: GCF_003335205.1. Classification (NCBI taxonomy): domain Bacteria; kingdom Bacillati; phylum Actinomycetota; class Actinomycetes; order Micrococcales; family Dermabacteraceae; genus Brachybacterium; species Brachybacterium sp. JB7. Next base: position 266,669 of record NZ_QPGN01000001.1, on the reverse strand, counting down.
TGCTGGCGGACGACATCACCGCCGTGGTCACCGTCGCCGACAACGGCGGCTCCTCCGGCCGGATCCGCACCGAGATGCCGGTCCTGCCGCCGGGCGACCTGCGCATGGCGCTGGCAGCGCTGTGCGAGGACTCCGACTGGGGCACGATCTGGGAGGACGTGATCCAGCACCGCTTCGAGACCGACGGCGAGCTGGGCGGGCACGCCCTGGGCAACCTGCTGATCGTCTCCCTGTGGCAGATCCTCGACGACCCCATCGAGGGCCTCGACCAGATGGCCGAGCTGCTCGGCGCCCGCGGACGCGTGCTGCCGATGGCCCTGGACCCGCTGGACATCGAGGCGGACGTGCGCGGGGCCGACGGGGAGCTGCGCCTGGTCAGCGGCCAATGGCAGGTCGCCACTGCCGAAGGACGGGTCGAGCAGGTGCGCCTGGTCCCCCCGCGGCCGCGGGTCCCCGAGGACGTCCTGGAGGCGATCGCCCGGGCCGACTGGATCTTCGTGGGCCCCGGGTCCTGGTACACCTCCGTGCTGCCGCATCTGATGATCCCCGAGATCGCCGAGGCGATCCGCACCAGCCCCGCCCGGCGCTGCATCACCACGAACCTCTCGGTGGGTGCGCAGGAGGCGGAGGGGATGACCAGCCTGGACATGCTCGACGTGCTGCTCGAGCATGCGGATGGGTGTCGCTTCGACGCCCTGGTCGCCGACCCGACCACGCTGGACGACGCCCTGGAGCTCGCCCAGACGGCGAAGGCGCGGGGCATCCGCGCCCTGCTGCGCCAGGTGAGCGTCGGCGATGGCAGGCCGCACCACGATCCGGTGCGACTGGCCGCCGCGTACCGGGATCTCTTCGACGACGCCTATGGCGACGTCGAACCGGAACAGGACGGATGGGGAAGCCCGGCGCCCCCGCTGACGGACCGCGCGTCGATCGCCGACGCCGCATCGAACGAGGAGGACCTGCATGGCACTGACGGGTGATGCCAAGGAGGAGCTGAGCCACCTCGAGGTGACCCGGCCCTCGGCACGCAAGGCGGAGGCGGCAGCCATGCTGCGCTTCGCCGGGGGGCTGCATCTGGTCGCCGGGCGCGTCGTGGTGGAGGCGGAGCTGGATTCCGCCGCCGTCGCCCGACGGCTGCACGCGATCATCGGCGACATGTACGGCCACCGCGCCGATCTCGCGGTGCTCGCCCCCTCGGGGATCCGGCGCACCACCCGGTACATCGTGCGCGTGGACCGCGAGGGCGGGATGCTCGCGCGCCAGACCGGGCTGCTCGATGCCCGCGGTCGTCCCGTGCGCGGCATGCCGCCGTTCGTCGTGGGCGGCGCGACGGTGACGCCGAGGCCGCGTGGCGCGGGCGCGTTCCTGGCGCGCGGCTCGCTCACCGAACCGGCGCCGCTCTCGGCCCTCGAGCTCTCGTGCCCCGGCCCGGAGGTGGCGCTGGCGATGGTCGCGCGCCGCACGCCGCCTCGGCGTGGCCTCGAAGGCCCGGGAGGCGCGCGGCGCGGACCGCGTGGTGCTCCGCGACGGTGACGCGATCTCCGCGCTGCTGGCCCGCATGGGAGCTCAGCAGACGGTGAGGACCTGGGAGGAGCGCCGCACCAAGCGCGAGGTCAAGGCGACCGCGCACCGTCTGGCGAACTTCGACGACGCCAACCTGCGCCGCTCCGCGCGGGCAGCGGTCGCGGCCGGGCAGCGGGTGCAGCGAGCCCTCGAGATCCTCGGCGACGAGGTGCCCGAGCATCTGCAGGCCGCCGGGCAGCTGCGCCTCGAGCACCGCCAGGCGAGCCTCGAGGAGCTGGGCCGTCTCGCCGATCCTCAGCTCACGAAGGATGCCGTCGCCGGGCGGATCCGCAGACTGCTCGCGATGGCTGATAAACGTGCGGAGGACCTGGGACTTCCGGGCACCGAGCACGGCGTCGACGACGGGCAGCTCCCGCCGTCTCCCGATCCCGTGGGATGAACGTCCTGCGGAAGCACTCTGTGACATTGATAGGATCTACTTCGGTCGTCGGTCACAGCCGGCGCCGTCCGAGCGTACGAGGGCGTGCGCGCCACTGTCCATATTTCGCAGATCCCCTGTGAATCTAGGAGGAACCGTGACCATTAAGGTCGGAATCAACGGATTCGGTCGTATCGGGCGCAACTACCTGCGCGCGGCGCTCGAGCAGAAGGCTGACATCCAGATCGTCGGGGTCAACGACCTCACGGATAACGCGACGCTCGCGAATCTCATCAAGTACGACTCCATCGGCGGTGTGCTGCCCTACGAGGTCACCCACGACGAGGACTCCATCACCGTCGGCGACCTCACCTTCAAGGCGTACGCCGAGCGCGACCCGAAGAACATCCCGTGGGGCGAGATCGGCGCGGACGTCGTCATCGAGTCCACCGGCATCTTCACCGACGCCGAGAAGGCCAAGGCCCACCTCGAGGCCGGCGCCAAGAAGGTCATCATCTCCGCTCCGGCGAAGAACGAGGACGCGACCTTCGTCATCGGCGTGAACGAGGGCGACTACGACCCCTCGTCGCACCACATCGTCTCGAACGCCTCGTGCACCACCAACAGCCTCGCACCCGTGGCCAAGGTGCTGAACGACGAGTTCGGGATCGTCAAGGGCCTCATGACGACCATCCACGCCTACACCTCCGACCAGGTGCTGCAGGATGGCCCGCACAAGGACCCGCGCCGTGCACGCGCCGCCGCCCTGAACATCATCCCGACCACCACCGGTGCGGCCAAGGCCGTGGCGCTGGTGCTCCCTGAGCTCAAGGGCAAGCTCGACGGCTACTCGCTGCGCGTGCCGGTCCCCACCGGCTCGATCACCGACCTGACCTTCGAGGCGAGCCGCGAGGTCACCGCCGACGAGGTCAACGCCGCGGTGAAGAAGGCCGCAGAGGGCCCGCTCAAGGGCGTCCTGCGCTACACCGAGGATCCGATCGTCTCCAAGGACATCGAGGGCGACCCGCACTCCGCGATCTTCGACGCGCAGCTGACCAAGGTCATCGGCAACCAGGTGAAGATCTTCTCCTGGTACGACAACGAGTGGGGCTTCTCCAACCGCCTCGTCGAGCTCTCGCAGCTCGTCGGCAAGTCCCTCTGATCTCCCTCTGATTCCCGAGCTGTCGCCCTGACGGCCAGGACATCCCCGGAGCCCGCCGGTCGCCACCCCGAGGGGTCGGCCTCCGGCGGGCTCCGCTCGTCCCACGGTCCCCGCGCGCATCCCATGCGTCGGGACCACGAAACGAAGGAACCATCATCGTGCTGAAGACCATCGATTCGCTCGGGGAGCTGCGCGGCAAGCGCGTGCTCGTCCGGGCCGATCTCAACGTGCCGCTGGACGGCACCACGATCACCGACGACGGCCGCATCCGCGCCGCTCTGCCCACTCTGACCCGTCTCGTCGAGGCCGGCGCCCGGGTCGTGGTCATCTCCCATCTCGGCCGTCCGCAGGGCGCTCCGGAGGACAAGTACTCCCTCAAGCCCGTCGTGGGTCGCCTCGGCGAGCTGCTGGGCCAGGACGTCGCCTTCGCGACCGACACCATCGGGGATTCCGCGCGCGAGACCGTCTCCGGTCTCCAGGACGGCGAGGTCGCCGTGCTCGAGAACCTCCGCTTCAACCCCGGGGAGACCGCGAAGCAGGATGGCGAGCGGCATGTGTTCGCCCAGGCCCTCGCCTTGCTCGGCGACGCCTTCGTCTCCGACGGCTTCGGGGTCGTGCACCGCAAGCAGGCCTCCGTCTACGAGCTCGCCTCCCTGCTGCCCTCGGCGGCCGGAGAGCTGGTGCTCGGTGAGGTCGAGGCCCTGCGCAAGGTCACCGAGGAGCCCGAGCGCCCCTTCGTCGTGGTCTTGGGCGGTGCGAAGATCGCCGACAAGCTCGGCGTCATCGACGCGCTCCTGGGCAAGGCCGACCGCATCCTCATCGGCGGCGGCATGGCCTACACCTTCCAGAAGGCCAAGGGCTTCGAGGTCGGCAAGTCGCTGCTGGACGAGAGCAAGATCGACGTGGTGCGCGAGTACATGCAGCGCGCCGAGGCCAACGGCGTCGAGCTCGTGCTGCCGGTCGACACGATCGTCGCGCCGGAGTTCTCGGCCGACGCTCCCACGACCGTGGTCAAGGCCGGCGACATCCCGGCCGATCAGGAGGGCATGGACATCGGCCCGGAGACCGCGAAGCTGTTCGGCGAGAAGATCGCCGATGCGGCCACCGTGTTCTGGAACGGCCCCATGGGCGTCTTCGAGTTCGAGAGCTTCGCCGGTGGCACCAAGGCCGTCGCGCAGGTCCTCTCGGAGGCCGACGCCTACACCGTGGTCGGCGGTGGCGACTCCGCCGCTGCGGTCCGCATCCTCGGATTCGACGAATCCGGATACTCGCACATCTCCACCGGCGGCGGAGCGAGCCTCGAACTCATCGAGGGCAAGGACCTGCCGGGCATCTCGATCCTCGAGGAGGGCACCAAGTGAGCACCCGTACCCCGCTGATGGCGGGCAACTGGAAGATGAACCTCGACTGGAAGCAGGGCCTGGCCCTGGTCGAGGAACTGGGCGACCAGCTCAAGACCGTGAACACGGACGCCGTCGAGGTGGCCGTGCTGCCCCCCTTCGTCGACCTGCGCACCGTCCAGGTGGCCGTCGAGGCCGGCAAGCTCCCGATCTCCTACGGCGCGCAGGACATCTCCGCGCACGAGTCCGGTGCGTACACCGGTGAGGTCTCCGGCCCGATGCTGGCCGCGCTCGGCGCCACCTACGCGACCGTGGGCCACTCCGAGCGTCGCCAGCTCCACGGGGAGGATGAGCAGGTCACGAATGCCAAGGTGAAGGCAGCCTTCGCCGCGGGCCTGACCCCGATCCTGTGCGTCGGCGAGCCGCTCGAGGAGCGACAGGCCGGCAAGCACGTCGAGTACACCCTCGCGCAGCTCGAGGGCGGCATCGAGGGCGTCAGCGCCGAGCAGGCTGCGAAGATCGTCATCGCGTACGAGCCCGTTTGGGCGATCGGCACCGGCGAGGTCGCCAGCGCCGACGATGCGCAGGAGGTCTGCCGCGCGATCCGTGAGGCGCTGCGTGCGCTCCACGGCGACGTCGTCGCCGATGCCGTGCGCGTGCTGTACGGCGGCAGCGTGAAGTCCTCCAACGTGGTCGAGCTGATGGGCAAGGAGGACGTCGACGGTGCGCTCGTCGGCGGTGCCTCGCTCAAGGCCGAGGAGTTCGCCAAGATCGCGGGCTACCAGGGCTGATCGCGTCGGATCCGGCCCTGTGGGCCGGATCGACGACCGGGCGCGGGCCTCGCTGAGCGAGAGCCGTGCCACGCGGGCCGGGTCCCTCCGGGGCCCGGCCCGTGGCGTATGCTTGATCGGTCCGCTCGTCTCCGTGGAAGGTGTCTCCCCTCGTGGATCTGCCCCTCCTGAAGCTCATCCTTCAGATCTCGCTGGCCGTGTTCAGCCTGCTGACCATCATGCTCGTGCTCCTGCACAAGGGGCGCGGCGGTGGCCTCTCCGACATGTTCGGCGGCGGTGTCTCCTCCTCGGCCAGCGCCTCCGGTGTCGCCGAGCGCAACCTGAACCGACTGACCGTCACGGTCGCGGTGCTGTGGGGCGTGAGCTGCGCGGGTCTCGCGATGCTCGAGCGTTTCCTCTGAGTCCTCGCCTCTGATTCGTCACGCAGCGGGCCGGTCACCATGAGGGTGACCGGCCCGCTGTGCTGTGCAGGGCGGGTACGGCGCTGCGGCACGGCACGGCCGGGCCCTGCGGAGGATCCTCCGCGGGGCCCGGCCGTTCGTGGCGGATCCGGTGCTGCTGCTCTCAGCCCTTCAGGCGGGACGCCGCAGCGGTGTCCAGGAACCAGGTGGTCGTCTCCAGCCCGCGCACTGCGGAGGCGGGCACCGGCCACGGATCGATCTCCCCGTGCCCGTCGGCCACCGCGTCGGCCTTCTCGCCACCTGCGACCAGCAGGGCCACGTGGCGGGAGGAGTTGAGCACGGGCCAGGTCAGGGAGACCCGCTCCGACGGCGGCTTCGGGGACCCCTTGACCGCGATCGCGCTCGCACCGACCTGACGCTGATCCGGATGCTCCGGGAACAGCGAGGCGACGTGGCCGTCCGGGCCGACGCCGAGCATGAGCACGTCGAAGAAGGCGCCACCGCGGGTGCGGAACGGCTCATCGCCGCCCAGCAGATCCAGCTGCTGCCCGTACCAGGCGGCCGCGTCCTCGAGGGACATGCCGTCGGCGGGGGAGGGCATGACGTGGATGTTGCGGCTCGGCAGCCCGGCCTCCTGCAGAGGCTCGAGCAGACCGGCGCGCACGGCGACCTCGTTGCGGTCGGCGGATTCCGGATCCACGAACCGCTCGTCGCCCCACCAGATGTGCAGGTGGGTGAGGTCGGCCCCCGTGGACCGGAGTGCCGCCGGGAGGGCCCCGGCGGTCTTCGTGCCGACGGTGCCGCCGGTGACCACGAGATGCGCGACCGAGCGCTCCTTCAGGGCCGTGGCGAGCTGGGAGGCGGCGGATTCGGCCGCAGCGACCGCCACCGCGTCCGCGTCCGCGACCACCGTGTCGGTGGGGGCGGGCTTGCCGGTCGCGAAGGTGCCGGAGTCGACGATGTCGCTGAAGGTGCTGGCGAGGACCTCGCCGTAGACCTCATCGGGATCGAGTCGCCGCAGCTCCTCGGCGAGCAGCTCGTTGAGCGTGCGTCGGGGCATCGTCACATGCTGGCCGGAGTCGTCCGTGGGGAGGGTCAGCACGATCGCTTCGTCGCTCACGCGGGTGAGGTCGATGGTGCCGTCGGCCCGGAGGAGCCGCACCCCGTGCACGCCCGCGTAGTCGGGTGCGTCGTCGGAGGGATCCACGATCTTCGCGTCGACGCCCAGGGTGTGGGAGAGCCAGGCCGCCATGAGCACCACGGAGGGGTTCTCGGCGGAGCCGGCGACCTGGACCTGCTTCGGCACGGAGACCGGCGGCACCTCGTAGGCGCTCGCGACCAGCCCGCGCCAGCGCGTCAGCCGGGCCCAGGCGAGGTCGGAGTCGCCGTGGGAGTAGCCGCGGCGCAGACGCTTCAGCGTGGCGATCGGCGCCGGGCAGGCCGCGGAGTCCGTGATCCGGCGCTGCGACATCGAGCCCAGCACGTCGTGCACGGGGGCCGAGGGAGCGCCCTCGGGCCACCAGGTCACGATCGGGGCGTCGGGCAGCAGGAGCGCCATGACGAGCGTGTCCAGTGAGGACATGATGTCCCCCCGGGCCCGGAGGATGACGATCTCGCCGGCGCCGGCATCGCGGCCCACACGGATCTCGGCGTCCAGCCCGGAGACCTCGGCCTCGGGATCCGCGTCGACCACGAGCACCCGGGCCGGGTGCTCGTGGCTCGCGCTGATGGCGGCCTCGAGGGGCTCCTCGATGTCGCCGGTGGCGATGATGATGAGCGTGAGGACCCGGCCGATGGTGTTGGCGCCGAAGGTCTCCCGCATCTCGATCATCTTCTTGTCGATGGCCGATGCGGTGGTGTCGGTCAGGGTGGTGATCACGGTCGCCTCCAGGTACGTCCGTCACGGGCGAGCATCTCGTGCGCGGTGTCGGGGCCCCAGCTGCCGGGGCGGTACGGAGCCGGGTCCATCTGCTCGGCCCAGTAGTCGGTGATGGGGTCGAGGATCTTCCAGGAGAGCTCGACCTCCTTCTGGCGGGGGAACAGCGGCGGGTCCCCCAGGAGCATGTCCAGGATCAGACGCTCGTAGGCCTCGGGGGACTCCTCGGTGAAGTTCATGCCGTAGGCGAAGTCCATGGTCACGTCCCTCACCTCCATCTGGGTCCCGGGCACCTTGGAGCCGAACCGGATGGTCACGCCCTCGTCCGGCTGGACACGGATGACGATCGCGTTCTGGCCGAGGTCCGCGGTGTCCGTGGAGCGGAACGGCAGGAACGGCGCCCGCTTGAAGACCAGGGCGATCTCGGTGACGCGGCGCCCCAGGCGCTTGCCGGCACGGAGGTAGAACGGCACGCCCGCCCAGCGACGGGTGGCGATGTCCAGCCGCATGGCGGCGAAGGTCTCCGTGGTCGAGTCGGCGGGGATCCCGTCCTCCTCGAGATAGGGACGTACTTCCTCGCCGCCCTGCCAGCCGCCGACGTACTGACCGCGCGCGGTGTGCTCACCGAGATCCTCGGGCAGCTCGATGGCGGAGAGCACCTTCTCCTTCTCCGCGCGCAGGTCCGAGGCGCGGAAGGAGACGGGCTCCTCCATCGCGGTCAGGGCGAGCAGCTGGAGGAGGTGGTTCTGGATGACGTCACGCGCGGTGCCGATGCCGTCGTAGTAGCCGGCACGCGAGCCGATGCCGATGTCCTCGGCCATCGTGATCTGCACGTGGTCCACGTATCCCGCGTTCCACACCGGCTCGTAGAGCTGGTTGGCGAAGCGCAGCGCGAGGATGTTCTGCACCGTCTCCTTGCCCAGGTAGTGGTCGATGCGGAAGACGTCCTCGGGCCGGAAGACCTTTTCGACGACAGCGTTGAGCTCGCGAGCGGACTCCAGGTCGTGGCCGAAGGGCTTCTCGATGACCACCCGGCGCCAGGAGCCGTCGCGCGGGGTGTTCAGTCCCGACTCGGCGAGCTGGCCGCACACCTTGGGGAAGGCGTCCGGGGGGATCGAGAGGTAGAAGGCGTGATTGCCACCGGTGCCACGGGTGCGGTCGAGCTCACCGACCACCTCGGTCAGCCGCTCGAAGGCGGCGGAGTCGTCGAACGTGCCGGTGACGAAGCGCAGGCCGCCCCGGAGCTGCTCGAAGACGCTCTCGGAGAAACCGGTGCGGGAATGCTCGGAGACGCTCTTGCGCACGTACTCGGCGAAGTCGTCGTCGGACCATTCACGACGGCCGAAGCCGACCAGTCCGAAGCTGGGCGGCAGCAGGCCACGATGGGTGAGGTCATAGATCGCCGGCAGCAGCTTCTTGCGGGCGAGGTCGCCGGTGACGCCGAACATCACCATGGAGCTGGGCCCGGCGATCAGGGGGAGGCGACGGTCGCGGGGGTCGCGCAGGGGATTGAGCAGATCCTCGGCGTCTGCCCCGACCGGGGGAGTGTTGGTATCGGTCACGATGGTCCTTTCTCGGACACACACGGCGCGAGCACGGCCCGCCGATGGCGGGACCGTGCTCGGCAGTCGGCTCAGGCGCGGGCGTCGTCGATCGAGGCCGACACGGTCTCGAGCAGCTCGTTCCAGGCCTTCTCGAACTTCTCGACGCCCTCGCGCTCCAGGAGTGCGAAGACGTCGTCCAGGTCGACTCCGGCCTGGGCGACGCGCTGCAGGACCGTCTCGGCCGAGGCGGCCTTCTCAGCGGTCAGCGGCGCGGCCGGCTCGGAGTGATCGGCGGTGGCCTCGAGGGTCTTCTCCGGCATGGTGTTCACGCTCGGATCGGCGACCAGGTTGTCCACGTAGAGGGTGTCCGCGTAGTCGGGGTTCTTCACCCCGGTGGAGGCCCACAGCGGACGCTGCACGTGCGCGCCCTGGGAGCTCAGCGCGGTGAAGCGCTCGGAGCCGAAGACCTCGAGGTACTTGCCGAAGGCGACCTGGGCGTTGGCGACGCCGGCGCTGCCGCGCAGCGTCTCCGCCTCTCCGCCGAGGTCGGCCAGGCGCTTGTCGATCTCGGCATCCACGCGGGACACGAAGAAGGAGGCCACGGAGTGGATCGTGGAGAGATCCTTGCCGGCCTGCGCGGCCTGCTCGAGACCGGCGAGGTAGGCGTCCATGACCTCGAGGTAGCGGGTCACCGAGAAGATGAGGGTGACGTTGACGCTGATCCCCTCGGCGATGACGGCCGTGATCGCCGGGATGCCCGCGGCGGTGGCCGGGATCTTGACCATCACGTTCTCGCGGCCGACGACCTCGAACAGGTGCTTGGCCTGCTCGATGGTCTTCTCGGTCTCGTGCGCGAGGCGAGGATCGACCTCGATGCTCACGCGGCCGTCGAAGCCCTTGGTCGCGGCGTGGACGTCGGAGAACAGGTCGGCGGCGCTGCGCACGTCATCGGTGGTGAGCACCTCGACGACGGCGTCGACGTCCTTGCCCTCGCCCGAGAGGCGCGCGATGTCCGCGTCGTACTCCGAGCGGCCGGAGATCGCGGCCTGGAAGATCGAGGGGTTCGTCGTCACGCCGACGACGTTGCGGGTGTCGATGAGCTCCTGCAGGTTCCCGGAGGACATCCGCTGACGCGAGAGGTCGTCGAGCCAGATGGACACACCGGCGTCGGAGAGGTTCTGGGTATTGGAGTTCTGAGTCATGAGCGTTCCTTCCGGGCGCTGGGCGCCCTGTGTCGAACTGCGGTCGTCATGGTCAACGCGGAACGGCCCGTCGGACTTCCCTCCTGTGGCGGACGGAACCCATGGGGCCGGGTCGAGCGACGGCGGGGCGGGGTCCGCGGACCCCGCCCCGCTGCGGATCAGGCGTGTGCTGCGGCGAGGGATTCCTTCGCGGCGGCGACGACGGCCTCGGGCGTGAAGCCGTACTCGCGGAACAGCGTCTTGGCATCGGCCGAGGCACCGTAGTGCTCGAGCGACACGGCGCGACCGTGGGTGCCGAGGAAGCGATGCCACGGCATGGCGATACCGGCCTCGACGGTGACGCGAGCGGCCACCGAGGACGGCAGCACCGACTCCTTGTACTCCTCGTCCTGCTCGTCGAACCACTCGACCGACGGCATCGAGACGAGGCGCGCGGGAACGCCCTCCGCCTCGAGCTGCTTCTGCGCCTCAGCGGCGTACTGCAGCTCGGAGCCGGTGCCGATGAGGATGACCTGCGGCTCCGCCGAGGCCTCCTTCATGACGTACCCGCCCTTGGCGAGGTTCTCGGCGCCGGCGTACTCGGTGCGGTCGAAGGTGGGCATGGCCTGACGGCTCAGGATGAGGCCGACGGGACCGTTGTCCCGCTCGAGCAGGACCTTCCAGGCCTGGCTGGTCTCGTTGGCGTCCGCGGGGCGCACGATCGACAGGTTCGGGATCGCACGGTAGGCGGCCAGGTGCTCGACCGGCTGGTGCGTCGGGCCGTCCTCGCCCAGGCCGACGGAGTCGTGGGTCCACACGTAGGTGGCCGGGGTCTTCATCAGCGAGGCGAGGCGCACGGCGCCGCGCATGTAATCGGCGAACTGGAAGAACGTGCCGCCGTACGGGCGGGTGAGGCCGTGCAGCGAGATGCCCGAGAGGATCGCGCCCATGGCGTGCTCGCGGATGCCGAAGTGGAGCGTGCGGCCGTACTCGTCGCCGGAGAACTCGGAGGAGCCGATCTCGGACGGGAGGAAGGACGGCTCGCCCTTCATCGTGGTGTTGTTCGAGCCGGCGAGGTCGGCGGAGCCGCCCCACAGCTCGGGCATGACCGCGGCGAGCTCGCCGAGGACCTTGCCGGAGGCGGCGCGGGTCGCGATGCCCTTCTCGTCGGCCTCGAAGGCGGGGAAGGCCTCGGCGAAGCCCTCGGGGAGCTCACGGGCGACGAGGCGGTCCAGCAGGGCCGCCTGCTCGGTGTTCGCGGAGCGCCAGGCCTGGTAGCCCTTGTCCCACTCGGCCTTGTCCGCGGCTGCGCGCTCGGCGAGGGAGCGGGTGTGCGCCAGGACGTCCTCGTCGACCTGGAACTGCTGCTCCGGGTCGAAGCCGACGGCCTTCTTCAGTCCGGCGACGCCCTCGGCACCCAGCTTGGCGCCGTGCACGGCGTGGCTGCCGGCGAGCTCCGGGATGGGCCAGCCGATCACGGTGCGCAGACGGATGAAGGTCGGCTTGTCGGTGACCTTCTGCGCCTCGAGGATCTCGGCCTTGAGCGCGGCGACGTCCTCGAGGTACGCGGTGCCGCCCTGGGTCCAGTCCACGGTGCGCACGTCCCAGCCGTACGCCTCGTAGCGCGCCGCGGTGTCCTCGGTGAAGGCGATCGAGGTGTTGCCCTCGATGGAGATCTCGTTGTCGTCCCACAGGACGATGAGGTTGCCGAGCTGCTGGGTGCCGGCGAGCGAGCTCGCCTCGCTGCTGACGCCCTCCTGGAGGTCGCCGTCCGACGCGATCACGTAGGTGAAATGGTCGAACGGGCTGGTGCCGGGGGCCGCATCGGGATCCAGCAGGCCGCGCTCGCGGCGCTGGGCCATCGCGAAGCCGACGGAGGAGGAGATGCCCTGGCCGAGCGGGCCGGTGGTGATCTCCACGCCCTTGGTGTGGAAGTTCTCGGGGTGGCCCGGGGTCTTCGAGCCCCAGGTGCGCAGCTCCTCGATGTCCTTCTTCTCGAGGCCGAAGCCGCCGAGGAAGAGCTGGATGTACTGGGTCAGGCTGGAGTGCCCGGCCGACAGCACGAAGCGGTCGCGGCCCAGCCAGGTGGGATCGGTCGGATCGTGGCGCATCACGTCCTGGTAGAGCAGGTACGCGGCGGGTGCCAGGCTGACGGCGGTGCCGGGGTGGCCGTTGCCGACCTTCTCCACCGCATCGGCAGCGAGGACGCGGACGGTGTCCACCGCGCGCTTGTCGAGCTCGGTCCAGCCCTCGGGGGCCTTGAACGTATCGGTCACGTCGATGAGTTCCTTTCAACGGAGTGCGGCCGCAGCGGCCGCTCGGATCCACAGCTCCGGCACGGGCCCCGACGTGATCGCGTCGACGAGGGGCCCTGCGTGCAGAGCGATGCCCCTACCTTAATGCTGGTGGCGCCCGATCACCTCTTTTGTTCAGCCTGTTGCCCCGCGGACGGGGCGAACCGCCGCCCGGGAGGGCCCCGGAGGTTCCGTAGGTCACCGTCACGGTGCGGGGACTCACCCCGGGAACACTGGGTCCCGGTTCCGTGACGGCCTAGACTGGGGTCGTTCACGCGACGACATCGTCGCGCTCAGAAGGGGAAGGACGGTGGGCGGTGACCGCCACCCAGGGAGCTTCGATCCGGCACGCAGGCCCGGGCGGTGAGCATTCTCCGCAGCGCACTGCGGGGGCCGTGATCCGGGCGTACGTGGCGCTCACCAAGCCGCGCATCATCGAGCTGCTGCTCATCACCACGATCCCGACCATGTTCCTGGCCGCAGGAGGGTTCCCCTCGCTGTGGCTGATCGTGGCCACGGTCGTCGGCGGGTATCTCGCCGCCGGCGGTGCGAACACGCTGAACATGTACCTGGACCGTGACATCGACGCGAAGATGAAGCGGACCAAGAACCGTCCGCTGGTCACCGGTGTGGTGACCCCGCGGGCCGCGCTCATCTTCGGCATCGTCCTGTCGATCTTCTCGAGCGTCTGGCTCGGCGTGCTCGTGAACTGGGCATCCGCTGCCCTCGCGCTCGGCGCGATCCTGCTGTACGTGGTCTTCTACACGATGATCCTGAAGCGCCGCACCAGTCAGAACATCGTCTGGGGAGGCATCGCCGGCTGCATGCCGGTGCTGATCGGCTGGTCGGCGGTGACCGGCACGGTCTCCTGGACCGCCGTGCTGCTCTTCCTCGTCATCTTCTTCTGGACGCCGCCGCACTACTGGCCGCTCGCCGAGAAGTTCTCCAGGGACTACGCCGACGCCGGCGTGCCGATGCTCCCGGTCGTCGCTGCGCGCAGCAATGTCGCCCGGCAGATGATCATGCACACGGTCTTCATGGTCGCGTCCAGCCTCGCGATCATCCCGCTGGGCCACACCGGCTGGGTGTACGGCGTCAGCGCCGTCGCCGTCGGCGCCTGGTTCCTGTTCCTCGTGATCCGGTACGCCGTGCGCGTGCGTCGGGGCCTGACCGGCAAGAAGCTCGGTCCCATGACGGTCTTCCACGGCTCCATCACGTACCTGACGCTGCTGTTCGTCGCCCTCGCGATCGATCCGTTCGTCGTGCTGTGATCTCGAGGTGACCCCCAGCAGCGGTCCGTCGTCCTCCGGGGAGCAGACGCTGCGCCCGGGGGACACCCGGATCCTCGAGCAGTACCTGAGCCATCTGCGCATCGAGCGCGGGCTCTCGCAGAACACGCTGTCGGCCTACCGTCGCGACCTCGAGCGATATCTCGCCGAACTGGCCCGGGAGGACGTGGACCCCGCCGACGTGGATCCGCAGCGGCTCACGGACTGGGTGCAGACGCTGCGCACCGGGAGCGACGGGGGCAGTGCGCTGTCGGCCTCATCGGTCGCCCGGGCCCTCGCCGCCGTGCGCGGCCTGCATTCCTTCCTCGACGCCGAGCGGGTCTCCACCACCGGGGACCCCTCGCGTCTGGTCCCCACGCCGTCGATCCCCTCGCGGCTGCCGCACCCGCTGTCCATCGACCAGGTCGAAGCCCTGCTCACGGCCGCCGGGAGCCCCGGCACCGGGCGGGACTCCGCCGAGAGGGCGCTGCGCGACCGGGCCCTGCTCGAGCTCCTCTACGGGATCGGAGCCCGCATCTCCGAGGCCATCGGGCTGGACCTCGACGACGTGGACCGCGACCAGCGCTGCGTGATCCTGCGCGGCAAGGGGGACAAGCATCGGATCGTGCCGGTCGGACGCTACGCGCTCGAGGCCCTGGACGCGTACCTCACCCGCGGGCGTCCCGCCCTGGCCGCTCACGGCGCCGGCACCGCGGCCATCTTCCTGGGCTCCCGCGGGACCCGCCTCACACGGCAGGCCGCCTGGCAGGTGGTCCAGCGAGCTGCTGAGGACGCCGAGCTGGGGGAGCTGCCCACCCCGATCAGCCCGCACACGCTGCGTCATTCCTATGCGACGCATCTGCTGCACGGCGGCGCCGACGTGCGCAGCGTCCAGGAGCTCCTGGGGCACGCATCGGTGACCACCACCCAGCTGTACACGCAGGTGACGGTGGACTCGCTGCGGGAGACCCATGCCGGTGCCCACCCCAGGGCGCGGCGAGGGGCTTAGACTTGTCCGGCACGGCGACCCCGCACGACCCCATCAGCGGGCGTCGTCGCCGATCTTCCGGCGACTGCATGCAGCCGCCTCTTCCCGGGCTGGGTCCGGAGCCCGTCGGCAGGCACGACGGCTCCTCCCGCCCGCGCACCGCCCTACGACGCCGACGACAGGACACCGACGTGAGCTCGACCTCCAATCAGCAGCTGGACATCGACCTCGGACCCACTGGTCGACCGATGCCTGAGCTGCCGGAGCCAGCACCGCTCGACGGCCACGGACCGGCCCGCATCATCTCGATGGTGAACCAGAAGGGCGGGGTCGGGAAGACCACCAGCGTGATCAACCTCGGAGCCGCTCTCGCCGAGCTCGGGCGCAAGGTGCTGCTGGTGGACCTCGACCCGCAGGGCGCACTGAGCGCCGGCACCGGGGTGAACCCCTACGACCTCGATGTGACCGTCTACAACCTGCTCATGGAGCGGGACCACGACGTGCGCGAGGTGATCCGCTCGACCTCGACCGACGACCTCGACGTGCTGCCGGCGAACATCGACCTCTCCGCCGCGGAGGTCACTCTCGTCAACGAGGTCGCCCGCGAGATGGCGCTCGCCCGCGTGCTGCGTCCCGTGGTCGACGACTACGACGTCATCATCATCGACTGCCAGCCGTCCCTGGGACTGCTGACGGTCAACGCGCTCGCGGCGAGCCACGGCGTGATCATCCCGCTGGAGGCCGAGTACTTCGCACTGCGCGGTGTGGCGCTGCTGGTCGAGACCATCGAGAAGGTCCAGGACCGGATCAACCCGCGCCTGGAGATGGACGGGATCCTCATCACGATGTTCGATCCGCGCACGCTGCATGCCCGTGAGGTGTGCCAGCGCGTTGTCGGGGCCTTCCCCGACAAGGTCTTCCACACCACGATCAACCGCACGGTGAAGTTCCCCGACGCCTCCGTCGCGGCCGAGCCGATCATCTCCTTCGCCTCCTCCACCAAGGGCGCCGACTCCTATCGGCAGCTGGCCCGGGAGCTCATCGCTCGCGGCGCCGCGGCCTGATGGCCGCCGCGAAGGGCCCCCAGGGCCGGGGACCTCGACGACGCAGCGCCTTCACGCCGCCCCGGAACGTGAAGCTGCGCGACGGCGAGGGCACGAAGCGTCCCGCGCCTGCGGACAGGGGCGGCGAGGGACCGGATCTGCACCGTGCGGAGGGGGAGCGCCTCCAGAAGGTGCTCGCCCGCGCCGGCTTCGGCTCCCGCCGCGCGTGCAAGACGCTGATCTCGACCGGCCGGGTGATGGTCGACGGCGTCGCCGTGCGGGAGCTGGGCGTGCGCGTGGACACCGCCACCCAGGTGCTCCACGTCGACGGGCGGCGCCTCCAGCTGGACGACGCGAAGGTCACCGTCGTGCTCAACAAACCGCGCCACGTGGTCTCCGCGATGAGCGATCCGGAAGGGCGGCGCGACCTCACGGAGTTCGCGGAGCGCTACCCCCATCGCCTCTTCCACGTGGGCCGGCTCGACTACGAGACCGAGGGTCTGCTGCTGCTGACCAATGACGGGGACCTCGCCCACCGGCTCACCCATCCGAGCTTCGAGGTCGACAAGACGTACGTGTGCCGCTTCGACGCCCCGGGCGGCCCGCCCCGGGGCCTGGTGAAGACCCTCCGGGACGGAGTGGAGCTCGACGACGGCGCCGCACGCGCCGACAGCGCCCGGGTGCTCGCGCAGAACGGTCGTGAGGCCGTCGTCGAGATCACCCTGCACGAGGGCCGCAATCGGATCGTGCGCCGCATGTTCGCCTCCCAGGGCTTCGAGCTCACCGCCCTCGTGCGCACCCGGATCGGTCCGGTGGTGCTCGGGGACCTCGACGAGGGGGAGACCCGCGAGCTGACCGGCCGCGAGCTGGGCACGCTGATGGCCGAGGTGGGTCTGTGACGACTCTCGTGCCCTCGCCGGTGCGGATCATCGGCACCGGCCTGATCGGCGGCTCGCTGGGGATGGCGCTGAGCAGCTCCGGTGCCGCCGTGCAGGTCGAGGACATCTCCCCGGGCACCAGGTCGCTCGCCGTCGAGCTCGGCGTGGGCTCGCTGCCCTCGCCCGAGGACCCGGACCCGCAGCTCGTCCTGGTGGCCGCACCGCCGGACGTGGCCGCACAGGTCATCGACCGGGCGCTGCGCGCCTGGCCGCAGGCCGTCGTCGCGGACGTCGCGAGCGTGAAGACCACGGTGCTCGAAGGGGTGCGCGCACTCGCCCGCGGGGAGGACCTTCCCCGGTACATCGGCGCCCACCCCATGGCGGGCCGTGAGGTCTCGGGCGTGATCGCCGCCCGCGGGGACCTCTTCCAGGGACGTCCTTTCGTGATCGTGCCGCACCAGGGCTCCCGGGCCGAGGCGGTGACCGCGCTCAAGGCCGTCGCCACCGAGATCGGCTCCGTGCCGGTCACGATGGACGCCGCCGCGCACGACACCGCGGTCGCCCAGGTCTCCCACGTCCCGCAGGTGATGTCGAGCCTGCTCGCGAGCACTCTGCTCGCACCCACCGAGACGGCCCTCGGCCTCTCCGGGCAGGGTCTGCGCGACACCACACGCATCGCCGACTCCGACCCACGGCTATGGGTGGAGATCCTCGGCGCCAACGCCGCCTCGGTCGCCGGGGTGCTCGGCGAGGTGCGCGATCGGCTCGACGGGGTGATCGGGGCGCTAGAGTCGCTGCGCGGCTCCCCGGACCCGTCGATCGGATCGCGCAGGGCGCTCGCGTCGCTGGTCGCCGACGGCAACCGCGGGGTGCGACGGATCCCCGGCAAGCACGGAGGCCGCACCGACGCGTTCGCGACGCTGACCGTCCTGGTCCCGGACCGTCCCGGGGAGCTCGCGAGGCTGCTCACCGAGATCGGGCAGATCGGGGTCAACCTCGAGGATCTCCGTCTCGAGCACGAACTGGGCCGTGCCGTCGGGCTCGCGCACGTCGCCGTGGACGCCACCCGTGAGGAGCTGCTCACCCGATCGCTCGGAGAACGCGGCTGGACCGTCGCGGAGGCGTGAACTCCCCGTATCCTTGAACGATGCACACCAGCGCGCCGCACGATCCCTCTGCCCTCGCGATGCCCGGCTCCGAGTCCGGCATCACCATCGCGATCGACGGTCCTGCCGGATCGGGCAAGTCGACCGTCTCTCGCCTCGTCGCCGACGCCCTGGACGGCGGGATGCTCGACACCGGCGCCATGTACCGGGCGATCGCCTGGTTCTGCCTGGACCAGGGGGTCGACCTCTCCGACCGTGAGGCCGTCGCCGCGGTCGCCGAGTCCCTCGACCTGGACCTGGGCACCGATCCCGCGGGGGCGACCGTCGCTGTCGGCGGTACGGACATCACCGCCGCCATCCGCGAACCGCGGATCTCCCAGCAGGTCAGCACAGTGGCCACCAACACCCTCGTGCGCCCCATCCTGCAGCGCCGTCAGCGCGAGGTGCTGTTCCGCACCGCCGCCGAGCGCGGCTTCTGCGTCGCCGAGGGACGGGACATCACCACGGTCGTCGCGCCCGACGCCCACGTGCGCATCCTGCTCACCGCGTCCGACGAGGAGCGCATGCGGCGCCGCGCCTCCGAGCTGCAGCTCGAGGACACCGAGGAGACCCGTGCCCAGATGGCCGATCAGGTGCTGCGCCGCGACCGCGACGACTCCGAGGTCTCCCAGTTCCTCACCGCCGCGGAAGGCGTGCACGACCTGGACACCACCGGCCTCGGCATCGACGACGTGGTCGAGCAGGTGCTGATGCTGGTCGCCGAGGCGGAGTCGGCCCAGGAGGAGGAGCAGCACGGCGCCCCGGAGCCCGTCGTCCGCACCCCGTCGGCAGGCGCCGTCGGGGCACCCGGCCAGCGGGACGCCGACGGCCCGTCGGACGAGGACGTGGAGACCGCGCTGCGCGCCGGGCTGAGCGACTACGCCCTCGACGACGAGGACATGGAGCTGCTCCTGGGCGAGGAGGGCGAGGGTCCCCGGCCCACCGAACAGCGCAACCTCCCGGTGGTCGCGGTGGTCGGTCGTCCGAACGTCGGCAAGTCCACCCTCGTCAACCGCATCCTCGGCCGCCGCGAGGCCGTCGTCGAGGACCGTCCCGGGGTGACCCGCGACCGCGTCTTCTACGAGGCCGAGTGGACCGGCACGGACTTCTGGCTGGTCGACACCGGCGGCTGGGAGGATCGCGTCCAGGGCATGTCCTATCGCGTCGCCGAGCAGGCCGAGGTCGCGATCTCCCTGGCGGACGTCGTCCTGTTCATCGTCGACGCGAACGTCGGGATCACCACCACCGACGAGCAGCTGCTGAAGGTGCTGCGCAAGGCGAAGTGCCCCGTCGTGCTGGTCGCCAACAAGGTCGACGATCCCCGCGGCGAGCTCGAGGCCGCCGCGCTGTGGAACCTCGGGCTCGGCGAGCCCTTCCCGGTCTCCGCGCTCCACGGCCGTGGTTCGGGGGACATGCTCGACGCCATGGTCGCCGTGATGCCCGAGGAAGGGCGCGGCGCCGCCGTCGACCACGGGCCGCGTCGTGTCGCGCTGCTCGGACGGCCGAACGTCGGGAAGTCCTCGCTGCTGAACCGTCTCGCACGGGAGAACCGCGTCGTGGTCGACGACGAGGCGGGCACCACCCGCGACCCCGTCGATGAGCGGATCACCCTCGGTGGCAAGGACTGGACCTTCGTCGACACCGCCGGCATCCGCCGGCGCGTGCTGCAGTCGCAGGGCGCCGACTACTACGCCTCGCTGCGCACCCGGGCCGCGCTGGACCGCGCCGAGGTCGCCGTGGTGCTGCTGGAGGCCTCGGAGCCCATCTCCACGCAGGACCTCAAGATCATCGACATGGTGCTCGAGTCCGGCCGTGCGCTGGTGCTCGCCTTCAACAAGTGGGACCTGATCGACGAGGAGCGCCACAAGCAGCTCGAGCGCGAGATCGAGCGCGATCTCGCCCACGTCGCCTGGGCACCGCGGGTGAACATCTCCGCCCAGACCGGTCGCCACGCGGAGAAGCTGGTCCCGGCGATCGAGCGCTCGCTGAAGTCCTGGGACGTCCGCATCCCCACCGGCCGCCTGAACGCGTTCCTCGGGACGCTGGTGGCCGCGCACCCGCACCCGCTGCGCGGCGGCAAGCAGTCCCGCATCCTGTTCGCGACGCAGGCGCGCACGCGTCCGCCCCGCTTCGTGATCTTCGCCAGCGGTTTCCTCGAGCACGGCTACCGTCGGTTCATCGAGCGTCGCCTGCGCGAGGACTTCGACTTCACCGGTTCGCCGATCGTCATCGGCGTGCGCATCCGCGAGAAGCGCCGCGACTGACCAGGCCCCCAGCCGCTCCAACTGCTCCAGCTCTCCCCACCGCTCCAGCTTTCCAGCCCTCCCGCCGTCCCCGCCACGAGGAGCACGATGCCCGTCCAGGATCCGGAACACACCGTCGACCGCGGGTCGCTCCAGACCAGCGCCATCATGTTGATCGTCGTCGGATTCCTGTGCGGGGCGATGATCCCGTCGGTCTTCGGCATCATCGCCCTCGTCCAGCTGGACAGCGACTCGCGCTCCGCGCGGCAGATGACCAAGATCGGCTGGCTGATCTTCTGGGTGCTCCTGGGGATCGGCGTGCTCTTCATCGTCGGCTGGCTGCTGGTGTCGCTGCTGATGTTCGGCGCGGTCGCCCTCCCGTTCGTCGTCGGCACCTGACCGTTCGTCGAGTCCCTGAGAGAGCCCCCGAGGAGTCGTATGCCCACCCCGGACTTCGTGCTCGCCCTGCGCGAGCACGTCGGTCATGACCTGCTCTGGATGCCCGGTGTGACCGCCTTCGTGCTGGATGCGGACAGGCAGCACATGCTCGCGGTGCGCCGCGCCGACACCGGGGCGTGGACCCCGGTCACCGGCATCATCGATCCCGGGGAGGAGCCCGCCTCGGCGGCCGTCCGCGAGGTCGCCGAGGAAGCAGGCGTGGACTGCGCTCCGCTGCGGCTCGTCGACGTGCGCACGCATCCGCCCCTCACCTTCCCCAACGGCGACCACGCCCAGTTCCTGGACCTGTGCTTCGTGTGCGAGCACACCGGCGGCGAGCCGTATCCGGCCGACGGGGAGAACACCGAGGCCCGCTGGTTCCCGCTCGAGGACCCGCCGCCGATGAACGATCGGTTCCTGGCGCAGCTGCAGATCGTCCTGGCCGATCGCCCCGAAGCACGGTTCCGTCGATGAGCCCCGAGGCACCGCTGCGCCGTCGCGACGGCACTGTCGATCCGCTGCCCGGCACCCGTGCCGCGTTCCCGCTGTCCGACCGCGAGGGCGACATGGCAGTGATGCGTGTCCTCGCCGCCCCTCGTCGGGACATGGCACGGGCCGGCCGGCTCAGCAGACCGCTGCAGCCCTTCGCGGACTCCCTGCTGATCGACGTCGAAGTGGCCGGGCGGATCGTGCTGCCCGGCGCCTGGGTGCGCCACGACGCCCTCGCCCGAGGCACCGCCCTCCCGCCGGCCACCGTCGGTGCAGGGGACCTGCGCCCGCCCGCGGTCATCGTCGGCACCGCCGACGCGGCGCAGCTGCACTGGGGGGAGACCGTGTGGCCGCTGGACCTCGGCGGAGTGGTCGCCATCCCGGACGTCGCCCGGGCCGAGCCGCATCCGTTCTCGCGCCTGCGACGCCTCACCCTCGTCGCGGCGGGACGTCGCGCCGACATCGCGCTGACCCTCTGGCAGGCACCGGGCTTCGAGATCCCCTGGCACGACGTGCGCCTGCTCCCGCGGGCCGCGCGCTGGTTCGAGCTCGCGCAGGTGCCCGCCGGCATGCGCTATGCCGATGCCGAGCGCGCCCAGGGGGTCGGACGGGCGCGCGTCCGGCCCTGATCCGTCTGCTCCCGGCGCGGGCGGCGCTCGGTGCGTGAGCGCATGCACCGGCATCGCCGCGATCGATCCTGGTCACGAACGGAGGTCCGCACGTCGCCGCGCCGAGCCGATGATTTGTGATCCGCCTCGCACCGGTTAGGCTCAAGCGCGTGAACGACGTCGACGAGGAGGTCTTCGTGGCCCACCGACCACCCCACCGGCTGCCCACCGGCCGCCGCACCTTCCTGCGCTACACCGCCGGCGTCGCAGCGGTGCTCCCTCTGGCCGCCCTCGCCGGATGCTCCGGGAACTCGCGGGATCCGAACCTGATCCGGATCGCCTTCCAGCAGTTCGGCTCCGGCACGATCAAGGAGGAGTGGATCTCCGCAGCCGCCGAGGAGTTCTCCGCGGAGAACCCTGATCTGGTCGTCGAACTGGTCCCGATCGTGGCGGCGGAGAACGACTACTTCACCAAGAACGAGCTCCTCATGAGCTCCCCGCGCACCAGCCCCGATCTGGTCTACGAGGACTCGTTCATCCTGCTCTCCGACGTGGGCGCCGGCTATCTGCAGCCGATCACCGACCTGGTCGAGGGCCTGGAGAACTGGGACGACATCGCCGACGCCTCGAAGGACGCCGTCACGGGGGAGGACGGCGAGATCTACGGGGTGCCGATCACCACCGACACCCGCGCGCTGTGGTTCCACCGCGAGGTGTTCGCCGAGGCGGGCCTGCCCGAGGACTGGCAGCCCGGCAGCTGGGACGACATCCTCGAGGCGGCGCGCGCGATCCGCGACTCCGACAGCGAGGCGATCCCCTTCTTCATGTTCGCCGGCACCCCGCAGGGCGAGAAGGCGTCCATGCAGGGCTTCGAGATGTTCATGTACGGCACCGGCGACGGCACCGGCCTCTACGACGGCGAGGCGGAGAAGTGGGTCCTCGGCAGTCAGGGCTTCGTGGATTCGCTGGCATTCCTCAAGACGCTGTTCGACGAGGACCTCACGGGCTCGCTCGGCCAGCACCTGGATCCCAACATCTCCGAGACCATCTACTCCTCGCTGCTCCCGGACGGCAAGCTCGGGATGCTCATCGACGGGTCCTGGATCTCCCAGAACTGGACCGAGACCGCCCCGACGCCGTGGCCGGAATGGTCCGACGTGATCGGTCTGGCGGACATGCCCACCCAGGACGGCGGCGGCACCGGGACGGTGACCCTCGCAGGCGGCTGGGGCCTGTCCATCCCGAAGCACGTCACCGATCGCGAGGTCGCCTTCGGCTTCCTCCAGAAGCTGGTCTCCACCGAGACCCTCGTGAAGTACGCGATCGCGGACAACCACATCACGGTGCGTGCTGATGTCGCCGAACGCGAGGAGTACGCGAGCTATTCGCCGGCGGTCGAGTACTTCACCGACCTGCTCGAGAGCGCCTACTACCGCCCTGCGCTGCCGGCCTATCCGGAGGTCTCCTCGGCGCTCCAGGAGGCGATGGAAGCCGTCATGACGGGATCCACGCCCGAGGCCGCCGCAGCCGCCTATGACGCCACCGTCACCGACATCGTCGGCCCCGAGAACGTGCAGGAGGCCACCGCATGACCACCGATGCACCACCCGTCGCCGCCCGGGCCGGCAGCCCGGCGCCACGTCGGCGCCGCAGCCATCTCGGAGACCGCCTGACCCTCTCGCGCGCCCTGCCCATGGTGCCCGCCGGACTGCTGCTGATCGGCTTCATGCTCGGCCCGATCATCTACTCGCTGTACCTCGCCTTCACGGACAGTGCCATCCGCGGGGACGGGGCGGCCGAGACCAGCTTCGTCGGCTTCGACAACTTCATGGACGCCTTCACCGACGGGGACTTCTGGAACGCGGTGGGCCTGACCCTGATCTTCACCGTGGTCTCCGCCGTGATCGGTCAGAACGTGATGGGCATGCTCCTGGCCCTGCTCATGGAGCGCGCCAACCGGGTGGTCTCCTTCCTGGTCACCTCCCTCATCATCGCGGCGTGGATCCTCCCCGAGGTGGTGGCCGGCTATCTGCTCTACACCTTCTTCGCGAGCGAGGGCAGCCTCAACACCCTCCTCACCTCGGTCGGACTCCCGGCGCAGGACATGCTGTTCACCGCACCGATCCTGGCGGTGTCGTTCGCGAACATCTGGCGCGGGACGGCGTTCTCGATGCTGGTCTACTCCGCGGCGCTCAGCTCCGTGCCGGGGGACGTCTACGAATCCGCGGCCCTCGACGGGGCCGGGCCCGTCCGCCGCTTCCGATCGGTGACGCTGCCGCTGATGCGGCCGGCGATCGCGACCAACCTCATGCTGACGACCCTGCAGACCCTGTCGGTCTTCGGACTGATCTTCATCATGACGGGCGGCGGTCCGGCCCGGCAGAGCCAGACCCTGCCCCTGTACATGTACGAGCAGGCGTTCTCCTACGGTCAGCTGGGCTACGGCACCGCCGTGGCCCTGCTCCTGCTGCTGATCGGGGCCGTCGCCTCGATCGTGTACCTGCGTCTGCTGCCGGAGGAGGACAAGCGATGAGCGCGACGACCACCCGTACCAGCCCGCAGGGTCGGACGAGAGCCACCCCGAAGGCCGCGAAGCAGGGATCCCGTGCACGCAGCGCGTCGGTCGCGAGCACCGTGGTGATGATCGTGATCGGTCTCGGCTTCGTGGTGCCGCTGCTCTGGGTCGTGCTGGCCTCGTTCGACACCGAGGCCTCCCTGTCCGTGGCCTGGCCCGACCGTTGGAGCCTGGGGAACTTCTCCGCCATCTGGAACGCGGAGACGACGTTCCGGCCGCTGCTGAACTCCCTCATCCTGTGCGGCGGCGCGACGATCGTGACGATGTGCGCGGCGATCCTGTGCGCCTATCCGATGTCACGCTTCCGGTTCAAGGCGAAGCGCCCCCTGCTGCTGACCGTCATCTTCTCCACGGGTCTGCCGATCACCGCGATCATGATCCCGGTCTACTCGCTGTTCGTGCAGGTGAACCTCGTGGACTCGATGGGCGGGGCGATCCTCTTCCTCGGTGCGAGCTCGCTGCCGTACGCGATCTTCCTGACCAAGGGGTTCATGGACGGTGTGCCGGTCGAGATCGAGGAGTCCGCGTGGACGGAGGGCGCCGGGGTGCTGCGTGCCCTGTGGTCGGTGGTGATCCCGCTGATGCGCTCCGGCCTGGCGGTCGCCACGATCTTCACCTTCGTGAGCATGTGGGGCAACTTCTTCGTCCCGTTCATGCTGCTGCTGAGCCCGGAGAACCTGCCGGCGGCCGTCACCCTGTACACCTTCTCCTCGCAGTACGGTCAGGTCGCCTACGGACAGCTCGCCGCGTTCTCGATCTTCTACTCGCTGCCGGTCGTGGCGCTGTACCTGTTCCTGGGCCGCAGCCTGGGCCAGGGCTTCGCCGCGGCGGGCGGCGTGAAGGGCTGAGCGGGGACCACGAGCCCTGATCGTCACCGGCGCACGAAGACGGCCCGCGGCCGACGGTGCCCGTTCAACCATGCGCCGATCCAGGTCGAGCGCACGAAGAGGTCGTAGCTCAGCAGAAGGACCGCCATCACCACGATCAGAGCAACGGCGAGCTGAAGCAGGATCGGCGCGCCGAGCGCGGCGAGCGGCACCTCGACGAGGAGCAGCAGGGGGAAGTGGACGAGGTAGATCCAGTAGGAGGCGTCCGTCAGGTAGCGCACCCAGGGGATCGCACGCTGCACGAGCCGTGCGGTGAGTCCGAGCAGCCCGTACACCCAGGCCCAGCCGGCGAGCGCGGCGAACGCGGCGGTCAGGAGCGCAGGGGCGAACATCGGTGCCGCCAGCGCGAGCGGGCTGAGCAGGACAGCGATCACCAGCTGCGGGATCCACTGGCGCTCCAGCCGGGCCAGGGATCCGGATCGCGCTCGCAGGAACCAGCCAGCCAGGAAGGCGCCGCTGTAGCCGATGCTGGCCCCGGCTACCGGGACCAGGGTGTACGGCTCGATGATGCTGGCGTCGCTGCTCTCCTGGACCATGAGACCTGCGGCGTACGGCACCGCGGCCAGCACGACGCCTACGGGCGAGGCGAGCGCCCCACCGATCCGTCCGGCGGCTCCGGCGGCTCGTTCGGTGCCCAGCATCCGCAGCAGGACGGCTCTCACCGCCACCACGACGAGCGCGATCTCCAGCAGGAGGAGCAGGAACCACAGGTGCATCGTGGGCACGGCGAGGAATCCGGGGGTCGCAGCAGGGCCGGTGTCCGCTGCGGCGATCGGTGCGGCTCCGCGGACCACCCCGTTCAGGACCACGGCGGCGATCATGAGCGCGAACAGTCCGGGCCAGAAGGCGACCAGGGGGAGCCCGATCCGGGTGAGACGGTCCTTCACATAGGCCGCGACGCCTCGGCGGTGCAGCACCATGTGGCCGAAGTAGCCCGCCAGCATCATGAACAGCGCCATGCGGAACAGATGGATGACGCCGACCGCGCCTGCCGCCGCCCAGGACTCGTGGGCGTCGTCGACCAGCCAGTTGCCGCCGGGGAGGAAGGGCATCAGGGCGTGGAGCAGCACGCCGAGCAGGAGGGCGCCGCCGCGCAGCGCGTCGAGGTGGTGAAGTCGGGTCGTCGGAGCCCGGGCGGGGATCGTCTCCGTGGGCTCGGGCGAGAGGCTCTGGGACATGCACTCGACATTAGGGGTGCCGAGTCCGGTGCGCCTCGGCCGATCGGGAGCCGACGCATCCACCGATCGGCGGATGCCCGTGCCCTGGCGCCGACGAGGGTCCCAGGGAAGACTGGACGCCATGGCACGATTCCCTGCGCTCGATCCTGCCTGGGTCGGGACCGCGGCCCCGGGCGCACCCCGGGGTCCCACCGGTGGGACCTCGTCACGGCCGCTCGACCCGATGCTCGGCGTATGGATGCCCCCGGTGCTGCTGCTGGTCGCCTGGGCGGTGGGCTGGATCGGTGCGCAGTCGTGGCTGCTGCCCGAGCATGTGCTGTGGGCCCTGGTGCCCACGACCCTGCTGCTGGGCCTGCGCGCCGTCATGGAGACGGTCCTGCGCCGGACCGGTCAGGATTCGACCGCGTTGAGAGCGCTGTACTCGGTTCACGTGGCACTGGTGGCGATCGGGCTGCTGCTGAACCCGCTCACCTGCATCTATGCCTTCGTCGGATATCTCGACTCCGCGAGATTCCTCGACGGGGCACGAGCACGCGCCGTGGTCGTGGCCACCGCGCTGCTGTGCGCTGTCGGCCAGGTGGGCGGCATCCATGTGGTGAGAGCGGAGACGGGACTCTTCGTGGGCCTCGCGGTGGTGAACCTCCTGCTGGCTGCCGGGATGCTGTTCCTCGCCGCCGAGCGCGAGAGGGTCCTCGCCCAGCGGGAGCATGCGCTGATCGAGGTCGGCCGCGTGAACGCGGAGAACGCGGAGCTGCATGACGAGCTGATCGCCGGGGCGCGACGGGCGGGGGCCGACGAGGAGCGCACTCGGCTCTCCCGCGAGATCCACGACACCGTGGCCCAGGGCCTCATCGGGGTGATCCGGCAGCTGGAGGCCGTCGGCCCGGATATCGACGCCGAGTCACGTCATCGGGTCACCGTGGCGGAGGAGGCCGCACGCGACTGTCTGCTCGAGGCCCGGCGTGCGGTGGAGGCGCTCGGTCCCCACCAGCTCCATGACACCGACGTGGTCGACGCGCTGTCGGGGCTCGTGGCCCGCTGGACGCGGACCCATCGGGTGGTCGCCACCTTCGATGCCGACGAGGCGACGCGCGATGGCCCTCATGGGGACGTCCTGGTGCGCATCGCCCAGGAGGCCCTGGCGAACGTGGCCCGGCACGCCGGGGCCACCACGGTCACCGTGACCCTCGCCGGGGACGAGCACGGGTCGCTCCTGCGGATCAGCGACGATGGCGCCGGATTCGAGGCGGACCATGCTCCGCGGGGCCACGGCCTGGCGAACATGGCCGACCGTGCCCGACGGGCCGGCGGCAGCCTCCGCGTGCTCTCCGCGCCCGGTCAGGGGTGCACCGTGACGGCGAGCGTGCCGCGATGAGCGCACGGGCCCCGGTGCGTGCCGTCGTCGTGGACGACCACCCGGTGGTGCGCGACGGCCTGGTCGCGATGCTCGGTGCCGACACCGGCATCGAGGTGGTCGGAACCGCCGCGGACGGTGCAGAGGCCCTCGCGGTGATCGCCGCCGCCGCACCGGACGTCGTGCTCATGGACCTGCGCATGCCCGGGACGAACGGCATCGAGGCGATCCGCGCGCTGCGAGCCCGCGATCCCCGCGCGCCGAGGATCCTCGTGCTCACGACCTACGACACGGACCGGGACATCCGCGGTGCGCTCGAGGCGGGCGCGGACGGCTATCTGCTGAAGGACACCCCCGGCGACGAGGTGACCCGCGCCGTGCACGATCTGGTCGCCGGCCGCGCGGTGCTCGCCCCGGCCGCGCTCGCGGCCCTCACCGGGTCCGGCGGCACGCGCGTCCAGCTCAGCGCTCGGGAGGCCGAGGTGCTGCGGCTCGTCGCCGACGGCTGCACGAACCGGGCCGTGGCGTCGCGGCTGGGTATCGGCGAGGCGACCGTGAAGACCCATCTGATGCACGTGTACGAGAAGCTCGGCGTGGGGGATCGCGCCTCCGCGGTCCGCACCGCGTGGGAGCTCGGGCTGGTCTGAGCGGGCCGACCGCTCGTTCCGTCCCGTGATCGAGCCGGCGCCGAGCGCTACCGTGAGCGGATCGGTCGTGTCCTCGACGTACGAGCCCCGTTCTCGACGAAGGAGTTCCCATGCCTCAGCATGCTGAGCAGTCCCTGCCCTCCGAGGTCGCCCGGAGAGCTCGCGACCTCTCGACCCGCGGCGGCGAGCCGTCGTTCCCCGCGCAGGACCAGCAGCCGCCAGGCCTCACCGCACCGATGCGTCCCGTCCCCGATCACGGTGAGCGCACCTATGAAGGCCACGGTCGTCTGCAGGGTCTGGTCGCCCTGATCACCGGCGGGGACTCCGGCATCGGCCGGGCGGTCGCGATCGCCTACGCCCGTGAGGGCGCCGACGTGGCGATCTCGTACCTTCCCGAGGAGCAGGAGGACGCCGAGCAGACGGCGGCCTGGATCCAGGACGCCGATCGGCGTGCGCTCCTGCTGCCCGGCGACCTCCGCGAGGAGACGACGGCACGCTCCCTCGTCACCCGCACCGTCGAGGAGTTCGGCCGACTGGACATCCTGGTCAACAACGCCGCCTTCCAGTGGGGCCGGGCCGAGCCGAAGGGTCTCGCGGGCATCGCCTCCGAGCGGCTCCATCGCACGCTGACCACCAACCTCGAGGCCCTGTTCTGGATCACCCAGGAGGCGGCGGAGCACCTGCACGCCGGGGCGAGCGTCATCAACTGCTCGTCGATCCAGTCCTATGATCCCTCGGTGCCGCTCATGGACTATGCGGCGACCAAGGCAGCCATCAACAACGTCACCGTGAACCTCGCGGCCGACCTGGGACCTCGGGGGATCCGTGTGAACGCCGTCGCCCCGGGGCCGATCTGGACCCCGTTGAACGTCGCGACCAGGGAGTCCGACGACTACGTCGAGTTCGGGGCGAACACGCCCCTGGGACGCGCCGGTCAGCCGGCCGAGTGCGCCGGGGCGTTCGTGTTCCTGGCGAGCCCGGCGGAGGCCAGCTATGTCTCCGGCACCGTGCTCGGTGTGACCGGTGGGCGTCCCGTCTTCTGACAGCGCACCCGCGGGCCGTCAGCGGAAGATGACGGTGCGGGTGCTGTCGAGCAGCACGCGCGACTGGGCGAACCAGGTGACGGCCTGGCGCAGCGTGCGCACCTCGGCATCCTGCCCGATCGCCATCAGCTCCTGCGGGGAGCGCGTGTGGTCCACACGGATCACGTCCTGCTCGATGATCGGCCCCTCGTCGAGGTCGCTCGTGACGAAGTGGGCGGTGGCGCCGATCTGCTTGACGCCGCGCGTGTAGGCCTGCCGGTAGGGATTGGCGCCCTTGAATCCGGGCAGGAAGGAGTGGTGGATGTTGATGCACCGGCCGGCGAGCTCCGCGCAGAGCTCCGGCGAGATGATCTGCATGTAGCGGGCCAGCACCACCAGCTCGATGTCGTGCTCCTCGATCGCCTCGCGCACCCGGTTCTCGAAGGCCTCCTTCGCGCCCTCGCCCTTGGTGGGGAGGTGCTCGAAGTCGATCCCGTGGAAGGTCGCGAGCGGTTCGAGAGTCGAGTGGTTGGCCAGGATCAGCGGTACCTCGATCGGCAGGTGCCCTGCATCGATCTGGAACAGCAGATCGTTGACGCAGTGCTTCGCGGTGGACCCGAGCACGAGGGTGCGCAGCGGGCGCCCGACCACGTCGAGATGGTGCTCGATGCCGAACCGCTCGATCACCGGGCTCAGGGCCGCGGTGACCTCCTCGGCCGTCGCGGTGGTGACCAGCTGCAGACGCATGTAGAAGCGGTGCGTGGTGCCGCTCTCGAACTGCCTGCTCTCCGTGATGTTCCCGCCCACCTCGACGATCGCGCCGGTGACCGCGTGGACGATGCCGGGGCGGTCCTCGCACACGAAGGTGAGGACGTACTCGACGGCGGGGGAGGGGATGCTGATGGCGGCGGTCGGACTGCTCATGGGGGAAGTCTAGGAGGGCGCCCCGCCGAAGCGCGCCCCGGCCCCGGCGCGGCCCCCGATCCTGGGACCGAGGTCACGGTCGCCCGCCTGTCCGCTCGGCGTCACCGAGGCGTCCTGCGGGAGAGCCGGGAGGGCCACCAGATCGCCCGTCCCAGGTCCAGGGCGAGCGCCGGGACCAGCAGGGTGCGGACCACGAAGGTGTCCAGCAGGACCCCGAAGGCGACGATGAAGGCGATCTGGACGAGGAACAGGATCGGGATCACCGACAGCGCCGCGAAGGTCGCCGCGAGCACCAGCCCGGCGGAGGTGATGACGCCGCCGGTGACGGCCAGGCCGCGCACCACGCCCTCGCGCGCTCCGTGGTGCAGCGCCTCCTCCCGGACCCTGGTCATGAGGAAGATGTTGTAGTCGATCCCGAGTGCCACCAGGAACACGAAGCCGTACAGGGGCACTGCCGGGTCTGCGCCCGGGAAGGCGAAGACATGCTGGAAGACCAGGGCGGCGACCCCGAGCGCGGTGCCGAAGGAGAGCACGGTGGTGGCGACCAGCATGATCGGGGCGAGGACCGAGCGCAGCAGCATCATCAGGATCAGCAGGATCACCACGAGCACGACGGGGATGATCAGCGCGCGGTCATGCGCGGAGGCGTCGTTCGTGTCGAGCGCGGTGGCGGTCTCCCCGCCCACGATCGCCGTGAAGCCCTCGTGGCCGAGGGCTGCTCGCAGGTCGCGCACGGTCTGCTCGGCGGCAGCCGAATCCGGCGCGTCGGTGAGGGTCCCCTGCAGCAGGACCCTGCCGTCGACCACGGTCGGCGACGCGGC
The DNA here is from genome assembly GCF_003335205.1 of Brachybacterium sp. JB7. Classification (NCBI taxonomy): domain Bacteria; kingdom Bacillati; phylum Actinomycetota; class Actinomycetes; order Micrococcales; family Dermabacteraceae; genus Brachybacterium; species Brachybacterium sp. JB7. The sequence goes on along the minus strand of NZ_QPGN01000001.1, from coordinate 235,630 downwards.
GGGAGACCCCGGTGGGCCCTGGGCCTGGACGCCGTCGGCGGTCACCGGTGCGGAGCCGCTGGGGGAGTCCTCCGCGGTCACGGAGACGGAGTCGATGCCGTCGTCCTGGAGGAGGAGATCCGTCGAGGCCTGCAGGTCCTCCTCGTCGACGATGACCTGCACCGGGCTGCCCGCCCCGGCCGGGAAGTGCTCCCCGAGGGCGACCTGTCCGTCGCGAGCGGAGGACGAGCCGATGACGAGATCCGACTGGGGGACGCCGTCGGCCTTCAGCTGGAGGGCGCCTGCGCAGCCGACGGCGAGGACGATCGCGGTGAGCATCCAGATCGTCCGAGGACGCCGGGCCACCGCCGTGGCGATCCGGCCCCACACCCCGTGATCGAGGACCGGCGACGAGACGTCGGACGTGCTGGGGTCATAGACCGGGTGACGGGGCCAGAACGCGACGCGCCCGGCGACGTAGAGGATGGCCGGGAGGAGCGTGAGCGCGGCGAGCATCGCGAAGACGATCCCGATCGCCGCGACCGGCCCCAGGGTGCTGTTGGACTTCAGGTCGGACAGGAGCAGGCACAGCAGGCCGGCGATCACGGTCCCGCCCGAGGCGAGCACCGGCTCCACGGTGCCACGCAGGGCGGTGACCGTGGCGGCCCCCTTCCGCTGCTGACGACGCAGCTCATCCCGATACCGTGCGACGTACAGGAGCGAGTAGTCGGTCGCAGCCCCGATGACCAGGATGAACAGGATGCCCTGGGTCTGACCGCTCAGCAGCAGCACATCGGCCGCGGCGAGGTGCCAGATCAGCAGCAGGGCCGCGCACAGGGCGAACATGCTGGTCGACAGCACGATCAGGGGCAGGAGCACGGATCGGTAGACGATGACCAGGATGATCAGCACCGCGGCCAGCGCGACGCCCAGCAGGAGCCCGTCGATCCCTGCGAAGGCGGCCCCGAGATCCGCGGAGAAACCGGCGGGGCCGGTGACACGGGCCGTCAGCCCGGCGGGAAGGTCGGAGGACAGCTCCTCCTCGAGCTGCGGGACCAGGTCGCCCAGATCGGCGTCGGCGTCGAGCGGGACGAACACCTGAACCGCCAGGCCGTCCTCCGACGGGATCGGCGGGGAGATCTCACCCTCCACCCCGTCGACGTCATCGAGCGCCTCGGTCGCGTCCGTGATCGCCCCCAGCTGGTCCTCTGTGAGCTCCTGCTCGCCGGTGATCACGATGATCGCCGGGATCGCGTCGGAGCCGCTGAAGTCGCCGGCCAGCGCCTGGGCCCGCGTGGCCTCCGCGGAGTCCGGAAGGTACGCGGTGCGGTCGTTGGAGGAGACCTCGTCGACCCGTCCGAAGTAGGGACCGCCGATGCCCGCGGCCGCCAACCAGACCAGGATCAGCACGGCCGGGATGAGGCTGCGCAGCGCACGGGGGACGCGCGGACCGCTGCCGCGGTGGGTGGGGCCGGAGGGGCCGGGGGGAGTGGGCATGGGGTTCCTTCGGGGATTCCTTCGACGCTCGACGGGCCACAGCAGTCTCCCACAAGTTGCTAGACAGGCTAGATAAGTTCTGGGCGAGACGGTTGATCGCTACGATGCCTCGCATGATGTCGTCCGCGCCGGAAGACCCCCGCACTTCCCGTGCCCTGTCCTCGCTGTACAGCCTCGAGGGGAGCGATCCACAGGGAGAGCTCGTGGACCGTGCCGGCCTCTCCGCGGCGGATCTGGGTCAGATCGACGAGCTCATGGCGGCGCTCGCCGGGCTCCGCGACGCGGAACGTGCGCTCTCGGAGGCGTCGCGGCGCTACATGGACCTCGGCGAGACGGACATGCGGGCGCTGCATTTCCTCATCGTCTGCGAGAACACGGACGCCGTGGCGACGCCCAGCGCGATCGCGCATTCGCTCGGCATCTCGAGCGCGTCGACCACCAAGCTGCTGGACCGCCTCGAGCGCGCGGGCCACATCCGGCGCCGGCGGCATCCCTCGGACCGTCGTGCCCTGATGATCAGCATCGAACCGGCCACCCGCGCCTCGGCCATGCGCACCGTCGGCGCCCAGCACGCGCGTCGGGTCCATGCCGCTCGCCGGTTGAGTCCGAGCGAGAGGGGCGTCGTGATCGATTTCCTCGAGGACATGACCGCCGAGATATCGCTCGATGGCACGGAGTGGGGCGGGGCTGCGGCCGAGCACCCCTCGTCACGGCGATCACGCTGATCAGGCCCGGTCGGGCACGCTGATCAGACCAGTCGGACCCACCGGCGGCACACCTCCCGATCACTGCGGCAAGGGCGTCCCTACCATCCGGTCGGCGCAGTGACCTGCAGGGCGTGCTCACGCGGTCTCCCGCGCCTGCTGAAGACTTGACGGGGCGCGACCTGGCGAGTGATGGTCGGCACACCGGTCCACACTTGCCAGACGGAGCGATCTTCGCTATGAGGGCCGGGCATGGAGATCGAGGTCGCTCCCCTCATGAGACGAGGTCTCCCATGGACACGACCGTTTTCGAAACGCACGAATCCGCCATCCGGGGCTACTGCCGGAACTTCCCCACGGTGTTCGAGTCCGCGTCGGGCGCGCGGCAGGTGGATGAGGACGGGAAGTCCTACCTCGACTTCTTCGCGGGGGCCGGGGTGCTGAACTTCGGGCACAACAACCCGAGGATGAAGGACGCTCTGATCGAGTTCATCCAGGCCGATGGCGTCGCCCACAGCCTGGACACCTACACGACCACGAAGCGGGACTTCATCTCGCGCTTCCAGGAGGTCATCCTGGAGCCGAGGGGCATGGACCATCGGATGCAGTTCATGGGCCCCACCGGGTCCAACGCCGTCGAGGCGGCGATGAAGCTGGCCCGACGGGTGACCGGGCGGCGAGAGATCGTCGCCTTCAGCCACGGCTTCCACGGCATGACGCTCGGCTCCCTCGCTGCGACCGCCAACGACGCCTTCCGCCAGTGGGCCGGGGTCCCGCTCGACAACATTCTGCGCCTCCCCTTCGAGTCCGCACCGGGCGGAAGGACGGCGATCTCCGAGTACGCCGCGGCGCTGAAGGACCCCTCGAGCGGCCTGCTGCCGCCGGCGGCCTTCCTGGTCGAGCCCATCCAGGCCGAGGGTGGCGTCAACGTCGCCAGCGCGAGCTGGCTGCATGAGGTGCAGGACCTCGCCCATGAGGTCGGGGCACTGCTGATCTTCGACGACATCCAGGCGGGCATCGGCCGCACCGGCAGCTACTTCTCGTTCGACGGGATGGGCCTGGATCCCGACATCATCACGCTCGCCAAGGGCCTGGGCGGCTTCGGCACCCCGATCGCCATGAACCTCAACAAGCCCGAGGTCGACGACCACTGGGCGCCGGGCGCGCACACCGGCACCTTCCGCGGGCAGGGGCTGTCCTTCGTCGCCGGCACCGTGGCGCTGGACTACTTCACGGACGAGTCCTTCCTCGCAGACGTCCTGGCCAAGGGGGAGGTGATGCGCGAGCGGCTCACGCGGATCGCCTCCGCGCACCGCGACGACGGCTGGGAGGTGCGCGGGCGCGGGATGATCCAGGGCCTGGACACCGGCGACGGCGCCTTCGCCAAGAAGCTCCAGCAGGAATGCTTCGACCGCGGCCTGCTGATCGGCCCCTGCGGCAGCGGCGGACGCGTGATCAAGCTGATCCCGCCGCTGATCATCCCCGACGAGGAGCTCGCAGAGGGTCTGGACCTGCTCGAGCAGGCCATCGACGCCACCGTGAAGGACCTCTGATGCGCCGCCGGTCCGATATGACCTTCGCTCCCGAGGAGTACGAGCGGAGGCTCTCGGAGCTGCGGGAGCGGATGGAGCAGCGAGAGCTCGACGCCGTGATCATCACCGACCCCGAGAACCTGATGTACCTCACGGACTATCAGACCACCGGGTACTCCTTCTTCCAGGCCCTGATCGTGCCGCTGGAATCGGACTCGGTGATGATCACCCGCGCGCTCGAGGAGTCCAACGTGATCGCGCGGACCTGGCTGGAGCACTCCCGTGCCTACCCCGACAGCGGTGACGCGATCCTCGAGCTGGTCAGCACTCTGCGCGACCTGCGCCTCGGGGATGCCCGGGTGGGCTACGAGCGCAACAGCTACTACTTCCCCGCCTATCAGCAGGATCGTTTCCACGATGCCTTCGGGGAGGGCCTGGTGGACTGCTTCGGGATCGTCGAAGAAGGGCGGATCCGCAAGTCGTCGGCGGAGATCGAGGTCATGCAGCTCGCCGCGTACGCCGGGGAGGCCGGGATGGCCGCCGGGCTGCGCGCCGCGATGGCCGGGGCCACCGAGAACGACGTGGCCTCGGCGATCACCGCGGCGATGTTCCGCGCCGGCGGAGAGTTCCCGGCGGTGCTGCCGTACGTCGCGTCCGGCCCCCGCTCGATGATCGGCCACTCCACGTGGGAGGGGCGCATGATCCGTCCTGGGGAGCACGTGTTCCTCGAGGTGGGCGGGTGCTACCGCAGATATCACACGGCCATGATGCGCACCGCGGTCAACGGGGCGCTCTCGGACTCGATGCGCTCGGCGCAGGAGCTGATGAAGCAGACGCTGGCCGAGCTGCGCAGCCTCATGAAGCCGGGCGTGACCATCTCCGAGGTCGCTGAGCTGACCCGCACCCGCATCGAGAGCAACGACGTGGGCGCTCAGCTGGTCACCCGCGCCGGCTACTCCATCGGGATCGCGTTCCCGCCCTCCTGGGACGAGGGATACATCGTCTCCCTCCTGGAGGGGGACGAGCGCCCGCTCGAGGAGGGCATGACCTTCCACCTGCTCCCCTGGATGTGGGGCGTGGACGGGAACAAGACCGTCGGCATCTCGGACACCGTCCACATCACCGAGGACGGCTGCCGGTCGTTCTTCACGCTGCCCGAGGACTTCACCGTCCATGACAGCTCCGCGCGGAGCTTCCGCACCTCCGCCGTCGTCGCGCCGAGCTTCTGAGAGGAGCCGCACCATGACCATGCTGACCGCCATCGACCCCACCACCGGCCGCGTCGTCCGAGAGGTGCCCGCCGCGACCCCGGCGGAGATCACCGCACTCATCGACCGTTCCCGGACCGCCTACACCTCCTGGAAGGAGACCACCCTCGCCGAACGCGCCGAGGTGCTGCGCCGCGTCGCCGCCCATCTGCGCGAGCACACCGACGAGCTCGCACCGCTGATGACCGAGGAGATGGGCAAGCCCATCGGGGAGGCCCGCGGCGAGGTCGCCAAGGCCGCCTGGGCGGCCGAGCACTACGCGGAGAACGGGGCGGAGTACCTCGCGGACGAGCATCTCGACTCCGATGCGACGTCCTCCTACGTCCAGTACCTGCCGCTCGGGCCGGTCCTGGGGATCCTGCCCTGGAACGCCCCGTTCTGGGTCGCGTTCCGCTTCTGCGCGCCGGCGCTGATGGCCGGTAACACCTGCGTCATGAAGCACGATCCCCATGTGCCGGGCTGCGCCGCCGCGCTCGAGGAGGTGTTCCGTGCCGCCGGCGCCCCCGAGGGGGTGTTCCAGACCCTTCTCGCAGTCACCGAGGACGTCGAGCAGGCGATCCGCGACCCCCGTATCCAGGCCGTCTCCTTCACCGGCTCCGACCGCGCCGGGGCCCAGGTCGCCTCGATCGCCGCGAGTGAGATCAAGCCCGCGGTGCTCGAGCTCGGCGGCTCGGATCCCTGCATCGTGCTGGCCGACGCGGATCTGCCCAAGGCCGCGGAGGTCTCGGCGCTCTCACGGATCATCAACGCCGGCCAGTCGTGCATCGCGGCGAAGCGCGTGATCGTGGAGCGTTCTGTGCACGACGAGTTCGTGGAGCTGCTGACCGCGCAGCTCAGAGATCTGGTGGTCGGCGACCCCCGCGACGAGGCCACCAAGGTGGGGCCGATCGCCCGAAAGGAGCTGCGCGAGAACCTCCATCGCCAGGTGAGCACGAGCGTCGAGGCCGGGGCGACGTGCGTGCTCGGCGGCGAGATGCCCGAGGGGGACGGGTTCTTCTACCCGGTGACGCTGCTGACCGGGGTCGAGCCGGGCATGACCGCCTGCGCCGAGGAGACCTTCGGGCCGATCGCCGTGGTGATCGCCGCGGACGATGCGGAGCATGCCCTGGCGCTGGCCAACGACACCCCCTACGGGCTCGGTGCCGCGATCTGGACCGAGACGGAGCGCGGGGTCTCCATGGCCCGTCGCATCGAGGCCGGGCAGGTCTCGGTCAACGGCATCGTGAAGTCGGATCCGCGACTGCCCTCGGGCGGGATCAAGCGCTCCGGCTACGGTCGTGAACTGGGCCCGCACGGGATCCGGGAGTTCACCAACGCCCAGCAGATCTGGGTGGGACCGGTCCGTTCCTGAGATCTGGCACATCACCCTGAGATCTGGCCGACTCCCGGGGACGACGAAGGCCGCCGATCCGCATCTGCGGTTCGGCGGCCTTCCTCGATCTTCGGTCGGGCTGACAGGATTTGAACCTGCGACCCCCTGACCCCCAGTCAGGTGCGCTACCAAGCTGCGCCACAGCCCGTGGTCCTTCACGAGCGAAGGACCGTGCCCTCCGTGGCAGGAGGACCGTGGAACACAGTACCCCGCCCATGCCCCCGGGAGCGAATCGAGACGTGCGTGACCTGCGGCACTCTTCCCGAACGGATGCTCGCAGCGACCCTCCGGGAGGGCGGAGGACACCGTGCCCGGCGCTCCCCGCGGGCCTGCGCGCCCCGAGACCTCCGCGGCATTAGTCTGCGGACATGCGTGAACCCCGGCGCTCGACTCCTCACGGTGAGACCCCCTACTCGCCGTCGTCGCTGCTGCGCGCCCTCACGGCGAACCCCTACGACGTGGACGCCCTGAGACGGCACGCACCGACGCCCGCGGAGGACACGCCGCCCGACAACCGGATCACCCGGACCGTCACGGTGCTGCTCGCGCTGGTGCTCGGCTTCACGGTCGCCGTCGCGGTGACCGAGCTGCGGCGCGATGCCGCTGCGGAGGACAATCCGCGGGCACTGCTCGAGCAGGAGGTGCTCGACGCCCGCGCCGAGATCGAGGAGCTCGAGGCGCGCCAGGAGACCCTCGACGGGGAGATCGCCGATGCCCAGGCCGTCGTGCTGGACGGTGCGGACGCGAACGATGCCGAGCATCTGCAGGCCGAGGAGGGGCTCAGCGCCGCGTCATCCCTGGAGGGCACCGGGGTGGTGCTCTCGCTCCAGGACTCCGTGCCGCTGCCCGCGAGCCCTGGCGTCGCGGAGGGGACCGTCAACCGCGTCACCGATGGGGATCTGCAGATCACAGTGAACGCCCTATGGGCGGCCGGGGCCGAGGCGATCTCGATCAACGGGCAACGTCTCAGCGCCACCAGCGCCATCCGGACCGCCGGATCGGCGGTCCTCGTGGACTTCCGACCGCTCTCGCCGCCGTACGAGGTCACCGCCCTCGGGGACCCGCAGGCGCTGCGCGAGGGCGTCGACGCGGGGGAGGGCGGCGAATACCTCTCCGACCTCTCGAGCCGCTTCGGCATCCGCGCCTCCTGGACGACGGGGGAGGAGCTCACGGTGCCGGCCCGCGCGATCGGCAGCCTGCGCGAGGCCTCCGCTCCGTCGACAGAGGACACCAAGGACTCCGAGGATTCCGAGAACCCCGAGAACCCCGAGAACCCCGAGAACCCTGAGAACCCCGAGAACCCTGAGAGCTCCAAGAACTCCACCGAACCGACCGCCGGCACCGTCCCCGAGGACGAGGCCAGGAAGGACACCGAATGATCGCCATCATCGGCCTGATCCTGGGAGTCGTGCTGGGCGTCGTCGTCCAGCCCGACGTCCCCGTGGTGCTGCAGCCCTATCTCCCGATCGCCGTCGTCGCGGCGTTGGACACCCTCGCCGGCGGCCTGCGGGCCAGCCTCGACGGAGCGTTCGATGCCCACGTGTTCATCACGTCGTTCCTGTTCAACGTGCTGATCGCCGCGTTCCTGGTGTTCCTCGGCGACCAGCTGGGTGTCGGCGCGCAGCTCTCCACCGCGGTGATCGTGGTGCTGGGCATCCGCATCTTCTCCAACGCAGCGGCCATCCGCCGGCTGCTGTTCCGGTCATGAGCGACGGAACGCGCACCCCGGAGAGTCCCGAGCAGCAGAAAGTGGCGTGGACGCGGCTGCGGGAGACCCTGCGCCCCCAGGCCACCTGGACGCAGCTGATCGTGGGACTGCTGTGCGTCCTGCTCGGACTGGCCATCGCGGCGCAGCTGCGTCAGTCCGACGACTCGCTCGAGGGCGCTTCCCAGCAAGAGCTGGTGCGTCTGCTGGACGAATCCGGACGCCATGCCGCAGGGCTCGAGGTGGAGAACGCGGAGCTCGACCGCACGCTGGAGTCGCTCCGCTCGGGCGCCGGGGACGACGCCGCGGCCCGGACCGCCGCCGAGGAGCGCCTGGAGGACCTGGAGATCATCGCGGGCACGTCTCCCGCGCACGGCAGGGGGATCGTCGTATCGATCTCGGACCCGGACGAAGGGGTGCGGGCCTCGACGCTGCTCGGCGTCGTCCAGGAGCTGCGCAACGCCGGCGCCGAGGTGATCCAGATCGGTGATGTCCGCGTGGTGGCCTCCACGTCGATCACCACCGCGCCGTCCGGCCGTCTGCAGGTCGACGGGACCCCGGTCCCCGTCCCGTACACGCTCAGCGTCATCGGCGATCCGGAGGTGATGGAGCCGGCACTGCGCATCCCCGGGGGAGCCGCGGACTCCGTCACGGCCGACGGCGGGACCCTTGCCGTGGCGTCCGAGACGGACGTGCAGATCGACGCGACGGTCGAACTCTCCGAGCCCGAGCACTCCCGAGTGGTCAAGTGATCGTCAAATCCTGCCCTGGGTGCTGTGGATGGACGCATCTGCGCTTCTCGGCGTGCGAAGATGGGTCAGTCGGATCCTGAGTGCACGAAGACCACAGGAACAGGGTCGACCGCTGGCCAGGAAGGGGTGCGGAGTGTCCGGGAACACCGAGTGGAACGATCAGAACCTCGATCACACGTCGAAGCTGAGTGCGATCTCGCCCAGCGACCCGGTGGAGGAGGACGCCGACTCCGGCCTCTCGTCCCAGGATCGTCGGGCGATCGAGAACCTGCCCCCGCGCAGCGCGCTGCTGATCGTGCGGAAGGGCCCCAACCTCGGAGCCCGCTTCCTGCTGGACTCCGAGACCACGATCGCCGGCCGCCACCCCAACAGCGAGATCTTCCTCGACGACGTGACGGTCTCTCGCAAGCACGCGGCGTTCGTGCGCGACGACGACGGCTTCCTCGTGCGTGACCTCGGGTCGCTCAACGGGACCTACGTGGGCAAGGATCGCGTGGACGAGGTCCGCCTCCAGTCCGGCCAGGACGTGCAGATCGGCAAGTACCGCCTCACGTACCACCCCTTCCACGGGGCGGTCTGATCCGATGCCCGCCTCCGCGGCGCACAGGTCGGCCTCGTCGGCAGCAGCACGGCTCAGCATCGGGCAGGTGCTCTCGGCACTGCGCGATGAGTTCCCCGACCTCGCCCACTCCAAGCTGCACTATCTCGAGTCCGAGGGTCTGATCTCCCCGGAGCGCACCGCTGCGGGATATCGCAAGTACACCCGTGAGGACGTCGAGCGCCTGCTGTTCGTGCTGCGCGCGCAGCGAGACCGGTTCTGGCCCCTCAAGGTGATCAAGGAGCACCTCCTCGAGCATGGCCTGGAGTCCGAGGTCACCTCGATCGCCTCCCGTCCGGGGCCGACCGCTGCCGTGCAGCCCGTACGTCTGGATCGACGGGGGCTTGCCCGTCGGGCCGCTGTCGAGGAGGACTTCCTCGAGGAGCTCGAGCAGTACGGGATGCTCTCCGAAGGCTTGGAGAACTACGGGTCCGCCGAACTCGAGATCGTCACCTCCGCGCGGGAGCTGGCCGACGTGGGGCTCCACCCGCGCCATCTGGTGATGCTGCGTACCTCCGCCGAACGGGAGGCGCACATGATCCGCTCCGTCGCCAAGCCCCGGGACCGGCCCGGTGACTCCGCGGCCCGCGGCGAAGCCGAGGATTTCGCTCGTGACCTGGGGGAATCCATGATCTCGCTGCACGGCGCGGTGTTCCGCACGAAGCTCCGGGACAGCTGAGGCCCTTTCCCGGCGGCCACGCCGCCCCGGCGAGTTGCCGTCGACGGCGGGCGCGGACACGCTACTCTGGTCGCGTGCTCTCATCCTTCCCCCTGTGGAGAGCCGGAATACGGAGGTAGCTGTGAACGCCACGCGCGGAGAGGATCGCACCGAGCAGTCGACGGTGCCCGCCGAACCTGCACAAGGTGTCCTGTTCGACGACGTCGTCGACACCCCCGGCGAGCTCGGCTATCGCGGCCCCGCCGCCTGCAAGGCCGCCGGTATCACCTACCGTCAGCTGGACTACTGGGCTCGCACCGGCCTGGTGGAGCCCGGCGTGCGCGCGGCCTCCGGCTCCGGCAGCCAGCGCCTCTACGGCTTCCGCGACATCCTCGTGCTCAAGGTCGTCAAGCGACTTCTGGACACCGGCGTGTCCCTCCAGCAGATCCGCGTGGCCGTGAGCGCATTGCGCGAGCGCGGGATCGACGATCTCGCCGAGATCACCCTCATGAGCGACGGCGCCTCCGTCTACGAGTGCACCACCGCGCAGGACGTCTTCGACCTCGTCCAGGGCGGCCAGGGTGTCTTCGGCATCGCGGTGGGTCGGGTCTGGCGCGAGGTCGAGAACGACCTGTCGGTGCTGCCGGGCGTGAACCCGGCCGATGACGCGGCCCTTGCGCTGCAGGACGAGCTGGCCGCACGGCGCCGCTCGCGCCAGGCAGGCTGACACCACTCACTGCGTCACCGCAGACGACGACGGCGAGTCCCGGGAAGGGGCTCGCCGTCGTCTGTGTGTATGTGTGTGTCCGGCATGCACCGACCGTGCGGGACGATGACGCCGTGCGGCACCGCTCCCGCTCAGGAAGCGCTGGTGCTCAGGAGTGCTGGCGAGAATCCAGCACTGTCTTCAGCAGTGCGTCGAAGTCCTCCGTGAGGCGCTTGCCCGAGGCTCCCTCGTAGCGGTGCAGCGGCACGGCGCCGCCCTGCGCCTGCTGCAGCCCCACACGCTCCTCGATGACGGGGGAGAGCACGGAGTCGCCGAAGAGTTCACGGAGCTCGGCGAGCCGATACTGGTGCTCGACGGAGCGCGGCCGGTAGCGGTTGACCACGAGCCCGAGGGTCTGCAGGCGAGGGGCGATGCCGTCGTCGTGCATCTCGGAGGCGAGTTTGAGCGCGCGATCCGCGGCGGTCACCGCGAAGAACCCGGGCTCGGCGACCACGAGGGCACGGTCCGATGCGGCCAGCGCCATCTGCGTGAGACCGTTCAGCGAGGGCGGACAGTCGATGAGCACGAGGTCGTACTGGTGCGTGCGCTTGTCCAGCGCGTCGTGCAGCCGGCGCACGTCCTTGGCGCTCTGCGACGGGGCATCCATCACCGAGGAGCGGCTGGAGCCGGGGATCACGTCGAGATGGGACCCGGCATCGGCCGACCACGGCGCCGGAAGGATCGAGCGGTCGATCGTCTCGGTGCGCGGGGAGGACAGCACCTCGGCGATGTCGACGGTGCTCGCGGGCTCACCCAGCAGACCGAGCGTCGAATCACCCTGCGGGTCGAGATCGATCACGAGAGTGTTCACCTCCTGGTGGAGGGCAGCAGAAGCCAGGCCCAGGGTCACCGACGTCTTGCCGACGCCGCCCTTCAGGGAACACACACTCACGATGAACACATCAGGAAGTCTACCGACCCGAGGCTGATCATCGGGCACCGCCACGGGCGGTAACCTGCATGAATCGTGTTCAGATCCCGTGGAGAGAGGCCGACGATGTCGCAGATCACGCACGACCTGGTGCTGGAGGTGCTCGACGGCTGCGGGTCCAGCGCCCTCGCGGAGTCCCGGGAGCTGGGGTTCGTGCAACAGGTCACGCCGACGGAGCTGACCCTGCGCACCGACGACCTCGACGGGGTGCGAGGTCTGCGCCGCGTGGTCGCGGCCTCGAGCGGGCTGACCGTCACGGCCCGCCGGCCCCGCGAACTGCTGGAGACGTCCGTGCAGCAGCGCCTGAGTGAGCTGTACGAGGACATCGGGCGTCAGCGCCCGCGACAGCGCTTCCATGGACTGCGGCTGGAGGCGGCCGGCTCGGACACCCCGGACATGCGGCGTCTGGCGGAGGCCATCGCCGAGCTCGCGGGGCTCCCCGTGGCCGAGGACGGCGATCTCGTGGTGCGCGTTCGTCGGGGCGCCCCGCAGCACACCTGGCAGGTGCTGCTGCGCACCACGCCCCGTCCGCTCTCCGCCCGGTCGTGGCGCACCGTGAACTATCCGGGCGCCGTGAACGCGACCATCGCCGCGACCGTCATGGATCTGCTCGAGGTGGACGAGGACGACTCCCTGCTGGACATGACCTGCGGTTCGGGCACGTTCCTCGTCGAGCAGCTGCACGACGTGGTCCCGGCCCGCGCGATCGGGGTGGACCTGGATGCGGACGCGATCCACGCCGCCGAGCAGCACCAGCGGGCTGCTCGGCGGAAGGGCCGGATCGACTGGGTGGTCGGGGACGTGCTGACCACGGAGCTCGAGCCCGGGTTCACGCGCCTGGTGACGAATCCGCCCTGGGGCGAGCTGCATGGCGAGCACGAGACCAACGAGGAGCTGCTCGCCCGCCTGGTGGATCGTGCGGCAGAGCTCGCCGCACCGCAGGCCCGGCTCGGAGTGCTCACCCATGAGATCACGCGCATGCACCGCGTGCTCGAACGGCCAGAGAGCCCCTGGCGCCCGGTGGGCGAGCACCGCTTCTTCCAGAAGGGGCACCACCCGCGCCTGTTCGTGCTCGAGCGCGGATGATGCCCCGGAGACGGTGAGCATCGGGCCGAGGCAGCCGCGACAGGCATGCCTCCTGGGCTCAGAGCCCTCAGAGCCCTCAGAGCCCTCAGAGCCCTCAGAGCCCTCGTCGGCCGGTCCGGAGCGCCTGCAGTGCGTGCTCGTCGCCGTGGACCTGCACCCGTGCCACGTCATCGCGACCGCTGGCCCACAGCAGCAGCTCGAGCGCGTCGCCGTGCACCCGCAGCGAGCCGTCCGCACCGCGAGAGGTGCGTCGCAGGCCGCCGAGCGGCGAGACGAAGGTGATGTCGGTTGGCACCTTCAGACTGACCCGCGAGGTGAGGGCCAGCGCCCGCCAGGCCTGCGCATCCGTCGCGGGGGTCAGGCGGCGCGGTTCCCAGTCCTCCTGGGCCCGACGCAGGTCCTCGTGATGGATGAGCAGTTCGCCCTCGCCGATGAATCGGTCCAGGCGGCCGATGGGGGAGAGGCGGCCCGGCCCCTCCCGAAGTCGCTCGACGAGCTCCTCCCAGCCGGTGTCACGCAGCCTCTCCAGGGCGGACTCCGCCCGGGCACCGAGCGGCCCGGGGAGTCTCGAGCCCACCGTCAGATGCGGGGACCGCTCCCGGACCAAGAGGTGCTCGAGCAGGTCCGGGGCGTCCCAGCCCGGAAGGATCGTGGGCGCCTCGGGCCCGAGGGCGAGGAAGGAGTCGGCAAGGGCGAGGCGTTCCGGGCTGGGATCCATGGGGGACATGCTCTCAGCTCTGAGTGCTGAAGGCAGCGTCGAAGGACAGCTCGGATGCGGGATAGTCGAGGTCCCGCAGCACCTCGATCGCCTCGGCGGCGCCGTGCAGACGGTCCATGCCGGCGTCCTCCCACTCGATCGAGAGGGGGCCCTCGTAGCCGATCGAGCGCAGCGCCCGGAAGGCGGCGTCCCACGGCACGTCCCCGCGACCGAAGGAGACGAAGTCCCATCCGCGCCGGGGATCGCCCCAGGGCAGGTGCGAGCCCAGGCGGGTGTTGCGACCGGTGACCCGCACTCGGATGTCCTTGCAGTCCACGTGGTAGATGCGGTCCGCGAAGTCCGTGATGAAGGAGACCGGGTCGATCTCCTGCCACATGAAGTGGGAGGGGTCCCAGTTCAGACCGAAGGACTCACGGTGCCCGATCGCCTCGAGCGTGCGCTGCGTGGTCCAGTAGTCGTAGGCGATCTCGGAGGGATGGACCTCATGGGCGAAGCGCACGCCGCACTCCTCGAAGACGTCGAGGATGGGGTTCCAGCGGTCGGCGAAGTCCTGATATCCCTCGTCGATGACGTCCTGGGGGACCGGCGGGAACATCGCCACGTACTTCCAGATCTTCGACCCCGTGAAGCCGATGACGGTCTTCACACCGAGCTTCTGGGCGAGGCGGGCCGTGTTCTTCATGTCCTCGGCCGCCCGCTGCCTCACGCCTTCGGGGTCGCCGTCGCCCCAGACGTCCCGGCCCACGATCGCCTGATGGCGGAAGTCGATCGGATCGTCGCAGATCGCCTGGCCCTTGAGATGGTTGGAGATGGCCCAGCACGACAGGCCGTGCTTCTCGAGGATCCCGATGCGGTCGGCGATGTACTCGTCGTCGTCCCAGCGGCTGGCATCGAGGTGCTCGCCGGAGACCGAGATCTCGAGGCCGTCGTAGCCCCAGCCGGCTGCGAGCTCGGCGACCTCGTCGAGCGTGAGGTCGGCCCACTGGCCGGTGAAGAGGGTATGCGGTTGCGCCATGATGGTGCTCCTTCTCTGCGGTGAGGGGGTGGAGATCAGAGGGTGATGGTCGCGCCGTCGGCGGCGTCGGAGGCGATGACGGCGTCCAGGACGCGCTGCAGCGCGAGGCCGTCGGCGAAGTCGGGGGAGAAGCCGGAGGCGTCGGGCCTCTCACGGTCGCGGATCGCGATCAGCAGATCGCGGACCTGGTGGGTGAAGGCGTTCTCCCAGCCCAGCACGTGGCCCTGCGGCCACCAGGCCTCCAGATAGGGATGCTCCGGCTCGGTGACGAGGACGCGCCGGAGGCCCTGCTCGGCGACCGGGAGGGTGGCGTCGTGGAACCAGAGCTCGTTGGGACTCTCGAGGTCGAAGCGCAGTGCGCCGGCGCTGCCGAACAGCTCCACGCTCAGACGGTTCTTGGCACCGGTGGCCATTCGCGAGACCTCCACCGAGGCGAGAGCGCCGCCGTCGAGCTCGAGCGACGCCCAGGCGGCGTCGTCGACGGTGACGTCCTCGATGCCGTCCTCACCAGGACGCCGGGGGACGATGGTCGCGAGACGGCCCCGCACTGCGGTGACCTGCTGACCCGTCAGGTGCTGCACCTGGTCGACGGCATGCGATCCGATGTCCCCGAGGGCGCCGGAGCCCGCCGTCTCCCGGCGCAGCCGCCAGGACATCCCCGCGTCCTCGTCGACGAGCCAGTCCTGGAGATAGGACGCCTTGACCTGGCGGATGGTGCCGAGCCGCCCGTCCTCGACGAAGCGCTTGGCCAGGGCGAGCGCAGGGACGCGACGGTAGGTGAAGCCGAGCGCGGCGATCTGCCCGCGGGCCTGCGCGGCCTCGGCGGCCGCCACCATCTGCTCCGCCTCGGCGGTGTCATTGGCCAGCGGCTTCTCGCACAGCACATGCTTGCCGGCTTCGAGCGCAGCGATCGCGATCTCGGCGTGCAGGAATCCGGGGGTGCAGATGTCGACGATGTCGATGTCGTCACGGGCGATCACCTCGCGCCAGTCGGTCGCGTGCTCCTCCCAGTCCAGGCGCTGAGCGGCTGCGGCCACCGCGTCCTCATCACGGCCCACGATCACGCGGCGCGCGATCTCGGGCACGTCGAAGGCGGCGGCGACGGTGCGCCAGGCCTGGGAGTGGGCACGCCCCATGAAGGCGTAGCCGATCATCGCGACTCCGAGCGGTCGGTCGGAAACGGGGGAGGGCACGGTCAACAGGATCACCTTCGAGTCGAGACGGGTCGAGCGGAATCAGCGGGATGAACAGCGGACGCATGAGGGACGGCGGATGAGCGAGGGCCGACGTGGAGAGCGGCCCACGGGACGCCTCCGGTCCGTCAGCGGATCGGAGGCGTCACTGGGTCAAAGGGTCGGGGCGAACGGGTCGAAGTCCTCCGGGAGCAGGTCGGGGACGGTGACGCTCGAGGCGACGGCGATCGAGCCGTCGGTGCGGGTCGCCTCGTCGAGGCTGATCATGATGTCCAGGACGTGTGCGGCGAGGTCGCCGGAGAGCCGATGGGGACGATCTGCGCGGAGCGCGCGGGCCATCTCGAGCGTGCCGAGGCCGCGACCTCCCACCGCGCCGACGGGCTCCCGTTCGGTCCAGTCCTCGTCACCGCTCGCGGCGTGGGAGGTCTCGCCGGCGAACTGATTGGGGTCGGGCAGGGCGAGGGTGCCCGCAGCTCCGGAGAGCTCGAGCACGTGGGGCTGATCGATGGCCGCGTCGAACGAGAACTCGACGGCGGCGCCCGTGCCTCCGGCGAAGCGCAGCAGTCCCTGCACCCGGGTGGGCACCTCGACCTCGAAGCTCTCCCCGGCGCGCGGACCGGAACCGATCGTGCGACGGCTCAGCGACTGCGACCCCACGGCGGAGACGGAGACGACGGGACCGTAGGCGAGCACGAGCGAGGTCAGGTAGTACGGACCCATGTCATACAGGGGACCACCGCCGACCTGGAACAGGAAGTCGGGTTGGGGGTGCCAGGATTCCGGCCCGCGGGAGCGGAACTGGGCGAGCGCGGAGCGCGGCTCGCCGATCTCCCCGTCGTGCAGGGCCCGCAGTGCCGTCTGCACCCCGGCGCCGAGCACCGTGTCCGGCGCACCGCCGACGCGAAGCCCTCGCTCCTCGGCGGCGGAGAGCAGGGCGGAGGCGTCGTCGCGTGTCGTGACCAGGGGCTTCTCGGTCCACACGTGCTTGCCGGCGTCGAGGATGCTCAGAGAGACCGCGAAGTGCGCCGCCGGGATCGTCAGGTTCACGACGATCTCGATCTCCGGATCCTCGAGCACCACGTCGACGGGCCCGTGGCGGGGCACGTCGTACTCCGCGGCTCGTGCGGCGGCGGCCTCGGGACGCAGGTCGCCGATCGCGCGCACCTCGATGTCCGGATAGGTGGTGAGCTGGTCGAGATATTGGGCGGCGATCACACCGGCGCCGATGATGCCGACGCCGACGGGTCCTGACGAACGGGTCATTCCGTGTCCTCCTGGAGGTGCTGGGTGAGTTGGTCGTGGCGACCGGTGGCCGCGCGAGCAGCGACGCGCGTGCCCCCTCAGGCCTGACGACCCGACATGGGGGATCCGTGGTCCGCCGGCCGGCGGAGGATGCTGCCGGCGGCCATGGAGGAGCTGTCCCGCACACGGTGGAGCTGGACGGAGATCTGCACTGACTGCTCCTCGGCATTCGTCGACGAATAGGTCACAACCCTATGTCGGCCCGCACCCTGCGGCAAAGATCTCCCGCCCCCGGCATGGCGGCCATGCCACACACTGGTGTCTATGGAGAGACATGTGCGCGCCTGGATGACGGCGGAGGTCGTCCAGGGGACCGACATCGCCCTGCTGGTCGCGCCGTCGGCCGCACCGGCGTCACGCGAGTCGCTGACGGTGCGCGCCGGGGGAGCGGAGCATCCCGTGACGGAGGCCCGCGATCGCTACGGGAACCGTATGCACCTGGTCTCGGGGCTCCCGGCCGGGACGGTCGAGATCGTCCACACGGCCGACGGGATCGCCGCGGCGCCGGTGCCGCCGACGAGCGAGGCCGACGCCGTGCTGCACCTGCGCCCCTCGCGATACTGCGAGGTCGACGAGCTCACGAGCGTCGCCCGGGAGCTCGTGGGGGAGCGCGGCGGCATCGACGCGGTCCGGACCGTCGTGCGCTGGGTGCACGAGCACCTGGAGTACGTGCCCGGCTCGAGCACCGTCACCGATTCCGCCCGCAGCACCTATGACGCCCGCCGCGGGGTGTGCCGGGACTACGCCCACCTCACCGCCACGCTGCTGCGCGCCGCGGGGATCCCCGCGCGCTGCGCCTCGGTCTATGCGCCGGGGCTCGACCCGATGGACTTCCACCTGGTGGTGGAGGCACTGGTGGGGGAGGAATGGCTGGTCGTCGACGCGACGGGGCTCGCTCCCCGCTCGGCGATGGTGCGCATCGCGACCGGGCAGGACGCCGCCGACACCGCCTTCATGACCACCCTCGCCGGAGACGTGCAGCTCACCGGGATCCAGGTGACAGCGGTGGTGGATCCGGCGCTGCCTCGCGAGGATCCCAGCGCGAGCGTGCAGCTGCGCTGAGGCGGCGTCCGGGACGTCGAGGTCAGCTCTCGGGGGCGTCCGGATCGTCGTCGCTGTCGTCACCGGTGCTGCCGCCGTGGGGGCCGTCGTCCCCGGGCGGGGCGTCGTCCTCGGTGAAGCCTGCGAGGTACTGCTCGACCTCGGCGGCGATGTCCTCCGCGCGAGGCACTTCGGTGCCCGCACCGGAGGTGATCATCCGGTCGTACTGGTGCTCGAGACCGGCGACCATCTCCTGGAGCTGCTCCTGCGCGGCGACCGTCTCGCGGATGGGGATCGCCTGGGCCTCGAGAGCGTCGACGGGCAGCCGTGGACCCTTCTCCTCGCCGACGGCGGAGAGCAGGGCGATCGCCGCGTCGGGGTAGGACATCTCGTGGAGGTACTGCGGCACGTGCGCCACCAGGCCCACCACCTCGTGGCCGGACTCGGCGAGCCGGATCGTCAGCAGCGCCGTGAACGGGGCGCGCAGCCGGAAGGTGCCCGGCATGGTGCGCCGCACCTCGATAGAGTCCGGGTCGCCGGCGAACCGGGTGACCGGCAGCTCGCGGGTGTGGGGGACCGGCGCGGGGAAGCTCTGCGCCATGAGGGTGCGCTCGATGCCCAGCTGGTCCACGACGATCCGCAGCGCGCTCGCGACCCGCTCCCACTGGAAGGACGGCTCGGGTCCGGTGAGCAGGAAGAACGCCTCGCCGTCGGGGTCGGTCACCTCGTGGAGCAGGATCTCCGGCTTCTCGTAGCCGTCGAAGTGGTCGAGCTCGAGCGTGACCTCCGGGCGCCGCCCCGCGTAGTCGTACACCTGATCCAGGTCCAGACGGCCGACGACCCGGCTGGACAGGGTGTTGAGCAGATGATCGTCCAGGAGGTCCTGGGCGCTGCCGGCATCGCTGAAAGCGCCGAGGGTGACCAGGAGCGTGCGCCCGTGCAGAGAGCGAGAGTCGACGTGACGCTCATAGGTGAACAGGGTCGTCGGATCCATGATGACCTCCAGGCAAGAGCCGCCGCGGCGGGCGGAACGGGTGACGTCCTGCTCAACGGTGCGCTCCGGACTCCTATTCCCTTCGCGCCGCGGAGCTCACGTGAGCAGCGCCACGGTGTCGAGCGAGAGCCGGATCGCGAGCGCGCCGATGAGCACGAGGAAGACGATCCGCACGAAGCGCGAGCCGAGCCTGATCGCGAGGCGGGCGCCGAGGAAGCCGCCGAGAACGTTGGCGCACGCCATCAGCGCACCGAGGAGCCACCACACCTCGCCCTGCAGCCCGAAGACGAGGAGCGAGCCGATGTTCGTGGTGAGGTTCGCGAGCTTGGCGTGCACGCTGGCCTCGAGGAACCCGTAGCCGAGCAGCGCCACCATCGCGATGATGAAGAAGCTTCCGGTGCCCGGGCCCAGGATCCCGTCGTACACGCCGATCACGCCACCGATCCCGCCGGAGCGGAGCACCTGCGCCCGTCCCCGGTGCCGCGGATCGTGCACCAGTCCCATCGCCGGTCGCAGCAGGGTGTAGACCCCGACGGCGAGCAGTGCGACCAGCACGATGGGGGAGAGCCATGGCCGAGGGATGAAGGAGGCGAGGCCCGCCCCGGCCGCACTCCCGAGGAGCGCGCACAGGACCAGCGGAAGCGCGGTCGCAGCGATCGGCGTGATCCGTCGGACGTAGGTCCAGGAGGACACTGCCGTACCCGCAGCGGAGGCGACCTTGTTGGTGCCCAGCACCGTCGCCGTCGAGGTGTCCGCCGGCAGGGAGGTGAGCAGCGCCGGGAGCTGGATCAACCCGCCGCCGCCCACCACGGCGTCGACCCAGCCGGCGAGGAAAGCGGCTCCGACCAGGAATATCAGTGTCAGCACGGAGATCTGGAGCAACTCATCGAGCAGGGGCACGGTCCCAGTGAACACCCAGCATGCGGCGACCGCGAATCGTCCGCGATAGCGTGGACCCATGGCGATCATCTATCAGGCTGAGCTCACCCCCTCCAAGCCCGAGATCCTGCGCAGCTTCCTGACCTCGCGCTCCTGGGGCGAGACGGGGGAGCTCGAGGTGCTGGGCGCCTATCGCTTCGATGACCCGGACGGCGAGGTCGGTGTGGAATGCCATCTGGTGCGGGTCGGCGAGACGATCTATCACCTGCCGCTCGCGTATCGCGCCGAAGCGGTCGACGGCGCGGAGGACGGTCTCATCGGCACCCTCCAGCATTCGGTGCTCGGCGAGCGGTTCGTCTACGACGGGCTGCAGGACGAGGTCGCCCTGGACTGCTTCCGTCGCGCCCTGAGCGGCGAGCAGCAGCAGGCGGACCTCGAGATCCATTCGGCCGACGGCGAGCTGGTCGAGCGCCGCTCGCAGAGCGTCACGCTGAGCCTCGAGGTCGACGAGGGCGAGGAGCCGCCGACGGCCGAGCAGCTGCTGGACGGTGAGCCGTTCACGATCGTCCGCACCGTCGGCGGTCTCGATGGCACCGTGCGACTGGTCGCCGAGTGGTCGGACGGCACGGGCGTCCTCGCCGCGTTCTGAGCCGATCCGTGCACGGCACGTCGCGATCCTCTGAGGCGCTGCGGCAGTCCAGGGGAGCGCTCACCACGCGTCTCGTACCCCTGACTTTACATAACGTACATTATCGGCGTACTGCCGAAAGGGGTGCGAGCGGCAGGTAGTGCCACGTCGAGCATCGTCGGTCGAGCCGATCGATGAAGCGCACATGCGCTGTGCCATGCGCTGCCACGAACTGCGATGAGCCGCTGCGAGCCGTCAGAGCAACTCTGGCTATGGTCGGCTGCAGTCCGGGCGGCGTCACCGGGCGCCCGCCGCACATCGTCGGGCGCCCGCCGCTCATCGGAGACTCTGCTGCCGCAACGACCCTGCTGTCTCAAAGACCTGCTATCGCAAGATTCTCCGGCTCGCATGTGTGCCGCGCCACATTTCCTCGTTGCGACATGCCTATGATCCGGTAAGGCCCCTGACGATCATCCGACGTTCGCGCAGGCCCTCTCGTGAGGCGGGGCCCGGCACGCAGCGTCGCGTGCCGCTCGCGGGCGATGGACCGCGCAGGATCGAGGTCTGATGTCCCGCACTGCGACCCCCGAGAAGACAGCCGGCGGTGCGACTCCGGAGAAGACGGTCGAGTCCAAGCACCCCCGGCGACCGCGGACCAGCAGACGTTCCCGACGCGATGCGCTCGTCTTCCTCGCCCTCGCGCTTCCGAACATCACGCTGATCGCCCTGTTCACCTATCGGCCGCTGCTGACGAACATCTACTACTCGATGCTCGACTGGACCCTCGGGTCGACCTCTGCGGCGTTCATCGGCCTGGACAACTACAAGGAGTTCTTCACCAGCAGCGCCGGGCTCACCAGCCTGCGGATCACCATCATCTTCACACTCGTCACGGTGGGCGGGTCGATGCTGCTGGGACTGCTGCTGGCGCTCGCGCTGAACTCGAGGATCCCAGGAGTGACCATCGCACGCTCTGCGGCCTTCGCCCCCTACGTGCTTTCGGGCGTGGGCGTCGGTCTCGTGTGGCTGTTCATCTTCGATCCGTCGTTCGGCGTCCTCGCGTACTTCCTGCGCATGATCGGGCTGTCGAGCCCTCAATGGGTGCTCGACCCGGACATGGCGCTGATCATGGTGATGGTCGTATACATCTGGAAGAACCTCGGCTACTGCGCGATCGTCTATCTCGGCGGTCTGCAGTCCCTGCCCACCGACGTCCTCCAGGCAGCCTCGCTGGACGGTGCCGGCCCGGTGCGGCGCTTCTGGACGATCTCCCTGCCGCTGCTCTCCCCCACCACGTTCTTCCTGCTGATCACGACGATGCTGAACAGCCTCCAGGCCTTCGACCTGCTGCGGATCATGACCCCGACGGGACGTGGCACGAACGCGCTGATCTTCGAGTCCTACCTGCAGGCCTTCGGCGGATATTCGCGCGCCGGCTATTCGGCGGCGATCTCCGTGGTCCTGTTCGTGATGCTCATCGTCATCACGGTCGTCCAGATCCGCTACGTGGAGAAGAAGGTGCACTACGCATGAGCAGCTCCGTCGACTCCCCCGTCACCACGCCCACCCGGAAGCACGGGCCCTTCTCGAAGGAGAATCTCGTCGGGACGCTCACTGCGGGGTATCTCCCGCTGCTGGCGGCGACCGCGATCGTCGTGCTCCCCCTGCTGTGGATGGTCATCAGCTCCTTCAAGGCGCCCTCGGAGATCCTCACCCAGGATCTGGTCGTGCTTCCCGAAACACCGACGCTGCACAACTACGACGTCGCGCTGAACTCCGTGCCGATCCCCCGCTTCTTCCTGAACTCGGTGATCGTCACCACCGTCGGCGCCTCGATCAAGGTGGTCCTCGCGGTGATGACGGCTTATGCGCTGGTGTTCGTGCGCTTCCCGTTCAAGCGCATCATCTTCATCGGCATCCTCGTCGCCCTCATGGTCCCGCCGCAGGTCGCCATCCTGCCCAACTACGTGCTCATCGCGGGCTGGGGCGGCGTCAACACCTACTGGGGCATCATCCTCCCGGGCCTGGGCACCGCCTTCGGCACCTTCCTCCTGCGCCAGTACTTCATGACCATCCCGGCCTCGATCCTCGAGGCCGCCTCCATCGACGGCGCCGGGCATTGGCGCACCCTGTGGCGGATCGTGGCACCCATCTCGCTGCCCTCGGTCGCGACCGTCGCGCTGGTGACGATCGTGACCGAGTGGAACGACTACATCTGGCCCCTGATCATCACGACCGACTCGAGGATGATGACCCTCCCCGTCGGGCTCACCGCGCTGCAGAACTCCGAGGGCAACACCGGTTCCGGCTGGGGCATCCTCATGGCCGGCACCGTCATCGTGATCGTCCCGGTCCTGCTCGTGTTCGCCCTGCTCCAGCGATACATCGTCTCCGGCCTCACCCAAGGGAGCGTGACCGGATGAGCGGTGACACCGCGCCACGCCCCCTGTCCGCTCCTCGAAACCACCTCGTCGGCACCATCGTCCCGGAAGGACATCTCTCATGAAGCACACCCAGCGAACCACCCAGCAGCCCCTGAGCAGGCGAGGCCTGCTCGGCATGGCCTCGGCAGGAGCCGGCGCGGCCGCCCTCGCGGCCTGCGGCGGCCCTTCCGTCGGCGGGGACGACGGCGGAGGCGGCGGCGACGAGGACGCCACCGACTACTCCGACATCGAACCCGCCACCGAGATCGCCTTCTGGTCCAGCCATCCGGGCGGGTCCAAGGACGTCGAGGCCGAGCTGCTGAAGCAGTTCACCGAGAAGACCGGGATCACCGTCAACCACGTCACGGCGGGGTCGAACTACGAGGAGATCGCGCAGCGCTTCCAGACGGCGCAGGCCGCCAAGGACGATCTGCCGGCCGTCGTGGTGCTCAGCGACGTGTGGTGGTTCCGCTACTACATCAACGGCAACATCGCGCCGCTGGATCCGCTGATCGAGCAGCTCGACATCGAGATCTCCGACTACCGCGAGACCCTCGTGGAGGACTACCAGTACGAGGACAAGCAGTGGGCGCTCCCCTATGGGCGCTCGACCCCGCTGTTCTACTACAACAAGGACCACTTCGCCGCGGCGGGCCTCGAGGACCGCGCCCCGGAGACCTGGCAGGAGTTCGAGGAGTGGGCTCCGAAGCTCACCCAGGGCGAGGTCGCCTACATGTATCCCGACCTGGCCGGATACGCCGGGTGGACGTTGCAGAACGTGCTGTGGGGACAGGGCACCGCATGGTCCGATGAATGGACGATGACCTGCACCGATCCGACGACGATCGAGGCCATGCAGTGGGTGCAGGACTCCGTGTACTCCAACGGATGGGCGCAGGTGTCCTCGAGCGACTCGGCCGACACCTTCGCGGCCGGCGTGTGCTCGGCCACGATCGCGTCGACCGGGTCCCTGATCGGGGTGCTCGAGGCCGCGTCCTTCGAGGTGGGAGTGGGCTTCCTGCCGGCCGGTCCGGTCGACGGCCCCGTCTGCCCGACAGGCGGCGCCGGCCTGGGTATCCCCGCCGAGATCTCTCCCGAGGAGCAGCTCGCCGGGGCGATGCTGATCCAATTCATGGGCGAGGCGGAGAGCACCGTCGCCTTCTCCGGTGCCACCGGATACATGCCGGTGCGCAAGAGCGCGGACATCTCCGAGCTGCTGGAGAAGACCCCGCAGATCCAGACCGCTATCGATCAGCTCGAGGTCGCTCGCACACAGGACTACGCGCGCGTGTTCCTGCCGGGAGCAGACCAGGAGATGGCGAACTCCGTGGGCACCATCCTCACCGCCGAGGGCGACGTCGAGGACGCTCTGACCGACCTGCAGGCCACCCTCGAGGAGATCTACTCGAGCCAGGTCGAGCCCAAGCTGTCCTGAGCCGTCTCGCGCCGAGGAGCCCGGCCGCTGCTGCACGGATCCCGGCTCTCGGCGCGAGCGGGCTCAGGCCGCCGCGGTGTGGGGATTGGGAGTGCCGCTCCCCCGTCCGGCGATCACGAAGAAGGTGCCGGAGATCAGGCAGCCGGCCACCATGGCGATCGCCATCGGCAGCGACGAGTGGGTTCCGGCGATGCCCACCAGCGGGGCGGCGACGGAGGCGGAGAAGGAGAACCCGAGCCCGAGCATCGCCGAGCCGGTGCCGGCGAACTCGCGTGCCTGATCCGAGGCCAGGGCTCCTCCGTTGCCGAAGATCATGCCCTGGGGCGCGACCGTGAAGAAGAACGCCGGGAGGACGATCCAGGCCGGGGTATCCAGGAAGAGGCTCCCCATCAGCAGGGAGAAGCTTGCCAGCGACACGACGATCAGCCCTACCCGGATGAGCGCGCGGGGATGGATCGTGCGGGTCAGCTTCGCCGAGAGCAGCGAGAGCGCCATCATGCCCATCGAGTTGATCGCGAAGCTCACCGAGTACTCGCTCGAGGTGAAGCCCAGCATCTCCTGGACCACGAAGGAGGAGGCGGAGACGTACGCCATCAGGGCGAAGGCCGAGAAGGCGTTGACCAGCATGTACGCGACGAAGATGCGTCGATGCAGCAGCTTGCGGCAATTGCGCAGGAACGTCCGGAAGCCGCCTGAATGGCGTCGGGAGGCGGGAAGGGATTCCGGGATCAGGAAGATCACCCCGATCAGCGATATCAGCGACATCGCCGCGATCACGAGGAAGATCTCGCGCCACTGCCCGAACACCAGGATGATGCCGCCCAGCAGGGGCGCGACGATCGGGGCCACGCCGCCGACGCCCTGCATGATGTTCATGACCCGGAACAGCTCGGGGCCATCGGTCATGTCGATCAGCACGGCACGCCCCAGCACCATGCCGAAGCCGCCGCCGATGCCCTGGATCACGCGCAGCACCAGCAGGACCTCGACGCTGGGAGCGAGGGCGCAGCCGATCGACGCCAGCAGGCACAGGATGATCCCGATCAGCAGTGGAGCCCGGCGGCCCAGCCGGTCCGAGAGCGGGCCCGCCACGACCTGGCCGCTCGCCGTGCCGAGGAAGAAGGCGGTGATGGTCAGCTGCATCCGCGAGGCCGTGGTGGACAGCTCCCCGGCGACGTCCGGGAACGCGGGGATGTACATGTCGGTCGCGAGCGGCCCGATCGCGCTCAGGGTGGTGAGCACGAGGATCACCAGTGCGGTGACCTTGCTGCGGGTGCGGCGCAGCTCCGCCTCGCTGGGCAGGTGCGCCTGATCGTGATCGGCAGGATCCTCCATCACCGGGATCGCACCGGTGATCGTCGGGATGGAGCCGGTCTGGGTGGGGAGTGACCCGGTGGAGGTCAGGGGTTCGTCGCGATCGTCATCGCGTCCAGGGGCAGGGGCGGCGGGAGCCACGGGTGTCCTTTCGAGCGGTCACAGAGCGAGCCGGGCGGATCAACGCGGATCGCGCCCGGCTCGTCCGGACCATCCTAGGGACGTCGTGAGCGTTCACGGAAGGGGGTTTCCGTCGTGGATCCGGATCGCTCCGAGGATCGACGGGCGCTCACGCGGCCGACGCCGCGGCCAGCCGCTCCTGGTAGGTCGGATCGGTGCGCTTGAGCCAGCGGATGACGCGTGAGGTCACCGGGATCATCGCGTACTGCACGAGGACCTTGTAGACGAAGCCGAGCACCGTGTACTCGGCCCACTGCTGGATCGAGGTGATGCCGATCGCGGTCGCGGCGATGGAGCAGAAGATGATCGTGTCCACGAGTTCACCGAGGCCGCTCGAGGTGAACAGGCGGGCCACCAGGCCCCGCTCCCCCGTGCGTCGTTTCATGCGGCTGACCACGAACGAGTTCAGGGACTGTCCGGCGAGGAATCCGAGGAGGCCGGCGAGCACCACGATCCACACGGGGCCGAGTGCGAGCTCGAGGGCCGCCTGCTTGGCGAGGCCGTAGTCATCCGGGAACGGAGGCAGGGCGATGATCACCTGATAGCAGATCGAGGCGAGGATGCTGACGCTGAAGGAGGTCAGGATCGCGCGGCGGGCGGCGCGAGGGCCGTACAGCTCGGTGACGATGTCGCCGAGCACATAGGCGAGGGGGAAGAGGAAGAAGCCGCCGTCGGTGATGATCTCGAAGCCGGTGCCCGGGACGTCTCCGAAGCTGACGCCCTTGGCGGCTCCGATCCCGGAGAGGATGACCACGGTGACCATGGCGGCGAGAAGGATGTCGAAGTGCGAGGCTCCCCGGTCGGCGTAGACGGCGCCGGCCGGGCCTCCAGACGGGGGTGGGTTTCTGTGCGTGTTCACCGGGGCAGGGTACACAGCGGGCCGGGTCCTCCACATCCGTGGGTGACCCGGCCCGCAGCGGCGGAGCTCAGATGCCTATGGCGTGATAGTCGGCGTCGCCGACGAAGCTCTCGAACTCGGATTCGCTGCCGTGCCAGACGTTGGAGTCGCCGGCGAAGGGCCCGGAATCGGAGTACTGCCAGACCTCGTAGGCCCACCAGCGACCCGGCAGCGTCGTGGGGGCCGAGCTGCTGTACGAGGCGAGGAACAGAGGGGAGTTCACCGGGGTCCAGTCCCCCACCACGTCATTCCACCAGTTCAGGCTGGTGTAGAGCACGGGCCGGCGGCCGGTGGCGTCGTGGTACGCGTTCGAGAAGCCCATGATCCAGTCGCGCATCTCCTGCGGGCTGAGGCCGTAGTCCCGAGGAAGACCGGAGTACGCCTCGAGGTCGAGCATGCCGGGCAGGGTGATGCCATCGCCGGTCCAGCCTCCACCATTGTTGAGGAAGAACTCGGCCTGCTCCTCGGGAGCGCCGGAATCGGGCCGCGCGAAGTGGTAGCCGCCTCGCGCCAGACCCGCGTTGCCGGCGCCGAGGTACTGGTGGTCGAAGTCCGAGCTGCGGAAGGTGCGGCCCTCGGTGGCCTTGACGTAGGCGAAGCGGGAGCCGAGCTCAGCCTGGGCGGCCCAGTCGACCTTTCCCTGCCAGCCGGAGACGTCCTGGCCGTAGATGCTGCCGGCGGCCTGAGCGACGGGTGCAGCGAGCGCGGCCGTTCCCGCGGTGAGCGCTGCCGCGCCGAACACGCCGCCGCGCAGGATCGAGCGTCGGGAGGTGGCGGAGGAGGGGGTGGAACCCGCAGCGAGGACTGCGGGGACTGCGAGGTGTCGGGGAAGGTAGGGAGGCATGAGTGTCTCCTGAGGAGGGGGAAGCACAGTGCGACGGACGCCACACCAGTCACACCGTAGGCATCCCGACCAGGGGTTTGGCAAGCCCCGCATCTGCGGAGGAACACGACGAATCGGGCGGGAACGGGCAGGAATACCCGTCGTATCAGGCGTTCCCGGGCTCCACAAAGGCATGCAGGGTGCCCAGGATCGTCGTCGCCGCGAGCTCGGTGACGTCCCGCCCGTCCATCTGCTCGCGCACCATGAGATCGACGAAGACACCGACCAGGAGCTGGGCGAGATCCTCGGCCGGCAGGAGCAGGCGGCTGCCGTTCTCCCCCATCCGCGTGGTGAGCATCTTGCCGATCCGGTCCCGGAGGCGCTCGCGCTGGACGGCGAGCTCCGCACGCATGGTCTCGTCGCGCAGCGACCGGGCGACGGCATCGGAGTAGAGCAGGTACCACTGGCGCCCGAAGGGTCGGATGCCCTCGAAGACGGCGACCATCATCTGCGCGTCCTCGTCGCCATGGGCGCCCTCGACGGCCTTCTCGACCGAGCTGTCGGCGATGGTGAGCATCTCCTCGGTGACCGAGGCGAACAGCGCCGCGAAGACTTCCTCCTTGGTGGAGAAGTTCGAGTAGAACGCTCCGCGCGTGAACCCGGCGGCGCGCACCAGGTCGTCGACGGTCGCACCGTCGACCCCCTTCTCGACGAACACGTCGAGCGAGGCCCGCACCAGCTTCGTGCGGGTGTTCTCCTTGCGTCGCGTGCCCGCCGATTCGGGCAGCGGCTCGAAAAGATCGGTCATGGCTCCTCGGGGTGTCCGGCAGTCGGGGTGGGGAAGGTCTCAGGCCTGCCCTCGAATGGGCAGTCGGCTTCGCGTGACTCCAGAGTATCCCATCGATACAATCGTGTATTGAATGCGGGCTCGTTCCGGATACGCCAGTGCATCACAGCGGCGATCCGAGTGCTGGTCGGCTTCACGCCCGTCTGCTGTACCCCGCTCTGGAGGTCGCGTGTCCTCGTCCCTGTATCGTCTCGGCCTCCTCATGGCCTCCCTGCGGTGGAAGATCGTCGCCGTCTGGGTGATCCTCCTGGTCGCCCTCGGAGGCCTGGCCGTCGGACTCGGCGGAACGTTCTCCTCGGAGATCGAGATCCCGGGCACCGAGGGCCAGCGGGGCATCGACTCGCTCGCCAACCGGTTCCCCGAGATGGGAGGCACCTCCGGGCAGGTCGTACTGGTCACCCAGGACGGCTCCACGATCGACGACCATCAGTCGGAGATCGACGACCTCATGGAGGAGATCGATGACGTCGAGGGCGTCGCCACTGCGCCGTCCCCCTTCGACGACCTCTCCCCCGGCACCCGCACGGACGACGACACCGCCATCATCGGCCAGTTCCAGATGGACGGGCAGCAGGGGTCCTACCCCGAGGAGTCCGTCGACGAGCTCGTCGACCTGGTGGAGTCGGCAAGCACCCCGGAGATGGAGGCCAACATCGGCGGGCAGGTGCTCCAGGACGCCGAGGTCCCCTTCGGTGCGGGCGAGGTCGCGGGCATCATCATCGCCCTGATCATCCTGGCGATCGTGTTCCGCTCGTTCGTGCCCGCGTTCATCCCGATCGTCACCGCGATCGTCGGCGTGGGCGTGTCGATGCTCGCCGTGGTGGCGCTCTCGGCGGGCGTCGAGATCGCTTCGGTGACCACGGCGCTCGGCGCGATGCTGGGCCTCGCCGTCGGCATCGACTACGCGCTGTTCATCCTCTCCCGCCATCGAGACCAGCTGGGCCGCGGGGAGGACGTGCAGGAATCCATCGGGCGCGCCCTCGCGACCTCCGGCAGCGCCGTGATCTTCGCCGGTCTCACGGTGATCGTGGCGCTGGTGGGCCTGTTCGTCACCGCCATCCCGTTCCTCACCATCATGGGCGTCGCCGCGGCGGCGACCGTCGCGCTCTCGGTGGTCGTCGCCCTGACCATGCTGCCCGCCCTGATGGGCATCATGGGTGAGCACCTGCGCCCCCGGAAGATCCGCAGGCTCATGGCCGAGAACGACGGCGTGCTGCCCCCGGTGGAGGACACCCATCGTCGGCGTCGGCCCTTCGGCACCGGATGGATCCGCCTGGTGACGAAGGTGCCTGCCCTCACCATCCTCGTGGTCGTGATCGGCGTGGGCGCCCTGGCGATCCCGATCAAGGACCTCGAGCTCGCGCTGCCGGATCTCGGCACCGAGCAGCCGGGCACCCCGGCCCGCGACACCTACGACCTGATCGCCGAGGAGTTCGGCCCCGGGTACAACGGGCCTCTCCTGGTGACCGCGGACATCATCAACACCACGGATCCGCTGGGCGTCGTCGACGACCTCGAGGCCGAGATCGCCGACCTCGACGAGGTCAAGGAGATCCAGATCGCCACCCCGAACCAGGGCGCGGACCTCGCCGTGATCGCCGTGGTCCCCGAGGGCGGGCCCACGGCCCAGTCCACCAAGGACCTCGTGCACGAACTGCGCGACAGCGGCCCGGGCTGGGAGGACGAGTACTCGATCTCCGACGTCACGGTCACCGGCTCCACAGCGGTCGGCATCGACGTGACCGACAAGCTCAGCTCCGCGCTGCTCCCCTTCGCGATCTTCGTGGTGGGGCTGTCGCTGATCCTGCTCGCGATGGTGTTCCGCTCCGTCTGGGTCCCGATCAAGGCGTCAGTGGGCTACCTGCTCTCGGTGGCCGCCGCCTTCGGCGTCACCTCGATGGTGTTCGAGTACGGCTGGTTCAACGCCCCGCTGTCGGTCTCGGTCAACGGCCCGGTGGTCGCCTTCATGCCGATCATGGTGATGGGCGTCCTGTTCGGTCTCGCGATGGACTACGAGGTCTTCCTGGTCTCGCGGATGCGCGAGGAGTTCACCCACACCGGCGACGCCCGCGGATCGATCGAGAAGGGCTTCACCGCGAGCGCCCCGGTGGTCATCGCGGCCGCCCTGATCATGGTCGCCGTGTTCGCCGGCTTCGTGACCTCCGGCTGGTTCATGCTGCAGCCGATCGCCGTGGGCCTGGCCGTCGGGGTGCTGGTGGACGCCTTCGTGGTGCGCATGACCCTGGTGCCAGCCGTGCTCGCACTGCTCGGCAAGCACGCCTGGTGGCTGCCCGCCTGGCTGGACCGGCTCCTGCCGCGCGTGGACGTCGAGGGCGAGGGTCTGCACGCGGTCCTCGAGCACCGTCACTGGACGCAGGAGCACGGCGTCCATGCGCTGCGCCTGCAGGACGTCGTCGCCCCGCTGGTCGGCGCGCGCGGTGAGATCGGCCCGCTCACGGGCGCCGTCACGCCGGGCACGCTCCTGGTGGTGCGGTCGTCCGACGATCCGGCCCGTGCCTCGTTCCTCGCCCTGGCCGCCGGCCGGCTCGCGCCCTCCTCCGGTGTGCTCGCCGGCCACGACCGGCTCGCCCCCGATGATCTCGGCGCGATCCAGGGACGCGCCCACTGGATCCCGACGGGCTCCGATGTCGCCGCGCGGCTGCGGGACGTCCCCGGTCGCGGCCTGGACACCGCCGTGATCGTCATCGAACGCCTCGAGGACCTCGTGCACGGCGCCACCGCCCTGGACGACACCCTCGTCGAGCGTCTCGACGCACTGCTGGAGAAGGGTGCCACGGTCGTCGTCGGCTCCCGCACCACCAGCGTCTCCGAGGCCGAACATCATCTCCAGGGCACGCTGCGCGACCCCCGTCGTCTGCTCGCCCTCGCCGTTCAGCGCTCCACCGCTTCCGTTTCCGAAGGAGCTCTCGCATGACCCGCCTCAAGCATCCCCGCACCCTGATCGTGGTGCTCCTGCTCCCCCTGCTGGTGGCAGGCATCGGACTGTGGGCGCTCAGCGGCCGCGTGGACCGGCTCGACGCGGTGCCGGCCGCCGTCGTCAACCTCGACGAGGGCGCCGAGGTCACCGATGCCGACGGCGAGACCCAGGAGGTGCCCTTCGGGCGTCTGCTCGCCGGGTCCCTCACCCAGCCGGGAACCGTCGACGAATCCGATGCCCCGGAGACCACCGGCTTCGACTGGCAGCTCACCTCGGAGGACGACGCCGAGGAGGGCCTGACCGACGGCACCTACTCCGCCGTGGTCGTGATCCCGAAGGACTTCTCGGAGAAGCTCGCGACGATCGGCTCCCCCGAGGCCGCGCAGGCGATCCTCGAGGTCACCACGAACGACGCCAGCGGGCAGATCAACGCCCTGGTGGGCACCGCGGTCGCCGATGCCTCGTCCTCCACGATGGGCGGGCAGATGGCCGAGCAGTACCTCGACGGTCTCTACCTCGGGTTCAACGACCTCCACGACGGGTTCTCCGGTGCCGCCGACGGCGCGGAGGAGCTCGACGACGGCGCCTCGGACCTCGCCGACGGCACCTCGGGCCTCGCGGACGGGAGCCGCGAGCTCGCCGACGGCACGCAGCAGGCCGCCGAGGGCTCGAGGGAGTTCAGCGGGGGCGTGTGGAGCCTCGCCGACGGCTCCCGGCAGACGGCCGACGGCACCCGCGAGCTCGCGAACGGGCTCGATGAGCTCGCCACCGGCGCCGAGGGTCTGGCCGACGGAGCCGGCGAGCTCCGGACGGGCATGAGCGGCACGGACGGCCAGCCCGGACTGCTCGACGGCGTGGACCAGCTGGCAGCCGGCGTCGAGGGCGACGGCACCGAGCAGAATCCGGGCCTGGTCGCGGGCGCCGATCAGCTCGCCACCGGGGCCGAGGACTATGCCGGCGGTGTCGCCCAGGCCGGTGACGTCGTCTCCGGCGACGGCACCGCGGAAAACCCCGGCCTGGTCACCACCGCCCAGGGCGTCGCCGACGGCACCGCCGAGCTCGGTCAGGGCGCACAGCAGGCAGCCGATGGGCTCGATGGCACCGCGGAGGATCCGGGCCTGGTGCAGGGCGCTGAAGGCATCGTCTCCTATTCCGACGGGCTCCAGAGCATCCTCGACGGGGACGGCAGCGACGAGAACATCGGCATGCGCGAGCTCGCGTCCCAGATGGATGCCACCGCCGATGCCCTGCTCGCTGAAAGTCCCGAGGATCCTGCCGCGAACGCCATGAAGCAGCAGGCGCAGGGCATGATCGCCTATGTCGACGGCGTGGACACCGCCCTGAACGGTGACGGCAGCGGGGAGAACCCGGGCCTGGTGACCACCGCGCAGGGAGTCGGGGACGGCGCTTCGCAGGCGTCGGACGGCGTCCAACAGCTCGCCGACGGTGTCAACGGCACCGACTCCGAGCCGGGCCTGGTCCAGGGCACCGAGGGACTGGTCGCGTATTCCGAGGGCCTGGACACCGCGTTCGCGGGCGACGGCACCGACGCGAACCCGGGCCTGGTGGCGGGCGCGGACGAGCTGGCCACCGGTGCTCGAGCGAGCGCCGACGGCGCGGGTGAGCTCGTCACCGGTGTGACGGGGCTGCAGGACGGGCTCCACCAGTACTCCGACGGTGTGGATCAGCTCGCCGACGGGGCGGACGAGCTGGCAGTCGGTGCTCGTTCGAGCGCCGACGGGGCGAGCACGCTCGCCGACGGCAGCGAGGAGCTCGCCGGTGGCGCCGGGGAGCTCGCCGGTGGCGCCGGGGAGCTGGCCGACGGCACCACGTCGCTCTCCGAGGGCACCGGTGAGCTGGCGACCGGTCTGCGCGATGGTGCGGACGACGTGCCGACCTACACCGACGACGAGCGCAGCCGCATGGCGGAGATGGCCTCGAACCCGGTCACGACCGAGGCGGAGCGGCAGAACGAGGCGGACGGCGCCTCGACCGCCACCTTCCCGTTCGTCACGGCGCTCGCCCTGTGGCTCGGCGCCTTCGCGAGCTTCCTGCTGCTGCCGGCGCTGTCGCGCAAGCTGCTGGATCGTGCGGTCCCGATGGGTCGGGTCGTGCTGCGCTCGCTGGCCCCTGCTCTGCTCATCGCGGTGGTGCAGACCGTCGCGGTGCTCGCGGTGCTGGCCGCCGTGGGCATCTCCCCGGTCTCCCCGGCGACCGTGGGGGTGGTGGCCTTCGCCGGAGCGGGCATGTTCGCCGCGCTGCACCAGGCGCTGCTCACGGTGCTGGGCGACCGCATCGGACGCATCGCCTCCATCGTGGTGATGGTGCTGCAGGTGGTGACGCTGGTGGGCATCGTCCCGCTGGCCACCGCTCCCCCGCTGCTGCAGTCGGTCAGCGCACTGCTGCCGCTGCCGATCGTCACCGAGGGGCTCGTGCACGCGGCCCTCGGCGGGTCGTTGGTCTCGACCTCGGGAACGCTGCTGTCGATCCTGGCCTGGGCTGCGGTATCACTGCTGGTGACGCTCGCGACGGCACGGTCGGCCCGACGCGCCGACCGCTCGGACCGGGTGCTGGTGGACGCGGCGCCGGCCGCCGTCTGAGCCCCGCTGACCGTCGTCACCGCTCCCCGTCGTCCCTGGTCACTGGAAGTCCCTGGACCGGCCCGCCGCGGCCAGGTCCAGGGACACGACGTCATCGGCGACGAGGTTCACCGCCCCGGTGCGGTTCTCGACGACCCCGCGCAGCACGATCGCCCGGGCGGTGCGCAGCACAGCCCGATGACGCACCCAGAACCCCTGTGAGCACACCACGTTGAGGATCCCGGTCTCGTCCTCGAGGCTGAGGAAGGTGACGTTCCCGGCGGTCGCCGGACGCTGCCGATGCGTGATCACGCCGGCCACGCGGATCCGGCTGGAGTCCTCCGCCGCGCCGGTGCCCCGGATCGAGAGGATCCCGTCGGCCGCGAGTCGTTCGCGCACCAACGCCATCGGGTGATCATCCAGCGTGATGCCGGTGGCCCAGGCGTCGGCGGTCGCGAGCTCGGCCTCGCTCATCCCCGGCAGCATCGGGGCCTGGGCGCCGATGGCCAGGTGCGGCAGCGTGTCCGGGGATTCCTGGGCCGCCGCCCCGGCGGCCCACAGCGCCTGGCGTCGGGAGCTCGCGAGCGCGTCGAGCGCTCCGGCGGTGGCCAGCGCCTCGAGCTGGCGAGCGGTCAGCCGCACCCGCCGGGCCAGATCCGTGACCGAGACGAAGGCCCCTCCCCGCTCCCGCTCGGCAGTGACCTGCTCGGCGGTCTCCGTACTGATCCCCCGCACCTGGTCCAGGCCCAGCCGGATCGCCGGGCCCTGTGCCGCCGCCTCGCCCTGGACCTGGGCACGGGGAGGGTCCACCCGGTAGCCGAGGTGCTCGTCGTCGGTCTCCAGATCGGTGCGGGCACGACTGCGCAGCACGTCGGGCCCGCGGGTGAGCACGCCGTGCCGACGGGCATCCGCGACGAGCGACTGCGGCGAGTAGAAGCCCATCGGCTGGGAGCGCAGCAGCGCCGCGGTGAACGCCGCCGGATAGTGGCACTTCAGGTACGAGCTCGCGTACACCAGGTAGGCGAAGGAGTAGGCGTGGGATTCGGGGAAGCCGTAGTTGGCGAAGGCCAGCAGCTTGCGGTGGACCGCGTCGGCGTCCTCCCCCGTGATGCCGTGGTTCGCCATCCCGGAGAACAGCGCATCGGAGAGCTCGAGCATCTTCTGCGTGGAGCGCTTGGAGCCCATCGCGCGGCGCAGCTGGTCCGCCTGGGCCGGGGTGAAGTCGGCGACGTCGACCACCATCTGCATCAGCTGCTCCTGGAACAGCGGGATCCCCAGCGTCCGGCCCAGGGACTTCTCCAGCAGCGGATGGAGGAAGGTGACCGGCTCCTCCCGGTTCCGCCGACGGATGTACGGGTGGACGGAGCCGCCCTGGATGGGTCCGGGCCGGATCAGGGCGACCTCCACCACCAGGTCGTAGAACTCACGGGGCTTCAGCCGTGGCAGGGTGGAGATCTGCGCGCGGGACTCCACCTGGAACACGCCGATGCTGTCCCCCGCGCAGAGCATGTCGTAGACGGCGGGGTCCTCCTGCGGCAGGGTGTGCAGCTCGAAATGCTGGCCGTGGTGCTCGGCGACGATCCGCAGCGCGTGGTCCAGCGCCGTGAGCATCCCCAGACCCAGCAGATCGAACTTCACCAGGCCCGCATCGGCGCAGTCCTCCTTGTCCCACTGCAGCACGCTGCGGTCCTCCATCGCCGCCCACTGGACGGGGCACACCTCGATCACCGGACGGTCGCACAGCACCATGCCGCCGGAGTGGATGCCCAGATGACGCGGGGCATCGCGCAGCTTCCGGGCCAGCTCGACCACGTCACGGGGGATGTCGGCGTCCGCCAGCGAGGAGAAGGACCGCTCGATCCGTCGGGAGAAGGCGTCCTGCGCCCCGGGGTCGTAGCCGAGCGCCCGCGCGGCGTCGCGCACCGCGAGCTTCGCCCGGTAGGTGATGACGTTGGCGACCTGCGCGGCGTTCTCCCGGCCGTAGCGGGCGTAGACGTGCTGGATGACCTCCTCGCGACGATCGGAGGCGATGTCGATGTCGATGTCCGGCGGGCCGTCCCGCTCCGGGGCCAGGAACCGTTCGAACAGCAGATGATGGCGGACGGGCTCGACCGCGGTGATGCCCAGTGCATAGCAGACGGCGCTGTTCGCGGCCGAGCCTCGGCCCTGGGCGAGGATGCCCTCGCCGGCGCAGAAGTCGACGATCTCGTGGACGATGAGGAAGTAGCCGGGGAAGTGCAGGTCGACGATGACCTTCAGCTCGTGGTCGATCTGCGCCCACGCTCCGGGGGTGCGTTCGGGCCGGTCGGGGGCGGGCCGTGGCCCGTAGCGCTCGCGACCCTCGATCTCCACCAGCTCCACCAGCCAGCTGGCCTCGTCGTGCCCGGAGGGCACCGGGAAGGGCGGCAGGTCCGGGGCCAGCAGCCGCAGGTCCAAGGCGCAGTCCCGGCCCAGTCGGGCGGCCGCGGCGATCGCCGCGGGATAGCGCGGCAGCAGCTGGGCCATCTCCTCCCCGCTGCGCAGATGGGCGGGCCGTGAGGCCAGGTACGGGTCGGCGTCCGCCAGGGGGACCCCGGCGCGCAGGGCGGCATGGGTGTCGGCCAGGCGCTTGTCCGCCGGTCGCGCGTAGTGGGCGTTCGTGGTCGCGACCAGGGGCAGGGAGACCGTGTCGAGCCCGTGGGACTCGCGCACCAGACGGGTGCCCTGGGCCAGGGCGTCGTGGAGCTCGTCTGCCTCTCCCCCGCCGCCGACGACCAGCTCCACGGCGACGTTGCCGGCGCCGAACAGGTCCACCAGACGGGCGATCGCGTCGGCCGCGGCGTGCGCGGCCCCCTCCAGATCGCCCGTCTCCAGATGCGGCGCGGCCGCTCGGGTCACGGCACCCTTGCG
Source organism: Brachybacterium sp. JB7 (assembly GCF_003335205.1). Classification (NCBI taxonomy): domain Bacteria; kingdom Bacillati; phylum Actinomycetota; class Actinomycetes; order Micrococcales; family Dermabacteraceae; genus Brachybacterium; species Brachybacterium sp. JB7. The sequence continues at coordinate 198,686 of NZ_QPGN01000001.1, read as the reverse complement.
ACAGCCGGTGAGGATCTGCCAGTTCCCCTCATGGGCCAGGCGGGAGAGCTCCGCGAGGCGGTAGCGCGGGACGGCCTTCTCCCCGCTGTCCAGATGCGCGCGGGCGATCGCGGCCGACAGCTTCCGGTACCCGGCGGTGTCCCGCACCAGCACCAGCAGGTGCTCCCCCTCGGGATCGGGGACGCCGGTGCGGGGCGCGGAGACCACGGGAGTCGCGCTCGCGGCGTCGGCCCCGGGCTCGAGGCCGAGGGTGAGCTCGGCGCCGAACACGGTGGCCACTCCCTGCTCCTCCGCGGCGCGGGAGAAGCGCACCGCCCCGGGCAGGCCGTCATGGTCCACCAGGGTGATCGCGCCCAGACCCAGCCGAGCGGCCTGGCGAGCCATGTCCTCGGGACTCGAGGCGCCGTCGAGGAAGCTGAAGTGCGAGTGGGCATGCAGCTCCGCGTAGTCGACCAGCCGGGCAGGCCGGTACGCGTCCTCGACGACCTTGCCGGTGCGCTCGACGACGACCGGCGGGGAGACCGGCTCGGCCGGACGATCCGAGAGGACCGCCTCGAGGTCCTTCCACGCGGGCGGGCCCAGGAACCAGCCGGCCATCAGGCGTGCTCCTGCGTGATCTGCCCAGCCTGGGCGTTCTGTGCGCTCTGCCTAGTCATACAGCCCCTCCAGCATCCAGTTCCCGGTCCGCGACAGCGCCAGCACCGCGGTCTCCTCGTCGCCCGCGGAGCGCACCACCAGCTGCAGCCGGGCGGAGCGGACGCCCGCCGGGGTCCACCAGCGCTCGTCGATCACCGTCGGCGCACCGTGGGCGAGCACCGGGTGCTCCGACCCGGCGCGGAGCCCGGCACGCTGCAGGACCGGAGCCCCGGGCGCGAGGACCAGCAGCCGGGCCGGAGCGGCGCTCAGCAGACCCCGAGCAGTGACCACGACGGGCCGTCCCGCGGCATCCTGGAGGGCGACCGACGGCGGCTCGCGGAACACGGTGGTGGGCACCGGACGCGGCAGGGAGCCCGGCCAGGGTCCGGGACGCGCGGCCGGCTTCTCGCTGCGCCAGGGCACCCGCGTCGTCTCCTCGGCCAGCAGACGTCCGCCCAGCCGCGCCGGGACCTGGACGGCATCCTCGCCCGCCAGTCCCTGCGCACGGGCGAAAGCGCGCGAGGCCCGGACGGCGGCTTCGCCGGCGCTGCCCCACAGGGCCGGTGCACCCTCCCCGGCCGGTGCGAGCTGCAGCGGGTGCAGACCGATCCGGGTGATCGCGCCGGTCGCGGGGCCGCCGAGCCGGGAGCGGGTGATCCAGCCGTCGCACTGCCAGCGGATGCGGTCCACGACATCGGCCACGGTGAGTGCGCCGTCGTGGCGCCAGGTGCGCTCCATCTCCTCGCCGCCCTCGGTGCGGGCCACGATCCTCAGCCGGGTGCAGATCAGTCCGCGCTCGACGAGCATCGTGTGCAGCTCCTCCGCCAGCGGACGGGCGATGAAGGCCGCCTGGTCGGTGCGGACCAGCGGGGTCTCCAGGGTGGTCTCGGCGAGGAGCGGCTGGGTGGGATGGTGCGCCGCGGGCGGGGCGGGCTCCCCGCCGCGGGCCAGCAGGTGCAGGGTGGCGATGTCGGGCCCGAAGCGATCGGCGACCGCTGCGGAGGGCAGGGCGGCGAGATCTCCGAGACTGGCGATGCCGAGCCGCTGCAGCAGGTCGACGGTCTCGGCGAGGTCCAGCCGCTTCTCAGGACGAGTCGCCGAGGGCTGCCCGCGGTGCCCCCATCCCGGGCCGACGGGCGCGCTGCGCAGTGCGGTGATCGGGTGCGGGGCGAGATAGTCGGCGCTGCGGCCCTCGCGCACGATGCGTCCCGGCGGGGAGGCCAGCAGCGCGGCGAAGGGTCCGTCGGCGATCCCCACGGCGGCGTCCCAGCCGGTGAGCTCGGCGACCGCGTCGAGGATCCGCTCGGCCAGCGCCTCCTCCCCTCCCTGGTGACGGGCCGGACCGCGGGCCGACATCAGCAGCACCCCGGGGCGCAGCACGTCGACCCCGGCGGCGATCGTGTCCACCGCGGCTGCGACCAGCTCGAACAGAGCTGATTCGTGCTCCCTGTCCGCCTCCAGCACGAGTGCCTCGGGGCAGGCGGCGCGGGCCGCCCGGCGTGTCATCCCCGGCAGCGCCCCGGCCTCCTGCGCCGCGGCCCCGGCGAAGGTGACGCGGTGCTGGTCGAGCAGGATCACCGGGTCGACGGAGGGGTCGAGAGCGGGAGCGGCATCGGAGGGCCCGTCGGCGCCGTCCGTCCTGTCGGCGCCGTCTGTCCTGCTGGCACCGTCGGCCGTGCGGCGCTGATGGCGATCCAGTGCGGCCACCAGCGGCCAGTCCGGGACGGTGACGGCGACGGTACGGGTGGCCGTGCTGGTGCTGCTGGTGCTGGTGCTGGCGCTGATGTTCGTGTCGATGTTGGTGTCGATGCCGACGTTGAGGTCGGTGCTGAGGTCGGTGCGGGGGTCGGCGGCAGCAGTCATCATCCGGCCCTCTGCACGGGTTCCAGCAGCCGCATCCCGGAGGAGGCGGCGCGGGGCTGCGGCACCGACGCGATCATCCCGCCCACCTGCGGCAGGAGAACCTCGACCTCGCGCTGCCCGGCAATCCCTCGGCCGACGGCGGAGACCGCCAGACGGCGCGATCTCAGCCGCCCCGAGCCCGCCCCGAGCCCGGTCCAGCTGCGCGTGGTGGAGCGCAGCGAGAGATCGGCCCGACCAGGGGGGACGGCGGCGAGGACCAATGTGTCTGCGGTGCGGGCGCGGCCCAGCAGGCTGCGCCACAGCGCGGGGGCCAGGTCCAGGCCCGGACCGAGCACGAGCACGCCGACACCGTCGGCCAGCGCGGAGAGCACCTGAGGACGGTGCTCCCCGTGCGCCGGGGCGAGCGCGAGGCGTGTGGGGTCCAGGCCTGCGTCGAGGGCGGCTCGCAGCCCCAGATCGGGTATGCCGGCGATCGCGCACCAGGAGTCCTCCCCCATCGCCGCGATCGCGAGGGACAGCAGCAGGGAGGTGCTCGCCGCTCCCTCGATCGCGACAGAACTGCCCGCGCGCAGACTGCTGCGAGGGAACAGCGCGGACAGCGGCCCCGGCACCGCCAGCCGTGTGCCCAGCCCGTCCTCGGACTCGAGCTCGGGGAAGGTCGTGGACGCGGATCCGGGCTTGGAGCCGGCATCGGGCCGCACCGGATGCAGGGAGCTTCCCCGCAGAGCGGTCCGGTCGATCTTCCCGCCCCAGCGGGCAGCGCTGCGCTCGGCGGCCCCGAGGGTGGCACGAGCCAGGGCCAGACGGTCCTCCCGGTCCACGGGCTCCGCCTCGCGAGCAGCCACCTGCAGACGCGTGCTCATCGATCCACCTCCTCCCGACATCCCGTGCACGACGGGAACCGTGCCGGGCTCGAACTACAGTTCGAACGTCTGTTCGAACTGTACGCCTCATTACTGCTCTCCGGTCAAGCCGTGCAGGCCCCGGCTTCGAACGTACGTACGGAGTCTGATGGTGGGGTGTGACAGGTGGCGTGACGGCGGGGCGACATGGTGGCGGAGTGGCGTGGCGGCGGGGCGATGCGTCGGGGAGTGCGGAAGTGGCGGACGGTGTGCCGATGGGGTGGCAGGGAGGGCGTGAGGGCGTGAGTCCATGCTGGCGAGAATCCCTCGGAGGGGGCGCCGAGGCAGACAGTGAACCTCAAGTGCGCATTGAGGAATTCGCTCCTCTCCTCCCCAGAGACAATTTATGCACACCGCGCAGGTCATTCACTGAAATGCACCCCTGGGTCAATTCGGGAGTCAGCGGCACCGGGCGCCGTGCGCGACGACGGACGAGTGGTCGCCGTGTCCTGGGAGAGCGGCATGGGCGGCGCGACCAGCCCGGGCTGCCCGGCGGTGGGCACTTCCGTCCGAACGTGTAAAGCGGCTCTGCCAGCGCTTATGTGGCACTCTCTGCGGAATGAGTGCTGGTGACGACCCCCGAGAGCGTCCATGCATCTGCGGTTGCGAGCCCCCGCATCTGCCATTCATGGACCGTCGATGAGCCCGTCTCCATGCTCCTCGAGGAGCTCACCTTTCCTCCCCATGGGCGGGTTGTCCACATATTCATCCCCATTGCGTCGGTGCTCTTTCGGTGGCGGTGTTCTCGACATAAAATGGGGGGAGTTATCGGCGTTGAGGTCGATACTCCTGGCGCTGAGGATGCGCGTGTGGGTCACGGGGTTGGGTGTGTGGGAGGAGGGGTCACGGTGGGGGAAGAGTTCGAGCGTGAAGAGCAGCGTCCCGACATAGCAGGCAGGAGTGTGTTCGGTCCGCTCGGAACTCCGGTCACGCCCCCGCGTCCGGCTGCCATCGACGCGTCCGCTCCCCGGTCTGCTGGCAGTCCCGGCCCGGATGACGCCACCGAACCGGATACTGCTGTTGTTTCGGGGCCGGATGAGGCTCCGGTGGAGGGGATGGTTCCGCAGATCGAGGCGTGGCCGGTGCTGGCCCGTCGGGAGCTCACACCGGACTGGATCATCGAATCCAGTGCCGCAGAGCCCGGCAGCGAGCAGGCACTGCGGGTGCTCGCACTGCATGACACCCTGCGCGAACGCGCGATCCTCTACGCCCACCAGCACGAACTGCTGGCCTCGTTCCTCACCCGCGACCCCGATACCGAGGGCTGTATCGATTCCGCGGACATCACCGCCGTGAAGGTCGCGGTCGGGCTGCGTGTCTCCACGCATCGCGCGGAATGCTTGGTCCGGGACGCGCACCGCGCCGTGAGACTCATGCCCGCCACGTTCACTGTGCTCCTGGCCGGGGATCTGCCCGAGGAGTTCCATCAGCATCTGCTGCGCAAGGTCCGTGCCCTGACCGAGGAACAGACCCGGGTGGTCGATGAGCATGTCGCCTCCTGGGACCTGGCCTCGATCTCCAGGGACCAGTTCGGTCGCCACCTCAACACCCTGGTCGCGATGGTCACCGCCGGCACGGTCCCCACGCCCCCGCGCATGCAGCGCCGGATCGACCTCGATGTCCACGGCCCCGCCGCGGGACTGGCCACCCTGTCGGTGACCGGACCGATCCTGGAGATCAAGGACCTCGCCCACCGCCTGGACACCTGCGCCCACACCCTCCAAGCAGCCCAGCGCCACGCCCTCGACCACGGTGACGAGGAGATCCCGTTCGACCTCGACGGGACCCTGCACACCCTGGGCAGGCCCCTGTCACTGGCCGCTCTGCGCTACGCGGTCCTCACCCACTCGCTGCTGGACATGGACCCGGTGCCCGCCCCGAAAACGTCCTACACCCTCCTGGTCACCGTCCCCGCGCTGACCCTGCTGGGAGTGTCCAATGCTCCCGGGATGCTCGAAGGCATGATCCCGGTCCCCGCCGACCAGGCGCGAGCCCTCGCCGCGGGACAGGCGGTATGGCAGCGGATCCTCACCGACCCCACCACCGGTGCCTACCTCCCGGTAGCTGCAGAGACATATACGCCGACCAAGCAGATGCGGCTCCAACTGCGTCTGCGCCACCCGGTCTGCGCCGCGCCCGGCTGCACCCGCCCCACCGTGCTCGCCGCGGAAGACGACCACATCGAGGAATACCACCACGCTCAACCCGCGCTCGGCGGCCCCACCACGCTGGACAACCTCCACCGCCTGTGCTGGCTGCACCACCAGATCAAAACCGACGGCCACATCGACCCCGAACGCCCCACGACCAGCGATGACCCCGAGATCACTCCCCCGCCACTCGGCCTGATCCCCGAACACCATCCCACCGTGTTCCCACCGCTGGAGACCCAATGGGTGATCGACGCGGAGATCCGTGCCCGCACCCGCGAGGACACCGACCTGCTCACCCCCTTCCTCGCCCGCGCACTGGACCACGCCTGGACCACCCACCTCCGCGCCCACGACGACGCCCTCCGCACCGCCACCACCGAAGCCGCACGTCCCCGCCACGACCGGATCATCGAACAACGCCAACAGATCCACACCCGCCGACCCCGCACCCGCCGACACCCGAAATACCCCGACCCCACCCCCGACCACTACAACAACCCACCCCCATTCTGAGCACAGGCGGGTGCGGACCGAGAGGTGCCCCGACTCGCAGTGCAGGCCCTGGGACCAGGGCCGCTGACCTGCCGTGCCATGAACGGCCTGTGATGACCGTCCGTTCCTCTGCGATCATGAGGGCTCCAACACATCGCCTCGAAAAGGAGTCCCATGCGTGCGCTGGTGCTGCAGGAGAAGAACCGGATGTCCATCGAGGAGGTCGAGCCCGTCGGCTCGCCCGGTCCCGGAGAGGTCCGCATCGCGATGCATACCGTCGGGATCTGCGCCTCCGACGTGCACTACTGGACCGACGGAAAGATCGGCCCGTTCGTCGTCGAAGAGCCGATGGTCCTCGGACACGAGGGCTCCGGCACCGTCGTCGAGGTCGGCGAAGGTGTCACCGACCTCTCCCCCGGCGACCGCGTCGCCATGGAGCCCGGCGTCCCGAACCCCTCCTCCCGCGCGGTGCGCGAGGGCAACTACAACGTCGACCCCGACGTGCAGTTCTGGGCCACGCCTCCCGTCGACGGATGCCTCACCGACGAAGTCATCCACCCTGCGTCGTACACGTTCAAGCTCCCCGACAGCCTCAGCTTCGCCGAGGGCGCCCTCATCGAGCCGTTCTCCGTGGGCATGTTCGCCGCCACCAAGGCCGGCATCAAGCCCGGTGACGTCGCGGCCGTGGTCGGCTCCGGCACGATCGGCATCATGACCGCGATCGCCGCCCGCGCCGGTGGTGCCAGCCAGGTCTTCATCAGCGATGTCCTGCCGGAGAAGCTGGCCCTGCTCGACGGGCTCGAGGGCATCATCCCGGTCGACGCCACCAAGGAGGACTTGGGCGAGCGGGTGCGAGCCGAGACCGGAGGCTGGGGCCCGCAGGTCGTCTTCGAAGCCACCGGTGCCGCGCCCGCCTACAAGAGCCTCTGGTCGCTGCCCGCGCCGGGCGGACGCATCGTGCTGGTCGGCATGCCCGTGGATCCGGTGCCCTTCGACATCGCCACCGCCCAGAGCCGCGGCATCTCCCTGGAGACCGTGTTCCGCTACGCGAACGTCTACCAGAAGGCCATCGATCTCGCGGCGACCGATGCCGTGGATCTCAGCCGCTTCGTCTCGGAGACCTTCACCTTCGACAACGCCGTCGGTGCCTTCGAGCGCTTCCTCGAGGGGCGCCCGACGGATGTGAAGCTGCAGATCACGCTCTGAGTCGAGGTGGACGGGTCGAGGTGGACGGCATGCGGGCGGAGCGGAGGATCCATCTGCTCCGTCACGCCATGCCGGTGCCGGACCCCACCTCATCTCCCTCCGACTGGCCGCTGAGCTCATCGGGGCGATTTGCAGCGGCCGCACAGCGTGACCGTGTTCCCGACGTCGACCGGGTGCTCAGCAGCCAGGAGATCAAGGCCGTCGAGACCGCGCGCCTCGCAACAGGCAGGGAGCGGCATTGCGACCCCCGATTCGGCGAGGTGATCCGGCCCGGAGAGCCGTACGACGATGACGTCCGAGCCCGTCGGCGAGCGTGGGTGCAGAGCCTGCCCGATACGCGCCATCACGGCTGGGAGACGCTGGAGGAGGCTGCGCGGCGATTCGGCGACGCAGTCCAGGAGCATCCTGATGAAGATCTGCTGATCGCCACGCACGGCATGGTGATGACCGCCTGGCTAGCCGGTATCGGGGCACTTCGCCAAGGGCGATCGGCGGCTGACTACTGGGACGCGCTGCCCTTCCCAAGCCTCGTGACCATTCGGATCTCGGCGGATCCGCGAATAATTCCGTCGCTCACCCCGACCCTGCCCCGTAGCCTCGAGCGATGAGCACCTATGAGGAGACCCGTCGGGCCTGGGACGACGCCTCGCACAAGCACGTGCGCGAGTACGACGATCACCTCGCGCAAGCACGCACCGTGCGACTGCTGCCCCTCGAGGAGGAGCTGCTGCGGCCCCTGCTCGAGGGAGCGGAGGTGCTGCATCCGCAGAGCGGGCACGGCCTCGACGACCACGCCCTGATCCGGCTGGGTGCCCGCAGCGTGCTGGGGCTCGACTACAGCCCGACCGCAGTCTCCGCTGCTCAGCGGCGGGCCGATGATCTCGGCGTGCGCTGCCTGTACCAGGTCGCCGAGCTGCCGCACACCGGACTGGACCCGTCGGTCGCCGACGTCGTCTACACCGGCAAGGGCGCGCTGACCTGGATGGAGGACCTCGACGCCTGGGCCGCCGAGATGCACCGACTCCTACGACCCGGCGGGCACCTCTTCGTCTACGAGGCCCATCCCCTGGTCCCGCTGTGGTCCTGGGACGCCGAGGAGACATGGGTGCGCAGCGATCGCAGCTACTTCGCCGCGAGCCACGTCAACGACACCTTCCCGGCGCGCGGAGCGACCGAGCACCAGCGCACTCTCGCGCAGGTCGTGATGACGGTGCTCGGTGCCGGATTCGAGCTGCTGCACCTGGCCGAGCACCCGGACCCGTTCTGGAAGCCAGAGGACCAGATTCCGGCCGCGGCCTGGGACGGCCGGCTGCCCAATGCGATCAGTCTCCTTGCCCGTCGGGCCGACGCGCCCCGCACCTGATCTGAGCCGACCAGCGGTGCTGCGGCGGCTCGCGGTGATCAGCCGGCACCCGTGAGCGGGCCGAGCACGTCGATCACCGCGCTCCGGCCCTGTCCGTCGGCCGCAGCATGCTCCGCCCATCCCAGCGCGGTGGCGTGGTGATCGGTGTCGAGCACGTTCGGGTCGGCGCCCAGCTCGAGCAGAGCCTGCACCAGCTCGAGATCTCCGCGATGAGCAGCGACGTGCAGGGCGGTATGCCCTCGGTGCTCCCCTTCGGTCCGACCCCAGCCGATCTCCCTCCAGCCGCCGTCGACCGGCACGTCGGAGCGGCCGCGCGCATCGACGTCGAGGCCGAGCCCGACCAGCAGACGCACCGTCTCGCTGCGACCCTCGGCCGAGGCCGCCCAGGGAAGCAGGTTCGCGCCGCGTTCCCGGAGCACCTGGACGAGTCCAGGGTCGTTCCGGGCAAGATCGCCGACGGCGGTGCGGTCCGCACGGAAGGCCGCGGCGATCAGGGCATCGGCCGACGGGCCGGGTGTCGCGCCGGTCCTGTCAGGATGCTCCGCACCGGCTCCGTGGAGGGCGGAGATCACCTCCGGGCCGCCGTACATCTCGGCGATGGCCAGGGGTGTCCGGCCGTCCTCGAACGGCGAGAGCACGTCGACCCCGTGGGCGCCGAGCAGCCGGACCCGGCCCGGGAACCTGTGCTCGATCGCCCAGCGCAGCTGGATGCGCAGTGCGGTCTCACGGTCGTGGTGCACATCGTTCATGCGCTCCCGCCAGGGGCCCGGACGGTCCCCGGAGCCGAGGCCGTAGGCGAGCAGCAGCTCGAGGTGGTCGTCGTCTGCGAGGAACTGACGGTTGTAGAGCGTCTGGTGATCGACGGGATCCGCCCCCGCCTCCAGCAGCATGCGTGCCAGAGCGATCGAGTGCGGGTGCCGGGGCTGACGTCGCGGACCCTGCTCCCCTTCCCCGAAAACCCCGGTGAGCACGGTGAACACGGACGGTCCACCGTCCCAGAGGTAACCCTCGTGAGGATCGGCGCCCGCCTCCAGCAGCGCCTCGGCGATGCCCAGCACGCGCTCCTCGGGGACCTCGGGATCAAGCCGCGAGTAGGCGAGGGTGAACAGCGGACCCCAGGCCTGCGACGTGCCCCGGCGGGCGGCGAGCGACGGATCATCCCGCAGCAGCCGGGTCACCTCGGCATGATCGGCGGCGGCCGCGGCGGCACTGATGCTGCCCGACGTCAGATCGGGGTCCGCGGCGCGCATCTCCCGGGCGCGGGCCCAGCGCTCGGGACCGGCGGCGCCCGAGTACGTGAGGCAGGCGAGCCGGCAGAACTCCTCCACGGGGCCGTGCGTCGGCGTCGCGGAATCCCAGCGGTGAGCGGCGACGGTGCGCAGATAGCGCACGAGCCGGGGCCAGCTGGGGAAACCATGGTCACGAGCGATGACGAGCTGCGCCTGGTGGAGCCGGAACTCCCCGGGATTCGTCGGGGCCCCTCCGGGGAGACGTTCCTCGACCCGTGCAACGGCGTCGGGACGTCCCGCGCGCACCTCTCGCTGCAAGCGTCTGGCCTGGTGCCGCAGATGATCGGGGTGCGGGTGATCGGGCAGATGATGGGTCGGCATGCCGACCTCCTCTCGAGAAGCCCGATGTCCGCATCGACGGGCGAAAGGAGGCAGTGCCAGCACGCTCCATGATCCAGCGCCAGGTGGGCTGAGCCCTTCCCGCGGACCGGATGCTTCCTGACCAGCGCTCCTGACCGTAGCGTCGAGGGCACGAGCGATCAAGCGGGCGATCAAGAGGGGCAGCAGCTAGCCGAGCATCGCGCGGCGCTGCCAGAACACGACCGCACTGGCCGCCGCCACGTTCAGGGAGTCCACTCCCCCGGCCATCGGGATCACGACGTGCTCGTCGACCGCACGCAGGGTGGTCGGCTTCAGACCATGCCCCTCCGCACCGAGCACGAGAGCGACCTTGCGCTCCGGCCCCAGGTCGACCTGGTCGAGGGCGACGGCGTCGTCGGAGAGGGCGAGCGCGAGCACGTCGAATCCCGCCTCGTGCAGCAGGTCCACCCCGGCCCGCGGCCACTGCTCGAGCCGCGTCCACGGCACCTGGAAGACGGTCCCCATCGAGACCCGGATGGAGCGTCGGTAGAGCGGGTCCGCGCAGTGCGGGGTCACCAGCACGGCGTCGACCCCGAGCGCCGCGGCGGAGCGGAACATCGCGCCCACGTTGGTGTGGTCGACGATGTCCTCAATGACGGCGACGGTGCGGGCGGTGCGCAGCACCTCGGCCACCTCGGGCAGCTGCGGACGCTGCATGGCGGCCAGCGCGCCGCGGTGCAGATGGAAGCCGGTGAGCTGCTCGATCAGCGGCTCTGCCCCGACATACACCGGGACCTCGGGGAAGGGCGTGTACAGCGGCGCGAACTTCTCGAGCCACTTCTCGCCCATGAGGAAGGAGCGCGGTGCCATGCCGGCGTCGATCGCGCGAGAGATGACCTCGTAGCTCTCGGCCATGAACAGGCCTCGCTCGACCTCGACGCGGGACCGCAGGCGCACATCGGTCATGCGCAGGTAGTCGTCCAGGGCCGGATCCGAGAGGTCCGTGATCCGATGCAGCTGTGTGGACTCCACCGCCGGGTCAGTCCAGCGAGAGGGAGCGCGCGGTGTAGCGGTCCCCGCGCTGCTCGACGACCAGCGGCAGCCCGAAGGTGCGGGTCAGGTTCTGCGAGGTGAGCGTGTCCTCGATCGGTCCGGCCGCGACCACGCCTCCCTCGCGCAGCAGCACGACGTGCGTGTAGCCCGGAGGGATCTCCTCGACGTGATGGGTGACCAGCACGGTCACCGGCGTCGCGGGGTCCTTGGCCAGGCGGCCCAGAGTGCGCACCAGGGATTCGCGGCCGCCCAGGTCCAGGCCCGCGGCCGGCTCGTCCAGCAGCAGCAGCTCGGGGTCCGTCATCAGGGCACGGGCTGCGAGCACGCGCTTGCGCTCACCCGTGGACAGGGTGCCGAACATGCGGGTGGAGAGATCGCCGACGCCGAACGCCGCGAGCAGCGTGCGGGCCCGCTCGAGATCGAGCTCGTCGTACTGCTCGCGCCAGCGTCCCACCACACCGTATCCGGCGGTGACGACGACGTTCTCCGCGGTCTCCTCGACGGGGATGGTGTCGGCGAGCTCCTGGCTGGCCAGACCGATCATGGGGCGCAGCTCGAAGATGTCGACCTTGCCGAGCTGCTCGCCGATGATCTCGACGGTGCCCGCGGTGGGGTGCATGCGGGCGGAGAGCAGACCCACCAGCGTCGACTTGCCGGCGCCGTTGGGGCCCAGGACGGCCCAGCGCTCGCCCTCGGCGATCTCGAGGGACACGGAATCGAGGATGTTGCGCCCGCTGCGGCGGACGACGACATCGGTCAGGGAGGCAGCTGCGACGGACATGCCTCCGAGCCTATCGTCAGAATCGCTGCCAGGTCCCCTCATGCGCGACCTCACCTCGCCCGGGAACCGTGTAGTCGCACACGCCCTCGGGGAACGCGCCCAGGAGCCGCCGCCACTGCTCGTCGGTGAACTCCACCGGGTAGTCCTCGCGCACCGGCTCCGCGGTAGTGCAGGCGATGACGTCGGCCCTGACCGATTCCCCCGCCACCTCGCGGGGGAAGCTGGCCGAAGGATACAGCTGCTCGCACTCGGAGCCGGGATCGCGGTCCAGGGTCATGGCGAGGAACTCGGGATCCTCCCCCGGGCCCATGCAGCCCTCGACGAGCGTCTCCGGTCGGGCGGCACCGATCTCCTCGAGCGTCGGGCGGAGATCCGGGTCATCGGCCGGGTCGAGCGCGGTCAGCCAGGCGTCCATCTCCGTCACGGCGTGCATGAGCAGGGGGCTCTCGGTGGAGAACAGTCCGTACCGGTCGTCCTCGAGCAGGCTCACGTGGTTCGCGATCGACCCGTTCGCCTCGCGCAGGCGCTCCCGCATCGACGTCGTGTGGTATCGGACGTGGATGTCCCCCTCCGGCTTCTCGTCGGCATAGGCGCGGTAGTCGATGACCGGTGTGCTCGCGAGGCCCTGGCCGCCGTCCGTCAGGCGACCAGTGCGATAGGCGGCCTCGACGGCGGGGAGATCGGCGAGCGAACGATCGGGCCGGAAGTTCGCGTCCTGGTCGTATCCCCCGATGCTGTCGTTGAGATCGAGGAACTGGCCGACGTCGATGGTCCCGTCGTCCAGTGCGGAGAGTCCGTACTGGATGCCGACGTTGTCCAGCGGCCGCAGGGCGAAGCCAGTCTCGGGATCGGTGCCGTAGACGGTCGAGGTGTGGTCATACACGTCGCAGCGGACCCCGGTGGGATGGGTGTCGGGGTCGTACCTGTCCTCCTCGGGCAGGGTCGGCGGGCAGAACTCGCGCGGATCGATGCGCTGGGCGCCGACGGAGACGTTGTCCATGGTCGCGAGATTCTGGAATCCGGTGACCCGGCGCTTCTGCTCCGGCGACCACTCGACGCCTGCCCCCTCGGCGAAGTAGTGCTGGAGGAGACGGGCGTCGGTGATGGCGTCGATGGTGCCGAAGCCGACCTCGGGGAAGGAGGCGCCGACGACGACGCCGTCGAAGATGCCGGGGTAGTTGTCCGCCGCCTGGTGCCCCTGGTAGGCGCCTCCCGAGGCACCGAGACCGATCGTGAAGTCGTCACGCCCGTAGGTCTCGATGAACTCCTCCTTCGTCATCTGCGCGGTCTCCGAGGTCAGCAGGTCGTTGCAGTTGTTGCCGAACACGTTCAGGGACGACGAGACCATGGCGTAGCCCTCGGCCAGCACGTTCGGGTCGAGCACGCCTCCGGTCGACGGGCCCTGGCGGTACCAGCCCTCGGTGCAACCCCCGCCGAGCGTGTAGACGACCTTCCCGTTCCAGCCCTCGGGCCGGGCCGACGGGGTCACGGGATCCTCGGTGAGGGGGTCGTGCAGGGCGGCATGCTGGAAGATGCCGCGGTTCGCGGTCCCATGGGCGAGGCGGACGATGAACGGCACGTCGACCCCGTCGGCCGTCGTGGTGCGTGCGAGATCGTCGGGATAGGCAGTCGCGTCGGTGGGGAACTCCTCCCAGTCCCCCTGCGTCGTGTAGTAGACGTGGTCGACGCGGTCCTCGATCGAGCAGTTCGCATCGAGCGGCTCCCCGAGCGTCTCGTCGAGCCCGGGGACGGCGAAGTCGGCAGTCTCGCAGGTGAAGGGCTGCTGATGAGGCCCGCTGAACAGCGGTCCCTCGTCGGGGTTGTTCACCACCGTGAGCGATGCCCCGCCCCGTGCCTGCCCGGGAAGGTCCGCGCGCAGCTCGTTCTCGCCCTGCTCCATCCCCTCGACGAGGCCCACGAGGACCTCGCGCCGCTCGTCCCAGGAGAAGGCCCCGCTCACGTCCTCGCCGTTCAGGGAGATCTCCACCCGTTGGTGCGGGAAGCCATGAGCCGAGGAGATCTCGACCAAGGCATCATCGCCGGTGATGAGATCGGGAGCGCTCGAGACGGTGTCCAGGTGCAGGCCGCCCGGTCTCTGCGCGGCCGGGACGTCGGCGAGGACCTGGCCGGCGACGAGGACGCCGGCGGCCGCGAGGACAGCGGTGAGGAGACGGGCGGGGGCTCTGCGGGTGATCGGCACAGGGGACCTTCGAGGAGTGACGGGGGAGCGTCGAGGAGATCTCGGACACATCGAGGACGCTATCGATCGCCCGTGGCCCCGTCCGGCGAATCCGCGAGGTTTTGCCCCGTCGTGACTTCCCGGACCAGCCCCGTCCGCCCCTCGTGCCCCGTAAGCTGACCGCGCCCGAACCGCCCTTCCAGGAGGTCGCAGTGCCGCAACGCCCCGTCTCCCTGACCGCTCCGCGAGGATCGGTGGCGGCCGACGTGGTCCGCGAGGGCATCGACGCCCTCCTGGCGCCCGCCGCCGACGACCTGCCCCTGGGCTTCCCCGCCGACGCGCTCGCCGAGGCGGAGCAGGCGGCCGCCCGGAGCCTGGAGACCGCCGACGGCGTCGAGGCGGCTGAGCGGACGGACCGCACCGAGGTGCCCTTCGTGACGCTGGACCCCGCGAGCTCGACCGATCTGGACCAGGCGATGCACCTGGAGCGACACGGCGGCGGGTTCCGGGTGCTCTACGCGATCGCCGACGTGCCCTGGTTCGTGGCCCTCGGCGGGCCCCTGGACCGTGAGGCACGCCGACGCGGACAGACCGTCTATCTCCCCGATCGTCGGATCCCCCTGCACCCCGAGGTGCTGTCCGAGGGCGTCGCGTCCCTGCTGCCGGACCAGGACACCCCCGCGTTCGTATGGGTGCTGGATCTGGACGGCATCGGGGAGATCCGCGGTATCGGTCTCGAGCGCTCCCGGGTGCGGTCGGTCCAGAAGCTGGCCTACGAGGAGGTCCAGGCGGAACTGGACCGCGGCGAGGGGCATCCGATGATGGTCCTGCTGCAGGAGATCGGCGCGCTGCGGGCGCGGCAGGAATCGGTCCGCGGCGGTGCGAGCCTGAACGTCCCCGAGCAGGAGGTCGTCGAGGAGGGCGAGCGGCTGCATCTGGGCTGGCGTCGGCCCCACCCGATCGAGGATGCCAACGCGCAGATCTCCCTGATGACCGGGATGGCCGCCGCTCAGCTGATGCTCGAGCACGGCGCGGGGATCCTGCGCACGATGCCGCCCGCGCAGGCCCAGGCGATGGACCGGTTCCGCCGCCAGGCGGAGGCACTCAGGATCCCCTGGCCGACGGGCCAGGCCTATGGCGAGTTCCTGCGCTCGCTGGACTGGCAGGACCCGGCCCATCTCGCGCTCCTGAACCACGCCACGTCGCTCTTCCGGGGTGCGTCCTATGCGGCGTTCACGAGCGCCGACGAGATCCCCGAGGACACCGTGCAGGCCGCGATCGCCGCCCCGTACGCGCACGCCACCGCACCGTTGCGTCGTCTCGTGGACCGCTTCGTGCTGCTCGTGTGCCATGCCCATGTGCAGGGCCGGGCGCCGGATCCCGACCTGCTCGCCGCGCTCGGCGAGATCCCCGAGGCGATGCGCGGCAGCGGCGCGAGGGCGGGCGAGCTCGAGCGGGCGGCGCTCGACCTGGTCGAGGCCGCGGCGCTGGCCACCTGGCAGGGCGATACCTTCGCCGCCACCGTGATCGATCGGCGGGAGGGCAAGCAGGCGGAGGGCGCGGCTCCGACCCGCGTCGAGGTCCAGCTCACCGACCCGCCGGTCACCGCATGGGTCCCGATGGACGCCGATCTCGGCGCCGTGGTGCGGGTGCGGCTCGAATCCGTCGATACCGCCGCCCGGCACGCGGAGTTCGTCGCGGCCGACGGGGTCCGGTCATGAGCGAGGCGGCCGCCGGGAGGGACCTGGTCCCCCTGCCCCGGGCCGCGGTGCTCATGCTGTGGACCTCCGCCTATCTGCGCGGGGACATGGGGCCCGACGATGCCGCGGAGATGAGCCACGGCGTGGGCCGCAGCGGACCGGCCGGTGACGGCGAGGACCTCTTCGCCTGGATGACCGGCCTGCGGCGCCTGCCGCTCGCCCAGATGCGGCTCGTGCTGCCGGTGCCGGGAAGGATCGCCGGGCTGGTGGGGCCGCCTGCGGCGATCCCCGCGGCGATCGAGGCGGAGCAGGCGGTGGTGGTGACGGCCGCCGGGATCGCCGACCACACGCTGGTCCCGCTGATCACCCCGGTCGAGCATCCCAGCGGCGCCGTGCACGGCGTCTCGTGGAGCCGTCTGGAGGCACCGATCGGCACCCACGTGGCGCCACCGGCGACCTCCGGCCACGCCCGGGAGGAGCTGCTGCTGGCGCTGCGCCGCGTCGCCGAGGGAAGCATCGACCTCGACCTGGTGCCCGACGAGCCCGTCGAGCCGGCACGGATCCCTCCCACCTGGATCTCGACCGCGCTCCCCCGTCATCTCGACGAGCGTTCCGCCCACCTCCTGGTGCTCGCCTCGCGCACCCTGCTGCTCACCCGCTCCGAGATCGACGAGGGCCACGGGCACACCATCCATCTCGCCGAGGCGCTCGCACGTCGCGGACTGCTCGACGAGCTGCACGACGCCGCCCGCACGGCCCTGGTGGAGGCCGTGGAGCGGGTCGTGGCCTGAGAGCGCAGACCGGCCGTCAGGACTGCTGGGCGAGAACCGTGCGGTAGACCTCCAGCGTGCGCTCGGCGATCGAGGTCCATGAGAAGTGCTCGGCGGCGCGGCGGCGCGAGGCCTCCCCCATCTGCCGTGCCCGCTGCGGATCCGAGACCATCCGCACCAGCGCGTCGGTGAGGTCGGTGACATAGCGATCGGGATCCACCGGGGTTCCGGTGCCGTCGTCGAGCTGGTCGAGCTCGACCAGGTAGCCGGTCGTCCCGTCGTCGACGACCTCGGGGATGCCCCCGGTGGCGGAGGCGACCACGGGGATGCCGCAGGCCATCGCCTCGAGGTTCACGATCCCGAGCGGCTCGTACACGCTCGGGCACACGAACGTCGTGGCGTGCGTGAGGATCTGGGTGAGCTCGTGGCGCGGCAGCATCTCGGTGATCAAGTGGACGTTGCCCCGGTCTCGTGCCAGCTCCCCGACGAGCGCGTCGACCTCCGCGGCGATCTCGGGGGTGTCCGGCGCCCCCGCGCACAGCACCACCTGGTACTCGCTGGGCAGATCGCGCACGGCGCGCAGGAAGTAGGGCAGGCCCTTCTGCCGGGTGATGCGGCCGACGAACACGATCGTCGGCGCCTCCGGGTCGATGCCCCGGGAGGTCAGCGCCGAGGTCTCCGGATTCGGGGACCACTCCTCGATGTCGATGCCGTTGTGGACCACATGGACCTTCGCGGGGTCGACCGATGGGTAGGCGCGGAGGATGTCCTGGCGCATCCCGGCGGAGACCGCGATGACCCCCGCCGCGCCCTCGTAGGCGGTGCGTTCGGCGAACGAGCTGACGCGGTATCCCCCGCCGAGCTGCTCGGCCTTCCACGGGCGCAGCGGTTCGAGCGAGTGCGCGGAGAGCACGTGGGGGATGCCGTGGAGCAGCGAGGCCATGTGACCTGCGAAGTTGGCGTACCAGGTGTGGGAGTGGACCAGGTCCGCGCCGGCGCAGTCCGCGGCGATCAGCAGGTCGGTGCCGAGCGTGCTGAGGGCCGCGTTCGTGCCCGCGAGCTCGGCGGGCGCGCTGTAGGAGGTCGTGCCGTCCTCCTCGCGCGGCGCCCCGAAGGCGCGCACCTGCACGTCGATGGACGGGCGCAGCACCCGGGTGAGCTCGGCGACGTGCACCCCCGCACCCCCGTAGACCTCCGGCGGATACTCCTTGGTGAGCAGATCCACGCGCATGTTCGACCCCTGTCCTCTGAGATGTTCGAATGTGGCCCGGTGGCCGTGACCGGTGCCACGTCTGGTCTATCCTCGCACTATGTCGTCCAAAAAGGTCCTCGCCATCGTCCTCGCCGGCGGTGAGGGAAAGCGGCTGATGCCGCTGACCCTCGACCGGGCGAAGCCTGCTGTCCCGTTCGGCGGTATCTATCGCCTCATCGACTTCGCGCTGTCGAACATCGCGAACTCCGGATACCTCCGCGTAGTCGTCCTGACCCAGTACAAGTCGCATTCGCTGGACAAGCACATCGCGCAGACCTGGCGCATGAGCTCCCTGCTGGGCAACTACGTCGCCCCGGTGCCCGCGCAGCAGCGCATGGGCAAGCACTGGTATCTCGGGTCGGCCGACGCGATCTACCAGTCCCTGAACCTCCTCCACGACGAGAAGCCCGACTACGTGGTCGTCGTCGGCGCCGATCACGTGTACCGCATGGACTTCTCCCAGATGGTCGACGCGCACATCGAATCCGGCAACGCCTGCACGGTCGCCGCGATCCGGCAGCCGATCGACCAGTCCGACCAGTTCGGCGTCATCGAGACCGACTCGTCGGACCCCACCCGGATCACGGCCTTCGTCGAGAAGCCGACGGACCCGGAGGGCCTCGCCGACGATCCCGGCTCGATCCTCGCCTCCATGGGCAACTACGTCTTCACCACGGAGGCGCTCGTCGAGGCCGTCACCCGCGATGCGCAGGACGAGAGCAGCAAGCACGACATGGGCGGCGACATCGTCCCGTACTTCGTGGATCGCGGCGAGGCGGGCGTCTACGACTTCATCTACAACGACGTGCCGGGCTCGGGCGATCGCGATCGTGACTACTGGCGCGACGTCGGCACCCTGGACGCCTTCTACGACGCCCATATGGATCTCATCGCGATCCACCCGGTGTTCAACCTGTACAACTACGACTGGCCCACCTTCACCGGGCACCGCAACGAGCCGCCCGCGAAGTTCGTGCACGCCGGTCCCGGTCGGGTCGGGACCGCGGTGGACTCGATCATCTCGCCCGGCGTGGTCATCTCCGGGGCGCAGATCTCGAACTCCGTGGTCTCCCCCGGGGTGCGGCTGAACTCCTGGTCCAGCGTGTCCGACTCGGTGATCATGGACGGGGTGTCCGTTGGCCGCCACAGCCAGATCCACCGGGCGATCATCGACAAGAACGTCGTGGTCCCTCCGCGCACCCAGATCGGTCTGGATCCCGAGCAGGATCGCGCCCGCGGCTGGGTCGTCACGGAGTCCGGCATCACGGTGATCGGCAAGGGCACGGTCATCGAGCCGTGACCGCCGCAGCATCAGCGCGCCCGGCCGTCGCCGGGCTGCTCGTCTCCGATGTCGACTCGACCTTCCTCACGCAGGAGGTCATCGAACTGGTCGCGGAGCACGCCGAGGTCCGCGACCGGGTCGAGGAGATCACGACCGCCGCGATGCGCGGTGAGCTCGACTTCTCCCAGTCCCTGCGGGCCCGGGTGGCACTGCTCGAGGGGCTCGAGGAATCCGTGCTGGCCGAGGTGCGCGCCGTCCTGGTGCCGACGCCGGGCGTGCTCGAGCTGGTCAGCCGGGCGAAGGCCGACGGATGGATCGTCGCTCTCGTCTCGGGCGGGTTCCACGAGGTGATCGACGAGCTGGCCGCCGCCTCCGGCATCGACCATGTGCTCGCCAACCGGTTCGAGATCGAGGGCGGCCGGCTCACCGGGCGGGTCTCCGGCCCGATCATCGACGGCACCGCGAAGCGGCACGCGCTTCAGGAGTACGCCCGCATGTACCGCGTCCCTGCGGAGCGGATCGTCGCCATGGGTGATGGTGCCAACGACCGCGAGATGCTGCAGGCCGCCGGAACCGGCATCGCCTTCCGGGCCAAGCCTGCCCTGCGCGAGGTGGCGGACGTGAGCCTGGAGGGCCCGTCCCTGCTGGACGCGTGGCCGCACCTGCAGACCGCGGCGGTCCGCTGAGCCGTCAGCTCAGGGGCGCACCACGGTGTGCACGGTGAGTGCGTCCTCCCCCAGGTCCGACCAGTGGTCGAGGGCCCCGGAGAGCACGCCCATCCCGCCGGTGGGCATCCCGATGCGCGCCTGGGCGATGGACCCCGGATCGGAGTCCTCGCCCCCCAGGAGCGAGATCAGCGCGGCCATCGTCGGCTCATGTCCGATCACCATGACCACCCGATGCTCGTCGCCGACCTCGCGCAGCAGACCGAGCAGATCCCCGACCCCGCCGTCGTAGATGTCCTCGTGGAAGGTGACGGTCCCCTCGAAGCCCGGCATCGCCGAGACGGCGGCCTCCCAGGTCTGCACGGTGCGCACCGCATCGGAGACCAGGACGCGCGCCGGGAGCACGTGCTGCGACTCGAGGTACTCACCCACGAGTCTCGCCTGGGCCTCTCCTCGCTCGGCGAGCCGGCGCTCGTGGTCCATCTGGCCGGAGCCGCTCTCCGCCTTGCCGTGACGCATGATCAGCAGCAGACGACTGTCGGGGTCTGAGGATGACGAAGATGACGAGGTGGTCATGGAGGTGCGTTCACGCCTTCGTTCGGTGGAAGTTCCGGATCAGTGTCCCATGCCCAGACCGCCGTCGACAGGGATGACGGCACCGGAGATGTAGGCGGCATCGTCGCTCGCGATGAAGGCTGCGACCCGGGCGATCTCCTCGGGCGCGGCGAAGCGGCCCGCCGGGATCGCCTTCTTGTATCCGGCCTGCACCTCGTCGGCCAGAGCAGCGGTCATCTCGGTGTCCACGTAGCCGGGGGCGATCACGTTGGCGGTGATGCCGCGCGAGCCCAGCTCGCGCGTGATCGCGCGGGCGATGCCGACGAGGCCGGACTTCGAGGCGGCGTAGTTGACCTGGCCCGGGGAGCCGTACAGGCCCACCACGGAGCCGACCAGCACGATGCGGCCCTTCTTCTTGCGCATCATCGACTTGATGACCCGCTTGACGACTCGGAACGACCCGGACAGGTTCGTGTCGAGCACGGTCTCGAACGAGTCGTCGCTCATCCGCAGCAGCAGCTGGTCATCGGTCACGCCGGCGTTCGCGACGAGCACCTCGATCGGGCCGTGGGCGTCCTCGGCCGCCTTGATCGCGGCGTCCAGGCTCTCCCCGTCGGTGACCTCGGCCGGGACGGTGAGCGCTCCCTCCGGACCGCCCTTCCCTGAGCGGCTCGTCACGGTCACCCTGTCGCCGCGGCGGACGAACTCCTCGGCGATGGCGCGGCCGATCCCCCGGTTCCCTCCGGTGATCAGGACACTGCGCGGCTCGATGGTGGCGTCGGACATCTGGGCTCCTTGCGATGGGGGCTGCGAACTCGTAGGACGTGCGTGCTCTACGATACGTGTCGAGACAGTGTCGGGAATCGTGGGGTGCCCGTCCGCGCATTCCAGCCTCGGGAAGGTCCTACTCAGATGGCATACCGCTTCAATCCGCCGCCGAACTGGCCGATCGACGACGCGAACTGGAGCCCGCCTCCGGGATGGCAGCCGGATCCGTCGTGGGGCCCGGCCCCGGAGGGCTGGAACTTCTGGGTGACGTCCGACCTCGCAGACGACACCGCGGACGACACTGCCTCCACTGAGCCCGACGTGACGCCGGAACCCGCTGACGCCGGGAACGACGATGCGGAGGAGCCCGTCGAGACCTCCCCGCTCGAGGACTCGTCGACCGATGACGCGCTGGAGCCGCGTGCTGCGGAGACCGACGAGTACCTCGGGCCTGATCTCGAGGCCGATCTCGCGCAGGCCGCGCCCTATGAGTCGGCTAAATCAGCTCAGTCAGCTCAGTCAGCTCAGTCAGCGCCGCCCGTTCCGCCGGAGACTCCGGTCCAGGACCAGAGCTATGGCCCCGGCCAGAGCTACGACCAGCAGTACCAGGATTATGGTCAGGCGTCGCCGGCGCCCGCCTACGGCACTGGCTACCCGTCCTCGCCCGCCTACGGGCAGTCGCCTGCCGAGGGCCTGCCGAGCGCGGACTCCGGCGAGAACTGGACCGCGACCACTGCCTCCGGCGAGCCTCCCCGGAAGGGCGTCGTCGCCCGGTTCTGGTGGCTCGGATGCATCGTGCTGTTCCTGGTGGCCGCACTGGTCGTCGCGGTCGTCGGCGGGATCCTGCTGCTGGGCGGCGATGGGAACGCCGAGGAGGAGACCACCACCGCGCAGGAGCAGATCGCCACCGAGGAGGAGGCGGCGACCGAGGCGGAGGGTTCCGAGCCCGCGTCGCCGGAGCCGACCACCCCGCTGCCCACGATCGATCCCTCCGCCGAGCCCAAGCAGGTCACCGGCGAGAACGGCTCCGGCGAGGTCGCCGTGAGCATGGAGTGGAAGAAGGCGGAGGACCTGCCCAGCGCCTACGGCGGCACCGTCCAGCCGGCGGAGAACGGCGAGTACCTGGTGATGACTGCCGAGGTCACCGTGACCGAGGGGTCGATGAGCTTCGCGAACTACGCCTTCAGCGTCAAGACCCCGTACGGCGGGAGCGTCGACTCGGCGACGGAGACGTACGCCCTGGACGAGTCGGGACTCGACTACGACTCCTCCTACGAGTTCACCGAGGGCGAGACCTACACGATCACGGTGCTCTTCGACTTCGTGAAGGCGGGCGGCAACACGCTGCAGTACAACAACTACGTCGACGTGTACTCCTGGGACGTCCCTGCGTGACCGAGCAGTTCAACCCCCCGCCGAACTGGCCGGAGCCGCCCCGGGACGGGTGGACCCCGCCGACGGACTTCCGCCCCGGGCCCGGCTGGGGGCCGGTCCCGGCCGGATGGCGGCTCTGGGTGTCGCAGGGCGCACAGGCCTCCCAGGACGCAGCGGCGGCCCCGCTGCTCGACTCCGAGGACGTCCCGGCCAGCGGGGCACGTCCCCGCGATCGGGTCAGCACCTACCCGATCACCGTGGTCAACCCCGGGATGTGGAGCCATAACCACCTGGAGGACGAGGACTACGGCTTCCCACCCGCGAAGCCGGTCACGGACCGCCCTCGCCTGCGGCTGGGAGTCACCATCACGGTGACCGTGCTCGGCTTCGTGCTCGCTGCGCTGACCGCGATCGCCTTCGTGCTCCTGGTGGGCTTCGCCGTCGACGATCTCCCGGCAGCGCTCAGCGACAGCGGCACGCATCTGCTGACGACGCTGCCCGGGGCATACGGAACCGTCCTCGCACCGGTCGCCGGATGACCCAGCGATCAGCACTGCGCCGCACCCTCCTCAGCCGTGACTTCCTGCTGGCCGCCCTGGGGGTGCTGCTGGCCTCGGCACTGTGCGTGGGCCTCGGCTTCTGGCAGTTCGGCCGTTTCGAGGGCAAGCGCGATGTGGCCGCCGTGGTCGAGGCCAACTACGAGGCCCCTCCCGTTCCATTGGACGAGGTGCTCCCGAGCCCGGGAGCGGAGCTGGACGCCACGGACGACTGGACGCCGGTCGAGCTCACGGGCAGCTATTGCACCGACCCGGACTGCGTCCTGTACGTGAGGAACCGTCAGCTCGACGGCGACGTGGGCTTCTGGCAGCTCGCCCCGTTCCACAGCGACGACGGCGAGACGCTCCTCGTGGTCCGCGGCTGGGTGGGCTCGCAGGGCGACGTCTCCGCCCCCGCGGACCCGCCGGCCGTGCCCGAGGGCGAGCTGAGCATCACGGCCCGCCTGCGACCGGCCGAGCCGACGCTCGATCGGAAGATCCCTGCCGGTCAGGTCCACTCGGTCAACCCGCCCCAGGTGGCAGAGCAGCTGCCGGAGGAGGAGCCCCAGCTGGTCACCCGGGCGTACGGCGACCTCGCCCAGGAGGACCCGGAGCCCTCCGCCCGCCCCCGCGCGCTCCCGGATCCCGACACCTCGCTCGGCCCGCATCTGTCCTACTCGGTCCAGTGGTGGCTGTTCGCGCTGTTCTTCCCGGTCGCACTGACCCTCCGCACACGGCGTACCGTGCAGGAGCTGGCCGAGGACGACGCCCAGGACGGCTCCCCCGCTGCCGCCGACCACCGACCCCGACGTGTGCCGCGCACCCGTCGACCCACCCAGGACGAGGAGGAAGAGGATGCCCTCATCGACGACCAGCGGAGCTGACCGACGCACCGACCGCCGCGCTGACTCGCACCGAGCTCCCGCATCGAGGTTCCTGCCCGGCCCGCGGCCGCGCAGGATCGCCCACCGCGGCCTCGCGCTCGACGGTGCCGAGAACACCCTGCGCGCCTTCGAGGACGCTCTCGCAGCGGGCGCAGACATGCTCGAGACCGATACGCGCGCGACGGCCGACGGGCTGGCCCTCGCCGTTCACGACGAGGACCTCCTGCGCACCGCCGGGGATCCGCGACGGATCGCGGAGCTCACGGCCGAGCAGGCCGGAGGGGTGCGTCTGGCCGGGGGCGAGCCGCTCGCGATGCTCGAGGACGTGCTGGGGTCCTTCCCCGACGTGCCGGTGAACATCGATGTGAAGGCGCCCTCCGCGATCGGGCCGGCGGTCTCCGCGATCGCCCGCACACGCAGCGCCGACCGCGTGTGCATCGCGGGCTTCGAGGGCGCCATCGTGCGCAGGACGATCCGCACCGTGCAGGCGGCGACGGGGACGCTCCCGGTGCACAGTCCCTCGCGCGGCGTGATGGCGTCGTTCCTCGCCGCTCGCGCCGTCGAGGCCCCCGATCGGGTGATCCGTCGGATCCTCGCGCCGTACGGCGCGCTCCAGGTCCCGGAGCAGCACCAGGGATACCAGGTCGTCACCGAGGCGAACGTCGCCGCGGCCCACCGGGCCGGCTGCGAGGTGCACGTCTGGACCGTCGACGACCCGGTGACCATGCACGATCTGCTGGTCAAGGGCGTGGATGGTATCATTACCAACCGCGTCGACCTGCTCTCGGAGCTGCTCGACGGAGCGTGAGCACGAGACATGGCGAGCCGGAACAAATCCGGGCCATCGTGCGTTGCCACCCATAGACCTCACCGGGCGGGGTTCCGTCCGCCCGCCCTCATCCCCCGCCAGGAAGCGAGACCCGCATGAGCAGCCGAAGCTTGCGAGGCACCCGACTGGGTTCCCTCTCCATGGAGACCGACGAAGGAGTCCTCGCGGCTCCGCGTCAGGAGGCGGTCTACGACTGCCCCAACAACCACACGATCGTCCTCCCGTTCTCCGTCGAGGCCGACGTCCCCGCTGTGTGGGAGTGCCGGTGCGGTGCCTCGGCACTGCTGCGCGACCACGAGCGCCCCGAGATGAAGCCGGGCAAGCCGGTCCGCACCCACTGGGACATGCTCCTGGAGCGTCGCAGCGAGGAGGACCTCCAGGTGCTCCTGGACCAGCGTCTCGCGCTCCTGCGCGCCGGCAAGCTCCACCAGCGTCGGAACCTCTGACCGGTCTCCGCGCGAGAACAGCGCCCCCGTCCTGCCGTCTCGGCGGGGCGGGGGCGCTGTCGTGGTCGGCGGCTCGGGAGGGGCTCAGTCCTGCGCGATGGTGGGCGGCGTGGGGCCGTCGCCGTCCCGCGGCTTCTGTGCGTCGAGGATGATCTCGCCGTCGATGACCCCGTGGCCGCTGCGGCGGTAGAGCACCCGGCGGGCGCTGCCGGAACCGCTCGCGAGGCCCACCGCTTGGACCGACCTCCGCTGCACGGGGGTGATCAGGAGCACGATCCCGATCAGATCGGTGAGGATCCCGGGGAAGAAGAAGAACAGCGCCGACAGCAGGGTGAACGCGGGGCGCGAGAGATGGTCCTGGACGTCACCACGGCCCCGGACCGCCTGCACCAGGGAACGCAGGCGCACGAACGACTGCTGGCCGGCGGCGACCAGCAGGGCGATGCCCACCACCCAGCCGATGGCGATGATCAGCACCGACCACCACAGGCTGGTGTTGATCCCGATGATCACCAGGATCGTCAGCTCGAGCAGGCCGAGCACCACGATCCCGACGGGCAGCAGCGAGCCCCAGCGCGAGGATCGGCGCGACGGCGCGGTCCCGGTGGAGCTGTCGGCGGGTCGGGGGCCGGTCCCCTGTGCTGAGCTCATGCGAGTTCCCTTCCTGTGGTCCTCGGATGTCGCCAGACTAGTGCAGCACCTTCAGGACCTGCTGGGCGCCGCGTGAGAGTCCCCAGAACGTGACCAGCACGAGCGCTTCGCGCACGATGCGCGGGGACATCTTGCTGGCCCCTTCGGTGCGCTCGTCGAAGTCGATCGGCACCTCGGCGATCACGGCGCCCTCCGCCCGGGCCCGACGGGTCATGTCGACCTGGAAGCAGTATCCCTGGGAGGCGATGTCCTGCGCCACGAGCCGCTGCAGCAGCTCGGCGCGGAAGACCCTGAACCCTGCCGTCGCATCCCGCACGCGAAGGCCCAGCAGCGCCCCCACGTAGAGGTTCGCGACACGGGAGAGCAGCAGGCGCGACAGCGGCCAGTCGTGCACGCGGCCGCCCGGCACCCAGCGCGAGCCGATCGCGAGGTCGGCGCCCCGACGCACGGCCTCCAGCAGGCCGGGCAGCTGCTCGGGCCGGTGGGAGGCGTCGGCGTCCATCTCCACGAGCTGCGCGAAGCCGTGCTCGAGCCCCCAGCCGAAACCGGCCAGGTAGGCGGGGCCGAGCCCTTCCTTCCCAGCGCGGTGCAGGACGTGCACGTGGTCGTCGCGGCGCGACACCTCGTCGGCCCACTCCCCGGTGCCGTCCGGCGAGGAGTCGTCGACCACCAGGGCGTGGGCCTCCGGGACGGCGTCGCGCAGCCGTGCCAAGGTTCCCGGCAGCGCCTCGCGCTCGTCATAGGTGGGGATCACGACGAGGGTGGGCGGCAGGGGTGCAGTGGACGGTCGCATGCTCATTTCTCGGGGCTCTTCGTGGGGCTGTTCCGGGGGCCGGGACGAGTCCGTCCACGGGTAGGCGGGGCGAGGGCGCGGTGCCGAGTTCCCAGCGCGCCGAGGAGACCGAGGACCCCGAGGGCGGAGATCCCGACGGCGATCCACGGGCCGCCGGCGACCGCAGGGGTGATGCCGGTGCGCAGCGGCACGTCGGCGAGCACCGCGCCCTGGTCCCAATGGTCCACGTAGGCGAGCTGGCGCCCCTCCGGGGTGAAGATCGCGGAGTGGCCGACCGTCGAGACATGGACGACGCTGCGCCCGGAGACGACCGCCATGACCTTCGCCTCGGCGAGCTGCTGGATGGCCTCGTGCGAGTCGCCGAACAGAGCGTTGTTGGACTGCACCACGATGAGCTCGGCCCCGTCCTCGACGACGTCGTCGACGAGGTTGTCGTACGCGATCTCGAAGCAGATCAGGACTCCGACCTTGGCGTCACCCTCGCCGATGGCGTCCATGTCCATCACGCCGACCTCCTCACCCGGGATCATGTCGCGGGTGATGAGGTCGACCTTGTCGGTCACGGCACGGAAGACATCCCGCATCGGGACGAACTCGCCGAAGGGCACCGGATGGCGCTTGGCATAGGTGTACGGGGTCGATCCGTCGGCGGCGTAGAGCACCGATTCGTTCAGCCGCTGGGTCTCCCCCACCGCGCTCTGGGTGCCGATGAGCACCGGGGCGTTCGCGTCAGCGGCCGCGTCGCTGATCTGCTGCGCCATCCACGGGTCCTGGCGCGGGTCGTAGCCGGTGGAGTCCTCGGGCCAGACGATGAGGTCCAGGTCCTGGCCGTCGGCCGCCGCGTCCTCGATCGTGCTGCGGGTGACGTCGAGGTGGTGTGGGAAGACGTCGTCCGGCATCGCCATTGTGACCGGATCGATGGGGTCCATCGACCCCTGGATACCGGCGACGGTGAGCGAGGGGCGGTCGGCCGGAGCACGGTTCACGGGATGCGGGACCACCATCGTGGCGAGGATCGCGGCGACCGCGAGGGCGAGTGCCCAGACGCCGGCGAAGCCGGTCAGACCGCGGCGGCGCCGGCCCAGCAGGGACAGCACGCCGTACAGCAGCATCTGTCCCAGGAACGCGACGACGAAGGCGAGCCCTGCCATCCCGATCCACGGCCCGAGGTTCAGCAGCGGCGATTCGGCCAGGGCGAAGGCGGTGGAGCCCCAGGGCAGACCGCCCCACGGCGCATGGCTGCGCAGCGTCTCGACACCCACCCAGAGAGCGGAGATCACCACGGCGGTGGACGGGCACAGCCCGCGGCGATGCAGGACGGTGCGGGCGAGCAGGCCGAACAGCAGGATGTACAGCGCCTCGAAGAGCCCGAGGGCGATCCACGGCATCGTGCCGGCGTAGATGTTCGCCCAGGCCGTCAGGGGGATGAAGAACGCCGCACCCCAGGCGAGCGAGCCCAGCAGCGCCACCCACGTGCTGCGGGTGAGCAGCGCGGCCGTGAGCAGGGCGAGCGAGACCGGCAGCAGCATCCATTGCCCGTAGGGCGGGAAGGATGCCAGGGCAGCGAACCCTCCGGCGGTGCCGCACAGCAGGGCGACGGGCCAGGGCGTCGGATCGAACTCGTCGCGGCGCCGGGAGGGCATCGCGACACCGTGCGCCCGGCCGGCACCGGCGCGGGTGCGTGCACTCATGCTCCGTCCAGTCCGAGCCGATCGTGCACGACCCGTCCGTCGACGACCGTGCGCAGGGCGCGGGGCGTGCCGAGATCGAGGTCCGGCAGCAGCGGGGTCCGTGCACGAGGGTCCGTGGACCAGGAGTCGACCTTCAGGGCATGGGACTGCACGGTGAGGTCCCAGGGCTCCCAGACCACGAAGGTCGCCTCGATCCCGGTCTGCAGCGAGCCCGGATGACGCGCTCCGGCCAACCGCTGCCCACCCCGGGTCGCGGCGAGGAAGGCCGCGCGGTCGCTGATGCGCTGCTCGGCCGGCGGCCGACGGGTCGCTCCGCGCACCCAGTCCCAGGGGTCCGCGCCGGCCGGGTCGCCCGCCGATCCGAAGGCCATCGGCACCCCGTCGGTGCTGAGATCGAGGAACTGCGCGGTCTCGGTCGCGGGCGCGATCACGCGCACCCCGTCCCTCTCTCCCGTCGGCCCGGGAAGGCGCCGCACGATCCCGCGGGAGACGGCGTCCGCATCGGGCGTCGCCTCGGCGGCGGCGGCGTCGACGAAACCCGGTGTGACCAGGCAGCCGGCGGCGTCGACGACCTTGGCATCCGGGTGGATGATGCGAGCGGTCGCCTCGGGCCCGGTCCAGGCGATCAGCCCGTCCGCGATCAGCATCGCGGAGGCCTCGGGATCGAGGCTGCTGTAGAGCACGATGCCGGTGTAGAGCACGGGCGGGGCGGGCTGGATGGCGTGGTCGTCCTGGTTCACGCGCCCCAGGGTCCCCCGCGCGCCTGGGAGAACGCTCATCGATCGATCTCCTGGGCCACCAGACCGCGGCGGACGGCGCGGACCGCGGAGCGCGCCGTCGACCCCAGGAGCTCGTCGGCCGTGAGCTGATCGAGCAGGTCGATCACCTGGCGGCAGTGTCGGACGAAGTCGCCCGGCGGAAGGTCGTTCCCGGCCAGCGCGGCGGCGAGATGATCTCCCCGTGCCCACCGGTGCACGATCGCGGCGACCGCCGGATCCGGCACCGACGTCGGGTCGATCCCGTGGCGGGTCTGGGCGGACTGCAGCTCGGCGGCCAGGCGCACCGAGGCGGTCAGCGCGGCGTCGACCGCGGGATCGGGGATGACCTCAGGGGCCCGGTCGTCGCGCCGCGACTCGTGGACCGCGGCGGAGACCACGGCGGCGAGCCCGGCGGGATCGAGCCCGGTCCAGGCCCCGCGCTCGATACACTCGGCGATCAGCAGGTCTCGGTCGCTGAACAGTCGGCGCAGA
Organism: Brachybacterium sp. JB7; assembly: GCF_003335205.1. NCBI lineage: Bacteria > Bacillati > Actinomycetota > Actinomycetes > Micrococcales > Dermabacteraceae > Brachybacterium > Brachybacterium sp. JB7. Next base: position 169,023 of record NZ_QPGN01000001.1, on the reverse strand, counting down.
CGGAGCCCTCGGTCCGTGGGGACCAGCTCCTCGCCGTCGTGTCGGAGGTACCCCAGCTCGACCAGCAGGTCGGTGAGGCGGTCGAACTGCCGGGCCAGGGAGCTGGTGCGGCCGCGGATCCGGCGCTGGACGCCCTCGAGCTCTGAGCGGGACTTCCGCCAGCGGCCCGCCCAGCGCAGATGGGACGCGAGATCCGGGCACTGGGCGCAGGGGTGCTCGGCGAGCTCGGCGCGCAGCTGCTGCAGGGCCGGATCCGTCGCCGCCGTCGACGGGGTCCGCTCGGCACGCGCGCGCACCTCGCGGCGGGGGTCCTCGTCGTGACCGGACAGCCGCTGTCGCAGCGCGGCGGCGGTGTCCTTGCGCACCTTGCTGCTGCCCATCGCCTCCTGGCGGGGCAGGCGCAGCGAATCGATGACGGCGGGCGCCGAGGGGACGTCCCCGGGCCGCAGACTGCGGCGACGCGCCTCGGTGTCCAGCAGATCGATCTGGGGGCCGCCCAGCACGGCGCGGTCGACGTCCAGCACGACGGCGTAGCCCCGGCGCTTGCCCCCGGGCAGGGCGACCACGTCGCCACGACGCAGCGACCCCAGGCGGGAGCGGGTGCGGTCCCGATCGGCGGCGGCACGAGTCTGGGAGAGGGTCTTCTCCCGGGCGGAGATCTGCTCCTGGATCTCCGCGTAGCTCTCCATGTCGCCGAGATCGCAGGTGACGGCCTGTCGGTAGGACTCCACGGTGTCCTCGAGCTCGCGCGCCTTGCGGGCCAGCCCCACCACGGAGCGGTCCGTCTGGAACTGCGCGAAGCTGGTCTCGAGGGTCTCCCGGGCCCGCCCGAGATCGAAGCGGTCCAGCAGGTTGACCGCCATGTTCGGGGTGGGTCGGAAGGCCGAGCGCAGCGGGTAGGTGCGGCGGGAGGCGAGGGAGCCGACGGCCGCGGCGTCGAAGCCGGGCCCGGCGAGGACGACGGCATGGCCCTCGGTGTCGATGCCGCGTCGCCCGGCGCGCCCGGTGAGCTGCGTGTACTCCCCCGGCGTGAGGTCGGCGTGGTCGACGCCGTTGAACTTCACGAGCTTCTCCAGCACCACGGAGCGGGCCGGCATGTTGATCCCGAGAGCGAGGGTCTCGGTGGCGAACACGACCTTGAGCAGGCCACGGGCGAAGAGCTCCTCGACCACGGTCTTCAGCAGGGGCAGGATCCCGGCGTGGTGCGCGGCGTAGCCGTCGAGCACGGCGCGGCGGAACGCGGCGATGCCCAGCACCTCCTCGTCCTCAACGCCGATGCCGTCGAGTCGATCGTCGAGGACCGCCCGGATCTCGCGGCGCTCGGCGTCGTCGGTCAGGCGCAGCCCGGTGCGGGCGCACTGCTGCACCGCGCCCTCGCAGCCGGCACGGGAGAAGATGAACATGATGGCCGGCAGCAGCGCGGCGTCGTCGAGCAGGCCGATCACCTCGGGCCGGCGCATCGGGCGCGGGATGTGGCCGCCGCGGGGCCCACCGCTCCGGCCGCCACCGGTGCCGCCCCCTTGCGCGTCCCCGTGGCTGCCGTGCCGTCCGCGGCGCATATGGGGCGGCCGGTGCTGGCCGGAGCCGCGCGGACGATGCCTGCCGCTGGTGCCCTTGCGCCCGCGCGGAGAGCGTCCTCGGCCACCGCCGGAGCGTTCGTCGACGGGCAGGGAGAAGGAGGTGATCCGTTCGATCTCCGGATTCACCTGGCGCTTGCCCTGCGCTCCTGGACCATGGGAGACGACGGCCTCGCCGTCCTCGTCGACGAACAGGTCCAGCAGCTCCTCCCCGATCACGACGTGCTGCCACAGCGGCACCGGACGCGTCTCGGAGACGACGATCTCGGTCGCTCCGCGGACCTCCTGCAACCAGGCGCCGAACTCCTCGGCATTGGAGACGGTCGCGGAGAGCGCCACCATCTGCACCGAAGTGTCGAGGTGGATGATGACCTCCTCCCAGACCGGGCCGCGGAGCCGGTCGGCGAGGTAGTGGACCTCGTCCATCACCACGAACCCCAGGCCCTCCAGCAGCGAGGACCCGGCGTACAGCATGTTGCGCAGCACCTCGGTGGTCATGACCACCACATCGGCGTCGGGCCGGATCGAGGTGTCCCCGGTCAGCAGGCCCACCCGCTCATGGCCCAGCCAGTCCACCAGCTCGCCGAACTTCTGATTGGACAGCGCCTTGATCGGCGCGGTGTAGAAGACCTTGCGGCCCTGCGCGAGCGCGAGGTGCACCGCGAACTCGCCGACGACCGTCTTGCCGGCACCTGTGGGCGCGGCGACCAGCACGGAGCTGCCGGATTCGAGCACGCGGCAGCCCGCCAGCTGGAACTCGTCGAGCTCGAAGTCGTACCGGCCGCTGAAGACCCCGAGCTCGGAGGCGGCGAGCTTCTTCTCGGCCGCCCACCTGGCGTAGCGCTCGGACGGGGAACTCATACGGTGACGGCCTCCGGAAGATCGGCGAGCAGGCGCACCGCGCCTGGCAGGACTCGGGCGGTGATCGGGAGCAGCGACCGCGCCTCCCCATCAGAATAGGCCCGCAGGTCGCGCCCATGGCGCAGGCCGACGGTCACCTCGCGGACCGGACGACTGTGGAAGACGGGCAGCGACGTATGGGTGCCCCGATAGACGCGGGGGAAGAAGCGCACCAGGTCGGCGCGGCCGAGGCCCTCGACGCTGATCAGCTCGAGGGAGCCGTCGTCCAGGCGGGAGTCGGGGCCGATGCGCATCCCGCCGCCGAAGTAACCGGAGTTGCACAGCGTGAGCAGTGAGGCGTCGAGGTCGATGCGCTCTCCCCCGTCCACCTCGATCCAGTACGGCAGAGGAGCGAACGAGGCCAGCTCACGCACCACAGCGGCCGCGTAGCGGGTTCGGCTGCCCCGCTTGGAGCCGTTGGCCCGGGCGTTCACCAGCGCGTCGAATCCGAGGTTCACGTTCCCCAGCGCGATCGAGCGATGCGGGAGGGACTGCTCGCCGCGCGAGATGATCTCGATCGCGTCGATCGCGACCACCGGTCGCGAGAGGGCGTGCAGGAGGATCCGCGTGGATTCCTCGGGGTCGTTCAGCGGCAGGCCCAGCGCGCGTGCCATGTCGTTGCCGGTCCCGGCAGGGACGATGCCCAGGCGCACGGGACTGCCGGCCACGATCTCCGCGCCGAGCGCCACCGTGCCGTCGCCCCCGACCACCACGAGGGCCGTGAGCGTGTCGCGCACCTCGACCGCACGGGCGCGGGCCACGTGCGCGGACGGGCCGGACAGGTCGACCACCGAGATGCCGGCCAGGCGCAGCAGGTCACCGATCTGGCGGCCGACCCGATGGGCCGATCCCAAGGCTGCCGTGGGATTGGAGAGCAGGCCCACGCGGAGTCTGCTCACCTGTCGTCGTCCTCGTCGAGGGAGGACGGCCCCTCGACGGTGCTCGCCTCGTCGTCGTCGAGCTCGGCGTCCGTCCCGACACCCTTGCGGCGATCATGGATCAGCGCGATCACGATGGCCGCGAAGAACAGGCTCGCCATCGAGGCGGACATCGCCAGCAGGGTGATCGGCTCGGGGGTGGGCACCATGATCGCGGTGAACAGCACGCTGATGAAGATGATCCAGCGCCAGGCCTTGAGCATCGTCTTCCCGCGGACCAGGCCGAGGAAGTTCACCAGCACCATGACCACCGGCACCACGAACGCGATGCCGAAGGCGAGCATGGTCTTGGTCAGGAGGTTCAGGTAGTCGTCGTACGGGATGATCTGGCTGACGCCGTCCTGGTTCGGCGTGAAGCTCATGAGCACCGGAACCAGCTGGTTGACCGCCCAGTATCCGGCGGCGCAGCCGATGAAGAACAGGGGGATCGCGGCGCCGAAGAACCCGATCGCGTACTTGCGCTCGTTCCTGTGCAGTCCCGGCATGACGAACAGCCAGATCTGCAGCATGATCATCGGTGAGGAGAGGATCAGGCCGACGTACGCGGACATCTGCAGGCGCACGTTCAGGCCCGTGCCGACTCCCTGGAAGTTGATCAGGGCGTTGATGCTGTCCTCGCCGGAGGCCTCGAGGATCGGCTTCTTCAACGCCTCGAAGACCCACGGGAAGACGAGCCAGCCGACGATCGACAGCAGCAGCACGGTGATCGCACTGATCACCAGACGATTGCGCAGCTCGACGAGATGCTCCCCGAGGGCCATCCGGCCTTCGGGGTCCTTGCGACGACGGTTCTTCTCGGCCGCCTCGCGTCCCTGCGTTTCACTCGCCACGAATCCGATTCCTCCCAGCGGTCAAGGCCCGGGCGGCTGGTCGCCCGGACCTCTCGACATCATCCGACGATGCGGAGATCAGTCGCGACGGTAGGAGTCGTCGTCCTCGCGGGGCCGCACGGGCTCGCGCTCGACCTCGTCACGCGGGTCGTACTCGCGCGCGGGCTCACGGGAGTCCTGTGCTCCGCGGTCGTCGCGGGCGGGGCGCGAGCGGGGCTCGTCCTCCTCGGCGTCATCGCCCTTGTCGTCGCCGCGCATCTCCTCGACCTCGGACTTGAAGATGCGCATGGACTTGCCCATGTTCCGGGCGAGACCCGGGAGCTTGTTGGCTCCGAAGAGCAGCACGACGATGAGTACGACGATGACGATCGCCCAGGGGTTGCGGAACATTCCCATGAGATTCCCTTTCCAAAGCGCCACGTTGTTGCACGGGCGCGCACATCATCCCACAGCGGATGGAGCGCTCGACGGACCGCTCGGCGAGCGATTCGGCCCGCCGTGCGGCGGGTGGGTCAAGCGTAACGGCTATGCCTGGGTGTGACGTGCACCCGAGATCTGCGCCACGGTCACGATCGTGTCTCTCAGCTCACGGGGCGCGAGCACCTCGACCGCTCCCGAGGACTCCAGCACGGCGTCCACGAGCGCCGCCCGGACAGGGCCGTCCAGACGGGCGTAGGCGATCCCGTCCTCGCCGTCGCGCAGCTCGGCGGCGGCGAAGGATTCGGCGACCCAGCGTCCGGGCGGATCCATCCGCAGCCAGACCTCCTCCTGGACACGTCCCCCGAGGGCGGGCCCCTCCCCGCGGTGCGGCCGCTCCTGCGGGGTGCCGTCCGGCAGGATCTCCACGATCCGTTCGAGCCGGAACTGGCGCGGCGCGCCCGCGAGCTCGCAGTCGGCGACCAGATAGGACCGGGCCCCGTCGGTCTCGATCCGGAGCGGGTGGATCCTCCGCACGCTCGTGCCGGGGCGATCGGTGGAGGAATAGCGGACGGTCAGGCGCGACTGGTCGGAGTCGTCGTCGGCGCGCAGGGCCTCCTGCACCGCGGCGAGGACCGTCTCGGCGCGATCGGCGGTGCGCGCGACCATCTCGTCGGCCGCGGCGGCCTCGGCGAGCTCGGTGCGGGTGGGCAGCGGCGACGGGGCGTCCGGCACGGTCCCGGCGAGGAGCTTCTCCCGGGCGCTGGCGACGATCGGCTCCGCGTCCCCGGCGGTCGGCTCGAGGGCGGCGCGGCCGGCGAGCAGCGCGGTGATCTCGACCGCGCTGAGCCGCAGGGCCCGGCGCAGCGGCTCGGCGTTGCGCACCCGGACGGTGCCGTGCTCCCACTCGGCCTCGATGAAGTCCTCCCAGCCGGTGCCCATGTCCCCGCAGACGAACAGCACCTGCAGGTCGGTGATCAGCTGCTTCTCGGAGATCCCGAGCGCGGAGGAGAGCTCGGCGAGGTCCGCCTCTCCCCTGCTCATGACGTACGAGGCCTCCGAGATGAGGCGCGAGAGCGTGTCGTTGCCGGTGGGGGTCGTGCGGATCCGCGGATCGGGACGCGCAGCGGCGGTCCCGACGACAGAGAGATCCGCCTCGCCCTCATGGGCGGCCGCGACAGATGCCAGCACGTCCGCGATCTCCGTGCGCCACTCAGCAGGCTCGACCAGTTCGAGCCAGCGGATGTTCGACAGCAGCATGCGGCGCACGGCGGGGCGGGGCAGCTCGGGCAGCTCGAAGCGCGGCGCCTCGAGCGAGGCGCCGGCATGGTCGCGCAGGGCGAGCGCCTTGTACGGTGCGGCGTCGACGACAGCGCGCGCCTGGTCCTCGCTGGAGTGCAGCGTCTCCCAGACGGCATCGAGGTCGAGCCCGTCGGGGCGGGGCTCGACCGCCGGCGGGCCGAGGGACGGAAAGGATTCGATGCGCGAGGCACGGAACAGTCGCGGCGCCTCACGGTCCCGGTCCCAGCCGTGCACGTACCAGTGGCCGTCGTGCACTCCGACGACCCACGGCTCGACGGAGCGCGGGGTCGGCGTGCCCCGGGTGCCGCGATACGTGAAGCGCACGGTGCGCGAGGAGGTCACGGCCTCGAGCAGCGGGGAGAGGACGGGCAGCGACTCGACGACACCGCGCGGAGTGCGGCGCAGGAGATCGGGATCGGCGTCGTGGCCGAGGCTCAGCAGCTTCGAGCGCACCCGGCGGGCCGCGCCCCCGGCGGCGGCATCGTCCCAGGCACGGCTCGCGGCCAGCAGGACCGTGTACTCCTCGGTGGTGAGATCCAGCACCGCTCCGGACTCGGAGCCCTCGATCCGGTAGTACACCGTGTTCTCGTCCAGCACGTCGCGCTCGGTGACCAGGGGCATCCCCAGCTCGAGGATCGCGGCCTTGTCCCGCTCGAACATCCGCTCGGCGGCCTGCTCGGACGGAGCATCGGCATAGTCCGTGATCACAGCGAACAGCTTCGCGCGGTCGATCCGACGGCGCGACCCGATCGTCATGATGACGTTGAGCAGTCTCTCCACACTCTTGGCAGCCACCCCGCCAGCGTAGCCGTCGTGCCGCCCGGGGGCGTCCGGAACACCTAGGCTGGTGCCATGCTGCACTGGGAACGGGGAACGGTCACCGGCACGAGGTCCTCCTGGAGGGGCGTCGATCGCCTTCTGGTCGAGATCGAGGGCGAGACGCTCTCCGCGATCGCCTACCCCGAGCTCACCGGGACGCCGGCCGCGGGCGAGCAGGTGCTGCTGAACACCAATGCCCTCCGGCGCGACCTGGGCACCGGAGGCGACGCTCTCGTGGTGGCCCGGCTCGACGTGACGCCGCAGCCCGAGGCGACCACCGGGCACATGGTCAAGGCCCGCTACACCCCGATGCAGACCATGGTCGACGCGATCGACGACCCGGAGGGCGAGCACTACGAGACCATCCGCGATGCGCGGGACGTGGACGGGATGCCCGTCGTGGTCGCGGATCTGCACTCCTCGCTCCCCGCGATCGTCGCCGGGATCCGCGCGGAGCGGCACAGCGCGCGGATCGCCTATGTCCACACCGACGGCGCCGCCCTGCCGGCCGCCTATTCCCGCACCGCAGCGCGCCTGCGCGAGGCGGGCCTGATCGCCTCCGTGATCAGCGCGGGGCAGTCCTTCGGCGGCGATCTCGAGGCGGTCACCGTCCACTCGGCCCTGCTCGGTGCCAAGCATGTCGTCGAGGCGGACATCGCGATCGTCATCCAAGGTCCCGGGAACCTCGGCACCGGGACGGGGTGGGGATTCTCCGGCATGCAGGCTGCGGAGTGCCTGCACGCCGCGGCCGCGCTCGGCGGCGCACCGATCGCCGCCCTCCGGGTCTCCGGCGCGGATCGTCGGGAGCGCCATCGCGGGCTCTCACACCACTCCTCGACCGCGTACGGCCGGGCGACGCTGACCGCGGTGCGGCTGCCCGTCCTCGACTACACCGACCCTCGCTACAACGCTTTTCATGCGTCAGTGCGGGAACAGGTGGAATCGACGATCGTCGAGGAGGGGCGTGCCCGCGGGATCGAGCACGAGGTCTGCGGGGTCGACGCGAAGGGTCTGCGCGATGCCCTGGAGGACGTGCCGGTGCGGCTGTCGACGATGGGTCGCACCCTCGCCGAGGATCCGGAGGCCTTCCGGTATGCGGCGCTCGCGGGGCGCTGCGGGGCGAGCCTGCTCCCGGCCCTCTGAGGCTCAGCGCTCGGCGGCCTCGCCGCGCTCCTGGACGAGGGCCTGCAGACGGTGCGCGTCCGCGATGGCCCGCTTGCCGTCGTACCGCTGGATGGCGTTGATGGCCAGGGTCGATCCGTCGGCGAGGTCGAGATGCGCCCAGGGGTCCCCCATCGGGAAGCTGATGCCCAGGATCTCCGGCCATTCCACGGTACGAGTGCGGAAGACGTTCCTCACCTCGAGCTCGGACTCCCGCGCCACCAGGCGCACGGAGGCCTCGAGGTGGCAGAACAGGGCGATGAGCACGCCCACCGTGATCAGCCCGATGCGGCCGATGAGCAGGAACCCCGGCATCACGACGGCCCCGGCGATCATCCCGGCGAGCACCACGATGGCGGTCAGGTACGCGAAGACGCGCACCATTCGCGGGCGGAACACCGTCGTGGTCATCAGGGCCTCAGATGCGACAGGCCTGAATCGCGGTGACCAGGATGGCGCGGGCGCCGGCGTCGTAGAGATCGTCCATCATCCGGTGTGCGGCGCGACGATCCACCATCGCCCGCACGGCAGACCACTCGCCGCCGTGCAGCGGCGAGACCGTCGGCGACTGCAGCCCGGGCGTCACCTGGACGGCCGTCTCCAGCAGAGCAGTGGGGATGTCGTAGTCGAGCATCACGTACTCGCGGGCCACCAGAACGCCCCGGAGCCGCCGCTCGAGCACCTCGAGAGAGTGCGCACCGGCCTCCTCGAGCACCATGCCGGGGCGCGAGAAGAGCACGGCCTCGCTGGTCATGATCGGCTCGCCGAAGGGCTCGAGGCCGGCCTGGCGCAGGGTGGTGCCGGTCTCGACGACATCGGCGATCACGTCGGCCACGCCGAGGCGGATCGAGGACTCGACCGCGCCGTCGAGGTGGACCACGGACGCGCCGATGCCGCGCTCGGTGAGGTAGTCCTCGACGAGGTTCTCGTAGCTGGTGGCGATGATGGAGCCCTCGAGGCTCGTGATGTCCTCGCGGGTTCCCATCGGCGCGGCGAAGCGGAAGGTCGAGCGGGCGAACCCCAGGGAGAGGATCTCCTCGGCCGGCGTGCGGGAGTCCAGCAGCATGTCCTGGCCGGTGATGCCCACGTCGACGGTGCCGGAGCCGACGTAGACGGCGATGTCGCGGGGGCGCAGGTAGAAGAACTCGACGTCGTTCTCCTGGTCGACGACCACCAGGTCCTTGGTCGTGCCGCGGCGGCGGTAGCCCGCCTCCTGCAGCAGATCGACGGCGGGCTCGGACAGGGCGCCCTTGTTGGGGACTGCGATGCGCAGCACGGTTCCTCCTCGGCCGCGGGGGCGGCCCATGAAGCGGCGTCGGCGGGCGACGGATGGAAAGTCTGGTGAAGCTGTCAGGGAATGCGGGACGAGCGGCTGCTCAGAGCTGGCGGTAGACGTCGTCGAGGCTGATGCCCTTGGCGACCATCATCACCTGCAGGTGATAGAGGAGCTGACTGATCTCCATGGCGGCGTCCTCATGGCTCTCGTGCTCGCAGGCCATCCAGACCTCGGCCGCCTCCTCCACGATCTTCTTGCCGATCTGATGCACCCCGGCATCGAGCTCTCGGACGGTGCCGGAGCCCTCGGGGCGGGTACGGGCCTTCTCGGTCAGCTCAGCGAACAATGCTTCGAAATCCTTCACGCCACCAGGGTACGCGTCCCGGTGAGCAGAGCGCGCGTCGGACCATCCACCGGGCGCCGGATCACTCCCGGCGCACGGTGGGGTCCAGGTGCGCGGTCTCCACGGAGACCCGTTCGCCCTGCTCGCCGTGCTCGCTGCGGTCCTGACGGCTGCGCACGCGCCACCACACGAAGAAGCCGATCAGCGTGAACGCGCCGTAGAAGACGTACATGAAGGCGCTCGCGTAGTAGCCGGCACTGACCAGGAGAGGCACGCCCACGAGGTCGACGGCCACCCAGATCAGCCAGAACTCGACCCATCCCTTGGCCATGCCGAAGGTGGCCAGGAGGCTGCCCATGAAGATCCAGGCGTCGGCCCATACGGGCTCGTACGAGCCGAGGGCGCGGAAGAGCGGCGTGAGCGCTGCGGTGCCGCCGACGAGGGCGACCAGCAGCAGCACCCTGGTTCCCCCGGAGGCCCAGCGGGGCTCGACCGCGGTGCCGCCGTCGTGCTGAGCCTGACGCCAGCGCACCCAGCCGTAGATGCTGGTGAGGATGAACATGATCTGGCGTCCGGCCTGGCCGAGCAGGTCCACGGAGCCGGGATTGCCGAAGACGGTCCCCATGAACACCGTGAACAGCAGCACGTTGCCGACGATGCCGATCGGCCAGGCCCACACCTTGCGGCGCATGCCGCCCAGGGCGCTGAGGAGCCCGAAGACGTTTCCGAGCACCTCGCGCAGGAGGATGAACTGGCCGCCCGCGAAATCGATGCGCGCGTCGAAGAGCCACTGCAGGAGTTCCATGTCGGTCCTTTCGCCGTCGGATGCAGTGGCTCCGGGGGGGAAAAGGGTTCCGGCATGGCTCCGGGGAAACGCCGAGGGCGCCCTGGGCATGCAGGACGTGCGCCTCTCATCCAGGCTGTACTGTCGGTGCCGGAGTTCCACCGGCTCCACCGCCGAAGCGGGTCGCGGACTGTCACCGCCGGCTCGGAATTTCACCGACCCCGGAGCACGTCACTGATGTGACCGCCCCAGGATAGCGCCGTCGCCGCCGGCCCGGGTCAGTGGGCCGTGTGGCGCCCGGCCAGTTCGCGCAGGGCGGAGATCTCGTCGGCGGCGTCCTGGGCGCGGTAGATCGCGGAACCGGCCACGAACACGTTCGCCCCCGCCTCCGCGCAGCGTTCGATGGTCTCGCGGCTCACGCCGCCGTCGACCTGGATCGACACCTCGAGGTTGGCCTCGCTGATGGCCCGACGGGCGCGGCGGATCTTGGGGAGCATGGTGTCCAGGAAGCTCTGCCCCCCGAAGCCGGGCTCGACGGTCATGATCAGCAGCATGTCGAACTCGCCAATGACGTCGAGCAGCGGCTCGATCGGGGTGGCGGGCCGCAGTGCCACCCCCACCTCGGTGTTCTTGCGGCGCAGATCCCGGGCGAGCTTGATCGGAGCGCTCGCGGCCTCGAGATGGAACGTGACCGAGGAGGCACCGGCCTCGGCGTACTGGGGGGCCTCGCGGTCGGCGTCCTCGATCATCAGATGGGCATCGATCGGGATCGGGCTGCGCTCGACGATCTGCTCGACCATGCTCGGGCCGAACGTCAGGTTGGGCACGAAGTGGTTGTCCATCACGTCGACGTGGACGCTGTCGGCGGTGGAGATCTTGTCCAGCTCCGTGCCGATGCTCATGAAGTCGGCGTTGAGGATGCTGGGATGGATGTACTGGCCATCGGTCGAGTAGGCGGCATTCATGATGTCGGGGTTCCTTCCACGGCGGGGGCTGACTGCTTGCGCAGCAGGCAGATGTACATGGCGTCGGTGCCGTGCACGTGCGGCCACAGCTGCACGGCAGGGCCCTCGCCCAGCTCGATGTCGGTCCGATGCGCGGGCAGCACACCGGCGCGCACGGCGTCACGAGCGTCGAGCTCCTCGACGTCCTCGCGTCCCTTGAGCACGTCGGCGACCACCAGGCGCGTCTCGGCGAGGTGCGGCGAGCAGGTCACGTAGGCGACCACGCCGCCGGGCGCCGCAGCGTCCAGAGCGGAGGTCAGCAGGGTGCGCTGCAGGGTGCTCAGCTGGCCGACGTCCGCCGGGGTGCGGCGCCAGCGGGCCTCGGGACGACGACGCAGGGCACCGAGTCCGGAACAGGGCACGTCGGCGAGCACGCGCGAGAAGCGACCGGGCAGCTCGGCACCGAGGGTGGTGCCGTCGGCCGTACGGGTGCTGATCTCGCAGCCGGCCTCCTGGAGCGTCGCGACCGCGCGCTCGACGAGCTCGGTGCGGTGGGGCTGCAGCTCGACCGCGAGCAGGTCGGCGTCATGGCCGACGGTGAGCCCGCCCAGCAGAGCGGCCTTCCCGCCCGGGCCGGCGCATAGGTCGAGCCAATGGGCGTCGTCGGCACGGACCAGATCGTCCGCGCCCAGGGCGAGTGCGAGGGCGGCGAGCTGGCTGCCCTCGTCCTGCACGGCGACCCGGCCCTCCTTGACCGCGTCCATGCCGCCGGGATCGCCGGAGGGCCAGGACGCCGCGAAGACGCTGAGCCGGCCTGCGCTCGCGCCGTGGTCGATCAGCTCGTCGAGATCGGTGAGCCCGGGGCGCATCACCAGCGAGACCGCGGGCGCGGCGTTCTGGGCGGCCAGCAGCTCGTCGATCTCGTCGCGGGAGCGGCCGTGGCCCGCCAGTGCGTCGGTGAGGGCGCGCACCACCCAGCGGGGATGGGAATGCACGACGGCGAGATGGCCGGTGGGATCCTTCGCGCGCTCCGGAGCGACCTCGTCGATCCACTCCTCGAGGGTCCTCTCCCCCACCCGGCGCAGGACGGCGTTGACGAAGCTCGCCGCACCGGCGCCGACCTCGGAGCGAGCCAGGGCCACGGTCTCGGAGGTGGCGGCGTGGGGCGCGACCGTCATGTCCAGAAGCTGGTAGGCACCCAGGCGCAGCACGTCCACGAGAGCGGGGTCGACCTTCTCGAGGGGACGGTCCACGCACGCGGCGAGGATCGCGTCCAGGCGGCCCTGGGCCCGCAACGAGCCGTAGAAGAGCTCGGTGGTGAAGGCGGCGTCGCGGCCGGAGACCCGGTGGGAGCGCAGCAGGCGCGGCAGCACGAGGTTCGCGTAGGCGTCGTCCTCGCGGATCAGGCGCAGGCCCTCGAAGGCGACCTGGCGCGAGGGCGTCGAGCGACGGCCGCGCTCCGACGGCCTCGAGGAGGACCAGCCGCGTCGCGGCCCGCCCTCGCCGCGGGAGCCGGAGCGCTCCCGGCCCTTGCCGTCGCGACCGCCCTGGGGCCGGTTCCCGCGCCGGTCGTCCCGGTGCTCCCCGCCGCGTCGCTGCTCACTCATGCCTGTACTCCGTCCTTCTGGTCCTTCTGGTCCTTCGGCTGCTGGGTGAAGGCGGCGTCCTCGGCCAGCCCGGCACCACGGGCCCAGTCCGCGGCGCGCATCGGCCGCTTGCCCGCCGCAGCGATCGTCGAGATCGCCAGGGGGTCGGTGCCGGTGCCCACGAGGACGTGACGCTTCGTGGCCGCGATCCTCCCGGGGGCGAGGCCGACGTGCTCGGGAGCTGCCTCGATGCCGAGGATCTTGGCACGGGCACCGTCCAGCAGCGTCCAGGCACCGGGGTGCGGACTCATCCCGCGGATGTGCGCGCTGACCTGATCGGCCGGAAGGGCCCAATCGATCTCCGCCTCTGCGGTCGAGAGCTTCGCGGCGTGGGTGGCCCGGGTGTCGTCCTGCGCGGTGAACGTGGCGGTGCCGGCCTCGAGGGCGTCCAGCGCCCGCAGCAGCACGGACGCGCCCTCCTCCGCCATGCGGTCCAGCAGCTCACCGGAGGTCTCGAACTCGCCGATCGTGGTGGGAGCCGTCGTGAGGAGATCCCCCGTGTCCAATCCCTTCTCCAGGCGGAACACGCTCATGCCGGTCTCCCGCTGGCCCGCGAGCACGGCGCGCTGCGCCGGGGCGGCGCCGCGCCACGCCGGCAGCAGCGAGAAGTGCAGGTTCACCCAGCCGTGGGCGGGGATGTCCAGCGCCGCCCGGGGCACGAGGTTGCCGTAGGCCACCACCGGGGCCGCATCCGGAGCGAGCTCGCGGAGCTGCTGCTGGACGGCCTCGTCGCGCAGCGTGGCGGGGGTCAGGACGGGAAGGCCGGCGTCCAGGGCGAGGGCCTTGACCGGGCTGGGCGTGAGCTTGCGGCCGCGCCCCGAGGGGGCATCGGCGCGGGTGAGCACCCCGACGATCTCGTGGTGCGAGTCGAGCAGGGTGCGCAGGGACGGGAGGGCAGCCTCTGGGGTGCCGGCGAAGAGCAGTCGCATGATGGGCACGAGTCTACGGGGAGGCCCGGATGCCTAGAGTGGTGCCATGCCCCGTCGTCGCCCCCTCGTGCTCTGATGGCGGGGGACGTCACACCGGGCCACGCGATCGGGTCCCCTGCGTACCGGCGGATGCTGGCCGCACTGGTCTGCGCGGGGATCGCCACGTTCGCGCAGCTCTATTCGCCCCAGGGGATCCTCCAGCTCATCTCCGCCGATCTCGGCATCGGCGCGGAGCGTGCGGCACTCACCGTCTCCGCCGCGACCGGAGGGCTCGCGCTCGCCGTGCTCCCGTGGTCCTTCGTCGGGGACCGGCTCGGGCGGCTGCGCGCGATGGTCATCGCCGTGACGTCGGCAACGGTGCTCGCAGTGGCCTCCGCCTGGGCGCCGACCTTCGAGCTGGTGCTCGGACTGCGCTTCCTGGAAGGCGTCGCGCTGGGCGGGGTGCCGGCGCTCGCGATGGCCTATCTCTCCGAGGAGGTCGACGAGCAGGCGCGCACGATCGCCGCCGGATGGTTCGTGGCCGGCACCACGGTGGGCGGCCTGCTGGGGCGGGTGGTGGTCACCCCGATCGCCGACGCCCTGTCCTGGCGGGCGGGGATGACCGCGGTCGCCGTCCTGGCGGCGATCGCCGCCACGACCTTCGTGCTCACCGCGCCGCCGGAGAGGCGCTTCGTACGGCTCGACCCCCGCCACGGGGACACCCGTACGGCGCGGCTGCTCAGGACGCTGCGCGATCCCGGCCAGCTGGGCCTGTACGCCTGCGCGTTCCTGCTGATGGGCGGGTTCGTGGCGATCTACAACTATCTCGCCTTCCACCTCAGCGCCCCGCCGTACCTGATCCCCGCCGGGCTGATCGGGCTGGTGTTCCTCGCCTACCTCGGTGGCACCGTCTCCTCCCCGCTCGCCGGCAGGCTCGCGGCGCGACACGGCCGGTTGGCCGTCCTGCTGGCGTCGATGGGCGTGATGCTGCTGGGCCTGCTCGTCACCCTCGCCGGCCCGCTCCTGCTGGTCCTGCTGGGTCTGGTGGTGATGACGGCGGGGTTCTTCGGTGCGCATTCGATCGCGAGCGGCTGGGCCGGTGCGCGGGCTGCCGGCGCCCGGTCCCAGGCGACGGGCCTGTACAACCTCTCCTACTACGCAGGATCCAGCGCCCTGGGCTGGAGCGTGGGCTACGTGTACGAGGGCGCCGGCTGGCCGGCGACCGTTGCCGTGGTCGCGGCGGGGATCGTGGTGGCGGCGGTGCTCGCGCTCGCCGCGCTGCGTCCGCGTCAGTAGACCAGGCCGAACACCCACACCGCGAGGGTCATCGTGGTCGCCGTGATCAGCACGATGCCGATGAGGTTCAGCCACAGTCCCCCCTTGGCCATCTGCGGGATCTGCACGTAGCCGGAGCCGTACGCGATCGCGTTGGGCGGGGTCGCGACCGGCAGCATGAAGGCGCAGGTCGCAGCGATCGCCACCGGGATGGCCAGCAGCATCGGATCGATGCCGATGCCCACCGCCACCGCGGTCGCGACCGGGAGGAAGGTCGCGGCGGTCGCGGTGTTGGACGTGAGCTCCGTGAGGAACAGGACGCCGGCGGCGGCGATCATCACCACGAGCACGACGGGCAGGCCGCCGATGTGCTCGGTGACCTGACCGATCCACTCCGTGAGGCCCGAGTCGCTGAACTGCTTGCTCAGCGCCAGGCCGCCGCCGAACAGCAGCAGCACGCCCCACGGCAGCTTCACGGCCGCCTCCCAGTCCAGCAGACGCACCCCGCGGGCGGCGCCCGCGGGCATCACGAACAGCAGCAGCGCGACGACCATGGCGATGCCGGCGTCGCTGATCGGCGGCTCGGCGCCGAGCACCAGATCCCACAGCAGCGGCACGAACACCCAGCTCACGGCGGCGAGCACGAAGATCGCGAGCACGCGCACCTCACCGGAGGTGATCTTCCCCAGCGACCTGCGCTCGGTGCGGATCAGCTCGACGCCACCGGGGATCTCGGTGATCTCCGGCTTGAACAGCACCTTGGTGAGCAGGAGCCAGGCGATGACCATGTACACGACCGCGAGCGGGGCGCCCACGATCATCCAGCGACCGAAGCCGATCGTGATCCCGAAGTCCTGGCTCATGTGCGCCGCGAGCAGGGCATTGGGAGGGGTGCCGATGATCGTGGCGAGCGATCCGATGGATGCTGCGTAGGCGATGCCGAGCATCAGGGCGGTCCCGAAGTTGGACCGCACCGCGGTGGTGGTCGAATGGTCCGCATCGGGGTTCGGGTCGACGCCCTCGCCGGGCTCCTCCCCCTTCGCGGCGGCGTCCTCGAGGCGCAGCTTGTTCACCAGCAGCAGCACGGAGACGCCGATCGGGAGCATCATCACGGCGGTCGCGGTGTTCGAGACCCACATCGAGACGAAGCCGGTCGCGACCATGAAGCCGAGGATCAGCAGCGACGGGCTGGTGCCGATCATGCCGACGATCGCCAGGGCGATGCGCTTGTGGAGGTTCCATCGCTGCATCGCCAGGGCCAGCATGAAGCCGCCCATGAACAGGAAGATGATGTTGTTGCCGTAGGAGCCGCCCACGTCGTCGAAGCCGACGTCCGTGTTCAGGACCGGGAACACCACCAACGGCACCAGGGCGGTGGCCGGGATCGGCAGCGCCTCGGTCATCCACCACACGGCCATGAGCACCGCGGTCGCCGCGGTGAGCTTGGCGCCGTGCGAGGCGTCGTCCGGCATGATCAGGTAGAGGACGATCGCGAGGACCAGGCCCAGCACCAGGCCGAGCCGGCGGACGACGATCGTGCGACCGTGCTCGGCGGGGGCCCTCTCGCCGTCGGCGAGGTCCGGGCGGTCCTCGGTCGACGAGTTCGCCGAGGTCGAGGCATCGGAGTGCATCAGGATCCCTTCATCGCGACGGTGCGGTGGAGTACGGGTGCGAACGATCACACTAGTCGACCGGGACCGGGTCGGCAGCCGACCCGCTCAGAAGACGTCGGGCGGGTCCAGCCGGACCCGCAGGGAGCCCGGGGCCTTGCGGGCCGAGCGGGAGGCGACGCCGGCGCGGAGCGCATCGGCGAGCTCGCGGGAGCGATGCGGCTCCAGGCGGACCACCGCTCGGGCCCGCCCGCCGGCATCGGGGCCCTCCAGGTCGACAGGACCGAAGACGGCGGTGCCGTCGGGCAGCTCGACGCTCTCCAGGAAGCTGCGGCAGGCGGTCTTGTCCCCCACGATCTCGGCGACCCGGCTGAACGGCGGCAGGTCGAGATCCTGCCTGTCCGCGAGGACACGATCGAGGAAGACCCGGGAGCGGTGGGCGACGAGGTCGCGGATCGCCGGCAGGGTCGCCGTGCCCACCACCAGCACCTCTCCTCCCTCATCGGCGGTGCGGACCAGGGAGATCGCTCCGCGCCAGCGACGGATGGCTTCGATGTCCGCATCGAAGGCGGCGCGGCCGAGCATCGCATCGGCGTCCAGCAGCAGGGCCGCGGCGAAGCCTCCGGGCGGGGCCGGCTCGGAGCCGGGCGTCGCGACCACGATCGCGTCGTCCGGCACGTCGTCGTCCTCGAGGGCGCCGTGGGCGCCCCCGGAGACCTTCAGGGGCGAGCTCGGGAAGGCGCGGTGGAGCTCCTCCGCGGTGCGGGTGGAGCCGATGACCATGGCGCGCACCTGGGTGCGGTCGCATTCCGGGCAGCGGTAGCCGTCCTCGCGTCGGCCGCAGACGCGGCAGTGCAGGTGCCCCCCGCGGTGCGAGATCGACAGTTGGGCCGAGCACTCCGGGCACTGGGCCCGGGTGCCGCAGAAGGTGCAGGCGATCGCGGGGACGTAGCCGGACCGCGGGACCTGCACCAGCACCGGCCCGCGGGTGATGCCGGTGCGGATCACGCGCATCGCCTCCTGCGGGATCCGTGACCTGCCCGAGGGGCCCTCCCGGTCACGCAGGTACTGATCCATGGCCACGATGTGGGGCCGCACCTGTGTGACGGGGGCGGGCACCGGCTCGAGCCGCGCGAGGTATCCGGCCTCGGAGAGCGCGTGCAACGGGACCGAGTCGCTCGAGGACAGGAAGAGCAGTGCGCAGCGTTCCTCACGGGAGCGGCACTGCAGCACGGCCCGGACGTGGGGGTACGGGGCGCGGGGCTCCTCGAGCAGGTCGTCAGCCTCGTCCCAGCAGATCACGAGGGCCAGGTCCTGGACCGGGGCGAAGGCCGCGGAACGGTTGCCGAGCACGATCCTGGTCGCGCCTCGCAGAATGCGACGGAAGGTGCGGTAGCGCTTCTCCGGTCCCTCGGTGCCGGCGAGGACCTCATGGTCGATCCCCCGCTCCTGCAGCAGACGGCTCAGCCGCGCGACGTCCCGCTGATCGGGCGCGATCACCAGGGCGCCGTGCGCCGGATCGAGGCCCTCGAGCGCCTCCGCAGTGACGACGGTCCAGGCATCGACCGGGTCCAGCGTGATCGATGCGCGCGGCACCGGACCCTCGGGGCTGCCAGCGCGGGAGAGCAGGGCAGCGAGGCCCGGATAGCGATCGGCGGTGCGGGGTTCGGCGGTGCGAGGCTCAGCGGTCTGCGGAGTCCCGGACGTGCTCTCGGCATCCTCCGCCGATCCCGCGTCGTCGACCTGCACGGCCTGCTCTGCGTCGCCCGTCGGCGCGGTCGCCTCCGAGGTCGGCTCCGCCCGCGCGGCCTCCTCGGCCTTTGCCGCAGCAGCGCGATCGGCCTTCTCGGCGCGCGCATGGCGCGGCGGCAGGGCGAGGCGGAGCACGTCGCCGACGGTCCCGGCGTACCGCGCGGCGACGTCCTCGCAGACGCGCATCATGGCCGGCGGCACCACCACGTCCTCGGAGACGAGGCGGTGCAGGGGCGCCAGGGCGCGGTCGGTGGAGGGATGCTCGTGGCGCCCCAGCACGATGCCCTCGGTGTCGCGGCCGGAGAAGCGCACGCGCACCCGCATACCGGCAGCGGCGGCCGCTGTGGCGGGGGTGACCGCGTACTCGAAGGGGCGGTCCAGGTGAGGGAGCACGCCGATCAGGCGCACGCTCGCCACCGGCAGCTCGTCGACGATCTCGAAACCGGCGGTGGTGCGCAGCCCACGGACCCGGGCCGCGTTCTCGCGGCCCGGGTCCGTGCGTGCGGGGTCGGGGACGGGAACGGCGGGGGCCGCGAAGAGGCTCGCCTGCTCCCCTTCCTGCTCCCCCGCCGTCCCGGTGGCGTGCGTGGTCAGCGCTTGTGCACCGCCACCAGGTCGCACACGAAGATGAGGGACTCCCCCGGCGCGATGACGGGCGGGGCGCCCATGTCGCCGTAGCCGAGCGCCGCGGGGATGTCGAGACGGCGACGGCCGCCGACCTTCATGCCCTGCACGCCCTCGTCCCAGCCGGTGATGACCTGCCCGACGCCGAGCTGGAAGCGCAGCGGCTCGCCACGGTCCCAGGAGGCGTCGAACTGCTCGCCGGTCGAATGGGAGACGCCGACGTAGTGGACGTCGACCACGTCGCCGCGGCCTGCCTCCTCGCCGTCGCCGACGATCTCATCGGTGCTGACCAGCTCGGTGGGCGCGGGGCCCTCGGGGTGCTCGATCTCGGGCTTGCTGCGATCCATGTGTTCTCCTCGGGTGGATGGGTCGGGTCGTGGGTCAGTCTGCCAAGTGGGCGGCGTCGAGGACATCGATGACGAAGATCAGGGTCTCGTCGGCCAGTTCGCCCTGATCGCCGTACGCCTCGTCGGCCGGGACCACCAGCATGACCTGGCTGCCGACGGCGAGGTCCAGCAGATTCTCGTCCCAGCCGGCGATGACCTTGCCCTGCCCCTGGACGAAGGAGAAGGGCGCGCCGCGCTCCCAGGAGGAGTCGAACTGCGAGCCGTCGGACCACTTCCAGCCGGTGTAGTGCATCGTGAGGAAGTCCCCCTCGCGGGTGGTGTCCCCCTTGCCGAGGATCAGCTCCTCACGGGTGGTCTTCGTGGGGGCGTCGCCCTCCGGGGCGCCGGAGATGGCCGGAGCGCCGTCGTCGTCGAGGGTCACCTCGGGGAAGTCCCCGGACGGCTTGCCGGGGTCGCCCTTCGCCCGCAGCGTGGAGACCACGCGGTCCACGTCGCCGACCTGGACCAGGGAGCGGGCCTGGCCGGACTGGTCCGTCTGCCAGCCCGCCATCGCGAAGCGGGAGCCGACGGTCATCGTGGAGAAGACCGCGAAGGCCTCCTCCCCGATCGCCTCCGCCGTCACCTGCACACCGCCCGCAGGGCCGCCCTGCCACCAGGACTGCAGCGTGTCGCCGGAGCTCGCGTCGACGTAGATGTCGCGCCAGATGACCATGTCGCCCTCGGCGATCGCATCGCCGTCGCCGGGCACCACGATGCGGGCGTCGGCCGCGCTGATCTGGAGCGGTGCGTCGAACTCGACGGTCGGCTCCTTGCCGACGTCCTCGCTGATGGTCACCGCGTCCAGCGCGGGATCGCCACCGCCGCCGTCGGAGGCGCCGCCGCCGTCCGACGTGGTGCCGCCGCCTGTGTCGTCGTCGGTGCAGGCGGCCAGGCCGATGGCGGTGGACACGGCGAGAGCGGTGGTCAGCAGGGTGCGGCGGCGGATCACGAAGGGCCTTTCAGAGAGGGGGCCCCGAGCGGGGCACGAGGACCAGCGTACGTGGGACGGGGCGTGAGGATTCTCAGGCTGTGGAGGCCGGTGTGCTCACTGTCTCCCACGTCCCCTCGCATCCCCTCACGCGGGAGGCGCCGGGGTGGCGTCCTCGCCCCGCGAGCGGATCTCCTCGAGCAGGGCGTCGACCTCCGGCATCGAGGTCGCGAACGGATCGAGCACCTGCACGGGCATCGCACCGGGCCTGGTCAGGCGGAAGCTGGTCCAGTCCACGACATGGTCCACCCCGTGCTCCTGGGCGGCGGCGACGACCTGCCCACGCAGGTGCGCACGGGTGGTGCGAGGCGCCGCCTCTCGCGCCGAGGCGATGTGCTCCTCCGACAGCTCCGCCGGTGCCAGCCCACGTCGCTGCAGCGTCTGGAAGACGCTCTGACCGGGATCGATGTCGTGGTACGCGAGATCGAGGCGCTCGATCGACGGATCGTCGAGCGCCACTGCCCTGCGCTCCCTGACCTGCTCGAACAGGCGCTCCTTGATCGCCCAGTCCAGGTGGCTCGCGGCCCAGGAACGATCACCCGTCGCCACGGCATCGATCGCCTTCTGCCAGGTCTCGAGCACCTCGTGCTCCTCGTCCTCGGCGAAGCGAGCGGCGAGATCCAGCCACCGCTGCTGCACGTCGACGGCATTCGTGGTCCCGCCGTCGGCCAGAGGGATCGGCTGGCGACCGGAGGAGTCCCGCGAGACGGCGCGGATCGTGGCGATGTCATCTCGGAGCGCGAGCTCGGGCAGCGCGCGGCCCGACTCGATCACCCGCAGCACCAGATCGGTGGTCGCGAATCGGAGGTGCGTGGAGACCTCGCTCATGGTCGAGTCGCCCACGATGACGTGCAGACGGCGGTACAGAGTGGGATCGCCGTGGGGCTCGTCACGGGTGTTGATGATCGGCCGGGTGCGGGTGGTGGCCGAGGAGACCGCCTCCCACATGTGGTCGCTGCGGCGCGAGAACACGAAGCGAGGGCCGTCCTCGTCTGCGACGACGCCACCGGCGCCGGTGACGATCTGTCGTGTCACCAGGAACGGCAGCAGGTACTTCGGGAGCCGGGTGAACTCGCCGCGTCGATCGACGAGGTAGTTCTCGTGGGAGCCGAACGCGTTGCCGGCGGAGTCCACGTTGTTCTTCAGCAGGTGGATCTGCGCGTCCTGCCCGTCGGCGGCCAGGCGTTCATTGGCCTGGTGAGCCAGATCCGCGAAGATCCGCTCTCCGGCGCGATCCTGCGCCACCAGCTCCCACCAGTCGTCGCACTCCGCCGTCGCGTACTCGGGATGGGAGCCGACGTCGAGGTAGAGACGGGCGGCATTGCGCAGGAACACGTTCGAGGAGCGGCCCATGGCCACGACGGGCCGGAACAGTTCGCGGGCGGCGGCCTCGGGCTCCATCGCCCGGGAGCCGTCGGCGCGCACGCAGACCAGGCCGAACTCGGTCTCCAACCCTCCGACGCGACGCTTCATCGGGTCACTGCCCGCCCTTCTGGACGAAGGAGCGCACGAAGGTCTCGGCGTTGGATTCCAGCACCGAGTCGATCTCGTCGAGCAGGTCGTCCGAGGCCTGCGCCGAGGCGAAGGTCTGACCGCCGCCGGTGGCGGCCTCGGACTGCTCGTCCTCGGGTCCGGTGCCGGGGCCGTTCAGGGACTGCTGGGACATGATTCCTCCTCAGGACGGTGAGACGGCTCGGCGCAGGGCGTCGAGGATCGTCTCGGGATCGGTGGTCAGGTCGATGCCGTGGCGCTCGCACCACAGTGCCGAGCCCAGGCGCGGGTCCGCCAGGCGCAGACGGTATCCGCTGTCCTCGCCGGCGAGGGTGATGGTGTCCCACCCGGCCGCCGGCACGAGTCGGCGGTGAGCGGCGATGAGCCCACCGCGCAGATGGGCACGGGTGGAGGTCGGTGCGGTGGTGAGCGCGGCGTCGACCTCCTCCTGGCCGACGAGCGTGCGCACCGCGCCGGCGGCCCGCAGCTTCTCGAACAGGCCGCGCCCGGGCCGGAGGTCCGAGTACTGCAGGTCGATCATGAACAGCCGCGGGTCTCCCCACTCGAGGCCGTGGCGCTCGCGATAGCGGTTCAGCAGCTGCAGCTTCGCGACCCATTCGACGCGGTCCGCGGCCAGGAACGGGTCCTGCTCGAGCAGGTCCAGGAGTTCGCCCCACGCGGCGATCACCTGCGCTGTCTCCTCATCGGAGGTGTCGGCCACCTCGGCGAGGGCGCGGAGATGCTCGCGCTGGATCTGGAGCGCGGTGAGCTCACGGCCGTCGGCCAGCGTCACGGTGGCCTTCAGCGACGGGTCATGGCTGATCGTGTGCACGGCGGCCACGGGATCCTCCAGGCGCAGATCCGGCAGGATCGGGCGCCCCGTGCGGTGCTCCGCCTCGAGTGCGGCGAGCATCAGCGACGCGGAGCCGAGCTTGAGGAAGGTGGCCTCCTCCAGCAGGTTCGCATCGCCGATGATCACGTGCAGACGGCGGAAGCGCGACGGATCCGCATGGGGTTCGTCGCGGGTGTTCACGATGGGGCGGTTCAGGGTGGTCTCCAGGCCCACCTCCGCTTCCATGAAGTCGGCGCGCGAGGAGAGCTGGAACCCGGGGCGCTCCCCGCGGGTGCCCAGTCCCACGCGCCCGGCCCCCACCAGCACCTGGCGCGTGGCCAGGAACGGCAGCATCGCGGCGGTGACCCGTTCGAACGGCACCGCGCGGTCCACGAGGTAGTTCTCGTGGGTGCCGTACGAGGCGCCCTTGCCGTCGGTGTTGTTCTTGTACAGGACGACCTCGGGAATGCCGTCGGCGGCGGCGAGGATGGTCATGGCGCGCCGGGCGATCTCCTCCCCTGCGCGGTCGGCGACGACGGCCTCGCGAGCACGCATGACCTCGGGGGCGGAGTACTCGGGGTGGGCGTGGTCGACGTACCAGCGGGCGCCGTTGGTCAGCACCGCGTTACCGATCGAGCGCTGGGCCGCCCAGGTGAGCACCTCGGCGTCGTCCCCGTCCGGGGGGAGCTCGGGACCGGCCAGCGGAGCGTCGAGATCGACGCTGGGCACGTGCGCGTCCCGGACCTCGTCGGTCAGCTGGGTGGGATGCGCGGCGGCGCGCTGCAGCTCGAAGCCGCGGGCGTCCCGCAGCGGGGTCTCGTCCCCGTAGTCCCAGCGCACACGTCGACCGCGCTCCCCCTCCTGCGGATCGAGCAGGGCGTAGGCCCCGACCACCAGGTGGGAGAGGAGGATCGAGCTGCCGGCGCCGGCCCGGGACCGGTCCTCGAGGTCGGCGTGCAGGACGCCGAACTCGGTCTCGATGCCCATGACGCGCTCGGTGGTCAGAGCCTCCTGCGAATCCTGCACGTCGTGCTGCCTGTCGTGGGCGCCGGTCACCGCTGGTCCTCCTCGAAGCTCGCGTCGGCCGCGCGGGAGCGGCCCTGGAGCGGCACCACCGCCTCCACCCGTCGGCGCGAGCCGCCCGGGGTCCCGGAGATGCGTGCCCAATCCTCGGGATGGGCGGCGGAGGGCATGTCCTCGTTCTCGACGAACTCGGCGGTGATCGCGTCGATCAGGTGCTGGGAGGTGAGGCCCACGCTGCCGGTGGAGAGCTGGTCCTTGACCGCGAGCTTCTTGGCGCGGTCGGTGATGTTCCGCAGCGTCGCGCCGGAGACGAAGTCCCGGAAGTGGAGCGTCTCGTGGGTGCCGTCGGAGAACTCCAGGCGTACGAACGCGGAGTCGGGTCCCTCGTCGTAGATCTCGCGCACGGCGACGTCCAGCAGCGCCTCGCGACTCTCCCGCATGGGGACGGCGTCGTCGAGGTAGAGGCCCAGGATCTCGCGACCGGCGCGCTGGTTGGGGCGGCGCACGCGGATCTTCACGTCGAGGCGTCCGGGCCGCAGGATCGCCGGATCGATCATGTCCTCACGGTTCGAGGCACCGATGACGATGACGTTGTCGAGGCCCTCGACGCCGTCGATCTCGGCGAGCAGCTGCGGCACGATCGTGGTCTCGACGTCGCTGGACAGGCCCGTGCCACGGGTGCGGAACAGCGCCTCCATCTCGTCGAAGAAGATCACCACGGGATGATCCGCGGCGGCCTTCTCCCGTGCGCGCTCGAACACCAGCCGGATCGAGCGCTCCGTCTCGCCGACGTACTTGTTCAGCAGCTCGGGTCCCTTGACGTTGAGGAACGCGGAGTTCTCGAGCGCCTCGGCGACGCTGACGCCGCGCACCTCGGCGCTGCGCAGCACCAGCTCGTGGGCGACGGCCTTGGCGATCATCGTCTTGCCGCATCCGGGCGGCCCGTACAGCAGGACGCCCTGGGGCGGGCGCAGGCCATAGGTGCGATAGAGGTCCTGTTGGAGGAAGGGCAGCTCCACGGCGTCGCGGATCGCCTCGATCTGCTCGCCGAGCCCGCCGATCTCCTCGAAGGACACGTCGGGGACCTGCTCGAGCACGAGGTCGGTGATCTCGGCGCGGTCGATCCGCTCCATCACGAGCTGGGCCTTGAGGTCGACGAGCACGTGGTCCCCGGGGTGGAGGGCCTCCTCGGCGAGCTCACCGGCCCGGCGCAGCACCCGGGTGTCGTCGGGCGCGACGGCGACCAGCACGCGGGAGTCGGCGAGCGACTCGACCACGGGGACGACGTTGCCGGCGTCTCCCGGCGGCACGGCCTCGACGGCGGCCAGGGCCTCGTTCAGGCGCAGCTCGGCGCCGGGATGCAGGGCGTCGAGGTCCAGGCTCGCAGCGGTCGCGACCCGCAGCCGCCGCCCGTTGTGGAGCACGTCGATCGTGGTGCCCTCGGCGCGGCGTAGGAAGGTCGCATAGGAGTTCGGCGGATCGCCCACCCGCTCCAGATCGCTCTTGAGCTCGACGATCTGGGCACGGGCGCTGCGCAGCCCGCCGACGAGCCGCTCGTTGTGGGCGGCGAGCTTCTCGAGCTCAGCGGTCATCTCCGCGTAGGTCTTCATCGTCATGCCTCTCCTTCCTGTTCTGAGCCGGTGGTCAGCGGGCGATCAGCGATCGCGGCCCTGGCGGATGTCCCGCAGGGCCCGCTTCAGCTTGCGCGGGGCCACACCGCGCTCGCCCACGTCCTGCGGTCCCCACTCGGCATCGGAGCCGCCGAAGCCCTCGTTGTCGGGGTGGTTCAGCTCCTCCTCGAGACGGGAGCCCGGCGCCGGTCGGGTCACCCGGGTCAGCGCCTGCGTGCCGTGCGCGGTGCGCCGGGCGGTGAGCAGGAACCCGGTGTGGGCGTTCATCCGGTGCTCGGGGCGCACGGCGAGACCCTCGAGGTGCCAGGGCCGCACGAAGCTCTCCCAGGCGTACGGCTCGGTGAACTCGCCGTGGGCCCGCAGGGCCTCGGCCGTGCGGGAGAGCTGGGTGACCGTGGCGACGTAGGCGAGGTAGACGCCTCCGGAGACGAGCACCTCGGCGGCGGCGTCCACGCATTCCCACGGGGCGAGCATGTCCAGCACCACCCGGTCCACCGCGGGCTCCCCCGGGGACAGCGTCGGGGCGAGGTCCTGGAAGTCGCCGACCGAGAGGTCCCACGCGGGGTGCGGGCCGCCGAAGTAGGTCTCGACGTTCTCGCGCGCCACCTCGGCGAAGTCCTCGCGGCGCTCGATGGAGTGCACGGTGCCCTCGGGCCCGACGGCGCGCAGCAGGGCCGTGGTCAGTCCGCCGGAGCCGACGCCGGCCTCGAGCACCCGGGCGCCGGGGAAGATGTCGCCCCACATGAGGATCTGGGCGGAGTCCTTGGGGTAGATGATCGCGGCGCCCCGCGGCATCGCGAGCATGTAGTCGGAGTACAGCGGGCGCAGCGCCTGGTAGCGGGTGCCGTGGAGGTCCTCGACCACGACGCCGTCCTCGGCACCGATCAGCTGATCATGGCGGAGCACACCGCGATGGGTGTGGAACTCCCCGCCCTCCTTGAGGGTGATCGTGTGCAGACGGTTCTTGGCGTCGGCGAGCTGCACCTTGTCGCCGATCTCGAAGGGACCGGTGCGGTCCAGGCCCCGACCGGACGGGCGGGGAGCAGCGGCCGGAGCCTCGTCAGGGGCGGCGGGCGGCTGCGGCTGATCAGTCATGCGTCCAGCATATGACGCACCGTGAGACGTCTGCGTCGAAGAGTCATGTTGGTCACCGACCGCGCAGGAGGTCGTTGACATCGTCGCTCAGGATGATGCCCCGGATCTGACCCGGTTCCCCCATCGCGAGGTAGACGGGGACGGGCAGGGCGAGCATCGCCGAGACCAGCTCGCTGCCGCGCAGGGAGGCGTCCAGGAGACCGACCTCGCCGACCGGACCCGTCACCGCGCTGGCCGGCGTCCGCTCGCGATGGGCCGACGGCACCGCGGCGACGGCCTCCGGGAGGATCCGGTAGGCCCGGCCGACGACGCCGGGGCGGATGGCCCGCTGCTCCAGGACCAGGACGTTCGTGAGCTCCGCCTCGCTGCCCAGGCTCGAGAGCGTCTGCTGTGGGGTCACCAGGCGGAGGGGGCGGACGAGGTCGAGGGCGTCGAGGGTGTCGACGCGCCGCTGCAGGGTGGCCGCGTGCAGCGCGCTGGAGGCGCCCTGCCACAGCATCCCGGCGATGAGCATCGCCCAGACCAGGGTGAGCAGCAGGAACATGCCGGCGCCCTCGGCGCGCACGATCCACCACAGCGGGATCGCCACCACGGCGAGGGCGAGGGCGCGTCCCGTCCAGGCGGTCACGCGGGTGCCCAGCAGCGGGTTGCGCAGCACTCCCCCGAGCAGCGCCTCCACTGCTCGGCCGCCGTCCATGGGCAGGCCCGGGAGCAGGTTGAACACGGCCAGGGCGATGTTGAGGCGTGCGCAGAACGACCAGAAGACGGCGGCCGCCGTGCCGGGGCCCGACACGGACTCCGCGCCGAGAGCGACCAGTGCCAGGGCGAGATTGCTCACCGGTCCGGCCAGCGAGATCGCGACCGATGCACGCGCGGACATCTCCTTGCCGCGGTACTGGGTGTGTCCTCCCCACAGGGTCAGCGCGATGTGGTCGACCGTCGCCCCGAAGGCGCGAGCGCTGAGCGCGTGCGCTCCTTCGTGCACCAGGACGGAGACGATCATGAACAGTGCGATGCCCAGCGCGAGCAGCGCGGCAGGCACGGAGAGCACGTCGCCGGGACCGGAGAAGGACGGGTACAGGATCAGGGCGAGCACCAGCACGGTGACGAGCGTTCCCGGGCTGACGCGGATCGGCGGCAGCGAGCCGAGGCGCAGCGTGGGGCTCTTCATGGTGGTCTCCTCCGATGCCGGGCTGAGGGTCCCGGCGCAGGCCGAGGATATCGGCTGCTCCTGCACCCCGGCTCGGAGCCTCGGGCGGACCCTATGATGGAGAGATGAGTCGAATCGCCATCACGGCTTTCAGCGGATGGAACGACGCCGGAGAAGCCGCCAGCGGGGTGATCGAGCATCTGCTCGAGGTGTGGCCGTCCCGGCTGGTCGGGGCAGTCGATGCGGAGGAGTACATCGACTTCCAGGTCAATCGCCCCGAGATCCGCACCACCGAGGACGGGGAACGGGTGGTCGACTGGCCCGATACCGAGCTGCGCATCATGCAGCCTCCTCGCGGCCCCGAGCTGGTGACGGTGTTCGGACCCGAGCCGTCGCTGCACTGGAAGAGCTTCTGCGACGAGGTGCTCGAGCAGATGCAGGCGCTCGGCGTGACCTCCGTGATCTCGCTGGGAGCGCTCCTGGCGGATTCTCCGCACACGCGGCCGCTGCCGGTCTCCTCGGCGACCGAGCAGGGTCGGGACGGGCGGCCCGACGGCTCCGAGCTGTATTCGGGTCCGATCGGGGTGCCGACGATCCTTGCCCGCCGCACTGCGAGCGCGGGCCTGCCGACCACGAACGTGTGGGTGCAGGTTCCCCACTACGTCTCCCAGAACGCCTCCCCCAAGGCCGTGCTCGGGCTGATCCGTGAGGTGCAGGGACTGATCAGCGCGCCGATCCCGATCGCCGAGCTGGTCGAGGACGCCGAGGCGTGGGAACGCGGGGTCGATGAGCTGGCACGGACCGACGAGGACGTCGCGGACTACGTGCGCCGCTTGGAGCGCGCACAGGATGCCGCCGAGCTCCCGGAGGCGAGCGGCGAGGCGATCGCCAAGGAGTTCGAGCAGTTCCTGCGTCGGCGCCGAGAGTCGGAGTGAGCCGGCCCGCGGAGTGAGCCAGTCCGCGCAGTGAGCCAGTCCGCGCAGTGAGCCGGCCCGCTCGGGATCAGCCGCGCAGATCCAGCCCGAACAGGGCGTCGGCGGCTGCCGCGACGTCTCCAGGGGCGTCCGTCGGCCCGGACGGAGCCGACGTGTCGACCGGGAGGGACCCGTCCACCGCCCGCAGGGCCTGCGCCCAGGCGTCGAGCTCGGTGAGCGCTGTGGGAGTGTCCAGGTCCTCGCGCAGCGCGGCGCGCAGCGCCTCGACCGTGCGCGGATGGTGACCACCGGCCGCAGCGGCCGCGCGGTACGTTTCCAGGCGCGACTGGGCGAGCGCGACCTCGTCCTCGGACCAGGCCCAATCTGCCCGGTAGTGGTGGGCCATGAGCACCAGTCGCACCGTCATCGGGTCCATGCCGTCACGCACGAGCCGATGCACGAAGACGAGGTTCCCCAGCGACTTGCTCATCTTCTCGCCGTCGTGGGCGACCATGCCGCTGTGGGTGTAGGTGCTCGCGAAGCCGCGACCCAGGGCCACCGCATGGGCGGCGCTCAGGTCATGGTGGGGGAAGATCAGGTCGCTGCCGCCGGCCTGGATGTCGAAGGGCAGCCCGAGCCCCTCCTCGGCGATGCAGACGCACTCGACGTGCCAGCCGGGGCGACCCCGACCGAGCACCTCGGAGTCCCACGCGGGCTCCCCCTCCCGCTCGGCGCGCCACACCAGCGGATCGAAGATCCCCCGCTTGCCCGGGCGCTCCGGATCTCCACCGCGCTCGGCGAACACCGCGAGCATCTGCTGCTCGCTCCAGCCGGAGACGCCGCCCAGTGCGCCGTCGGCCGCGAGATCGAGGTACCAGTCCTCTCCCTCGGCGTCCGGGGTGGGGACCTGGTAGGCGCGGCCGCGGGCCTGCAGCGCGCTCACGGTCTCGATGATGCCGTCCATCGACTCGCTCACCGAGCGATAGGTCTCCGGGGCGATGATCCGCAGCGCTTCCATGTCCTCGGCGAACAGTGCCGTCTGGGAGGCGGCGAGGTCGCGCCAGTCCACCCCGTCACGGGTCGCGCGTTCGAGCAGCGGGTCGTCGACGTCGGTGATGTTCTGGGCCACCTCGACCTCGTGGCCGGTGTCCCGCAGGGCTCGACGCATGAGATCGGCGGCGTGATAGGTCGCGGCGTGGCCCAGGTGCGTCGCGTCGTACGGGGTGAGCCCGCAGACGTACACCCGGGCAAGGCCGGGAGTCAGCGGGATCTGCGGCGCGACCCGACCGGTCCGGGTGTCATGCAGCCTCAGCGGCAGGCCGGAAGCGGGAAGGGGCGAGAGCGAGGGGGAGGTCCAGGAATGCACCGTTCGATCATACGGTCCGGGACGAGGACGAGGAGCACGCGTGGCACTCGTCTCAGGCGCCGGCCAGGGGATCGATCACGCCGGACCACAGCAGCGCCAGCAGGATGACTCCAGCGACGACGCGGTAGGCGACGAACATCAGGTACGAGCGGTTCTCGATGATCTTCATGAACCAGACGATCACCGCATAGCCGACCGCGAAGGCCACCGCGGTCGACAGGGCCATCGCCAGCAGCGACGGCTCACCGGCCGCGGCCGCCGCGGCGTGGCCGTCCGTGGTCAGCAGGACGGGCACCTCCTTCGCGGCCTTGTACAGCCCCGAGGCGAAGACGGCGGGGATCGCGAGCAGGAAGGCGTAGCGGGCGGCGGCCTGGCGGGTGTAGCCCATGAGCAGTCCGGCCGTGATGGTGCCGCCGGAACGGGAGACGCCGGGGATCAGCGCGAGGGCCTGGGCGAGGCCGAAGAGGATGCCGTCGCGCACCGTGAGGTTCGTGAGCTCCTTGCGCTGCGGGGCGATGCGGTCCGCGAAGCCGAGCAGGATGCCGAAGAGGATCAGCATGGTCGCGGTGATGTAGAGGTTCCGCAGGCTGTGGTCGATCTGACTCTCGAACAGCAGGCCCAGCACACCGATCGGGATGGAGCCGATGATCACGAGCCAGCCCATGCGCACGTCCGGATCGGAGTGCGGGACCTTCCCGGCCAGCGCCTTGAACCACTTCCCGATGATCCGGGTGATGTCCTTCCAGAAGTAGATCAGGACCGCGGCCTCGGTGCCCAGCTGGATGATCGCGGTGAAGGCCGCCCCCGGGTCCTGGCCGGGTGCCATCAGCTCGCCGGCCACACGCACGTGGGCGCTCGAGGAGATGGGGAGGAATTCGGTGAGGCCCTGGACCAGCCCCAGGACGATCGCCTCGATGAACGACATGGACACTCCTCGGGGACGACGACCGCTTCAACAGGCCGACGCGTTCATCGACCCCGGACAGAGTACGCGGCGCCGGGCAGTGTGCCCGGCGCCGCGGAGGGAGCAGTGGTGAAGATGACGTGCAGTGTCGGTGAGGGGCTCAGCGCACGTCGGTGCCGCTGTCGTCCTCGTCGCTCTCGTCGTCGTCGATCGCGTCGTCATCTAGATCGTCGAGGTCGTCCAGATCATCGAAGTCGTCGTCATCGTCCTCGTCGTCGTCCTCATCGGTGTCGAACACGATGAGAGGAGTGGCGATGTCGTAGGCGTCGAACAGCGCGTCGTCGTAGTTGTCGAAGGCCGTGGTGAGCTGGTCGGTAGCAGCGTCCAGGGCGGGATCGTCGTCATCCCGGGAGGCGGCGGCCGCCTCGTAGTGACGTTCGAGGGCAGCGATCAGCGCAGCGAGAGCAGAGCGAGGATCCGAGTTCATGAGTGGACGGTACCCCGTCCGGAGGCAGAATGGACAGAGGGACCGACGAACACCCATGACTCAGCACCCACGACCCCAGGAGGACGGCAGTGCCCCCACTTCACAAGCCCTTGGCGGCCCGCATCGAACACATCCGTGACCCGCGCGGGCTGCGTGACCTCCCGGTCGAGCGGGGACGCCGTCCCGCCGACTACGAGTTCCAGATCATCACGGTCCCGCGCGAGAGCTCCGTCGGGCAGGTGCGTCGCACGCTCACGGAGCAAGCCGAGTACGGCCGCTGGGAGCACGCCCGGACCCGCGTCTACCTCGGTGGCGGCAAGAAGGTCTGGCTGCGTCGGCGCATCATCCGCGTCAAATCCACGCTCGACGACTTCCTGATGTACTGAGCACCGCCCGCGGGAGGGCCGGTCGCACCGCCGCTGCGGTGCGTCTGCGACGCGTCATCCACACTCGACGCCGTCCGGACGCGGCGGCAGGAGATCTCTGGTCCAATGACGGAGTGCCTGCCGCCACCATCCCGCTCACCACGCTCGCCGTGCTGCTGGTCGTGTACCTGCCGCCCGCGCTGGTGCTCGCCTGGGTGGACGGCCGGGAGCATCGCCTGCCCAATCGATGGGTGGGCGTCCTGACCCTCGGCGTGCTCGTCGCGCTGACTCTCGAAGGCGCGGTGCTCCCTGCGCAGCGCCAGACGCTGAGAGTCGCGCTGGTGCTCGCCCTCGTGCTCGGGGTGGGCGCCGTGCTCCTGGCCCTCCTCGCCCCGCCCCTGCTCGGGATGGGCGATGCGAAGACCCTCCCCGTGGTGGTGCTCATGAGTGCGGCGCTCGGCGGCGAGGTGCTCATCGCCTCGCTGCTGGGGATCGCCCTTCTGAGCGGTGCCGCCGGAGCCGCCGCGATCCTCTGGACCCGCCGCAGCGGAGTGCGCTTCGCCGTCGGCCCCCTCCTGCTGGCGGGCCCGTTCCTCGGGCTGCTCGGCGCACCGTTGGTGCGTGCAGCCCTGGGGACGAGCTGAGTTCGGGCCGGCCCGGCGGGATCAGGCCGCTCCTGCTGCCCCGCCGCGCTGGCGTCGCGCCTCGTAGAGCGCGATCGATCCGGCGACCGAGGCGTTGAGCGAGGAGGCGCTTCCGCCCATGGGGATCTCGGCGACCACGTCGCACGCCTCCCGCCAGCCGGCGCTCATCCCGACGGTCTCGTTGCCGACCACGAGCAGCACGGGGCCGGTGAGGTCGACCCCGGAGATCTCGAGACCGCCGGCCTCGTCCAGCCCGACCACGCTCCAGGGGGTGCCGGCCTGGCGCTGCTCCTGGATCCAGGCGAGCACCTCGTGATGCGAGGGCCGGCGCAGCACCGGCACGGCGAAGACCGAGCCGGTGCTGGCCCGGATCGCGGCCGGGTCCCAGACGTCAGCACTGTGACCGGTGACCACGACCCCGTCGGCGCCCAGCGCATCGGCGGTGCGCACCAGCGAGCCGATGTTGCCCGGGCCGGAGGGGCGGTCGAACACCACCACGAGGCCCGCCGGTGAGGGCACCAGGCGCGTCATGTCGTCCGACGGCAGTGCAGCCACCGCCAGCAGCTCGGGTGCGCCGTCGGCGCGCTCCCCCAGCTCCGTCATGAGCTCTGGGGTGAGCTCCACGACCGGACCGGGCGGATCCTGGAGCAACGCCTGCGCCCAGTGGGAGGGACGCTCCCGACCATCGGAGAGCAGCGCACGGATCGTGACCCCGTGGGCGATGGCCTGGGAGATGGGGCGCACGCCTTGGATGATCATCTCGCCGTTGCGGGTGCGCTTGGTGCGATTGGTGAGCAGGGACTGCCACTGCTGGAAGAGCGCATTGCGTCGCTCCAGACGGGCCGGGAGCCCCTGCCGGGCACCGGGCGTCGGGGGCGTCATGCCCCTGCTCCGCGATAGTCCAGCTGCCGCCACGCCTCGTACACGGCGATCGAGACCGCATTGGCGAGGTTGAGGGAACGGCGCGCCGGGAGCATCGGGATCCGCACGCGTGAGGTCACTCGGGGATGGTCCATCGCCTCGGCGGGAAGCCCGGTCGGCTCGGTGCCGAACAGGAGGATGTCCTCCGGTGTGTACTCGACGCTCTCGAAACCCACATCGGTCTGGGAGGTGAAGGCGTAGACCCGGGCACCGGGCACGGAGGCGAGGGCGGCGTCGAGATCGGTGTGGACACTCACGTCGGCGAGGTCGTGGTAGTCGAGCCCGGCCCGGCGCAGCTTCGCGTCCTCGAAGTCGAAGCCGAGGGGTTCGATGAGGTGGAGCCGCGCGCCGGTCACGGCGGACAGTCGGATCGCGTTGCCGGTGTTGCCCGCGATCACGGGCTCGTGGAGGAAGACATGGACCATGGAGCGATTCTTCCACGGGCCGGCGATGCATCACGCGCCAGCGATGGATGGCGGGGCCGTCCTGGGCACGCTGCCTGGGGAATCGGACGCGCAGCCTGAGGAATGAAGAAACCCCTCCTGATCGGCTCTCACCGATCAGAAGGGGTTGTTCCGTGTCCGAGAGGGGACTTGAACCCCTACGCCCTTATACGGGCACTAGCACCTCAAGCTAGCGCGTCTACCAATTCCGCCACCCGGACGAGTGGCCGCCTCTGCGACTCGAAAAATATAGCACGCACCCTGCGCCGATGTCGCACCGAAACGGCCTCTGCCAGCATCGACGTGAAGACAATCACGCCATCGCGTCGATGTGCGCCGGGTCCATCAGCGTATGCAGGAGGCGCAGCGCGGCGTCGATGCGCTCCGAAAGGGCGTTCGTGCTCGAGGGGACGAGTCGCTCGGCGAGGTCCTGCAGGGCCGCCGCCGCCAGGACGACCATCGTCGGGTCCGGATCGCGCAGCGATCCAGCATCCCAGAGGGCCAGGGTCTCGAGGACACCTTCGAGCTGCTCCGCGGCCTCGTGACGGCTCCCGGAGAGCAGGTCGACGCGGGCGCGAGTGGCCAGCGCGGTGCACTGCCGCAGCAGCGGCGTGGAGATGAGCGGCCCGATGTCGCGGGGTGGAGACACGACCAGCGGCTCCTCGGCGAGCCGCTCGGGCTCGTTGCCGTACGCCATCTCGGCCTCTCGGTGCAGGTCCATGGGTCACTTCCTCGCGCTGGTCCCGGGTGTCGACGGCGCACCGTCGAGCTCCCGTCACTTTACTACCTCTTTACCGGAAGTGGCAGTGGTGGTCGCTTCCGTCTCAGGCGCGCGTCGCGAGCTCGCCGCGTGCCGCCGCGAGCATCTCGGCGACGGGGGCGGCAGGAACTCCCAGCATGGAGCGGATCTGCATGTCCGCCTGATGCGTGAGCATCTCGAGCCCGTCGACCACCTCGCCGCCGCGCTCCATGACCACTTCCATCAGCGGCGCCGGCCAGGGATCGTAGAGCACATCGAGGAACTGCTCCGGGACCGCGAGCTCGGATCGCCCGCCCCAGGTCCCGGCGACCGCCCGGGCGCCGGCGACGGCCAAGGCACTGATCACGATCTGCGCCTCGAGCAGCTCGTGGCTGGCCTCCCACGGCACCTGCAGCACCGTCGCCCCGGAGCGTGCGGCGAGGGCCTGGAGCGGCTCCAGCTTGTGCGGGCTGCGGGCGCTCAGCCGGATATCGGTGACTCCGAGGTCGAGGAGCGCGGCGACCGCGCTGAGCGCCGTGGCCCCTGAGCCCAGCACTCCGCCCGTGGTCGCAGCGGTGGCCCCGTGGTCCCGCAGCGCGGCGACGATCCCGTGCACGTCGTGGTTCTCGGCGCGCCAGGACCCGTCGGGCCGACGCACGAGGGTGTTGGAGATCCCGAGCATGCGCGATGTGTCGTCGACCTCGGTGGCCAGGGCGAAGGCCTCGGGCTTGCCGGGCATGGTGACGCTCGCTCCCGTCAGGCTCCGCCCGCCGCCCTCCGTGAGGAACTCGGCGAGGCAGCCTGCCGGGACGTCGTGGCGCTCGTAGGCGGGACCGTCCGGTCCGGCGAGGCCGAGCTCCCGGTAGGCGGTGCGGTGCAGCACCGGGGAGAGCGAGTGCTCGACGGGCGAGCCGAGCACCGCGAAGCGGCGCCCCGCTCCTGCTGTCGCATCGTCCATGATCAGTCCTTCGTCGCCGCCCAGTCCTGCCATTCCTTGACGTTCTCCTCGTGCTCGGCCCAGGTCGCCGCGAACTTGGTCTCGCCGGTGTCGGTGTTGACGGTGACGAAGTAGAGCCAGTCGCCCTCGGGCGGATCCGCCGCGGCGTCGAGGGTCTCGGCACCGGGGGCGCCGATCGGCCCCGGCGGCAGTCCGGTGTTCAGATAGGTGTTGTAGGGGCTCTTCGTCTTCCGCTCCGCCGAGGTGGTGCCGACGCTCGCGGCCTTGCCGGTGAGGAAGTGGATCGTCGAGTCGAACTGCAGGGGCATCGGCGTCCCCTCGGCCTCGCCGACGCCCTCGAGCCGGTTGTAGATGGTGCGGACCACCATGCCGTAGTCGTCGCTCTCACGGACCTCGAGCTGGGCGAGCGAGGCCACGGTGAGCTTCTCGTGCCACTTGTCCTCGGGGATGTCCCGGGCGACGAGCTGCTTCTCCATGCTGTCCCACATCATCTGGATGACGTCCTCGGCGGTGGCGTCCTCGGGGATGTCGTAGCGTCCCGGCCAGAGGTAGCCCTCCAGGCTGTCCGCCGAGTTCTTCGGGATGCCGTACTCCGTGTAGTCGACCGCGGCCTCTTCGAAGTCCTCGACAGGGATGTCGGTCGCCTCCGACAGCAGCGGCCAGATCTGAGTGAGGTTGAGCCCCTCGGGGATGATCACCCGGTGCCCGGCGAGGTTCGACGGGTCCAGCAGCGCGTCCAGCGCACCGGCCGAGGTCATCTGCTGCTGGAGCCGGTACACGCCGGGCTCGATCGCGGCGGCCTCGCGCGTGTTGGAGAAGATGTTCACGAAGGGGCCGGGGGACTTGATGACATCGGCCTCGACCAGCGTCTCGGCGATGTCGGTTCCGGTATCACCCTGAGCGACCTCGACGATCACCTCGCCGCTCCCGGGGCCGGGGTAGTCCGCGGCCTCCTGCTCCACGCTCACGTTCGAGGTCAGCCAGCGATACCCCTGCACGCCTCCGAAACCCAGACCGCCCAGCACGGCCAGGACCAGCAGGATGGGCAGCACCGCGCGGAAGAAGCCGCCACGACGCGGCGCGGACCGTCGTCGTCCTCGGCGTCCCGGAGGCGCCGCGTGCTGATGCTCTGCGAGATCGTCGAAGGAGACGTTCTCCTCGTCGCTCATCCGGCATCCTCCTGGTCGGTGGTCGGGGCGGGGCCGGTCGTCGGCCCGGGAACGAGCTCCCCGGCGCGTGCCGAGGTGGCCCGCTCGATGTCCAGCGCCTGCTGGAGGATCAGGACGGCGGCGACCTGGTCCACGACCTGCCGGTGCTTGCGCCCCTTGCGGCCCGAGCTGTGCAGGGCCTGGTGCGCGCTCACCGTGGTCAGCCGCTCGTCGAGCAGGCGGATCTCGATGTCCTGGCCGCTCTCGGCGAGCAGGACGCCGAGATCGGCGGCGAACGAGCGGGCCTTCTCCGCCGCGCGGCCCTCGCTGCCGTTCAACGATCGCGGCAGCCCGACCATGATCACACGGGCCTCCGCTTCGAGCGCCTCATCGGCGACTCGGCGCGTCGCGACACCTCGGTCGGCGGTCTCCACCGGCGTCGCGATGAGCCCGTCCAGATCGCTGCGGGCGATGCCCACTCGCACGTCGCCGACATCGACGCCCAGACGGACGCCCCGAGGGAGCTCCGGCACGCCGCCGGTCCTCGCCGTGCCGTCGTCGCTGTCCATGCCCGTCATACGGCCGCGGTCGCCTCGACCGCAGCGCGGACGGAGGCCAGGGCCTCGGGGATGCGGGCGGGCTCGCCGCCGCCTCCCTGCGCCATGTCGGCCTTGCCGCCACCGCGGCCGCCCATCGCCTCGGCGCCCCTGCGAAGCAGGTCCCCGGCAGCGAGGCCGGCATCGCGAGCGGGCCCGTTGGTCGCGACGAGGAGCGCGGCCCGGCCGTCCGCATGCCCGGTGACCGCGACGACCGTCGGGGCGTCGTCCCCGAGGCGTGCCCGCAGGTCGAGCGCGAGAGTGCGCAGATCCCCGGCGGCGATGCCCTCGCCGGCGTCGTGCAGCACGGTGCGCACGCCGGCGATCTCGACCGACTGCTCGGCGAGCCTGCCGGCCTCTGCCTGCAGCTGCTGACCGCGCAGGGCGGCGAGCTGCTTCTCCATGTCCTTCATGCGCTGGGTCATCGAGGTGATGCGCTCGGGGAGGTCCTCGGCGGAGCCGACCTTCAGCATCTCCGAGAGCTGGGAGACGAGAGCATGCTCCTGAGCCTGGAACCGGTAGGCCGACAGGCCCACGAGGGCGTCGACGCGACGCACGCCGCTGCCGATGGAGGCCTCGCCCATGAGCTGGACCGTACCGATCGCGCCGGTGCTCGCGACGTGGGTGCCGCCGCACAGCTCGCGCGACCAGTCCCCGCCGATGGAGACCACGCGGACGATGTCTCCGTACTTCTCGCCGAACAGGGCCTGCGCACCGAGCGCACGCGCCTCGTCGATCGGCATCTGCTGATCGGTCACGGCCAGCTCGTCCTGGAGCAGCGTGTTCACGCGGCCCTCGATCTGCGCCAGGGCGCTGCGCGGCACTCCCTGCCCGTACCGGAAGTCGAAGCGCATGCGGCCGGGAGAGTTCTCCGAGCCGGCCTGAGTCGCGCCGTCGCCGAGCTCCTCGCGCAGTGACTGGTGGACCATGTGGGTGGCGGTGTGTGCACGAGCGATCGCGCCGCGCCGCTCGGTGTCGATCGACGCGACCGCGCTCGCCCCGGGGTGGACATCGCCCTCGACCAGCCGACCGCGGTGCACCGTCAGTCCCTTGACCGGCGCCTGGACGTCCTCGACCTCGACGATGCCGCCGCTGGCCAGCGTGATGCGGCCCTGGTCGGCGAGCTGGCCGCCCATCTCCGCGTAGAACGGGGTCGCGGCGAGCACCAGCTCGACATCGGCCGGCGCCTGCACGGAATCCACCAGGGCGCCGTCGACCAGCACGGATTCGACGGTCGTGGCGAGAGTGGACTCGGTGTAGCCCACGAAGGGCACCGCCTCGCCGCGCTCCCCCAGCAGCCGGTTGTACACCGCGGTGTCGGTGTGGCCGCCCTTCTTGGAGGCCGCATCGGCCCGCGCGCGTTCGCGCTGCTCGGACATCGCCGCGCGGAACCCCTCCTCGTCGA
Source organism: Brachybacterium sp. JB7 (assembly GCF_003335205.1). Classification (NCBI taxonomy): domain Bacteria; kingdom Bacillati; phylum Actinomycetota; class Actinomycetes; order Micrococcales; family Dermabacteraceae; genus Brachybacterium; species Brachybacterium sp. JB7. Next base: position 130,431 of record NZ_QPGN01000001.1, on the reverse strand, counting down.
CAGTCAGGCCCACCTCCTGCGCCATCTCGAGGGTGAGATCGATGGGGAAGCCGTAGGTGTCGTGCAGACGGAAGGCATCGGGGCCGGCGACACTGCGACCGCCCTCCTGCTTGACCGCCCCGGCGACCTGGTCGAAGATCGCGGTGCCGGTGACGAGGGTGCGACGGAAGGCCTCCTCCTCCGCATAGACGATGTCGCTGATGCGGGTGAAGTCCACCTCGAGGCCGGGGTAGGACTCCACCATCGCCTCCTTCGAGACGGGGAGCAGCGCGGGCATGGACGGCTCCGCGTAGCCGAGCAGTCGCATCGAGCGCACCGCCCGACGGATCAGCCGGCGCAGCACGTAGCCGCGCCCTTCATTGCCCGGACGGACACCGTCGGCGACGAGCATGAGCGCGCTGCGCACGTGGTCACCGACGATCCGCAGGCGCACGTCGTCCTCGCCGTCGGCGCCGTAGACGCGACCCGAGAGCTCCTGCGCCTTCTCGATGACCCCGAAGACCTGGTCGATCTCGTACATGTTCTGCTTGTCCTGCAGGATGTACGCGAGGCGCTCCACGCCCATGCCGGTATCGATGGACTTCTGCTCGAGCTCCCCGAGCAGCGGATAGTCCTTGCCCTTGCCCTCACCGCGCAGGAACTGGTCGAACACCAGGTTCCAGATCTCGATGTAGCGGTCCTCGGCCTCCGCGCTGCCCGGCCACTCGTCCTGTCGTCCGCCCATGGCGTCCGGGCCGTACTCGGGGCCGCGGTCGTAGTGCCACTCCCCCGTCGAGCCCGCGGGGCCGGGCTGACCGGTGTCCCAGCAGCTCTCCTCCCAGGGCAGCTGCACGATCCGTGCGGGATCCAGCCCGATGACCTCGGTCAGGTGCTGATAGGACTCCTCGTCCTGCTCCCACAGCGTGATCCACAGCCGTGCCGGGTCCAGACCGAAGCCGCCGTCGTCCTGCGAGCTGGTGAGCAGCTCCCAGGAGAAGTCGATCGCGCCCTGCTTGAAGTAGTCCCCGAAGGAGAAGTTCCCCGCCATCTGGAAGAACGTGCCGTGGCGCGTGGTGCGCCCGACGTTCTCGATGTCATTGGTGCGGATGCACTTCTGGACGCTCACGGCGCGGTCGTACGGGGCCTTCTCGGTGCCCACGATGTACGGGATGAACGGGACCATGCCGGCGATCGTGAAGAGGATCGAGGGATCGTTCGACACGAGCGAGGCGCTGGGAACGACCTCGTGCTGCTTCTTCTCGAAGAAATCGAGCCAGCGACGATGGATCTCGGATGTGCGCATGGTCTGGGGAGGTCCTTCCTGGGACACCGGAAGCGGGCGCCGGACGGCGCCGAGAGGGAGATACGGACACGAAGGCCCCGGTCAGGGTACCGGAGTACACCCGCCGGGGCCTTGCGTGCCGCAGTGAGAAGAGTCAGCGCGCGTAGTACTCGACGACCATCTGGACGTCGCAGGTCACGGGGACCTCGACGCGCTTCGGACGGGCGACGAGCTTCGCCTTGAGCTCGCCCAGCTCGACCGAGAGGTACGAGGGGACGGAGGCCAGGACGTCCGAGTTGCCGCCTTCGGCAGCGATCTGGAACGACTCCATGGCCTGGCTCTTGGGCTTGATCTGGATGGTCTGGCCCGGCTTCACGCGGAAGGAGGGACGATCCACGATCTTGCCGTCGACCATCACGTGGCGGTGCACGACGGCCTGACGGGCCTGCAGGGTGGTGCGGGCGAAGCCGGAGCGCAGCACGAGGGCGTCGAGGCGCATCTCCAGCAGCTCGACCATGCTCTCACCGGTCAGGCCCGGCTCCTTCTTGGCATCCAGGTAGGCGCCGTGCATCTGCTTCTCGCGAATGCCGTACTGGGCGCGGAGACGCTGCTTCTCCTTCAGGCGCACGGCGTAGTCGGACTCGGTCCGACGGCGAGCACGGCCGTGCTCGCCCGGGGGGTACGGACGCTTCTCGAAGTACTTGACCGACTTGGGGGTCAGCGGGAGCCCGAGGGCTCGGGACAGGCGCGCCTGGCGGCGCGCACGGGTGACGTTGGTCACGAGGTATACCTCTTGTTCGGGTGTGGTGAATCCAGTCTTGCAGCCGCGGATTCAACGCCCAAGATTACCGCAGGCGAGGACCAGGCTCAACGACTTGGCCGTCAGGAGTGCCTCGAGTTCCTGTGGAGTCGCACACAACGGCGACCGCCGCCTGGGTCAGGTGCCGTCGCCGGAGCGCAGGATCCGTCGCAGCGCGTCGACCCGCCTGCTGGTCTGCGCCTCGTTGCCGTGCCCCTTGGGGTGGTAGTAGTCCACGCCGACGAGGTCGTCCGGCGGGTACTGCTGGGCCACGACGCCGTGGGGAGCGTCGTGCGCGTAGCGGTACTCGGTGCCGTGCCCCAGCTTCTCGGCCCCCGCGTAGTGCGCGTCGCGCAGATGGGACGGCACTCCGCTGCCCCTGCCCTCGCGCACATCCGCGATCGCCGCATCCAGCGCCCGGTAGGAGGCGTTGGACTTCGGGGCGGTGGCGATGTGCACGACCGCCTGCGCGAGCGGGATGCGCCCCTCGGGCATCCCGAGCATCTGCACGGCCTGCATGGCGGCGACCGCCACCTGCAGCGCGCTCGGATCCGCCATGCCCACCTCCTCGCCTGCGGCGATGACGACCCGTCGGGCGATGAACCGGGGATCCTCACCCGACTCGATCATCTGGGCGAGATAGTGCAGTGAGGCGTCGACGTCGCTGCCCCGCATGGACTTGATGAATGCGCTGGTGACGTCGTAGTGCTGGTCCCCGCCCCTGTCGTAGCGCAGAGCGGCCCGGTTCACGGCCTGGGCGAGGGTCTGAGCGTCGATCTCCCGGGAGTCCTTCAGGAGGGCCGCGGCCGCTGCGGCCTCGAGCGAGGTGAGGATCTTGCGGGCGTCACCTCCCCCCAGTCGCAGCAGCGCCTCCCGGGCGTCATCGGTGAGGGTGACGGAGTCGCCGAGACCTCGCTCGTCGCTCAGGGCACGGTCGACCAGCGTGCTGAGGTCCGAGCGCTCCAGCGGCTCCAGCGTGAGCACGATCGAGCGGGAGAGCAGCGGAGAGATCACGGAGAAGTAAGGGTTCTCGGTGGTCGCGGCCACCAGGGTCACCCATCGGTTCTCGACGCTCGGGAGCAGTGCGTCCTGCTGGGATTTCGAGAAGCGGTGCACCTCGTCGATGAAGAGCACGGTCTCCCGGCCGATGGTGCGCAGTCGCGAGCGCGCCTGGTCGACCACCGCTCGGATGTCCTTGACACCGGCCAGCACCGCAGAGACCTCGACGAACTCACGATCACCGGACTGGGCGACCACATAGGCGAGAGTCGTCTTCCCCGTCCCGGGAGGGCCCCACAGGATGACCGAGCTGGGCGAGGTGCGGGAGTCGTCGGCCGCGACCAGCCGGCGCAGCGGACTGCCCGCCTCGAGCGCGGACTGCTGGCCGACGATCTCCTCGAGGGAGCGCGGGCGCATCCGCACGGCCAGGGGCGCACGGTGGTCGACGTTGCGGTCGGACAGCGTGCGTGGCGTCGGCGCGTCCCCGCCGAGCGAGAACAGATCCTCGTCCATGCCGTCAGCCTAGGCCGCCGTGCCGACGGTCCCTGACCGCCGACCCGACGGAAGGGGCCCACCTCACGAGAAGGGGCCCACCTCACGAGCCAGGCGACCGGGCCACGCCGGGCCTTCGTAGATCATCGCCGTATAGCCCTGGACGAGGTCCGCGCCGGCCTCGAGGCGGGTGCGCACGTCCTGCGCGGTGGTCACTCCCCCGCAGCTGATGATCACGGAGCTCTCGGGGAGCTCGCGGCGCAGCAGGGTCAGCATCTCCAGCGAGCGCTCGGCCAGCATCGGGCCGGAGAGACCCCCGCTGCCGATCGAGTCGATGCGGGAGCGGGTGGTGCGCAGCGACTCCGGGCGGGAGATGGTCGTGTTCGCCGCGATCACGCCGGCGAGCCCCACCTCCGTCGCCAGGTGCGCGACGGCCCGCACGTCGTCGTCGTGCAGGTCCGGCGCGATCTTCACCAGCACCGGGAGCTCGCGGCGCAGGCGACGCTCCGCCCTGCGTGCCTCGTCGACCACCGCCTCGAGGACCGGGCGCAGCATCTCGACCGTCTGGAGATCGCGCAGCCCCGGGGTGTTGGGGCTGGAGACGTTGATGGCGAGGTAGCTGGCATAGGGCGCGAGGATCCGCGCGGAGAAGCGATAGTCCTCGGCGGCGTCGTCGAGCGCAGTGACCTTCGACTTGCCGATGTTCACGCCGATCACGGCCCGCTGACCGCGCTCGGTGCGGCGGGCGGCGGCGAGGGACTTCGCGAGCGCGTGGGCGCCGTGGTTGTTGAACCCCATGCGATTGATGAGCGCCCGGTCGGGGATCAGCCGGAAGGAGCGCGGAGCCGGATTGCCCGGCTGCGCCTTCGCCGTCACGGTGCCCACTTCGACGTGGCCGAAGCCCAGGTCGAGCAGCGCGAGCGGCACCTCGCCGTCCTTGTCGAACCCGGCCGCGAGACCCAGAGGACTGCGATGATCCGCCCCGAGCACGCGCTTCGCCGGACGCGGGTCACGCATCGGGTCCGGGGTGCCGAAGAGCGCGCGCAGCAGCCAGGGGCCGCCGGGCAGGGAGTACGCCAGATGCAGGCTCCGCATGGTCATCCGGTGCGCCTGCTCGGCGTCCAGACGGCTGAGGGCATGAGAGAACACGGCCGTGTAGAGGCCGCGTTCTGAGGTGTCGTTCATGGTCACGGGGATACCGTACGCGGTCACCGGGCGCTCACGGAGGCCTCAGGTCCCTTGCGCCGACCGCGCACGAGGAAGAACAGCGCCACGACCGGCAGCAGCAGCGGGACGTATCCGTAGCCCTGGCCGTAGACGGACCACACCGTCGCGTCGGGGAAGAGCGCCGGATCGAGCACCGACAGCGTGCCGACGGCGAGCACACCCACCAGCTCGACCAGGCACAGCACGAGCGCGGTCGTGGAACGGCGGCCGCCGCGCACCAGGGCGATCGTCACGGCGATGTAGGTCAGTGCCGCGACGAGCGAGAGCAGGTAGGCGACCGGCGCGAAGGAGAAGTCTCGGAGCATCTGGACGCTGCTGCGGGCCGTCGCCGCCAGGGAGAAGAGGCCGTAGACGACGATCAGCACGGCCTCGAACCCCCGAGAGGAGGCGCCCGTGGCGCCCGGCGAGACGGGAGCATCCGACGCGCCGGTCGGCTCCGGCACGCTCGGCACGCTCGGCACGCTCGGCGCAGCATCGCTGCGGTGTGTACGGGGATCTGTCATGCGAAGCCTCCCGGCCAGATCTGATGGAGGCGCATGAGCAGCACCACCGCGACGAGGGCGACCACGGCGATCACCATCGAGCCCCACCGGCTGCGCTCCCAGACGCCCACCCAGCTCCCGCCGATGACCATCGCGAAGCCGGTGAGGAGGTACCCGTACAGCGTGACGCGGTCCGCCGGGTGCCCGCCGGCGGCGTCGCGCAGTCCGATCACCGCGCCGAGCACCGCCCAGACCAGGGCGACGAGACCGGCAGCGCCCAGCAGCACCAGATCGGCACTGAGATCGCGGGCCGCGTAGTAGAAGCCCAGTGCCGCCGTCACGAGGCACACCACGGTCACCAGGATGCTCAGCGCCGTCATCGCCCTACCTGTTCTGCTCGTGCAAGGGTCCGGATGCGCCGTCGACGTGCGCGGCGGAGCACCGTGGAGCGCGGACATCCGGTCCGGGCCGCCTCTACGATAGAGGCATGCCCACCATTTCAGTTGCTGACGTATCCCTGCGTGACGTCGAGGCCGACGTCCTGATCCTTCCTCTGCTCGCCGGCGCGGGAGACGCCCCCTCCTACGTCCCCGGAGCGCCGGAGTTCTCCGAGGTCGTCAAGGGTCTGGACCCCTCTTCCGGGCGCGGCGACGTGCACCGCATCCCGTCCTTCGACCTGACCGGTGCGGGCTCTCTGCTGCTGGTCGGTCTCGGTGAGGAGGATCTCGCGAAGATCTCCGCCGAGAACCTCCGTCTCGCGTTCGGCGCGGCCACCCGCGCGCTGGCCGGCATCGAGTCCGCCGCCGTCGCCCTGCCCGAGGGCTCCCCCGACCAGCTCGCCGCCGCCCTGGAGGGCGCCGCTCTGGGCGCCTATGCGTTCACCGGCCACAAGACCGCCGCCGGAACACCCTCCGCGAAGGGGGCGCTCGCCTCCCTCACCGCACTGAGCGGGGAGGAGTCCGCCACGAGCGCCGCCGAGCGCGCCACGGTGCTGTCCGAGATCGTCGACCTCACCCGCGACCTGGTCAACACCCCGCCAAACCTCCTCTACCCCGAGGAGTTCGCACGCCGCGCGCAGGAGGTCGCCGCCGACCTCCCCCTCACGGTCACGGTGCTCGACGAGGAGCAGCTGGCCGAGGGCGGCTACGGCGGGATCGTCGGCGTCGGCCAGGGATCCACCCGTCCGCCGCGTCTGGTGCGCGTCGAGTACTCGCCCGAGAACGCCTCGAGCTCGGTCGCCCTGGTCGGCAAGGGGATCACCTTCGACACCGGCGGCATCTCGCTGAAGCCCGCGCCCGGCATGGATGACATGACGTCCGACATGACCGGCGCGGCCACCGTGCTGGCCGCGACCGTCGGCGCGGCCAGGCTCGGCCTGGACGTCAAGGTCATCACGTTCCTCGCGCTCGCCGAGAACATGCCCGGCGGCGGCGCCCAGCGCCCCGGCGACGTGGTCACCATGCGCAACGGCAAGACCGTCGAGGTCCTGAACACCGACGCCGAGGGCCGCATGGTCATGGCCGACGCTCTGGTCGATGCCGTGTCCGAGGGTCCCGATCTGGTGATGGACGTGGCGACCCTCACCGGTGCCGCGATGGTCGCGCTGGGCGAGCGCACCGCCGCCGTGATGGGCACCGAGCAGGCGCGGGATCTCGTCCTGGAGGCGGCCGACGTCTCGGGCGAGCCCTTCTGGCCCCTGCCCTTCCCCGCGGAGCTGCGCGCGGACCTCAACGGTCGCGTCGCGGACCTGCGCAACATCGGAGACCGCCCCGGCGGCGCGCTCTCCGCCGGCATCTTCCTCCAGGAGTTCGTGGGCGATGCGGAGTGGGCGCACCTCGATATCGCCGGCCCCGGATTCGCCTCGGCGCCGCTGGGATACATGAGCAAGGGGGCGACGGGCATGAGCGTCCGCACCGTGCTGCAGGTGCTCGAGGAGCGCGCCGCGCGCTCCGGCAAGTGATCCACGCCGCGCAACCGGGCTGAACATCTGGTCGAGCGGGCCTGTCAGCGCCGCCTGGTGGCCTAGCATGGGTCACGCAGGCGGCGCCGTCGGCCATCCCGGTCAGCGCGTGCCGCGGAGAAACGTTTACACCGAGGAGCACACAGGTGGCGGATACAACCACTGACCAGTTCGACGTCGTGATCCTGGGCGGTGGCAGCGGCGGCTACGCGGCCGCGCTGCGAGGTGCCCAGCTCGGCCAGAAGATCGCGCTCGTGGAGAAGGACAAGCTCGGAGGCACGTGTCTCCATCGCGGCTGCGTCCCGACCAAGGCGATGCTGCACGTCGGCGAGCTCGCAGACGCCCCGTCGGAGGCGAAGTCCGTGGGCCTGGACCTCACCCTGAACTCCATCGACGCCGAGAAGGTCATCGGCTTCAAGGACAAGATCGTCTCGCGCCTGTACAAGGGCCTGCAGGGGCTCGTGAAGTCCTCCAAGGTCGAGTACGTCGAGGGCTTCGGCCGGCTCACCGGGCCGAAGACGGTCTCTGTGGAGACCGAGGGCGGCACGCGCGAGCTCAACGCCAAGAACATCATCCTGGCCTCCGGCTCGTACTCGAAGACCCTCCCGGGCATCGACCTGGGTGGGCGTTTCCTGGATTCCGAGACCGCGCTGCAGCTGCCGGAGATCCCGAAGAACCCGATCATCCTGGGCGGCGGCGTCATCGGCGTCGAGTTCGCCTCGGTGTGGAAGTCCCTCGGTGCGGACTCCGTGACCATCGTCGAGGGCCTCCCCCGTCTGGTCGCGAACGAGGACGAGTCGATCTCCAAGTCGCTCGAGCGGGCGTTCAAGAAGCGCGGCATCACCTCGTCGCTCGGGGTGTTCACCGAGAAGGCCGAGCAGACCGACACCGGCGTCACCGTCACCCTCGCCGACGGCACGGTCCACGAGGGCGACTACCTGCTGGTGGCCGTCGGCCGCGGGCCGAACACCTCGGGGCTCGGCTACGAGGAGCAGGGCATCGAGATGGATCGCGGCTTCGTGCTCGCGAACAAGGAGACGCTCGAGACGAACGTCCCCGGCATCTACGCCGTCGGCGACATCGTCCCCGGTCTGCAGCTCGCCCACCGCGGCTTCGCCCAGGGCATCTTCGCCGCCGAGCGCATCGGCGGCCTGAACCCCGCGCCGATCGTCGAGTCCGGCATCGAGCGCATCACCTACTGCGAGCCCGAGATCGGCTCGGTCGGCCTCTCCGAGAAGCAGGCCAAGGAACAGTTCGGCGACGAGGGCATCCAGTCCTACGAGTACAACCTCGGCGGCAACGGCAAGTCCCAGATCCTCGGCACCACCGGCTTCATCAAGCTGGTGCGCGAGAAGGACGGCCCCATCGTCGGTGTCCACATGATCGGTGCACGCACCTCCGAGCTCATGGGCGAGGCGCTGCTGATGGTCAACTGGGAGGCCTACCCCGAGGACGTCGCCTCGCTGATCCACGGTCACCCCTCGCAGCACGAGGCCATGGGCGAGGCCGCTCTCGCCCTCGCCGGTAAGCCGCTGCACGCACACGCCTGAGTCCCCAGAGGAGAACACCCATGTCTGAATCCGTGAAGATGCCGGCTCTCGGCGAGTCCGTCACCGAGGGCACCGTCACCCGCTGGCTGAAGGCCGTCGGCGACACCGTCGAGGTCGACGAGCCGCTGCTCGAGGTCTCGACCGACAAGGTCGACACCGAGATCCCCTCGCCCGTCGCGGGCACCATCGAGAAGATCCTGGTCGAGGAGGACGAGGACGCCGAGGTCGGCGCCGATCTCGTCGTCATCGGCGATGGCTCCGGCTCCGACGATGCCGGGTCCGACGACTCCGGTGCCGAGGACTCCTCCGAGGAAGAGGCTCCTGCTGAGTCGGACTCCGCGGGAGAGTCCGAGGGCGAGGATCTCGCCTCCGACGAGACCACCGCTCCGTCCACCGACGCCCCGGCCGACTCCGCGGAGTCGCCTGAGTCCGACGAGTCCTCCGACGAGGGCTCCGAGGGCGGGAGCGCCTCCGGCGAGGACGTGACCATGCCGGCTCTCGGCGAGTCCGTCACCGAGGGCACCGTCACCCGCTGGCTGAAGGCCGTCGGCGACACCGTCGAGGTCGACGAGCCGCTGCTCGAGGTCTCGACCGACAAGGTCGACACCGAGATCCCCTCCCCCGTCGCGGGCACCGTGCTCGAGATCAAGGTCGATGAGGACGAAGATGCCGAGGTCGGCTCCGTCCTCGCCGTCATCGGCGACTCCTCCGCTGCGTCGGCGAAGTCCGAGAAGCCCTCGGCTCCGGCCCCGAAGGCCGAGGAGGCCCCCGCGAAGGAGGAGCCGAAGAAGGACGAGCCGAAGAAGGAAGCTCCCCAGGAGACGCCGAAGGCCGAGGCGCCCAAGGCCGAGGCCCCCAGCGCTCCCGAGCAGACGTCTCAGGAGCCCTCTGCCCCGGCGGCCGCTCCGAAGGCTGCGGATTCCGTGACCGGCGCCGAGGCGTCCGGCTACGTGACCCCGCTGGTGCGGAAGATGGCGGCAGAGGCCGGCATCGACCTGTCCGGTGTCTACGGTTCCGGCCTGGGCGGTCGCATCCGCAAGCAGGACGTGCAGCAGGCGATCGACGCGCAGAAGTCCGCTGCGTCGGCCCCGGCCCCGGCCCAGGACGCCCCGGCGCCCTCCGCTCCGGCTGCGGCCCCGGCCAAGGTCGAGGTCTCCCCGCTGCGCGGCACCGAGGAGAAGATGAGCCGCATCCGCAAGGTGACCGCCAAGCGGATGATGGAGTCCCTGCACGGCCAGGCGCAGCTCACCACCGCGGTCGAGGTCGACATGACCCGGGTCGCGAAGCTGCGCGGCCGGGCCAAGGACGCCTTCGCCCAGCGCGAGGACGCGAAGCTCACCTTCCTGCCGTTCATCATGCAGGCCGCCGTCGAGGCGCTGAAGACCTACCCCAAGGTCAATGCGTCCATCGACGACGACCTGATCAAGTACGCGGCCTCCGAGAACATCGGCATGGCGGCGGACACCGAGCGCGGCCTGGTCGTGCCCGTGATCAAGAATGCCGGCGACCTGAACCTGGCGGGCCTGGCCCGTCAGATCGGTGACCTCGGCGCTCGCGCCAAGGGCAACAAGCTCACCCCGGACGACCTCCAGGGCGCGACCTTCACGATCACGAACACCGGATCGGGCGGTGCCCTCTGGGACACCCCGATCGTGCCGAGCCCGCAGGTCGGCATCCTCGGCTGCGGCACCATCGTGAAGCGCCCTGCCGTCGTGCAGAGCGCCGAGGGCGACGACGTCATCGCGATCCGTTCGATGATGTACCTGTTCCTGTCCTACGACCACCGTCTGGTCGACGGCGGCGACGCCGCGCGTTTCCTCACCTTCATGAAGAAGCGTCTCGAGGACGGCGCCTTCGAGGCCGAGCTGGGACTGTGACTCCCTGAGCCTGCGCACGCAGGCAGTCGACGAAGGGCCTGCTGCCGGAAGTCCGGCGGCAGGCCCTTCTCGCGTCGACGGCGACCCCGTCCTCTCAGCGGGCCGCTCCCTCGTCCCCGAGGACGGCCTGGTGCAGCGAGCTCGACGCTCCTCCGGCGGCCTCCCCCACGGGCACGCTGCTGGCCACCAGCCAGCGAGTGCCGTCCCACTGCAGCGACAGACGGATCTCGACCTCGGCCGAGGTCGGCACGGTCTCCGCGGCGCCCTCCTTCCCGCTGGCGGCCTCCCGGACCGAGTACGTCTCGGTGGACGTGATGACGAGCAGCTCCGCGGTGCCGTCCTCCACGGGGCCCTCGAGCAGCGTCGCCTCGTGGATCACCGGACCTCCGCCGTCGATGGTGAGGCTCTCGTAGGCCCGCCGCACGTCGTCGTCCTCCCGAGAGGCTGCGCTCCCGGGCACAGCGACCGACCGGCTCGACAGACCCGTGACATAAGCGTGTCGCGAACCGGCGAGCTCTGCGGCCAGTGCCCAGGGGTCCTCGATGACAGGCGGGGGCGCGGGAGCGGAAGCCGACGGCGGCTGCGGCGCGTGCGGAGCCGGCCGGTCGGTGACCGCATCGGTCCCGTCGGGCGCGAGCGCCAGCCAGGATCCGGTGCCGATCACCACTCCGGCCAGGACGACCGCGCCGGCGCTCAGCACCGCTCTGCGTCGCAGCCCCCGACCAGCACGTGCCGCTCGCGATCCCTCGGGCGGACCGCCCGCCCCGGGTCGCCGCCGCACACCGGCGCCCAGGAGACGCCCCGGCCGAATTCGTCGCTCAGGATGATGAGGAGGAAGGGGGCCGAGAGGCCGCAGCCGCGCCATGGCCGTGCGCGGTCCGGTCCGCCCCGTCGTCGGCTCCTCCCACGGTCCGTCCCCGTCCTCTCCCCTGCGCGGCGCCCATTCCTCGTACCGCCCCGAGTCCCCATCACCGCCCCAGCCACCGTCGCCGGATTCTCTGCCGAACCGATCCCGGTCGTCGTGCCGTGCCGGTTCGCCCGGCCCGAACCTCCCGCTGGACAGCGCGGGATCAACGGATACCGCGGCGAGGTCCGCAGCGTCCGGCCCGGACCGCGGCCCGGTGCGCGCCCGCGTGACGTCGGTGTCGGGGAGGGGCTGCTCGCAGGCGTGGACGCGACGACGCAGGGTGCGCTCCTGATCGTCGAGCACCGAGTCCACCCAGGCGCGGTCCGCGTGCCGATCCGCGAGCTGCTCGCTCGGCCGCAGCCCCCGCAGGTCCCGCAGCACCACGCTCCCGTCGGCGCGGCGACCGAGGCCCTCCCCCGGCGCTGCACCGAGAACCCACCCCCGCTCGTGCACCTCGTCGATCAGGGCATCGAGCTCGTCGCGCACGTGAGCGACCGCTTCGCGCTCCGCCGTGGCCGGGGGCCCCGCCTCGGCCGAGCGCCGCCCACCACGGCGACGGAGAGCAGGAGCGCTCTCGCGGACGTAGCCGTCGTCCTCGACGGTGAGGATCGTGGGGACGGTCCGGAGGCCGGCCACCTCCTCGAGGGCCGCGAGCAGCTGCATCTCCGCGCGGGTCTGGAGTCGCCCGGCGGGGGTGAGGCCGTGCACGGCCACCGCGGAGCGGCCGTCCCCGCCGTCGACCAGCTCTTCGAGCACGTCCTCCGTGCACCGCAGCCGCTCGCCCGGATCCTGCGACTCGGAGCCGTCCTGCCTGCACCCATCGTTCGCCGGACCGGGCCTGCCCTGGGGTTCTCGGAGAAGAGCGCGACGCCGCGCGCGACCGCCGAGCGGTGCAGGTCCCCGCGTGAATCGTGCGTCGTCGAAGTCGTCCATGGGCAGAGTCAACCCCACCGGCGCCGAGGCCCCTCGTGGTCGTCCACAACGCACTGGTCGCAGCGGGAGTAGCCTGGCGCAGTGCTCGATGTGATCCGACTCGGTTTCAGTGAACCCCTCCCCGGCGGCGACCGCCATGAGGAGTTCTCCCTGCCTGCGGGCCCTGTGGACTATCGCGCGGCATGGGCGTTGCAGCGGCGGATCCACGGGGAGGTCGTGGCCGGAGACAGACCGGATACCCTCCTGCTGCTGGAGCATGCACCGGTGTACACGGCCGGAAAGCTCACCGAGGATCACGAACGCCCCCGTGACGGGGCCGAGGTGATCGACATCGACCGCGGCGGGAAGATCACCTGGCACGGTCCGCAGCAGCTCGTGGGCTATCCGATCGTCCGCCTCCCGATACCGATCGACGTCGTCGGATTCGTCCGGGACCTCGAACGGACCCTGATCGACGTCTGCACCGAGGTGGGGGTTCGAACCGTCCCGCTCGAAGGCCGCAGCGGGGTCTGGGTGGCGCCCGAGAACGCCCCCGCTCGCAAGGTGTGTGCGATCGGGCTGCGCGTCTCGAAGCGCGTCACGATGCACGGCTTCGCGCTGAACTGCGCGAACGACCTCTCCTGGGCGCACAACGTCATCCCCTGCGGGATCGACGATGCCGGGGTGACGAGCCTCAGCCAGGAGGCCGGTCGCCGTATCGCTGTGGCCGACGTCGTCGACCACGCCGCCGAGGCCCTTTCCGACCTCGTGGCGCACCGCACCTCAGCCCCCGCGGTTTGAGGCGCGCCGGGCGCGCTGCGCTCGATACACTTCCGAGAACACCGAACGTAGGAGGCATGAGGGTGAGCGTTGTTCCCGACGGCCGTCGCATGCTGCGCGTCGAGGCGCGCAACGCCGAGGTCCCCATCGAGCGCAAGCCGGAGTGGATCAAGACCCGCGCCGTGATGGGCCCCGAGTACAGCGCGATGAAGAAGCGCGTGCATGGACAGGGCCTGCACACGGTCTGCGAAGAAGCAGGCTGTCCGAACATCTTCGAGTGCTGGGAGGATCGTGAGGCGACCTTCCTCATCGGCGGTGACACCTGCACACGGCGCTGCGACTTCTGCAACATCGCCACGGGCAAGCCGCTCGCGATCGATCCCATGGAACCGTTCAAGGTCGCCCAGAGCGTCAAGGAGATGGGGCTGCGCTACTCCACCATCACCGGTGTCGCGCGCGATGACCTCCCCGACGGCGCCGCGGGTCTGTTCGCGCAGACCTGCCGCCAGATCCACACGATGAACCCTGGGACCGGGGTCGAGCTGCTGATCGACGACATCAAGGGCAACGGCGAAGCCCTCGAGCAGGTCTTCGATGCCCAGCCGGAGGTGTTCGCGCACAATCTCGAGACCGTTCCGCGGATCTTCAAGCAGATCCGTCCGGCCTTCCGCTACGAGCGGTCGCTCGACGTGATCACCATGGGCAAGGACGCCGGCATGATCACCAAGTCCAACCTCATCCTGGGCATGGGTGAGACCACGGACGAGATCATCGAGTCGATGCAGCGCCTGCACGATGCGGGCTGCGACATCCTCACGATCACCCAGTACCTGCGCCCCTCGAAGCTCCACCACCCCATCGATCGCTGGGTCAAGCCAGAGGAGTTCCTCGAGCTGTCCCACACCGCCGAGGAGATGGGATTCCTCGCGGTCATGGCGGGACCGATGGTGCGCTCCTCGTACCGCGCCGGAAAGCTGTGGGCGCAGTCCATGAGGAAGCTCGGCCGCGAGATCCCCGAGAATCTCCGCCACCTCGACCAGAACCAGCCAGCACGTCAGGAAGCCGCGAGCGTCGTCGCCCGCCGCAATCAGGCCGCCGCGAGCTGACGCCCGCGCGCCCCCGAGAGGACCCATCGAATATGGCCCGCAAGAGCGAGAGCAAGCCCGCCAAGGGCGACAAGAAGTCCGACGGCCCGAAGAAGCCCGGCCGCCTCAAGCAGATGCTCGAGGTGTTCAAGTACACCCAGGAAGTCGACCGCACCACCTTGCCGTGGATGATCGGCGCCGTGGTCATCGCGATCATCCTGGGCGTCCTGCTGAGCTGGCTGGTGCTCAACAGCCCCTGGTACGGCATCTTCCTGGGCATCGCCGTCGGTCTGCTCGCAGCCATGCTGATCCTGGCCCGCAAGGCAGAACGGGCAGCCTTCAGCCGCATCAAGGGCCAGTCGGGTGCACCCCTGGCCGCGATGCAGTCCATCCGTCGGGGCTGGGACGTGGCCGAGGAGCCCGTCCAGGTCGATCCGCGCAGCCAGAAGATGCTGTTCCGCGCCTCCGGCCGCGCTGGGATCGCCGTGGTGGCCGAGGACTCCTCTGCGGTCTCGATGAAGTTGCTGGAGAAGGAGCGTCGCAACATCCGTCGTGTGCTCCAGCACGAGAATGTGCCGATCCACCAGATCGTCGTCGGCGACGGTGAGGGCGAGGTGCCGCTGCACAAGCTGCCCAGTCACATGACCCGGATGAAGCGCGTGCTCACCAAGGACGAGTCGGCTCAGGTGAGCCGTCGGCTGACCGCGCTGCACCGCTCGATCCGGCAGTCCGTGCCCAAGGGCGTGGACCCGATGAAGGCACGCCCCAACCGCAAGGCGATGCGCGGCCGCTGAACCGACAGCACCCTGCACGAAGCCCCCGACCGGTCCACGGACCGTTCGGGGGCTTCGTGCTGCGAGGGGCCGCCTGATCCATGCGCTGCCCGCGTTCCGTTCCCCGGGCCGGGGCGGGCCGAGAGCGGCCGTTATCTTTTCGATACCGTCGTTACCTCATCGTGACATTGACCATCGATGCAGGTCACAGAGAATTTTTGGGGAGCGAGATCCGGGAGCCCGGCGGGCTCGGCGGTACGACGAGCAGACGGCTTCAGGGGCGGCCAGCGGTGCGCTCACGGCCTGCGTGCCGGTCAGACGGTGACGACTGCCGTCCCGGCGACGGTGTCGTGCAGGGGCTGGCCGTCCTTGGTCCAGAAGCACGCCGGAAGGATCAGGAGCATCGCCACCGTGCGGACCAGCGCGCGCACGATCATCGGGGTGCGGCCCCGCACCGGATGCACCCGCACCCGCAGCACGAACTGCCCGGGAGTGCCCCCGAAAAGGCTCAGGAACAGGACGTTCACTGCCACGAAGAGGACGAGGTTCACCATCGCATCGGACTGGAAGGCGAGCGCGGAGATCACCATGCACAGCCCCCAGTCCAGCAGCAGCGAGAGGGGCCGGCGCCAGAAGGGCGCCACCGCACCGGGGCCCGTCCCGGGCAGGCCCAGGGAGGAGCCCTTGACGTAGTCCGGGGCGCTCGGGGCGCCGTCCATCCACGAGCCGAGGTCCTTGCGATCGATCACGGGGGGCACCTTAGTGCGTGCGACTGGGAGGGGCCCTGTGCCCCGTGCCGACGTGCGGCACGGCATAAGCTGGACCCAACGAGTCCCGCTCGGGTCAGCAGTCCCCGGATCGCTGGCCGCCGGCGCTCCGATCGGTGATCGCCCTACGGGGACACTCAGCACAACACGCACCTCACGGTGCGGATGGAGGAGATGTGTTCAACAATCCCAGCGAGGTCGTCAAGTACATCGAAGAGGAGGGTGTCGAGTTCATCGACATCCGTTTCTGCGACCTTCCCGGCATCATGCAGCACTTCAACGTGCCGGCCAGCACCTTCGATGAGGAGGCGATCGCGACCGGGCAGCTGTTCGACGGCTCGTCCATCCGGGGCTTCCAGGCGATCCATGAATCCGACATGAAGCTCGTGCCGGATCTGGAGACCTCCTACCTGGATCCGTTCCGCGAGCGCAAGACCCTCATCATCAACTTCTCGATCGTGGATCCGTTCACGGACGAGCCGTACTCCCGCGATCCCCGTACCGTCGCCTCGCGGGCCGAGGAGTACCTGCGCTCCACCGGCATCGCGGACACCGCGCTGTTCGCGGCGGAGGCCGAGTTCTACATCTTCGACGACGTGCGCTTCAAGACGGGCGTGAACTCCGGCTTCTACAGCATCGACTCCGACGAGGCCGTGTGGAACACCGACCGCGACGAGTCCGAGTACGGCGGCAACCAGGGATACAAGACGCGCCTCAAGGGCGGCTACTTCCCGGTCCCGCCGAACGATCAGATGGCAGATCTGCGCGACGAGATCTGCGCCGTCCTCGAGGAGACCGGGCTCCAGGTCGAGCGCGCCCACCACGAGGTCGGGACCGCGGGACAGCAGGAGATCAACTACCGCTTCAACACGCTGCTGCAGGCTGCGGACGACGTCATGAAGTTCAAGTACGTCGTGAAGAACACCGTGTGGGATGCCGGCAAGACCGCCACCTTCATGCCCAAGCCCCTGTTCGGCGACAACGGCTCGGGCATGCACACCCACCAGTCCCTGTGGAAGGACGGCGAGCCGCTGTTCTACGACGAGCGCGGATACGGTGGCCTCTCGGACATCGCCCGCTGGTACATCGGCGGCATCATCGAGCACTCCCCGTCGCTGACCGCGTTCACCAACCCCACCGTGAATTCCTTCAAGCGTCTGGTGCCCGGCTTCGAGGCACCGGTGAACATGGTCTACTCCGCTCGTAACCGCTCGGCCGCGATCCGCATCCCGGTCACCGGTGCCTCGCCGAAGGCCAAGCGCGTCGAGTTCCGTGCGCCGGACCCGTCGGCGAACCCGTACCTCGCCTTCGCCGCGCAGCTGATGGCCGGCATCGACGGCATCCGCAACCGCATCGAGCCGCCCGAGCCGATCGACAAGGACCTGTACGAGCTTCCTCCCGAGGAGCACAAGCAGATCAAGCAGCTGCCGGAATCCCTCGGGGCCGCACTGGATGCCCTCGAGGCCGATCACGACTACCTCACCGAGGGCGATGTGTTCCCCGAGGACCTCATCGCGACCTGGGTCGAGCTGAAGCGCACCACGGAGATCGATCCGTTCCGCTTCCGACCCCACCCCCACGAGTTCGAGCTCTACTACGACATCTGAGCCCTCGACCGCACGACGGTCCTGAGCTCACTGCCCTCCGGGCCGCGCTCAGCACCGTGAACGGCCGGTCCGACCTTCGCCGCCTGCGGCAGGGTCGGGCCGGCCGTTCCGGGTGATCGGGCCTCCTCGACGGGAGGGCGGTGACGCCGCTGCGGGCGCTCAGCCCGCGGCGAGGTCCCGGCGGCGCAGGCCCCACAGCCCGACGAGCACGAGCAGCACGGCGAGGACGCTCATCCCGGCCAGCGCAGAGACATCCAGATCGGCATCGGGCACGAGCGGCACATGGCGCAGCGGGGAGATGCTCCGCACGACGTCGGGCAGATCCAGCAGATCTCCGAGGAAGGTGTCGATTGCGGCCCAGATCACCAGCAGCCACGCCACTCCTGCCAGGCGCAGGCGCAGCCCGTACAGCGCCACCGTGACGGCGCCGGCCAGCGCGATGGCGGGAAGCGCGGCGAGGGCGGCCAGCGGCATCACGGCCAGCCAGGACGTCTCCCCTGTCGCCTGGAGCAGCCCGATGCCCAGACCGAGCCCGAGGAGGAGCTGGACCACGGTGGTGCTGAGCGCGACCACGAGCACCCAGCGCACGGCCGTGGACGTGCGGGAGCTCCCGGCCATCAGGATCCCGGCGAGACGGCCCTCCTGCTCCTCGGTGCGCAGCCGGAGGATGCCGGCGACGATCAGGCCGAGAGGGCCGATCGCGAGCATCTGCAGCACGTAGGCCGCGAACGACGTCGTGAGATCGTCGAGATCCAGCGGCACCATGTCGCCGACGGCCGGGATCTCCGAGACCATGTCCTGGAGCGAGTTGGCGAGCGAGCCGAAGGCGATCGCGAACAGGAACAGCCCGACGGCCCAGGCCACCATCATCGGCGTGACCAGCCGGACCGCGAGGCCCGCAGGATCGGGCAGACTCCGGGTGGCGGCGGCAGGGCCGTGAGCGGCCGGTCGCAGCCCGGCGCCGACATCGCGCCGCCGCGAGAGTACTGCGGCGAGCCCCAGGAGGACCAGGATCGCTGCGAGGGTCACCGCGAGCGGCCACCAGCGCAGGTCGACGAAGAGACGGGTCTGCTGCGCCCAGGCGAACGGGGAGAACCACGAGAGCCAGGAGCCCTGGGCATCGACCACGTCCCCGATGCCGCGCACCATGAAGGAGACTGCGGCCGCCCCGAGGGCGAGCCCCGAAGCGCTGCCGGCATGTTCGGTGACCTGCGCGGTCAGAGCGGCGACGCCGCCGAAGACCATTCCCGTGAGGGCTGTCGCGAGGCCGACGGCCAGGGAATCGACCAGCGGGCCGCCGGTGACGAGCAGACCCAGCACCACCGAGACGCCGACCCCCGCGTTGGCGAGGGCGACCAGGAGCAGGGCGGCCGTGGGCGGGGCGGAGCGTCCCACCGGCAGGGCGCGGACGAGCTCCAGCCGTCCGGCCTCCTCCTCCGCACGGGTATGACGCACCATCAGAAGGATGCTCATGATCGCGACGGCCACCAGCACGTACAGCAGCAGCTCGTTGGCGACCATCGCCCAGAACGTGTAGTGGTCCAGCGCGAACGCCGGCCCGGTCATCATCACGGCCGACGGGTTCTCCAGCAGCGCGGCGCGTGCGTCCAGGGCCTGCTGGTCCGGGTAGACGCCCTTCATCGCGGCGACGGACGCCGCCACCGAGAGCCCGATGGCGAGGACCCAGATGATGATCTGGCGCCGCGAGATGCGGCCGTACAGCCGCAGCAGGCCGCCCAGCCCGGTCAGCGGGGAGACGGGTGCGACCTCGAGCGCGTGGGTCGGCCCGGAGGAGTGGCGGGTCGTGGTGGTCATGGCGCGGACCCGACCTGTCCGGTCACGGCCGCACCGTCGTCCTCGAGGTCATCTCCGTAGTGGCGCAGGAAGAGGTCCTCGAGGGAGGGCGGCGTGATGGTGAGGCTCCTCGCCTCCAGGGCGGTGAGGACGGGCAGCACGTCATGGACCGAGGCGTCGTCGACATCGAAGCGCACCCGGCTTCCGTCGCGGACCAGGTCGTGCACGCCGACGGTTCCCTCCAGCTGCGACGGATCGCCCTCGAACGTCGCCGCGACGGTGGAGCGCGTGAGGTGGCGCAGCTGCGCCAGGGTTCCGCTCTCCACGTCTCGGCCGGCCCGGATGATGGTGACCGTGTCGCAGAGCTTCTCCACCTCGGCGAGGATGTGGCTGGACAGCAGCACGGTGCGTCCGTCGGCTCGCAAGCGGGCGACCTCCTCCGTGAAGATCGCCTCCATCAGCGGATCCAGGCCGGAGGTGGGTTCGTCCATCACGTACAGGTCCACGTCACGGGAGAGGGCCGCGACCAGGGAGACCTTCTGACGGTTGCCCTTGGAGTAGGTGCGGCAGCGTTTGGTCGGGTCCAGCTCGAAGCGTTCGAGCAGCTCTGCCCGGCGGCGTCGATGGGCCTGCCCGCGCTCGGAGCGGGTGAGCACGTCGATGGCCTCTCCCCCGGTGAGCGTGGGCCAGAGGTTCGTGTCCCCGGGGACGTAGGCGAGTCTGTGATGGATCTGCACCGCCCGGGACCACGGGTCCATCCCGAGCACCTCGGCATGGCCTGACGTCGGGCGGAGGAGTCCGAGCAGGATGCGGATCGCGGTGGACTTGCCGGCACCGTTGGGACCGAGGAACCCCGTCACCTGCCCGGCGGGGACGGTGAGCGAGAAATCGTCCAGCGCGCGGGTGGCGCCAAAGGTCTTCGAGAGGCCGTCGACGACGACGGCAGCGGTGGTGGTCATGTGTTCTCCTCGGTATCGGAGGCGAGATAGGCGTCGAGCATGGAGCGATCGGTCAGCAGCGGGATGCTGTAGAGCTCGAGCAGCGGCGCGACCATCCGCTGGGTGTGCTGCCGCATCCAGGTCGGCAGCTCCGCCAGGTCGAGCGTGTCGCCGCGCCCGGGGAGCTGGAGGAGCAGGGCGCCCAGAGCCATCTCGGTGAGGACCCTGGCGCGTGCTCGCGGATCTCGGCTGGGACTGATGCTCCCTGCCCTCTCCCCCTCGGCCAGATAGTCCTCGGTCGCGTTCGCGAAGTCCTCGACCAGCTGGGCGGCCAGCGGCCCCCCGTCCTGGAGCCGTCGCAGCACGTACCCGGCCAGCGGCGCGTACTCCTCCGCCTGGGCGAGCTGCACCAGCAGCTCTCCGGAGCCGCCGGTGAGCAGCGTGGACTTCTCGCGGCGGGTCACCTCGAGGGCACGCTCATCGCAGAGACGCAGGAGGTTCTCGCGGGATCCGAAGTGGTGGATGATCAGGCCCGCGCTCACGCCGGCGTCCTCCGCGACGCGCCGCAGGGGCGCGGAGAGCCCGTCGACGGCGAACCGCTGCAGCGCGGCGCGCAGGATCCTCTCCTCGCCGGGTGGATTCTCTCGCATGGCGTTCCTCCGGTGTCGTCGGGGGGCGGGTCGTGCTGAACGAGGGGTGACTGAACACGTGTTCACTACGCTATACAAGCGTTCAGTCATTGGCAAGGCCGCGGCGAGGCCTGATGCGGCCGATCCCGGATAGGGTCACGACCATGAGTGATCAGGCCCGCCTGCCGGGACGCCCCGAGGAGCTCGACAGCCACCTCACGGCCACCCCGTTCGCGGCATCCCTGCGCTGGGCGGTCCACGCGCTGGTCTATCTGCTGGTCATGCTGACGGCCGGCCTCGCGCTCGCGCCGCCGGCCTCGGGCCACGGCTGGGTCACCGTCGGGCTGCTGGCGCTGTTCACGGCCGTGTACTCGGTCGGAGCACGGCGGGCCCTGCGCCGGCCCGCCGGAGCCGACGGCTCCTGGCGCACCCTCAGCTATCTCCTGCCCAGCATCGTCATCTGGGCCTTCACGTTCGTGGTGGGACCCGACACCGTCTGGATCGCCTTCGGCCTGGACTTCGCGGTCCTGTACGCGCTGCCCCTGCTCGGCGGGCTGCTGGCGCTCGCACTGGTCACCGCGATCGCCGTGCTCGGATTCACCGCCTGGTCGCAGGTCCCTGCCGTGGGAGAGATCGCCGGCCCGATCATCGGGGCCCTGGTGGCGCTCGCCGTCGTGGTCACCGTGCGCGCCCTGCAGCGGGAGGTCGACAAGCGCACGCGACTGGCCCGCGAGCTCGCCGCCGCGCGCGACACCATCGCCGAGCAGACCCGGGCCGCGACCACCGCGGCCGAGCGGGACCGCATCGCCCGCGAGCTCCATGACACGGTCGCGCAGTCGAACCTGTCGATCCACCTCCTGCTGGACGCGGCAGACGCCGCCCTGGACCGGGACGAGCTCCCCGAGGCCCGTTCCCTGGTGCAGGAGGCTCGCGCGGCCGCCGCCCGGACGGGCGCCCAGACCCGCCGCTTCGTGGACGCCGCTGAACCCGACGTGCCCTCGGGGGCCGGACTGCGCGCCGAGCTGCAGCGCCTGGTGGACGATGCCGCACGGGTGGGTCGGTCCCGCGTGGAGCTGCGCTGCACGGCGGACGACGCCGAGCTCGAGGACCTCCCCCGCAGCACCAGCAGAGCCCTCGTGCGCCTGGTCGAATCGCTGCTCGCCAATGTCACCCAGCATGCCGAGGCGTCACGCACCATGGTGACGCTCGAGGTGGAGGGCGCCCAGGCCCTGCTGGACGTCGTCGACGACGGGCGCGGATTCCGGCCGGAGCAGGTGGCCGGCTTCGGCCTGCGTTCGGCCCGGGCCCGTGCGGCCTCCGTGGGCGGCAGCCTCGTCATCGAATCCGCACCCGCCAGCGGCACCGCGATCCAGGTGGCGCTGCCCTTACCCCAGGAGGACTCCCCATGATCAAGGTGCTGCTGGCCGACGACCATGCGATCGTCCGCCGCGGACTCATCGCCGTGCTCAACGCCGAGGCGGACCTCGAGGTGGTCGGGGACGCCGCCACGCCCCAGGAGGCCGTGCTGCTCGCACGCTCCACCTCCCCCGACGTGGTGCTGCTCGACCTGCAGTTCGGAGTCGGGCAGGAACGGGGCACGGACGTCGTCCCCGCACTGCGGGCGGTGGCATCGCAGCCTTCCGTCCTCGTGCTGACCACGTACGACAACGACCAGGACGTCATCGCGGCGATGGATGCCGGGGCCGCGGGATACCTGCTGAAGGACTCCCCCGCCGAGGAGCTGGCGGCGGCGGTGCGCCGCGCCCACGGCGGTGCGGAGACCGTCGACGCCCGGATCTCGCAGCGCCTGCGTCGACGTGATGAGCGCACTGCTCTGAGCGCCCGGGAGCTCGAGGTGCTCTCGGCCGTGGCCGAGGGCCGCACGAACGCTCAGGTCGCGACGGATCTGTTCCTCTCCCAGGCCACGGTGAAGACCCACCTGGTGCACATCTTCGACAAGCTCGGGGTCACCCGCCGCACCGAGGCGGTCGCGCGTGCCCGGGCCGAGGGGATCCTGCGCCCCGAGTGACAGGGCGGCGCGGGGATCAGCCCAGCGCGTCCATCCCGCCCTTGGCCCGCAGCAGCGACAGCAGCAGGTCCTTGGGTCCGGACGATGCGCCGAGCGCGCATTCCTCGGGCACGAAGCCCCACGCGCTGCGCAGGGAGCGGAAGACCTCGAATTCTGCGTCGCCGGTGCGCAGCGGCACAGCCTGGTAGCCGCCCGCCTCCGGCAGATGGATGATGAACGCCCCGGTGATGTCGGGCATCTCCCGCAGGCTGCCGTCGTCGTCCAGCAGCTGCTCGGCGCGGCAGACCGCGACGCCCTGGAGGGCGTAGTCCCCGCGCACCTTCTTGGAGGTCTTGATGTCGGCGCTGAGCACGGTGTTGCCGATCCGCACGATGGCATCGGTGGTGCCCGCATAGCCGACGGTGTGGTTCACGACCGTCTGCTCGATCTCGAGAAACTCAGGCTGGTAATCCTCGAGGAAGCGGCCGTAGCCGTCCAGGCGGACGTCGGCCCGCGCGATCAGCGCCTGCGGGTCCTTCTCGGCCGCGAAGGCACCCTGAGAGCTGCGCATCTCCTCGGCGATCTCGCCGACCTGCGCCGGGGTGGGTCGGGTGCCGCCGGTGCCCCAGAGCTCGCAGGCGGCATGGACGAGCGTGCCGAAGTCCGCGGCGCTGCGGGTGTATTCGGGAGCGGCAGCGGCGATCCGCTTCTGGGTGCCCCACTTGTCCCGCGAGACCCGGGAGATCTCCGCGGCGGCGCGACCCGGGTTGCGGTCCAGCCAGGAGTACATCTCCAGCGCCCTCTTCGAGGCCATCGTGGCGTACCAGCCCTGCAGGTGGTCCTTCGCGCGCATCCCGGCGACGTTGGTGATGGAGGGGTACAGCAGCGGGCCGTCGGGCTCGAGACGGTACATGCGGCCGCGCGGGGTGTCGGCGCTGAGCTTCGGACTGGTCATGTCTCCTCGGGAGGGCGCGACGGCGCAGAGTAGGGAGCGGGGACGGGCTACACGGTACGTCGTCGCTCGGGCACGGTGCCGCCGCGCCCGGAGGACGCGCCGCAGGGTCCCGCCGGATCACACCGGATCCGGCCGACGGCAGCGTTCATTCCTCGACCCCGAAGATGATCCGCTCGGCGATGCTCCGGGCACGGCGGGTACGACGGAGATAGCGCTCCTCGAGGTCGGAGGCCGTGGAGTCGTCGCCGTCGATCAGCCAGGCGAGAGCGCGCAGGTCGATCCGGTCCGAGGGGAGCACGTCACCCTCGCGGCCCTTCCACAGGAAGGTTCCGCGACGCACCTGCCAGGCCAGCGTCCAGGCGTCGGTGAGCTCCCTCGCCTCGCGGGCGGTGATGATCTCGGCCTCGGCGGCGGCCTCAAGCTGGGCCAGCGTGCGGGTCGTGCGCAGCCCCTCGACCTCGAAGGCGTGCTCGAGGGCGATGACCTGCGCGCTCCACTCCACGTCGGTCATGCCGCCGCGGCCCAGCTTCACCTGCCGCGAGGGATCGGCGTTGCGCGGCAGCCGTTCGGACTCGACCCGGGCCTTCATGCGGGTGATCTCGCGGCGCGCGTTCTCGTCGATCCCGCCGCGGGGGTATCGATGGCGGTCCATCTCCTCGTGCAGAATATCCGCGACGGCCTCGCTGGCCACGACCGGGCGGGCGCGCAGGAGCGCCTGCTTCTCCCAGGTCTGGGCATCTCGTCGGTAGTAGTCGATCCAGGCCTCCAGGCTCCTGGCCAGCGGACCCATCCTGCCCTCGGGCCGCAGATCAGCGCTGACCTTCATGTCGGCGCCCGCTGCGGGCGCGTTGAGGATCCGCTGGGTCTGCGTGGCGACGGCGATCGCGATCTCCCCGGTGGCGGCGCCGGCGCCGCGGTCGATCGCGAGGAACTGCACGTCCGCATCGGAGGAGTACCCCATCTCGCGGGCGCCGAAGCTGCCCATCGCGAGGATCGCCATCTCCAGTCCCAGCGCGCGGGCCGGATCGGAGCGTCGCTCGCGCAGTCGTCTGGCGGTGTCGACGTCCACCTCGTCGACCTCGTCGAGGGTCTCGGCGTCGTCGTCGACCGCATCCCGCTCGAGCGCCACGACGTGGAAGGCGACGAGCAGGCCCGCCTCGAGCACGGCTTCAGCGAGGTCGGTGAGCGCCCCGGCGACCTCACGCGGCGAGGCCACGCCGGTGAGGTGCGCGAGGGCGATCCGCAGCAGCTCCCGGCTGCGGGTGCGGCGCAGGACATCCCGGGCCACGTCCACGGAATCCACCCGCGAAATCACGGCGAGGAACTCCCGGCCCAGCACGTCGCGCGGGAGCGGCCGCAGGTGCTCGTCGCGAGCCAGCCAACGCACGGCCTCGGGGATCTGCTCGAGCTGCTCGCCCACGAAGCGGCTGGCCGAGAGCACGCGGGTGAGGCGCTTCGCGGCGAGACCGGAGTCGCGCAGCAGGCCCAGGTACCAGTGGGCCGAGCCGATGGCGTCGGAGAGCCGACGGAACGAGAGCAGCCCGAGGTCCGGGTCGATCCCGTCGGCGAACCACTCGAGCATCGCCGGGAGCAGCTGACGCTGGATCTTCGCGCGCCGGGAGATGCCCTCGGTGAGCGCGGAGATGTGGGTCAGGGCGCGGGCGCCGTCGCGATAGCCGATCGCGGTGAGGCGGGCGGTCGCGGCCTCGGGGCTCAGCGCGATCTGGCCGTCGCTGAGCTGAGAGGCGGTCACCAGCAGCGGGCGGTAGAAGATCTCCTCATGGAGCTGGCGCACGCGCCGTCGGGTGCGCTGGTAGGTGCGGTGGAACTCGTCGGTGCCCATCCCCATGGTGCGTGCGAGCCGGCGCAGGTCCGTGGCGGCCGTGGGCAGCACCTGAGTACGGCGCAGCCGGTGCAGCTGCAGCCGATGCTCCACACAGCGCAGGAAGCGGTAGGCGGCGTCCATCTCGATGACATGGTCACGGGAGATGTAGCCGTCCTCGCCGAGTCGGGCGAGCGCTTCGAGAGTGGACCTGCTCTGGAGGCGGTGGTTGGCGCGACCGTGCACCATCTGCAGCAGCTGCACCGTGAACTCGACGTCACGCAGCCCGCCGGGCCCGAGTTTGAGGTTGCGGTCGGCCTCGCCTCGCGGGATGTGGGCGACCACCCGTCGGCGCATCGCCCGGGTGTCCTCGACGAAGCTGTCGCGGGTGGAGGCCTGCCACACCCAGGGGCCCACCATCTCCTCGAACCGGGCGCCGAGCTCGAGGTCACCGGCTGCGGCGCGGGTCTTCAGCAGCGCCTGGAACTCCCAGGAGTGCGCCCATTCGGTGTAATACCGCTCGTAGGAGTCCATCGTGCGCACCAGCGGGCCGTCCTTGCCCTCGGGCCGCAGGTTGGCGTCGACCTGCCACAGCGACCCCTCGGAGGTGCGGTCCGAGCAGGCGCGCGCCAGCTCACGGGCGAGGGCGGAGCCGATCACCACGAGCTCCTCCTCGTCGACCTCCTCCCCTGCGACCGCGCTGCTCGGCGCGACGACGTGCATGACGTCCACGTCGGAGATGAAGTTCAGCTCCCGAGCACCGGTCTTGCCCATCGCCAGCACGCACCAGCTGACCTTCTCGTGCCCCTCCACGGCCGCACGGGCGATCGCGGAGGCGGCGTCGAGCGCGGCGTCGGCGAGGTCGCTGATCGCCGCGGAGACCCGCGGCTGCAGCGCGGTGGGATCCGGGGCGACCACATCGGCCGCTGCGATCTGCACGAGCCGCTCGTGATAGGCCACGCGCAGGGCGTCGCGCATCTCCCGAGCGCCGTCGGAGGCGACCGGGGTGTCGGCCGACGGATCGGCGCCGACGGCCTGCAGAAGGTTGCTGCGCACCTCCGTCGCCGGAAGCTCCAGCTGGTCATCGCCCTCGCGCAGGGCCTCGAGCCGATCGGGATGGCGGGCCAGGAAGTCCCCGAGCGCCACTGACGTGCCCAGCAGGCGGATCAGGCGGTCGCCGTGGCTGCCCGCGGTCCCCACCGAGGCGAGGAAGTCGTCCCTCAGCGCGGAGTCCCCGGCCTCCTCGGCAGCCTCCGCCAGACGCAGCAGGCCGAGCACCGCGTCATCGCCGTCGGCCGTCGCCCCCAGGCGTGCCGCCGCTCCCTTGCCGAGCGCTGCGAGCACCGGCTCCGCGAGGAAGCGGTGCACCCGATCGGTGCGGCTGAACCCCAGTCGGGCAAGGGCGCCGGTGGTGGCGGGCGGCTCCGTCGTCATGACCCTGCTCCTGTCTGCTCGCGACCCTGGTCCCGCTCCGACTCCGGCTCCTGATCCCGATTCTGATCCTGCTCCCACTGGTGCTCGGTCACGGCTCAGACCCTGCTGAAGGTCGAGTCGAGCTCGTGATCGGTCACCTGCTCGCGATAGCGCTCCCACTCCTGCTTCTTGTCACGCAGGAAGAACTCGAAGACCTGCTCCCCCAGGGTGCGGGCCATCAGCTCGGAGCTCTCGAAGCTCTCCAGCGCGCGGAAGAGGTCCGTGGGCAGGGGCTCGATGCCCATCGCCCGGCGTTCGCGCTCGGAGAGGTCCCACACCGCGTCCTCCGCTCCCTCGGGCAGCTCGTACTCCCCTTCGATCCCGGCCAGGCCGGCGGCCAGCAGCGCCGCGAAGGCGAGGTACGGGTTCGCCGCCGAATCCAGTCCGCGGAACTCGACGCGGGAGCTGGTCCCCTTGGTGGGCTTGTGGAACGGCACGCGCACCAGGGCGGAGCGGTTGTTGTGCCCCCAGCAGATGTAGCTCGGCGCCTCCTGCGCGCCCCACAGGCGCTTGTAGGAGTTCACCCACTGATTGGTGACGGCGCTGTATTCGGGAGCGTGGCGCAGCAGCCCGGCGATGAACTGCCTCCCTGTGCGCGAGAGCCCGTACTCCGCACCCGGCTCGTGGAAGGCGTTCTTGCCGCCCTGGAACATCGACAGGTGGGTGTGCATGCCGGAGCCCGGGTGCTCGATCATCGGCTTGGGCATGAAGGTCGCCACCTGCCCCATCGACAGGGCGACCTCCTTGACCACGGTGCGCAGGGTGATGATGTTGTCCGCGGTGGTGAGCGCGTCGGCGTAGCGCAGGTCGATCTCGTTCTGGCCGGGTCCGTTCTCGTGGTGGGAGAACTCGACCTGGATGTTCATCGCCTCGAGATGCTCGATCGCGGCCCGTCGGAAGTCCTGGCCCTGACCACGGTGGACGTGGTCGAAGTATCCGGCGCTGTCGATCGGGCTCAGCTGCTCCCCGCGCCGGTACGGCGCGTCGAAGAGATAGAACTCGATCTCGGGATGGGCGTAGAACTCCAGGCCCTTCTCCTCCGCGCGGGCGAGGGCGTCCCTCAGCACTCGGCGCGGATCGGAGGCGGCCGGTTCGCCGTCCGGGGTCAGCACGTCGCACATCATGCGGCCGGTCGCATTGGTGTCGCCGCGCCAGGCCAGCAGTTCGAAGGTGCCCGGATCAGGGCGCAGGATCATGTCCGATTCGTAGCTGCGGGTGAGTCCCTCGATGGTGGAGCCGTCGATCCCGATGCCCTCGGTGAAGGCGGTCTCGAGGTCCGAGGGGGAGATCGCGATGGACTTCAGGGTGCCCGCGATATCGCAGAACCACAGACGGATGAATCGCACATCGCTATCGGAGACCGTGCGGATGACGTCGTCGTGGAGATGTTCCATGCGCCCAGTGTGCAACACGGGACCCGTGGCCGCCGCTCCTCCGACGCAAGGGGCGGACGGACGGACGGGCGGCCCCACGTCGCCGTGGGGCCGCCCGTCCGTCCAGCAGCAGCCGATCAGCCTGATCGGCCGGAGGGTCACTGCGCGATGTACCACTTGCCGTCGTCGGCCTTGTGCATGTCGAAGTCCGCACCCTGCGCGGAGATCTTGATGGTCCCGTCGCCGTTGTCACTGGCCTCCAGGGCGTCCTCGGTGATCACGGCCACCATCTCCGGCGTGAACATGTCCATCATGCCGCTGGAGTCCATCGTGTCCGCGCACGCCGTGAGGACAGCGCCGGCTGCCGGTTCACCGGTGGTCGGATCGAGGACGAACCCGCAGGCGGCCTCCCCATCCTTCTCGCCGAGAGCCTCGAAGAACGCGAGCACCTGCTGCTTCGAGGCGTCCAGATCCGCATCGCTTACCTCACCGCCGGCGGCAGCGCCGTCCTCCTCCTCGTCCTCCCCGGAGCTGTCCTGCTCGGACTCGACCGCATCCTGACCCTCGTCCGCGGCCTCTTCGCCCTCCTCGGCGACCTTCTCCTCCGAAGCGTCCTCGCCCTCCGCGGGCTGCTCCTCCCCGACAGCCGTGTCGTCGCCGTCGGCCTTCTCGTCGTCGCCGCCGGTGAGCCCGCCGCATGCCGCGGCTCCCGCGACCACCGCGAGGGCCCCCAGGCCTGCCGCCGCTCCCCGAACCGTCCTGCGCATGATCGAAGTCAAGATCCTGTCCTCCCTGATGTGGTCAGCCGGAGCGCTGACGAGAAGAAGAATGACGCATGGCGCTCCGACAGCGCCATGGGGAGAACTCCCCGCCCCCGTGGGGTCAGCCCTGAGGATCGGCCCCCGGCCACCTCCACCGTGGGGCGCGTGCACGGATAGGCTGTGTCCGCACGCATCGCGCACCCGAGCGGCCTTCGAGCCGGCGCGGGTCGCGTCAGTGCGTCCGCCCTTCTCCCCTCCCGTCCAGGAGCACATCGTGAGCACCCCCTCCGGAACCGGATCCGTCGGCCCCGCCAAGGTCCGGATCCGTCATCTGCACGACGCCAAGGATCGCGGACGGCCGTTCTCGATGCTCACCGCGTACGACCAGTTCTCGGCGCAGGCGTTCGAGGCCGCCGGGATCGACGTGCTGCTGGTCGGCGACTCGGTGGGCACGACGGTCCTCGGCCATTCCTCGACGACGGCCACCACGCATCAGGACATGCTCACCTTCACCGCGGCGGTAGCGCGCAGCGTGCACCGCCCGCTGCTGGTCGCGGATCTCGCCTTCGGCACCTACGAGACCGGGTCCACCGACGCCCTGCGCCACGGGGTCGAGCTGATCCGCGCGGGAGCCGAGATGGTGAAGCTCGAGGGCGGGAGGGCGATCGCACCGCAGGTGAAAGCCCTGGTCGACGCCGGCATTCCCGTCATGGGGCACCTCGGCTTCACCCCGCAGTCCGTCAACGCGCTGTCGGGCCACCGGGTGCAGGGCCGCGACGCCGCGGGCGCCGATCAGCTCGCCGAGGATGCGCTGGCGATCCAGGAGGCCGGCGCCTCCGCCGTGGTGCTCGAGCTGGTGCCCGCGCAGGTCGCCGCACGCATCACCGAGGTGCTGCAGATCCCGACGATCGGCATCGGTGCCGGCCCGGCCTGTGACGGCCAGGTGCTGGTGTGGCAGGACATGGCTGGTCTCTCGGACTTCCACGGCAAGTTCGTCAAGGCCTTCGCGGATCTCCGACGAGACCTCACGCACGCGGCCGAGCAGTACCGGGTCGAGGTCGCCGA
The DNA here is from genome assembly GCF_003335205.1 of Brachybacterium sp. JB7. Taxonomy (NCBI): domain Bacteria; kingdom Bacillati; phylum Actinomycetota; class Actinomycetes; order Micrococcales; family Dermabacteraceae; genus Brachybacterium; species Brachybacterium sp. JB7. Next base: position 100,135 of record NZ_QPGN01000001.1, on the reverse strand, counting down.
GCGCTCCTACCCGGGACCCGAGCACTCCTTCGACTGAGGCGCTGCGCCCTGCGGGCCCGCACGCCGACGACACGGCCGCGGCGACCATCGTGGTCGCTGCGGCCGTGTCGTCGGTGTCGATGGGGACCGTTCGGAGCTCTCAGGAGTCGGTCCCGCCCTCCCAGGCCTGGTCGTCCTGCTCCCATTCCTCGTTCCGGGCCTTCGCGGTCGACAGCGCCCGCTGCGCCGCCTCCCTCGTCGGGTACGGACCCATCAGGTCCGTGACCGGCGACTGCCGGCCCTCCTCCACCGCTCCGGTGCTGAGGTTGTAATAGAACTCCGTGCCCTCGGTCACGTCGGTCTCCTTCCGGGTCGATGAGAGACTGGTGGCTATGACTGTAGAGCAGGTGTGGATCCGTCCAGAAGGCCGCGAGCCCTTGGTTCCCGGCACGATCGGCCCCCGTCGCGCGGTGCCCGCGCGCATCGAGCGCCCCGAGTACGTCGGCAAGGACGAGGCGGTCTCGGATTCCGGTCCCCGTGTCCAGACGCCTGACGTGATCGAGCGGGTGCGGGAGGCGAGCCGCGTCGCCGCTCTGGCGCTGCAGGCCGCCGGTGAGGCCGCCGAACCCGGAGTGACGACGGACCACATCGACGAGGTGGTGCACGACGTGCTCGTGCAGAACGGGGCCTACCCGTCCACGCTCGGCTACCTCGGGTTCGAGAAATCCTGCTGCACGAGCCTGAACGAGGTCATCTGCCACGGAATCCCGGATTCCACCGTGATGCAGGCCGGTGACATCCTCAACGTCGATGTCACCGCCTTCCTCCACGGCGTGCACGGCGACACCAATGCCACGTTCGCCGTGGGCGACATCGATCCGCGCGCCCAGCAGCTGATCGACCGCGCCCACGAGTCCATGATGCGCGGGGTGAAGGTCGCCAGGCCCGGCCGCGAGGTGAACGTCATCGGCCGCGTGGTCGAGAAGTTCCTCGCCCGCCACGGCTACCAGTCTGTGCGGGACTACACCGGTCACGGCGTCGCCGAGGGCTTCCACAACGGTCTGGTCATCCCCCACTACGACTCCGCCCCCCTGTTCGACGACCTCATCGAGAAGGACATGACCTTCACGATCGAGCCGATGGTGACGATCGGTTCGCAGGAGTGGGAGCAGTGGGACGACGGCTGGACCGTGGTCACCAAGGACCGTGGGTACACCGCCCAGTTCGAGCACACCATGGTGATCCATGACGACGGTCCGGAGCTGCTCACGGTCGTCTGACCCTGTGCCCCTGCCCGGCGCCGAGGCCGATAGCGGCCGTCGGCGCCGGGAGCCGACGGCGGACCCCGGTGCCGGGAGAGCGCGGTGCCCGGTATCGTGACGGCACTGAAGGGGTCCGGCGTCGGACCCTCCGCCCTGCGGGTCTCCGCCGGGCGCACCACGATCAGGAGTGGCGATGGCCAAGGCGAAGCACCGCACAGCATTCGGGATCGACATCGGCGGCAGCGGCATCAAGGGTGCCCCCGTGCATCTCAAGAAGGGCGTGCTCACCGCGGACAGACTGCGGTTCGCGACCCCTCAGCCCTCGCGACCCGAGGCCGTCGCCGAGACCGTCGCCGAGCTGATCGGCTCGTTCGACATCGCGGACGGCATGCCCGTGGGCGTCACCTTCCCCGCGGTCATCCAGGACGGCGTCGCCCTCACCGCAGCGAACGTCGACGCGTCGTGGATCGGCACCGACGTGGATTCCCTGCTGACCGAGCGCACCGGCCATGACGTGTTCGTGGTCAACGATGCGGACGCCGCCGGTATCGCCGAGATGGAGTTCGGGGCAGGCCGCGACTCCTCCGGCGTGGTCATCGTGATCACCCTCGGCACCGGTGTGGGCAGCGCGATGTTCGTGGACGGGAAGCTGGTGCCGAATTCGGAGCTGGGCCATGTGCTCCTGCACGACGACGACGCCGAGAAGTACATGGCCAGCTCGATCCGGGAGAGGGAGGGCCTGGACTGGGAGACCTGGGCCGGTCGCCTCCAGGAGTACTTCGCCCACATCGAGTTCCTCTTCTCGCCCACGAGGATCATCGTCGGCGGCGGCGTCTCCAAGAAGCACGAGAACTTCCTCCCGCTGTTGGATCTGAAGACCGAGATCGTGCCGGCGAAGCTGCGCAACGAGGCCGGGATCATCGGCGCGGCGGTCCTGGCTCGCAAGGAGCAGAAGGCGCTCGCGAAGAAGGCCGAGGCGAGCGGCGACGAGCCGGACACGCACCGCGCGCACGACACGAAGAGCACGAAGGGCACGAAGCACGGCGCGTGAGCCGAGGCGGGGCGGGTGAGCCCGGGAGGGCTGCGACAAGTGCTGCGTCCGGGCCGGGGCCCACGGGGCCCGGAGCGCCGACGCCGCGCGTCCCGGGCCCGCGCGATGAGGCGCAGGCCCGGGGCGGGACGTAGGCGGACCAGCCGGCCTGTAAGCCGGGTTCTGTGATCGGCAGCCATCCCTCTCGGATCGCCGTTGCCGACGATCTCCAGCGGCCTACCCGGAAACTCGGGCCGGCGCCCTCGAACGTTCCCTGTCTGGCCTTGCTCCCGGTGGGGTTTGCCGTGCCGACCTCGTCACCGAGGTCGCGGTGGTCTCTTACACCACCCTTTCACCCTTACCGTCCGGCCCCGCAGGGCGCGGACGGCGGTCTGTTCTCTGTGGCACTGTCCCGCGGATCGCTCCGGGTGGGCGTTACCCACCACCGTGCCGGATGGAGCCCGGACTTTCCTCGGCCCCGGAGCGTGAGCCCCGAGGACGCGGCTGCCCGGCCGACTGGTCCAGCGAGCAGTGTACGCCGATGCCGGAGCCACGGCCCCGCTGCGCATCGTGCGTCGTGCCCCGTGACGTGCGGAACGTCTCTCCGCGGTGCGTCGTGCCGGGCCGTCCTCGGCGCCGTGCGGAGCGGAGAATGGAGGGGTGCTGATCCTGCTGCCGCCCTCAGAGACCAAGACCCGCCCGACGGCTGCGGACGCCGTCCCGCTGGAGCTCGCGGAGCTGGCCCTCCCGGAGCTCACCGAGGATCGCCGCACGATGCTGCGCGCGGCGCAGCGGACGGCCGCCGGGACGAACGCCGCGGCCCAGCTCGGGGTCCCGGCCTCCGCCCCCGAGCTCGTCGAGCGGATGGCACAGCTCGAGGAGGAACCGGCCGCCGCCCCGCTCACGGTCTACTCCGGGGTGCTGTACGACCAGCTGGACGCGGCGATCCCGTCCGCACCGGACCGTCAGGTGCTCGTGCAGAGCGCGCTGTTCGGTCTCGTCGACGCCGGGCAGGACAGGATCCCGGCGTACCGCCTCTCGGCGGGGTCGACGGTCTCCCGGCTGGGCAGGACCGCGACCTGGTGGCGTCCCCGCCTGGCCCCGGTCGCCGCGTCCCTGCACGCCCAGCTGGCAGCAGGAGATTCCCCGGTCGTGGTGGACAACCGCTCCGGCTCGTACCGCTCGATGATGGCGATGCGCAGCAGAGAGGGCGTCCGCGTGCTCGAGGTGTCCCCCGTGCAGGAGCGCGACGGGCGACGCAAGGTCATCTCCCACGATGCCAAGCGCTATCGCGGCATGGTCACCCACGCGCTGCTCGCGTCCGCGCACACTCCTGCCGGGGCCGACGAGGTCGTCGACGTGGTGCGCGCCGCCCTCGGCACCTCGCTGCAGGTCGAGCTCGACGGCGACCGGCTGGTGATCGTCGACCGGATCGCCTGACGACACCACGACCCTCGCCCCGCGGCCGTCCTTCAGCCGGCGCGACCGCTCCACGGATCCGTGGTGTGCCCGCTGACCAGCACCTCGAGACCGGGGAGCGCCTCCTGCAGGAGCTGCCGGGCCTGAGGGAGCCACAGCGCCTCGCTCGCGGCATGCGGCACGTCGATCAGGGCCGGCACCGCCGCCGGGTCCGCGGACGCTTCGACGTGCTCGAGCGCCGGATGGTGTCGCAGATCCGAGGTGAGGTAGACGTCGACCCCCGCGGCAGCGGCCTGGTCGAGGAAGGAATCCCCAGCCCCCGGGCACACGGCGATCGTGCGCACGGCACGGTCCGCCTCCCCGGTGTGCAGGATCCCGCGGGCGGTCTCCGGCACGATGTCGGCGACGGCGGCGGTGAGCTCCCCGACGGTGGTGGCGGCCGGCAGGACCCCGACCGCGCCGAGGCCGAAGAGCTGCGAGCCGTGCGCACCGCTCTGGTCGGTGTCGCGTCGGCCGGACACGAGGGGTCGCGGCTCCTGCAGGTCGAGCGCGTCGATCCACGCACCGACCGTGCCTCGGGTGGAGCGGTCGACGTTCGTGTGACCGCACCACAGGCCCGTCCCGGCCCGCAGGAGGCTCGTGACGACGGCACCCTTCCCGTCGTCCGCCGGGAGGAAGCTCGCCCCGCGCAGCAGCAGCGGATGATGGGTGATGAGCAGCTCAGCGCCCCGCTCGATCGCCTCGCCGGCCACCGCGACCGTCGGATCCACGGCGAGCAGCACCGTCGAGACCGGCGCGGACCGCTCGCCGAGCACCAGGCCGACGCGGTCCCAGTCCTCCGCCCAGGAGAGCGGATAGGTCTCCTCGAGGACCTCGACGACGGTCCCGAGGGTCCGGGCCGGGGTGCCGTGCGTGCTCGTCATGAGCGGAGCGCCTGCGACTCGACCAGGGCCGCCTGGTAGGCCTTCCACGGCATGAGCACGCATTTCACCCGGGCGGGGAACTTCGCGGCACCCAGCAGGGCGACGCCGTCCCCGATCAGGTCCTCGTCGCCCTCGAGACGACCGCGGGAGCCCATCGCGGCCTCGAAGTGCTCGCGCACGGGCTCGATCTCGGCGACGCTCCGGCCGATCAGCAGATCCGCCATGATCGAGGCGGCGGCGCGGCTCATCGCGCAGCCGATCGCGTCGTAGGAGACGTCCTCGATCTGCTGCGTCGCGCCGCTGCCGGTCAGCTGCAGGCGCAGGGTGATCTCGTCGCCGCAGGTGGGGTTCACGTGATGGACCTCGGCGGTGAACGGCTCACGCAGGCCCGCATGCAGCGGGCGCTTGTCGTGCTCCATGACGAGCTCGGTGTACAGGGAGTTCAGACCCACGGTCATGACAGTCCTCCGAAGAAGTCGGTGGTGCGGGCGACCCCGGCGACGAAGGCTTCGACCTCGTCGGCAGTGGTGTGGACGGAGAAGCTGGCCCGCGTGGTGCCATGCAGCCCGAAGCGCCGGTGCAGAGGCCAGGCGCAGTGGTGACCGACCCGGACCTCGATCCCGAGGGAGTCCAGCACCTGGCCGACGTCGTGCGGATGGCGTCCGGCCAGGTCGAAGGACACGGCGCCGGCGCGGTGCGGCCCGACGGAGGGGCCGATGATCCGCACCCCGTCGATCTCGGAGAGCCCGCGCACCGCCTGGTCGGTCAGCGCGCGCTCGTGCTCGGCGATGGTCTCCATCCCCAGGGCGGTGAGGTAGTCGCACGCGGCGGCCAGACCCACGGCCTGGCTGATCGGGGGCGTGCCGGCCTCGAAACGGGCGGGCGGCTCCGCATAGGTGCTGTGATCGAGATGGACCACCTCGATCATCGACCCGCCGGTGAGGAACGGGGGCATCGCCGCGAGGTGCTCGTACCGCCCCCAGAGCACGCCGATGCCGGTCGGGCCCAGCATCTTGTGCCCGGACAGCACCGCGAAGTCCACGCCCAGTGCGGCGACGTCGAAGGGCATGTGCGGGGCGGACTGCGCGGCGTCGAGCACCGTGAGCGCCCCGACGGCCCGGGCGGCCTCGACGAGCCGGTCGACGGGATTGATCGTCCCCAGGACGTTGGACTGGTGGGTGAACGCCACGACCTTCGTGCGCGCACCGATGAGGGCATCCAGGTCGGAGAGGTCCAGCGTGAAGTCGTCGGCCATCGGGATCCAGCGCAGCGTGGCGCCGGTGCGGCGCGCGAGCTCCTGCCACGGCACGAGGTTCGCGTGATGCTCCATCTCCGTCACGAGGATCTCGTCACCCTCCCCCACTCGCAGCGCGGGTGGCGTCGACGGGTCCCCGTTGCCGAGCGAGTACGCGACCAGGTTGAGCGCCTCGGTCGCGTTCTTCGTGAAGACGACCTCGTCCGGCGAGGGGGCACCGACGAAGGCCGCGACGGTCTCCCGCGCCTGCTCATAGGCGTCGGTCGCGGCGGAGGCCATCCGGTGCGCACCCCGCTTCACGGCGGCGTTGTCCCGGGTGAGGAAAGCGACCTCGGCATCGAGCACCTGCCGGGGACGTTGCGAGGTGGCGCCGCCGTCGAGGTAGATCATCGGGGTCTCGGGATCCAGCATGCGCTCGAGGATCGGGAAATCCGCCCTGATCGCCTGGATGTCGAACGCTCTGCTCGGTGAGTTCACCTGTGCAGCTCCTCCTTCGATCGGTGCCGGTCGCCGCACAGCGACGGACACCGTGAGGTGCAGGTGGAGCCGTGCGCGACAGTGGCTCCAGTATAGGAAGCCGACCGGGCCGATCCCTGGGCCGTGAGATCCTGTCCACACCTGACCCCGCACCGCTCGGAGGATGCACCATCAACACCCTGATCCTGCTGCTGTTCGGACTGACCCTCATCGTCTTCCTCGGCATCGCCGTCCTGCGCATGCTCTCCTACCAGCGGCGCGAACGCGAGGATGCACGCAGCGACGGCTTCCCCTCGGGCGAACGCCCCCGCACCGACGAGCAGAAGGCGAAGGACAAGCGCGCCGCGTCGATCTGGGGCGGACTCGCCGTCCTGGTGCCGTGCCTGCTCGTGCTCGCCTACTACGTCTCCCGCTGACTGCTGAAACGGGCCGAGTCGACGGCCCTGCCGAGGCAACCGGGGCCCGGTGGGCGCCTGCAGACCGACGCGGGTCCTCGATGCGAGCGACGGCCGACGCGGCCGACGGCGCGTGCGTTGCGCTCGACATTGCGCGCGGCCACGCGCGATGGAGCCTGCGGTGGGTCGTGAGGGGCTCGAACCCCCGACCTCCTGGGTGTAAACCAGGCGCTCTGACCAACTGAGCTAACGACCCGGGCGGGGCGGTGCCCCGTGACCCCGCGCGCGAGCGGGCGCGCGCGAACGATCCTGTTCACCCCACATACGGGGTGCTGTTCACCCCGCGCACGGGGTGGCGAACGTGGAGACGATCAGTTGGTGCGGCTGGCCAGGCGGGTGCCCGTCCAATCCGCCGCCAGGGTGACGGTGCTCATGACACGCAGACCGGCGATGCCGGCGCTCTCCTGGATGTCGGCGGGCGCGACATGGCCGTCGCGACCGGCCTTCGGCGTCAGCACCCACACCGGCGCACCGGGGGCGAGGGTGGTGAGCGTGTCGACCATGGCGTCGGTCAGATCCCCATCGCCCTCGCGCCACCACATGATCACGCCATCGACGATCTCCTGGCAGTCCTCATCCTCGAGATCCTCGCCGAGGATGTCCTCGATGGCGTCGCGGAGGTCGAGATCGACATCGTCGTCATAGCCGAACTCCTGGACTATCTGGCCCTCGGTGAAGGCCAGCGTCTCTGCAGGAGAGCTGGGCGAAGTGGCGTCGGCCGACGGTGACAAGAAAAGGCTCCTCACGGGATGGGACTGTAGACAGGCGGCAGGATGGACGGGACCGCTGGGGCCCACTGGCCATCCTGTGCCTGCGCAATGGTATGCCACACGGGATCCTCACGCACTCCGATCCTGGGCCGGGGTGAGATTACCCGGTCACGCCGCTCATGCACGAGCGGACCATGCCGCCGCGCACGACACTCGCGGGCGTCGTCGGGGCCCGGCGTGAACCGGGAGGCCGCCAGGACGCCACCGGTCACCAGCGGGTCACCGCACGACCGACAGGACCTCGGCGGCCCCCAGGGTGTCCGGCGTCTCACAGGTGAGGAGGACTTGTGCAGACTCTGCACACCCTCAGCGACGGTAGGCTGACCGGAACCGAGGCCACAGGAGCCGTGCCCACCGGCGCTCCGTTGCTCCCACGGCCGGTCCATCGCCTCCCGTAGAGAGAAGGACAGTGTGACTTCGCACGAGACTCCTCGTCCCATCGGCATCAACCTGCCCAGCCATGCGCAGGATCCTGACCCGGAGGAGACGCAGGAATGGATTGAGTCCTTCGACGGCCTCGTCGAGCATCGTGGCTCCGACCGCGCCTCCGAGGTCGTCCAGAGCCTGATCCAGCATGCCCGCAACCAGGACCTGCACCTGCCGGACTCCCTGACCACGGACTACGTGAACACCATCGCGGTGGACGAGCAGCCCGAGTATCCCGGCGACGTGGAGCTCGAGAAGGAGCTGCGCAACATCAACCGCTGGAACGCGGCGATGGTGGTCCATCGTGCCCAGCGCCCGGGCGTCTCCGTCGGCGGCCACCTCTCGAGCTACGCCTCGATCGCCACCATGTACGAGGTCGGCTTCAACCACTTCTTCCGCGGTCGCAACCACCCCGGCGGCGGCGACCACGTCTTCTTCCAGGGCCACGCCTCCCCTGGCATCTACGCCCGCGCCTACCTCATGGGCCGCCTCGGCCAGGAGGACCTCGACGGCTTCCGCCAGGAGTTCTCCAGCGAGCACGGCATGCCGTCCTACCCGCACCCACGGGCCATGCAGGACTTCTGGGAGTTCCCGACCGTGTCGATGGGCATCGGCCCGGTCGCCGCCATCGAGCAGGCCTCGTTCGACAAGTACCTGCAGAACCGTGATCTGAAGGACACCAGCGAGCAGCACACCTGGGCGTTCCTGGGCGACGGCGAGATGGACGAGGTCGAGTCCCGTGGCGCGCTGCACATCGCGGCGAAGGAGCACCTGGACAACCTCACGTTCGTCGTCAACTGCAACCTGCAGCGGCTCGACGGCCCGGTGCGCGGCAACGGCAAGATCATCCAGGAGCTGGAGAGCCAGTTCCGCGGTGCGGGCTGGAACGTCATCAAGCTGATCTGGGGCGCGGGCTGGGATCCGCTGCTGGAGGCCTCCACGGACGGCGCCCTCATCGACCTGATGAACGTCACCCCCGACGGCGATTACCAGACGTACCGCGCGGAGAACGGCGGCTTCATCCGCGACAACTTCTTCGGTCGCGATCCCCGCACGAAGGCCCTCGTCGAGGACCTCTCGGACGACGACATCTGGTGGAAGCTCAACCGCGGCGGCCACGACGCGAAGAAGATCTACGCAGCCTTCCAGGCCGCGGTCGAGCACAAGGGCCAGCCCACCGTGATCCTCGCCCACACGATCAAGGGCTACCGCCTCGGCAAGAACTTCGCGGGCCGCAACGCGACCCACCAGATGAAGAAGTTCACCCTCGAGGACCTCAAGGCGCTGCGCGACACGCTGCACATCCCGGTCACCGACGAGCAGCTGGAGTCCGGCAGCGTCTACGACGCACCGCTCTACATGCCCGAGGACGATGCCCCGGTCATGCAGTACCTGAAGTCCCGCCGTGGTGAGCTCGGCGGGCCGGTCCCCTCGCGCAGCACCGAGCACAAGGCGCTCGACCTGCCGGGCGACAAGGCCTACGAGGTCGCACGCCGCGGCTCGGGCAAGCAGGAGATCGCCACCACGATGGCTCTCGTGCGACTGCTCAAGGACCTCATGCGCGACAAGGAGACCGGCAAGCGCTGGGTCCCGATCGTGCCGGACGAGGCCCGCACCTTCGGGATGGACTCGCTCTTCCCGACCGCGAAGATCTACAACCCGGACGGTCAGAACTACCTGTCCGTGGACCGCGATCTGCTCCTGGCCTACAAGGAGTCCACCTCCGGCCAGATCAAGCACATGGGCATCAACGAGATCAGCTCCACGGCGGCGTTCACCGCGGCGGGCACCTCGTACGCCACCCATGACTTCCCGATGATCCCGTTCTACATCTTCTACTCGATGTTCGGGTTCCAGCGCACCGGTGACTTCTTCTGGGCCGCGGGCGATCAGATGGCCAAGGGCTTCGTGATCGGCGCGACCGCCGGCAAGACGACGCTCGCCGGCGAGGGCCTGCAGCACATGGACGGCCATTCGCCGATCCTGGCCTACACGAACCCCGGCACCGTGATCTACGACCCCGCGTACGGCTACGAGCTCGGACACATCATCCGGGACGGCCTGCAGCGCATGTACGGCGAGGACGACCGTCTGCAGGAGGTCTTCTACTACATCACGGTGTACAACGAGCCGATCGTGCAGCCGGCGGAGCCCGAAGGCCTGGACGTCGAGGGCCTTCTCAAGGGCATGTACGTGCTCGAGTCGGCTCCCGAGGGCGAGGGCCCCGAGGCCCAGCTGCTCGCCTCCGGCGTCGGCGTGCCGTGGGCGCGCCACGCCCGCGAGCTGCTGGAGGAGGACTGGGGCGTGCGCGCCACGGTCTGGTCGGTCACCTCGTGGGCCGAGATGCGCAAGGACGCCCAGGAGGCGGAGAAGCACAACCTGCTCCACCCCGAGGAGCCGCGCACCCCGTGGATCTCGGAGCGTCTGCAGGGCGTCGAGGGGCCGTTCGTCGCGACCTCCGATTACGACTTCCTGGTGCCGGACCTGATCCGTGAGTGGATCCCCGGCCAGTACGGCGTGCTCGGCGCGGATGGCTGGGGCTTCTCGGACACTCGTCCGGCCGCCCGTCGTCATCTGAAGATCGACGCGCACTCCATGGTCGTGAAGGCCCTGCAGCTGCTCGCCCGCGAGGGCAAGGTCGACGCCTCCGTGGTGCGCCAGGCCATCGACAAGTACGACCTCGCCAACGTCAACGCGGGCCAGTCCGGCTCCTTCGGCGGCGAGTCCTGATCACCCCACCGGGCCATCCCTCCTGCGGGAGGGGCGGTCCGGTGGTCTTTTTTCCCCGGGCCTCGCCCTCAGCGGCGGCGGGGCCCGTTCGTCTCTCTCTTCCTGGAGGTTCCCGTGCTCGCTATCGTCTGCCCCGGCCAAGGGGCGCAGAAGCCCGGATTCCTGAACCCGTGGCGTGAGCTGCCCGGCGTCGAGCAGACGCTGGTCTCCCTCTCCGAGGGGGCCGGCGTGGATCTGGTGCGCCATGGCACGGAGTCCGACGCGGACACCCTCCGCGACACCGCCGTGGCCCAGCCCCTGCTGGTCGCCGCCGGTATCGTCGCCGCCGCCCAGCTGGGTGCGGGCACGGACCTCCCCGTGGCGGACGTGATCGCGGGGCACAGCGTCGGAGAGCTGACCGCCGCTGCGCTGTCCGGCGTGCTGAACGACGAGGACGCGATGCGTCTGGTCGCGGTGCGCTCCCAGGCGATGGCGAAGTCCGCCGCGGCCGAGCCCACCGGGATGGCGGCGGTCGTCGGCGGCACGCGCGACGAGGTGCTGGCGGCCATCGAGCGCCATGGCCTGCACCCCGCGAACATCAACTCCGCCGCGCAGGTCGTGGCCGCCGGCTCCCTCGACGCGATCGCGGCGCTAGGCGAGGACGGTCCCGCCAAGGCCCGCGTCATCCCGCTGCAGGTGGCGGGCGCGTTCCACACCCCGTACATGGCCGCTGCCCGCGAAGAGCTCGCCGCCTTCGCACCGGAGCTCTCCCCCACCGCTCCGACGGTTCCGCTGGTGTCCAACGCCGGGGGCGAGATCGTCACCGACGGATCGCGCTACCTCGACCTGATCGTCACCCAGGTGGCCTCCCCGGTGGACTGGGAGGCCTGCATGGACGCGCTGCGTGAACGCGGCGTGACGGCGCTGGTCGAGGTCGCACCCGCCGGCACCCTCACCGGACTCGCCAAGCGCGAGCTCAAGGGCATCGCCCTCGCGAACCTCAACACCCCTGACGACCTCGACGCCGCGCGCGCCCTCGTGCGCGATCACGCCGGTGTGCCCTCGACCGCGGACCAGGAGAACTGACATGGCCGTTTCCCTCCAGCCCAAGCCCATCGTCCCGGGTTCGCAGGTCCTCGCCTACGGCGCGGCCCGCGGCGACCTCGTCGTCCCCAACGACGACCTGATCGAGCCGATCAACTCGTCGGACGAATGGATCCAGCAGCGCACCGGCATCATCACCCGCACCCGCGCGAGCAGGGACGTCGGCGTCAAGGACCTGTCCCTCACCGCCGCCCGCGAGGCCGTCGAGCGCTCCGGGATCGACATCGGGACGCTCGACGCGATCATCGTCTCGACGATCTCCTTCCCGTACCCGACGCCGTCGCTCGCGACGCTCCTCGCCGGAGAGCTGGGCCGGCCGGACGTCATCGCGTACGACATCTCCGCCGCCTGCGCCGGCTTCGCCTACGGCATCGGCCAGGCCGACGCCCTGATCCGCACCGGCGCCGCACGCCATGTGCTGGTCATCGGCGCGGAGAAGCTCTCCGACTTCGTGGATCCCACCGACCGCTCGATCTCCTTCCTGCTGGGCGACGGCGCGGGCGCCGCGATCGTCGGGCCCAGCAACGAGCCGAGGATCGGCCCCACCGTGTGGGGCAGCGACGGTGACAGCTGGAACACCATCCGCATGACGAACTCCCTCGTGGACTACCGCGACGGGGACGGCGGCTGGCCCACGCTCGAGCAGGACGGCCGCACCGTGTTCCGCTGGGCCGTCTGGCACACCGCGAAGAAGATCCGCGAGATGCTCGAGCAGTCGGGCCTCACCGTCGAGGACATCGACGTGTTCGTCCCCCACCAGGCGAACATGCGGATCGTCGACGAGCTCGCCAAGCAGCTCAAGCTCCCCGAGAGCGTCGTCATCGCCCGCGATATCGCCGAGACCGGCAACACCTCCGCGGCCTCGATCCCGCTGGCGACCCATCGCCTGCTCGAGGAGGGCACTGCGAAGAGCGGTGACGTGCTCGTGCAGTTCGGCTTCGGCGCAGGCCTGGCGTACGCCGGCCAGGTGCTGATCCTCCCCTGATCCCCGCGGCGTGCGGTCGGGCTGTCACCCGTATCACGCCACAAGGACCACATCGCCACGGCTGACGGAAGACCGTCCGTCGCGCAGGTAGTCTGTCACCGCCACACATCCCATTCACCTAAGGAGAACCCCATGGCACACACCGAGAACGAGATCCTCGAGGGCCTGGCCGAGATCGTCAACGAGGAGACGGGTGTCGCCACCGAGGACGTCCAGCTCGCGAAGTCCTTCACCGACGACCTCGACATCGACTCGATCTCCATGATGACCATCGTCGTCAACGCGGAGGAGAAGTTCGACGTGCGCATCCCCGACGAAGAGGTCAAGAACCTCGCCACCGTCGGCGACGCCGTCAAGTTCATCGAGGGCGCTCAGTCCTGATTTCCGCCTGACGCCCGGGGCTGCCTGTCCCGGGCGTCGCTGTCTTCCCGCCATCCGACCCGGAGGTCCGTATGTCCGCTTCCCGCCCCCGTGTCGCCGTGACCGGCCTGGGCACCGTCAACCCGCTCGGAGGCGACATCGCCTCCACGTGGGAGGCCGCCCTCGCCGGTACGTCGACCGCGCGAACCCTGGACAACGACTGGAAGGAGCGCTACGGCCTGTCCGTGGACTTCGCCTGCCAGATCGTTCCCGGCGCCGTCGACTCCCTGACGCGCCCCGAGGCCAAGAAGCTCGACCCGTCGGGTCAGTACTCGATGGTGGCGGCCCGTGAGGCCTGGGCCGACGCCGGAGCCCCGGACGTCGCCCCCGAGCGCCTCGGTGTGGTGGTCGGCACCGGCATCGGCGGCATCTGGACGACGCTGGACCAGTGGGACGCCGTGCGTGAGCGCGGCGCCCGACGGGTCAATCCCTTCACGGTGCCGATGCTCATGGCCAACTCCTCGAGCGCCCAGATCTCCATGGAGCTCGGTGCCCGCGCAGGCGCCCACACTCCGGTGTCCGCGTGCGCCTCCGGGTCGGAGGCCGTCGCGCTGGGCATGGGCATGATCCGCGACGGTCGCGCAGACGTCGTGGTCGTGGGCGGCACCGAGGCGTGCATCCACCCGATGACGCTCGCGGCGTTCGCGAACATCCGTGCCCTCTCGAGCCGCGTCGATGATCCCGAGCATGCCTCGCGTCCCTACGACGTGGACCGTGACGGTTTCGTCCTCGGCGAGGGTGCGGCCATCCTGGTGCTCGAGAGCGAAGAGCATGCGGCCGCGCGCGGTGCCCGGGTGTACGCCTATGCGGCCGGTCGGGGCATGGCCTCGGACGCGCACCACATCTCCGCTCCCTCAGCGGAGGGCCAGGCCCGTGCGGTGCGCGAGGCCCTGCAGGACGCCGACCTCGCCGCGAAGGACATCGTGCACGTCAACGCGCATGGCACCTCCACCCCGCTCGGCGACATCGGTGAGCTGAACGCGGTCTCCGACGCGCTGGACGGCGCCACCGACCAGATCGTGGTGACGTCGACCAAGTCGATGACCGGGCACCTGATGGGCGGTGCCGGTGCGCTCGAGTCGATCTTCTCGACGCTGGCCGTGCACCATCGCGTCTCTCCGCCGACCGTCAACATCGCCGAGCTCGACCCCGAGACCCCGATGCGGATCGCGCAGAACGCTCCGGTGGAGCTTCCCTCGGGCGACATCGCCGTGCTGAACAACGCGTTCGGCTTCGGAGGCCACGACATCGCCGTGACCTTCACCAACGCCTGACGCTCGACGCAAGACGACGCGGCTGCCGGAGATGCTCCGGCAGCCGCGTCCTTGTTCCGGGTGCGATGTCCCGGGCGCGGTCCGTCTCAGCTGACGCGATGCAGCCAGCGCATGGGCACACCGTCGCCCGCATGCCGGTAGATCTCCAGCTCCTCGTCCCAGGGCTCCCCCAGCGCGATGGAGAGCTCTCGACGCAGGGCGAGCGGGTCGTCGCCGGCGCGCTCCATGCAGCCGCGCACGTGATCCTCGGTGAGCACGATGTTCCCGGCGCGGTCGGTGGCGGCATGGTGGATGCCGAGCTCCGGCGTGCAGCTCCAGCGAGTGCCGTCGCTGGAGACGGTGGCCTCCTGGGTCACCTCGAAGCGCACCTCGTGCATGCCGCGCAGAGCGCTGACGAGCCGGGCCCCGGTGTCTTCACGACCCCGCCAGGTGAGTTCGGCCCGTAGCAGCCCGCGCGCGACGAACTGGTCCTCCCAGCGCATCCGTGCGGGCGCGCCGAGGACTCCGTTGGCGGCCCATTCGATATGCGGTGCGAGGGCGCGCGGGGCGGAGTGGATGTAGAGAACACCCTGAGTCATCTCGTTCCTTCCGGTCTCCGATGCGTCTTCCCCAACGAATCGGAACCGCCCGGAGCGTGTGAGATGCCGGACTTCTCTGCATGCGCCCCCGAGCTTAGAGGGTTTCCCTGATCTGGCGCAACGCCTTCTTCTTCACAGAGCGTTCGAGGCCGTCGATGTAGAGCTCGCCGTCGAGGTGGGACACCTCATGCTGGATGAGTCGCGCGGTGATGCCTTCGCCTGCCAGCTCGATCTCCTGGCCCTCCACGTCGATGCCCACGCAGCGGGCGTAGACGGAGCGGGTGCGCGGGAAGAAGAGGCCCGGCACGGAGAGACAGCCCTCGTCGTCATGCTGGAGCTCCTCGGAGAGCTCGACGATGACGGGGTTGAGGATGCAGCCGATGCCGTGGTCCTCGAGGTTCCAGGAGAAGGCGCGCAGGCTCACGCCGATCTGGTTCGCCGCCACGCCGGCCCGGCCCTCGTCATCCACGGTGTCCATGAGGTCCTGGACCAGACGGCGTGTGCCGTCGGTGATCGTGCGGACCGGGTCGCAGGGGGTGCGCAGCACCGGGTCGCCGACGATGCGGATCGGTCGGATGCTCATCGCTGCGTGGTCTCCTGCTGGTTCGGGCTCTCGGACGCGGTCACGTCCGAGCGTGAGGCCACGGCCTCGGACTCCTGGTCGTCCCGGAGCATCGTGTGGGTCACTCGGGCACCGGGGACGATCGTCCGCTCGACGGTGCAGGCAGCTGCCACGGCTCGCTCGAACACCGTGACGATCCTGGCGATCTCCGCCTCGGTCAGTCCCTCGAGCGGCAGCTGCACCTCTTCGGCCAGCGTCGTGTAGCGGTTCTCGGACGCATCGGAGTCTCCGTGCGCCCACAGGCGCATGTCGAAGTCCTCGCCGAGGCGCCGTGCCAGGTTCTCGTCCGAGGACATTCCCGCGCAGCCGATGAGTGCGAGCTTGAGCAGCTCCCCGGGGCTGATCTCCCCCTCACCCTTGCCGATGGGGATCTCGACCCCGCGCCGGTTGTGCCCCCTCAGGGTGCGGCTGCCGGTGCGATCGGCCCAGACGCTCCCGGGGCCGGCCTGCTCCGGGATCGGGAAGCGCTCATCGGGAACGGCGGTCATCGCTCTCCTTCGTGAGAACACGGACGGACGAAACAACGCAGCCCCGGGGAGATCCCCGGGGCTGCGTTCCTGCTGTGGCTCCCGCAGTTGGACTTGAACCAACAACCCTTCGATTAACAGTCGAATGCTCTGCCGATTGAGCTATGCGGGATCGACCTGGATAACAGTAGCAGTACCCGGCCGGCGGTGCACCCTCGATTGCGGCTCCCACCGGGGAGTATGACCTATCTAACGAGGGAGTCGGAGGGTGGTGCGCCGCGGCTGCGGGAGGCTGCGCGGCAGGTTCGGAGCGGTGCCGGTCGGGCGCGGCGCGCGGAGGCCGCTCAACCGGCGTCGGCGCCGGCGGTCGAGGCGCGGACGATGAGCTGCGGATCGATCGCTCGCACCTCGCCGGTCGCTGCCTGCGCTGCGTCGGGCAGGGGGCGGCGACGGTCCGCGTCGATGATCTCGAGCAGACGGGTCGCGGCGACGCGGCCGTACTGCACCGCAGAGCGTCCGATCGCCGTGATGGCCGGTCGGTGCGTGCGGGCCAGGGCGGAGTCCTCATAGCTGGCGACGGCCATCTGCTGCGGGATGCGGATCCCGTTCTCGAGCAGCACCTGGCTGCCCGCGAGGGCCATCTCGTCGCTGTCGAAGATGATCGCCGACGGCGCGTCCTCCTCGGCGAGCAGGCCCTCGGTGGCTGCGGCCGCTCCCTGAGCGCCATAGCCGGCATCCTGCAGCACTCCGGTGGCACCGAGCTCCTCGCAGCGATCGAGGAAGGCACGGTCCCGCTGAGCGGTGTGGAAGAACTCCGCCGTGCCCGCCACCCGCGCGATGCGTCGGTGGCCGAGGCCCACCAGATGATCCACCAGGAGCGTCGTGGCCACCGCGTCATCGACGTAGACCGCGGGGAGGCTCCCGTGGTGGCCGGGACCACCGATCACGAGGGCCGGCTGGCCGAGCTTCTCGAGTGCGGGGACCCGGGGATCGTCCTGCCGGAGATCCACCATCACCACGCCGTCCACGCGCCGCTGGCCGAACCATCGTCGATAGGTCTCGATCTCGGCCTCGGTGGACTCCACGATCTTCATCTGCAGGGAGTAGTCCTCGGTGCTCAGCACCTCCTGCAGCCCCGCCACGAAGGCGCCGAAGAACGCCTCGTTGCCGAGCACTTCGGCCGGTCGGGCGAGCACCATGCCGACCGCGAGCACCGGGGCGCCGGTGAGGGCGCGCGCCGCCGGGGACGGCTCCCAGTCCAGCTCCCGAGCGATGTCCATGATCCGTGCACGGGTCGCATCGGACACTCCGGGCCTGCCGTTGACCGCGAGCGAGACGGCCGCGGCCGTGACTCCGGCGCGATCGGCGATGTCGGCGATGGTGACGCGGCGGGGGCGACCGGCTCCGCGCGGCGTGGAGACTCTACTGGTGGACATGGGTCGGCCCCTCAGGTCGGGAACTGTACGAACAAGCTCATCATGCCGGTACTTGAGCGCTATAGTAACAGTCGGGAACCTCTCTCACCGGGTGTTTCCCCTCCCGATCAGTCGGCGCCGCCGCCGATTCGCCGACCTTCTCACCACCTACGACGGAAGGACGAGGATGCTCCGCCCCGTCCCGGCTGCCGCCGGCTCCCTCACCCCGCGCTTCGGCGTCAACTACACGCCACGCATCGGATGGTTCCACTCCTGGCTGGATCTGGCCCCGGATGCGGTCGCCGAGGATCTTGCCGCGGTCGCCTCGCTCGGGGTCGACCACGTGCGGATCTTCCCGCTGTGGCCGCTGCTCCAGCCCAACCGCACGCTGATCCGGCCACGCGCCCTCGAGGACGTGAGGACCGTCGTCGATGCGGCTGCGGCCGTGGGCCTCGACGTGGTGGTCGACGCGTTGCAGGGCCATCTCTCGAGCTTCGACTTCGTGCCCAGCTGGCTCAGCAGCTGGCACCGGCGCAACATGTTCACCGATCCCGAGGTGGTCTCTGCGACTGCAGAGCTGGTACGAGCCCTGGCCGCCCAGCTGGCCGATGCCCCGAACCTCCTGGGCCTGACCATCGGGAACGAGGTCAACCAGTTCTCGGCCTCCAACCATCCCGACCCCGACCCGCTGTCGACCGATCAGGCGAGGGTGTGGACGGCGACGATGCTGGATGCCGCCCGCGCCGGCTCCCCGAGCGGGATGCACACGGTCGCCAACTATGACGCCGCCTGGTTCATGGACGATCACGCGTTCACCCCCGATCAGTCCGCTCAGCTCGGAGATGCCACCGTCGTGCACTCCTGGATCTTCGACGGCACCGGTCAGCGCTACGGTGCACGCTCCTACGAGGTCGCGCATCGCACCGAGTACTACCTGGAGCTCGCACGCGCCTTCTCCCCCGCCCCTCAGCGGCCCCTGTGGCTGCAGGAGGTCGGTGCGCCCCGCAGCATCCTCGAGGAGTCGGACGTCCCCTGGTTCGTGCGCAGCACGGTGGAGAACTCGCTGCAGTGCCCCGAGCTCTGGGGCATCACCTGGTGGTGCTCCCACGACGTCTCCCGTGAACTGTCCGACTTCCCTCCGCTCGAGCACACGCTGGGGCTGTTCGACGAGCACGGCAGGATCAAGGGCGCCGGAGAAGCCTTCCGCGATGCGATCTCCGCCGCACGGGAGGCCGCTCCCCCGGCTCCACGCGGACGCGCGATCGAGCTGCCCGTAGGTCCCCAGCCGCTTCTGCATCGCAGCGCCGCCGCACCGGGCGGCTCCGTCTTCGAGGAGTGGATGAGGGCGTCACGGGCCGGCGACCGGCCGACGCTCCAGGTGGTGAGGGAGCATGCCCACGACGCCGTCGCCGGTGACACCCGCACGGGCGGCGCCGTCGCGACCCGCGCCGAGGTCTGACACGAGGCCTCCGGCACAGCGTTCGCCGCGGACGCAGAGTGCGTCGCGCCGACTCACCTCCGCCCACGTCCGGCCCGCCCATGCATCTGTCCAGGTCACGATGGGTGATCGTGGTAGATTCTTCCCGGCCCTGCGCAGGGTCATGGCCCAGTAGCTCAGCCGGTCAGAGCAGCGGACTCATAATCCGTCGGTCGCGGGTTCAAGCCCCGCCTGGGCTACCAGGTCAGAGCCGTAGTCGGGAGTTGCACGGCCTCTTCGGTACGCAGTGGACACGTTCCCTCATGACGCATCGCCCGGCCTGCGGAGCAGCGGGGTATCCCGTATTCTCTCTGAATGAGCTTGCTCGGAGTACTCCTCGAACTCGTCGTCGGCTTTCTGATCGACGTGGTCATACCGAGCTTCACGCCGAGCAGGAGACGCCGACGGAAACCGTCTCGGGACGGTTGATCGAGCGGTTCGTTCACGCCCCGCTGTACTGCGCACTCACGTGGTGCACCTGGCCGCCCCACCCATCCTCCGGGAAGGCATCGGAGACCTTCAGGTAGACGTCCTTGTCCTCGTCGCCGAGATAGGGCGTCAGATCGATCGTGTGGTCGCCCCGGTTCGAGGCATCCCGCAGGGGCTCGTCCTCGGCCAGCACCCGGGTCCAGGTCTCCCCGTCCGGTCCCACGTCCACCAGGAACTGGTTGCTGATCGCCACGGTGAGCTCCGCGGCGGTCGTGCTCGCCGGAAACGGGAAGCGATAGACGAAGAAGCTCGTCCCGTCGGCGAAGCGGCCCGGTTCGTCGGTGACACCCGAGCCGCCGACGTCCCACAGCCACGGCCCGTCCTCGGTACCGCCGTCGAAGTCGATCGCGCGGGCCACGAGGACCTCGGACCGGGCGACGAACTCCAGTCCACCGAGGGCGGTGGCCGTCACCGAGACGAGATGGTGTCCGTCATCGGCCTCCGCCGGGATCGTCACCTGCACCGGGAGGGTCGTGGAGATCGGCGTGCCCTCGTCCTCCGGCACGTCCAGGTCGATGCTGCCCGCGACCTCGATCCTCCAGCCGTCCGGTCCCTCCCCCTCGATGCCCACGCGGACCGGCCTGGAGGCGGTCGAGGTGAGGGCGACGTCCAGGTCGAGCTGCACCGACGTGGGCTCGCCGTCAGGGATCACCACCGGCGGTCGGGAGAGGGAGGCCGACAGGGAGCGGCGCACACCGGAGTCCGCGAGGTCCGCGATCAGAGCGCTCAGGGCGCTGGCCTGGGTGCGCCAGTCGAAGACGTTCGGGGAGTCCTCGGTGCTCGCCCCGGCCCATCGCACGCCGAGCTCGTCGCCGATCGTGCGGTCGTCCTCCCAGATCGTCGCGGCCTGGGTGGCCACGGCCTGCCGGTAGCGGTCCTCCCCCGTGGTGTCCGCGAGATCCATCAGATAGCGCAGGAAGATGCCCTTGAACTGCTTGTGGTTGTCGTTGGTGGTCTCCCCCAGCACGTCGGTCCACTCGGTGAGGATCCCGTCGGTGACCAGGGCGCCCTCTACCAGTGCCGAATCGGCGACATATCGCGCGGCCTCGAGCAGTTCCGCGTCCCCGGTGGCCCGCCACAACTCCAGCGCAGCCCCGATCGCCAGTCCCTGGTTGTACGTGTACACACGATCGCCGTTGTTCTCGCAGGCGTCGGTCAGCCCGTCGTTGACCAGGCCGCGCTCGTTGAGCAGACCGCTGTCCGCGTACCAGTCCCAAGCGACCTGGGCGCGGTCCAGCCACACCGTGTCACCGTCTATCCGATTGTGCAGCTCGGCCGTGATCCGGATCCACTGGCCGTTGGTGACGGCGTTCTTGTAGGTGCGCTCCTCGTCCCACCAGATGCCCCCGTCGCAGGTGGCGGGATCCCAGAAGTCGTTCATGAACTCGCCTATGGTCACGGCCATGTCCAGATACTTCGGGTCCCGTGTCAGGTCATAGGCGGTGATCCAGGTCAGCGCCCACCAGCCGGAGTCGTCGATGGCGCGGCTGGTGAAGTTGCCGTACAGCTCGTCCCCGGAGAGCTCGCCGGCCGGGAACGGGCCCTTGTTCCGCTCGAAGGTGCGGTCGAGCTGCTTCAGGTAGCGTCGATCGCCGCTGCGCAGCATGTAGTCCCCGATGGTCTGGAGGGCCACGGCGGAGTTCCACCAGCTCGACGGGAACCAGGCCTTGTCCTCGTCGTAGTCGGACATCAGCACGTCCGCCGCGACTCGTGCTCGCGCGAGTGCCTCTGCTCCTCGGACACGCGGTTCTCCCGGTGGAGCGGCGTGGGCGTCGGAGGCCGCTCCGAGTGCAGGCAGGGCGGCAGCCGTCAGGGCGACAAGGGTGCGGCGTGTCATCGTCATCGATGGGACTCCCGATCATGGCGCTCGGTCATCGAGCGCACTGTGCGTCCCGTGCGGGCCCACGGACGACGACGAGCATTCCACCGCCGCTGCCGAGCGTCAATGACTGCGGACGGCCTGGACGGACGGTTCGGGGCCTCAACTCGCTCGAGAACCGTTCGTCATCCTAGCTGGAGGACCGTTCGTCATCGAGGTAGCGCAGGACGGCCTGCACCCGTCGGCTGGTCTGCTCATCGCCCGTCAGCTCGAGCTTGTCGAAGATCGCGCTGATCGCCTTCTCCACCGTGCTGAGCGAGAGGAACAGACGCTCGGCGATCCCGCGGTTGGAGAGCCCCTCGGCCATCGACTCGAGCACCTCCAGCTCCCGCGGGGTCACTCGACTCAGTGCCTTCTGCTGCTCCGGGTTGCGCAGCAGCGCCCGCACGACGGCCGGATCGATCACGGTGCCGCCGGTGGCGATGTCGTGCACGGCGCGTAGGAAGCTGTCGATCTCGGTGATGCGGTCCTTGAGCAGATAGCCGATGCCGGGCATCTCTGTGCTCAGCAGGTCGCTCGCGTATTCGCGGGCGACGTACTGGGAGAGCACCAGCACTCCCACGTCCGGGTGCTCCCGCTTGATCCGCAGGGCGGCGAGCAGCCCCTCGTTGGTGTGGGTCGGCGGCATGCGGACATCCACGATGGCCACGCGCGGTCGAAGACGGTCGACCTCTGTCAGCAGCGCCTCGCCGTCCCCGACCGAGGCCAGCACCTCGATGCCCTCGTCGACCAGGAGGCTGCGCACCCCCTCGCGCAGCAGCACCGCGTCATCGGCGAGGACCACCGTCAACGGGCCGTCGGTCGCAGGATCGGCTCGGTGTTCGGGCTCAGTCACAGGGGACCTCCGCAGAGATGGTCGTCGGCCCGCCGGCGGGGCTGTCCACGCTCACGCTACCGTCCAGCGCGGCGACCCGGCGCGCGAGGCCCTGGAGGCCGCCTCCCTCGGGGTCCGCACCGCCGATGCCGTCGTCGACGACGTTCAGGCGCAGCACCCGGCGGTCCGGTTCGGTGACGGTCACGACGGTGATCCGGACATGGTCGGCCCGGGCATGCTTGACCACGTTGGTGACCGCTTCGCGGGCCACGAAGTACGCGGCGGACTCGACGGCGGGCGGCACCTCCCCCTCGAGCCGGACATCGACCTGGACCGGCATCGGGCTCGTGGCGGCGACCCCATCCAGCGCCGACGCCAGACCGTGCTCGTCCAGCGCCGTCGGATAGATCCTCCAGGCCACCTGGCGCACTTCCTCGATCAGCTCCTGCGATTGGCTGTGCGCCTGATCCAGCAGCGCGGCGGCGCGCTCGGGATCCGCGGCGCGCCGGGCACGGGCCAGGGTGACCGAGAGCGAGACGACGTTCTGCTGGACGCCGTCGTGCAGGTCGCGCTCGATGCGTCGACGCTCGTCGTCGATGGCGACCACCACGCCGCGCCGCGTGATCAGGAGCCGGCTGATCCGGCTCTCCAGGGCATCGGTGCGCACGATGCCCGTCCAGCGCCGCAGGAGCCGGGCCTGCACCCACACCGCGAACTCGGCATAGAGGGCTGCGGCCAGCAGGCTCGAGGTGCCGAAGATGATGAGCACGGCCGGGGCGGGCCTGCTGATCACCCACAGATCGAATTCGAGGGTGACCGGGCTGCCGTAGAAGGACTGCGTGAAGCTGCCCAGCACGATGGCGAACACGAGCAGCAGCAGATCCATCATCAGGTATCCGAGCACGGCCATGAGCACGCCGTGGAGCAGTGCTCGGCGGCCGCCGAGGAACTGTCCGGTCCCGTCCTCGAGCTGCAGGCGATAGGCCTGCTGCAGGCGCCGCAGCTCCCAGCCTCGCACTCGAGCGAAGGGGCCGCGCCATCGCACCAGCATCAGCAGTGAGGTGAGCACCAGCAGCGGGCCCAGGACCAGCCCGGCCAGGGTCCCCACGATGTGACGCAGCGACCGGCGCAGGAGGCGGGCAGGCTCGCGCGGCAGGTAGATGGCCGAGAGGTCGGGAAGACGCATCGAAGAGCTCCTGGGGACGGGGACGCTGTGCGGCGTCACCGGAAACCTAGCAAGTCGGCGCCTCCGGCTCGCAGGGTGCTTCCCCTCGTCACCTCTACGGTTTCCTGCAGGGTCGGCACGCTGATGACTGCCGAGGTCGCCGGGGCCGACCCGCTGTTCGGGCCCCCGCGATGCTCCGTAGCGTCGTCATCACCTCACCACCCGTTCCCAGGAGATCCGAGATGGACGCCGTCCTGCAGCTCGCCGATTCACTGCTCACCTCACCCTGGCTCTATCCGCTGATCCTGGCGCTCGTGCTGGTCGACGCGGTGCTGCCCGTCCTGCCGGCCGAGACCGTCGTCATCACCGCCGCGGCGTACGCCACCACCGGACAGCCCGATGCGCTGCTGGTGCTGCTCGCGACGTGGAGCGGCGCTCTGCTCGGCGATGTCATCGCCCATCTCCTGGGACGCCGCGCAGGGCCTGTGGCGAAGTGGTTGCGGAGACGGCGCTGGGGCGGCTCCCTGCTCAGCTGGGCCGAGGAGGAGATGAGGGTACGCGGTGGCACGCTGCTGATCACCGCGCGGTTCATCCCCGGCGGTCGCACCGCGTCGACCCTCGCCTCCGGGATCATCGGATACCCGCGAAGCCGGTTCCTCGCGGTGGCCGCCATCTCCACGGCTCTGTGGTCCCTCTACAGCGTGGGCATCGGCATGCTGGGCGGGCTCGCCTTCCATGAGCAGCCCCTGCTGGGGGTCGCGCTCGGCATCGGGCTCGCGCTCGCCGTCGGCGGCATCAGCGAAGCGGTGCGGGCGATCCGTGCCCGCCGTCGTCCCGGCACCGATCGTCCCTCCGGTGCGGACGGACGACGCACCGCGGCCCGACGCTCCCGGGCGGGTGCTCGCGCCGGCGTCGCCGGTCGGCCCAGGATCAGTCGTCCGCCTGGCGCAGAGCTCGCCGTTTGTCCTGGACCTGTGCGAGTCGAGTGAGGATCTCCTGATAGCGCTCGCCGTCGGAGGGGTCCGTGCGCTGCAGGCGCTGCTTGAGCACCGAGTACTCACGGGTGATCGACAGCTCGCTGAGCCGTGCCAGCAGGGATTCGGCCAGGCGCTTGAGGCCTGCTTCGTCCCGGGCGGGCAGATCGAGGTTCGCGATCTCCACGATGAGGGGACGCACGGTCTCCCCCGCGATCTCCATCACCTGCTCGAGGTAGCGGGCAGGGTGGAGGGTGCCGATCACCGCGTCGAGCAGCGTGCCGGCCGCGAGCATCACGTCCCAGACGCCCTGCAGGGCGGGGACGTGGAAGGCATCGTCCGGCAGCGCGCCGACGGTCTCGGTCGACAGCAGCTGGGGTGCCTGCAGCATGACAGCCAGCGACTGGGTCTCGACCTGGCCGACGGGGTCGCGCGGACTGACGACGTCCGCCAAGCGGGCCATCGGGATCGCCGGGGAGTCGTCTGCGCCCTCCGTCTGTGTGCCGGGGCGCTGGGTGCTCAGCGGCTCCTCGACGTGGCGGCCGGTGCGGCCCTCGCTGCGGGCGGCGTCGTGCACGGCGCGCAGCACGGTGCGCTCGTCCATTCCGAGCCAGCCGGACAGCCGACGGGCGTACTCGGGGCGCATGGCGCGGTCGCGGATGCTCGCGACGACGGGGGCCGCCATCCGCAATGCGGTGACCTGTCCTTCGACCGTGTCGAGGTCCACCTGGGATATGGCCGAACGGATCGCGAACTCGAACATCGGCTTGCGGGAGTCGATGAGGTCCATGACCGCCTGGTCACCCTGGCTGATGCGGAGGTCGCACGGATCCATCCCGTTCGGCTCGACGGCGACGTAGGTCTGGGCGACGAACTTCTGATCCTCCTCGAAGGCACGCAGGGCGGCCTTCTGGCCGGCGGCGTCTCCGTCGAAGGTGAAGATGACCTCTCCGGACAGTCCGCGCCCGTCAGTGTTCAGGCGCAGACCAGCGCTCCGGTTCGAATCGCCCATCACCCGGCGCACGACCTTCACGTGCTCCGCACCGAAGGCCGTGCCGCACGATGCGACGGCGGTGGGCACCCCTGCGAGGTGAGCCGCCATCACGTCGGTGTACCCCTCGACCACCACCACGCGCCGCTGGGACGAGATGTCCTTGCGCGCGAGGTCCAGGCCGTAGAGCACCTGGGACTTGTGGTAGATCGCGGTCTCGGGGGTGTTGAGGTACTTCGGGCCCTGATCCGACTCCAGCAGACGGCGGGCACCGAAGCCGATCGTGTTCCCCGTGATGTCGCGGATCGGCCAGATGAGCCGCCCGCGGAAACGGTCGTAGACGCCGCGCTGCCCCTGGGAGACGATGCCCGAAGCGGTCAGCTCGTCCTCGGTGAAGCCGCGCTTGCGCAGCACGGACGTGATCGAGTCCCAGCCCTCGGGAGCGAATCCGACGCCGAAGCGCTCGGCCGCGGCACGGTCGAAGCCCCGCTCGGCGAGGAAACGGCGTCCCACTTCCGCCGCCGGGGTGTCGAGCTGCTCGCGGTAGTACTCCTCGGCGATGGCGTGCGCATCCAGCAGCCGACGTCGGGTGCCGAAATCCGGGCGGTCGCCGCCGCCCCCGGTGGATTCCTCGTAGTGCAGCTGCACGCCGTAGCGCCCGGCGAGCATCTCGACGGCCTCGACGAAGCTGAGGTGGTTGATCTTCTGCACGAACGAGATCACGTCACCCCCCTCGCCGCAGCCGAAGCAGTGCCAGTGGCCCAGCTGCGGGCGGATGTTGAAGGAAGGGGTCTTCTCGTCGTGGAAGGGGCACAGGCCCTTCATCGAGCCGATCCCGCCGGTGCGCAGCGTGACGTGCTCGCCCACGACCTCGTCGAGACGGGAGCGCTCTCGCACCAGCTCCACGTCGGAGCGCCGGATCAGTCCCTGGGCCAACTCCTCACAGCTCCGATCCGAGTCCTGGCAGCGGGGTGTCGGCTGCCGTGATGTGGGTGATCGCGCGGTCGAACAGCACTTCGTGGAGCCGTCGCGCCGTGACATCCGTGTAGGAGGCGATCTGATCGATGACCACACGGCGTCGCGTGTCGTCATCGCCCGAAGCCTCCCACAGTTCGGCGAACAGGGGGCTGAGATATTGCGTGCCGGAGTTCCACAGACGCGAGTAGAGGTCGCGGATGATCTCCTCCTGCGCTTCGTACACGGGCTGCTGCGAGGCGGAGGACATCACATAGGCGGCGGCCAGTCCCTTGAGCACCGCGATCTCCAGATGAGTCTGCTCCGGCACCAGGACGTCGCCGCCGTACCGGGAGATCGGCCCGGTGCCGTGGGCGGCGCGGGTGGCGGAGATCGCGGACCGGGTGAAGCGGCCGATGAGCTGGCTGGCCATGTCCTTCAACCCGGCGGCGGAACGCACCGTGCCGGTGAAGGTGAGCATCCAGTACGGCTCGGCCTCGAGACGCTGCAGAGCGGCGTCGAGCTCGTCGATCGACTCATCGGGCATGTACCAGTCCTGCACCACGTACAGGGCGGCCGACCTCTCCATCGGGTCCTGCAGCCTCCCGAGGTCCAGGGTGAGCCCGGTGATCGCGTCCTCGATGTCGTGGACGGAGTAGGCGATGTCGTCGGCGAGGTCCATGACCTGCGCTTCGAAGCATTTCCGGCCGGGGATCGAGCCCTGGCGCGCCCACTGGTAGACGTCGAGGTCATCGGCGTACGCGCCGAACTTCGGGGAGCTGGGGTCCGGACCCTCGCCCCGGGCCCAGGGGTACTTGATCGCTGCGTCCACGCTCGCGCGGGTGAGGTTCAGCCCATAGGGGCGGTCCTCGCCGAGGATCTTGGGCTCGAGACGGGTGAGCAGACGCAGGGTCTGGGCGTTGCCCTCGAACCCGCCGAAGTCGGCGGCGATCGCGTCGAGCACCTTCTCGCCGTTGTGCCCGAAGGGCGGATGACCCAGATCGTGGGAGAGGCAGGCGGCGTCGACGATGTCGGGGTCGCATCCCAGCTCCAGGCCGATATCGCGACCCACCTGGGCCACCTCGAGCGAATGCGTGAGGCGGGTGCGCACGAAGTCGTTGGCGCCGGCGCCCAGGACCTGGGTCTTCGCGCCCAGCCGGCGCAGGGCCGACGAGTGCAGCACCCGGGCCCGGTCCCGCTGGAACGGAGTGCGGGCCTGGGACTTCGGGGGTTCGTCGGCCCAGCGCTCGACGTCGGCGTGCGTGTAGCCGACAGCGGGCTCCGCGACCGGATCCTGCGGACGGCTCTGGCCCCGGTCGGCGTTCGGATGGTGCGACGTGGTCACTGCTCAGCCCCCTGAGGTGTCGAGCTCGGCCTCGTGGAGGCGTGCGGCGTGATCGGCGGACAGCTCGCGGGACGTCATCCAGCCCTCGGGCACCACGGCCCGCTTCGGGTTGCCGGCCCGCCCCCGGGGACCCTCGACGGCGTCGCCCGGGTAGGGGCTGTCCAGATCCAGCTCGGCGAGCTTCGCGTCGAGATCGGCGAGGGATTCCATGGTCGCGAGCCGGTGGCGCATCTCGCCGCCGACCGGGTACCCCTTGAAGTACCAGGCCACGTGCTTGCGCAGATCGCGCACGGCACGGCCCTCGTCCTCGAAGTACTCCACCAGGAGTTCCGCGTGACGGCGCATGATCCTGGCGATGTCGCCCATGGAGGGCTGCACCCGATCGGGCCTGCCGGCGAACCCGGCGGCGAGGTCCGCGAAGAGCCACGGCCGCCCCTGGCATCCGCGCCCCACCACGACGCCGTCACAGCCCGTCTGATCCATCATCGACAGCGCATCCTCCGCGGACCAGATGTCGCCGTTGCCGAGCACGGGGATGTCGGTGACCCGCTCCTTCAGCTCGGTGATCGCCTGCCAGCGGGCGGTGCCCGAGTAGTGCTGCACGACGGTGCGGCCGTGCAGGGCGATCGCGGCGGCGCCGACCTCCTGGGCGATCAGGCCGGCGTCCTGGAAGGTCTGGTGGTCGTCGTCGATGCCGATGCGCGTCTTGACGGTGACGGGCACTTCGGGTCCCGCGGCCTCGACCGCGGCGCGCACGATCCTCGTGAACAGCTCCGTCTTCCAGGGCAGCACACCGCCGCCCCCACGTCGCGTCACCTTGGGGACCGGGCAGCCGAAGTTGAGGTCGATGTGGTCGGCGAGATCGCGCTCGCGGATCATCTCGACGGCTCGGCGCACCGTCGAGGGGTCCACCCCGTACAGCTGGACGGAGCGCGGCGTCTCCCGCTCCCCCATCGTCACCAGGCGCCAGGACTCCGCGTGGTCCTCCACGAGGGCACGCGTGGTGACCATCTCGGAGACGTACAGACCGCCGTCGTCCTCGCTGTGGAGGGCGCCGAACTCACGGCACAGCAGGCGGAACGCCATATTGGTGATCCCGGCCATCGGGGCGAGCACCACAGGGGTGTCGATCGTGTGCGGGCCGATCCTCAGGGATCGCCGAGTGCCCCCGGCAGCCTGGAGGGGCGGGGTGGTGGGAGCATCGAGGGTGGTCATCACCGTGATTGTCCCACCTCGCCCCGTCGCTCGGGAGGGGCGACGAGGGTGAAGTGCATCGGATGACGCTGGGGAGGAAGGTTCACGACATCCAGCAGCCACTGCACCGGCCGGCCTGCTCCCGCCCTCCCGACTGCTCCGGACCGGGGTGACCGCGCCCCACGTCGCGCGCAGGCCTGGGGACTCCTGCGCTGCGACGTCAGCTCTGACGTG
This sequence comes from Brachybacterium sp. JB7, assembly GCF_003335205.1. Lineage (NCBI taxonomy): Bacteria > Bacillati > Actinomycetota > Actinomycetes > Micrococcales > Dermabacteraceae > Brachybacterium > Brachybacterium sp. JB7. Next base: position 71,049 of record NZ_QPGN01000001.1, on the reverse strand, counting down.
TTCTGCTCACAGCGGAGGCACCCGACGAGCGGGAGGAGCCGGCGTAGCCTCGGGACATGAGTGGGCATCTGGATCCGTTGCTGCGCGAGCTCGTCGGCGCCGTGCTCCGTGACGAGCGGCGGCGCCAGGCCCGCACGCTCGCCCAGGTCGCGGAAGCGGCGGGCATCAGCATGCAGCACCTCTCCGATGTCGAACGGGGCCGTAAGGATCCGTCCTCCGAGCTGCTGGCCGCGATCACCGGGGCCCTCGGTGTGAGCGTCTCCCAGCTGCTGCTCCGAGCCGCCGAACCCGCGCTGCTCCCGGACACCCTCGGCGACTATCCGCTCTCCCTGGAGCTGGCCTCCTCGCCGCGGCCGTCCCGCCCGTACCGTTCCGTGTCCTCCCCCGTGGCGAGGCCGCGTGCCGCCGGGCAGGGAGGCGGCGAGGTCGCCCTCGCCGCCCGGCCCGGTCTCACGCTGCTGGCGGCCGCCTGAGCAGCACCTCGTCGGCGAGCCCGTAGGCGACGGCTGCCTCGGCGTCCAGCACCTGCTCCCGCTCGAGGTCCCGGCGCACATGTTCCAGAGAGGTCCCGGAGTGCTCGGCGATCAGCAGCTCGAGCGCACGCCGGATCCGTTCCACCTCTTCCGTGGCCAGGATCAGATCGGGCACGGCGCCGCGACCCTGCGCCTCCAGCGGATGGAGCACCACGCGAGTGTGGGGAAGCACTGAGCGCAGCCCGGGCGTGCCAGCTGCGAGCAGCACGACGGGCGCCGCGACCACCTGGCCCACACAGGTCACGGCGACTCGGCTGCGGACGTACGCCAGGGTGTCGTAGATGGCCAGCACGGCCTGGGCATCGCCCCCGCTGGAGTTCAGGTAGAGATGGATCGGGGCGTCGGAGAACTCGTTCTCCAGGTGCAGGATCTGCGCGATCACCGAGTTGGCGACTCCGTCGTCGATCGGCGTGCCGAGGTAGATGATGCGATCCGACAGCAGCCGCGAATACACGTCTGCGCTGCGTTCCACCCCGGTCCGGGTGCGCTCGATGACGCTGGGGATGGTGTAGGTGCTCATCGTGCATCTCCTGACGGTGCGGAGTGGGGGGAGGCGACCACGCCGGTCACTCCCAGAGAGGTACCTGTCCGTGCCCCGATGCCGAGAGGGAGGACCTCGTCGAGGGAGGTGACGATGCGGTCGCAGAAGCCGTACTCGACAGCACCCTCGGCATCCCAGAGCCGATCCCTGTCCGAGTCCTGAGCGATGGTCTCCGCGCTCTGCCCGGTGCGCTCCGCGGTCAGAGCGATGAGGAGATCTCGGCTGCGGCGCAGATCCTCGGCCTGCAGTTCGATGTCCGCGGCGCTGCCTCCGAAGCCGGCGGACCCCTGGTGCATGAGGACCCGCCCGTGGGGAAGGATCATGCGTTTGCCCGGGGTGCCGTGCGTGAGCAGGAACTGTCCGGCGCTGTACGCCATGCCGAGGGCGACGGTGCGCACATCGCACGGGACCAGGTCCATGAGATCGCCGATCGCGAGCATGGCGGGGACCAGGCCGCCCGGAGAGTTGATGAGCAGGGTGATGTCCTGGCGCGGGTCCTCGGCGGCCAGCAGGAGGAGCTGCGCGCTGAGCTGGGCGCCGTTGTCCTGGTCCAGCTCTCGGTCCAGGATCAGCACCCGGTGGTGGAGCAGTCGGGTGGCGGTGAGGGCTCCGAGGCCGGCCGCTGCGGGTGCGGCCGCGGAATCCTCGAGGTGCGGAAGTGTCGCTGTGCGTGTCATGGCTCCAGCATCCGCGCCCCGAGGGAGGGACGGGAGAGGATCCGTCCTGCGCTGATCAGCGCTGAGCAGAGCGGGGCGCGGGCCCGAGCCGTCGGCCCCCTCCGCCGGGAGGCTCCGACGGCGGCACCGGTCGTGCTCGAGCGCCTCAGCCGCCCACAAGACGGCGCCGCGCGTCGGCGTCGACGAGCACGCTCACGTTGTCGCTGATCTGCTCGGCGGTGCCGGCACCGACCGGCAGCGCCCGGACTGCAGGGCCCCGGATCTGTGCGGTGACCAGCTCGGCCATCTCCCGCAGACCGATGTGGGGGCGGTCGAAGAACGGTTCGGTCGCGGGGCTCGGAGTGGGCAGACCCTGCTCGCCCTGGACCACAGCGAGCTGTTCGACGGCGTCGGCCAGCGCGCTCTGGCGCGACCGCCACTCCGGCGCCCGCAGCACCTCCAGCACGGTGACGCGCAGCGCCGTGCCGCCCGGCAGACGGGCCGCGGAGTGCGCGAGCCGCTTCCCGTACGGGGCCAGCAGCGATGCAGCAGATGGGCGAGGTGGAGCAGAGTGCGCACATGACGCGCGGCGATCACGGCCGAGCCGTCCTCGTCGCCACGCAGCCCCGCGCGGCCCACGTCGGGGAACTCCTGCCTGAGCCGGGACCAGTCAGCGGCCACCGCGTATCGCCACACGGCATCGGGATACCAGGCGAGCGACTCCCGGATCCGGGTGAGGGCTCCCGGTCCCTCGCAGAACACCGGACCGGCAGTCACCTCGAGGACGGACTGCCCCGTGAAGGACAGCCCGTCGTGGAGCGTGAGAGCGACTCCCGTCCCCGACGCAGCCCGGGACCTGCTCAGACGCCGATGAGGCGAGCGGCGAGGTAGGACTCCACCTGGTCGAGGGCCACGCGCTCCTGCGCCATGGTGTCGCGCTCGCGGATCGTGACGGCCAGGTCGTCGACCGTGTCGAAGTCCACCGTGATGCAGAACGGCGTGCCGATCTCGTCCTGTCGGCGGTAGCGGCGACCGATGGCCTGCGTGACGTCCAGCTCGACGTTCCAGTGCTTGCGCAGCTGGTCCGCGAGGCGGGTGGCCTGCGGGATCAGCTCCTCGCTCTTGGACAGCGGCAGCACCGCGGCCTTGATCGGCGCGAGGCGCGGGTCGAGCTTGAGCACGGTGCGCTTGTCGACGCCGCCCTTGGCGTTGGGGGCTTCGTCCTCGGTGTACGCATCCACCAGGAACGCCATCATCGAGCGGGTCAGGCCGAAGCTCGGCTCGATCACATAGGGCGTGTAGCGCTCGTTGGCGGCCTGGTCGAAGTACTGCATCTTCGTGCCGGAACCCTCGGTATGGCTGGCCAGGTCGTAGTCGGTGCGGTTGGCGATGCCCATCAGCTCGCCCCACTCGCTGCCCTGGAAGCCGAAGCGGTACTCGAAGTCGATGGTGCCGGCGCTGTAGTGCGCGCGCTCGTCCTCGGGCACGTCGAAGCGACGCAGGTTGTCCGGGTTCATGCCGAGGTCGATGAACCAGTTCCAGCACTCCTCGACCCACGAGGCGAAGAAGGCGTCCGCCTCGGAGGGCGGCGTGAAGAACTCGATCTCCATCTGCTCGAACTCGCGGGTGCGGAAGATGAAGTTGCCGGGGGTGATCTCGTTGCGGAACGCCTTGCCGACCTGGCCGATGCCGAAGGGCGGCTTCTGGCGGGTCGCGGTGACGACGTTGAGGAAGTTCACGAAGATGCCCTGTGCGGTCTCGGGGCGCAGGTAGGTCAGGCCGGCCTCGCTGTCCACCGGGCCGAGATACGTCTTGATCAGGCCGGAGAACTGCTGGGGGTCGGTGTACTCGCCGCGGGTGCCGCAGTTGGGGCAGGGCACCTCGGCCAGGCCGCCCTCGGGGGCGCGGCCCTTCTTCTGCTCGAAGCCCTCGATCAGGTGGTCCTCGCGGAAGCGGTTGTGGCAGCTCTTGCACTCCACCAGCGGGTCCGTGAAGGTGGCGACGTGACCGGAGGCCTCCCAGACGCGCTTGGGCAGGATGATCGAGGAGTCCAGGCCCACCATGTCGGCACGGGACTGCACGAAGGTCCGCCACCACTGGCGCTTGATGTTCTCCTTGAGCTCGACTCCGAGCGGTCCGTAGTCCCATGCGGAGCGGGTACCGCCATAGATCTCTCCCGCCGGGAACACGAAGCCGCGCTTCTTCGTGAGAGCGATGACGTTGTCCAGCGTGCTGGCGGGGGCCTTGGCCACGGGGAGACTCCTGGTGACGGGATGGATCGGATCCACCCCAGCATAGCGACGGCACTGCTGTGACCGTGCGCACGGAAGTGGGGTCGAGTGAGCAGTTCGACTTGCGCGCACCCCGCACGCTGGTGAGAATCATTGTCATGTCGTTGCTGCCGCACACCTCCCGCCGTTCCCTGTTCACCCTCGCCGGTCTCGGCGCGGGCGCTGTCGTGCTCGCTGCCTGCGGTGACGACGGGAACGGGGCCGAGAGCGGCAGCGGCGGGCTCACGGTGGCCACCTCGAACTATCCGCTCACCTACCTGGTCACCCGCATCGGCGGCAACCGGGTGGACGTGACCGACTTCGCGACGCCGGGGGCCGACGCGCACGGCCTCGAGCTCTCCGTGCGTCAGGTGCTCGCGGTCCAGGAGGCGGCCCTGGTGCTGCAGATCCCCGGCTACCAGGCCTCCCTCGACGACGCGATCTCCTCCGGCGACGGCGACAACGCACTGGACGTCACCTCGGTGATCGAGCTGCTCCCCACCGACGGCCACACCCATGAGGAGGACGGCGCCGACGAGACGGACGATGACCACGACCATGGCCCGACCGACCCTCACCTCTGGCACGACCCGCTGCGGATGGCCGACATCGGCGACGCGATCGCCGATCGTCTCGGAGCGCTCGAGCCCGAGAGCGCCGAGGCCTTCACCACTGCCGCCGCCGAGGTGCGCGGCGACCTGGAGGCCCTGGATGCCGAGCTCGCCGAGCAGTTCGGGTCGGTCGACGGGGAACGCACCTTCATCACGAGCCACGCGGCGTATGCCTACCTCGCCGATCGGTACGACCTCCACCAGGTCGGCATCGCCGGTGTCGATCCGGAGACCGAGCCGTCCCCGCAGCGGCTCCTCGAGCTCGAGAAGGTCATCGAGGAGGAGGGCGTCAGCACAATCTTCTTCGAGACCACCGCCTCGCCGAAGGTCGCCAAGACCCTCGCCCAGAACGCCGGCGTGACCAGTGAGGAGCTCGACAACCTCGAGACCCAGCTGTCCGCGGACTCCGACTATCCTGCCGTGATGCGAGAGAACAGCCGCAAGCTCCTGGAGAGCTGGGCATGAGCGGACAGCGGACCACGGTCGTCGAGGTCTCCGGGATCTCCGTCAGCCGCGGCAGCATGCGCGTGCTGCACGACGTGGACCTCACGATCGAGTCCGGTGAGCTGGTCGCCCTGCTGGGAGCCAACGGGTCGGGCAAGTCCACGCTGCTGCGCGCCATCGTCGGCGTCCTGCCGGTGGAGACCGGGACGGCCCGCCTCTTCGGCTCCCCCGTGCAGCAGGCCCGCGCTCACGACCGCATGGGCTACGTGCCCCAGGACTCCGCCGAGGCGGGGTCCATCCCCGCCACCGCGCGGGAGACCGTCGCGGCCGGACTGCTGGGATCGCGGTCATGGTGGCCGCGCACGCGCGACTCGCGCGTCTCCGACGCCCTGCGCGCCGTCGGCCTCGAGGATCTCGCCGGGCGCCCCATCACCCGGATGTCCGGCGGCCAGCGTCGGCGGGTGATGATCGCCCGTGCCCTCGTGCGTGATCCCGAGTTCCTCGTCCTGGACGAGCCGTTCTCCGGGGTGGACCTGCCCACCCAGCAGCTCATCTCCGTCCTCTTCCGCGAGCTCTCCGCCCGCGGCACCACGATCCTGGTCGTCCTGCACGAGACCGGCTCCCTGGAGGGAGACATCCACCGGGCCGTCGTCCTGGACCACGGTCACGTGGTGCACGACGGCCCCGCCAAGGACCGCCCCCACCTCGACCCGGGGCACGGCCATCCCGAAGACGCCGCCCCGCTCGACGAATGCCTCGGACAGGAGATCCACCCGGCATGATCTCCCCCCTCGACATCCTCACCTCCGACCTGCTGCGCTACCCGCTCATCATCGCGGTGCTCATCGGGCTGACCGCTCCCGTGGTCGGCACCTATCTGGTCCAGAAGCGGCTCTCGCTGCTGGGCGACGGGCTCGGCCATGTCGCGCTCACCGGCGTCGCCGTGGGCTGGCTGGTGGGCGCCTGGGTCACGGCGACCCCCGCCGACCTGCTCGCGATCCCCGGGGCGCTGGCGGCCTCCGTCCTCGCCGCCCTGGCCATCGAGTACGTGCGCGAGGTCAGCCACACCAGCCGCGACGTGGCGCTGGCGATCATGTTCTACGGGGGCATCGCCGGCGGCGTCGTGATCATCCAGCTCGCCGGCGGCACCTCCCAGAACCTCATGGGATACCTCTTCGGCTCGCTGTCCACGGTGACGGCGCCGGATCTGGTCATCGCCCTGGTGCTCGCCGTCGTCGTCCTGGGCATCGGCATCGGCCTCAGCGGGCTGCTCGCCGCCGTCACCGGCGACGAGGAGTTCGCCCGGGCCTCCGGCCTGCCGGTGCGCACCGTCAACGTGCTGATCGCCGTGATGGCCGCGCTGACCGTGACCCTCTCGATGCGGATCGTCGGCGCACTCATGGTCTCGGCGCTCATGATCGTGCCGGTCGCCGCCGCCCAGCAGCTCGTCGTCGGCTTCACCCGCACCATGCGCACCGCCATGGTGATCGCCGTCGTGTGCTCCCTCGGCGGACTCCTGGTCACCGTCTACGTCGACCTGCCGCCCGGAGGCGTGATCGTGCTGGCCACGATCGCGGTCTACGTGCTCGCTCTGCTCTCCCGACCGCTGCTGCAGAGGCGTGCCGTCCGCACGGACCAGGTCGCCGAGAGCACGCGGGCGCCCGCCGGGGAGACGACCCTCCGGGTCCGCTGATCCAGCACCGTCGATCCCCTCACGGAGGATAGAGGTCCCGCTCGCGATGGTGGATAATCGAGGCATGCAACGGAACACCCGCCAGAGAGCTGCGATCCTCGAGACGCTGGCCCAGCAGGCGGAATTCCGCAGCGCCCAGCAGATCCACGAGCAGATGAGGTCCGACGGCGAGACCGTGGGCCTGGCGACCGTGTACCGCAACCTGCAGGCGCTCAGCTCCTCCGGTCGGCTGGACGTCCTCATCGCCGCCGACGGGGAGGCCCTGTACCGCCAGTGCGAGGACACCGGGCATCACCATCACCTCGTGTGCCGGGAGTGCGGCCGCACCGTCGAGTTCCTCGCCCCCAAGCTCGAGAACGCCATGACCGCGATCGCGGAGGAGCACGGCTTCACCGATCTGGACCACACGCTCGAAGTCTTCGGCCTGTGCGCCGAGCATGCGCAGCTCGCCGCCGACGACGGCGGTGACGCGCGGTGATGGACTGGGTGCAGTCGCTCCCGCTGCTGCAGGGGATCGCGCTGCTCTACCTCGTGATCTGGTTGCGTGCCGGCTCGACGTACGCGCTGGGCCGCGCCGCTCGCAAAGCCGCCAACCGCGGCAGGATCGCCGCGTTCCTCGCCTCACCGCGGGTCGCACGGGCCACGAAGATCGTCAACCGCTGGGGCGCACCCGTCGTGGCCCTGAGCTTCCTGACCATCGGGTTCCAGACCGCCGCCAACGCGGCCGCCGGGCTCACCGGCATGCCGCTGCGCCGCTACCTGCCGGCACTCGCCGTCGGAGGCCTCGCCTGGGCGGTCATCTACGCCACGATCGGCCTCGTCGCCTTCGCCGCCTGGTTCGAGCTGTTCCTGCGCTCTCCGTGGGCCGCTGTCGCCGTGCTCGGACTCCTGGTGGTCCTGGTCGCCGTGCTGCTGCGGCACCGTCGCCGCACGGGAGGAGGCACACTCACCCCGCAGGGTGTCGGCGACGAACCGACCGCCTCCGAGCCTGCCCCGTCCGGGCAGCTTCCCGCCGAGCACTCTCGTCCCGCGGATCAGGCCTCGGAGGGCTGATCGGGAGCGTCGACCGCTCCCCCGTAGCGCCGGTGACGACGGGCGTACTCGGTGATCGCACGCCACAGGACCACGCGATCCACGTCCGGCCACAGCTCAGGGACGAACACGAGCTCGGCATAGGCGGACTGCCACAGCAGGAAGTTCGAGGTGCGCTGCTCGCCGCTCGTGCGCAGGAACAGGTCCACGTCAGGCATGTCCGGGTCTGTCAGATGCCGCGCGATCGACTTCTCGGTGATCGCCCTCCCGCTGAGCCTGCCCGAGCGGACCTCCACGGCGAGCTCCCGCACCGCATCGACGATCTCGGCCCGGCCGCCGTAGTTCACGCACATGTAGAGCGTCATGCGGGTGTTGGAGCGTGTGAGCTCCTCGGCCTCCTTGAGCTCCCTGATGACGCTCCCCCACAGCCGCTGCTCGCGACCGATCCACACGATCCGCACGCCCCACGAGTTCAGGGTGTCGCGCTGGCGGCGCAGCACCGACCGGGAGAACCCCATGAGGAAGCGGACCTCCTCCGGCGACCGTTTCCAGTTCTCGGTGGAGAAGGCGTACGCCGACAGATGGGTGACCCCGATCTGGAGCGCTCCGGCGACCACGTCCAGCAGCGCTGCCTCCCCGGCCTCATGGCCGGCCGTGCGCGGCAGGCCCTGCCGGTTCGCCCAGCGACCGTTGCCATCCATCACCACAGCGACATGGCCGGGGACGGTAGGGGCCGGCAGCTGCGGAGGCCGAGCACCGCTGGGGTGCTCGAACGGCTCCCGATAGGCGGTCGCGGATGCACCGGACATGGATCCTCCAGGTCGTGTGGATGAGGGCGGCTCGTGGGTGACGGCGGGCGGGGTCAGCGTTCGACGTAGCTCATCGAGCGCACGGAGCGCTCGAGATGCCAGGTGATGGTGTCGGAGATGAGACGGCCCGCTTCCTGCATGACGGTCTCGTCGGCGTCGACCACATTCTCCCAGTCCCCGGCGAGGAGGAAGATCATGTGCTCGATCGTGGCCTGCCGCAGCGCGACGGCTCCGGGGCGTCGGCATGCGGTGCACACCAGCCCGCCGGCACGGATGTCCAGGGCGTGGTGGGGCCCGGGCGCGCCGCAGGTCGCGCAGACGCGCAGTTCCGGGGCCCAGCCGGAGATGGCGAGGGTGCGGATCAGGAAGGAGTCCAGGACCAGCGGGGGCGCATACCGGCCCTCGGCCATCGCGCGCAGCGCACCGACCAGCATCAGGAAGCCGCGCTGGTGAGGGTCGACCATCTCGTCGGTCAGGCGATCGGTGGTCTCCAGCATCGCGCTGGCAGAGGTGAAGCGCCCGTAATCCGCGGTGATGCCGACGGCGAAGGCCTCGATCGTGACCACCTGGGTGACCGTGTGGAGATTCCGCCCGGCGTGCAGCTGCACGTCCACGAGGGTGAACGGCTCCAAGCGGGCGCCGAACCGGCTGCCCGTGCGCCGCACTCCCTTGGCCACCGCGCGCACCTTGCCGTGGCGTCGCGTGAGCAGCGTGATGATGCGGTCGGCCTCGCCCAGCGGATGGGTGCGCAGGACGATCGCATCGTCTCGATAGAGCTTCTGCTGCATGGTGCCCTGAGCCTACGGCGCAGGCCGGACGACCGGAGGCAGGAGACCTCGGTGTCGAGCAGGAGGTCCGTCACGCACCGCGCCGCCCCACCGAGCGGTCGGCAGCCGGTGCCCAGCGGTAGCGGCACGGCATGATGGGCGCATCATCCGCAGCGCCGCTCTCGACGCGGCGCACCAGAACGAGGGAGGCCGGCCATGGGGATCTTCTCGATGCTGCGCAGCGACGAATCCGCGAAGTCCACGGCGCGCGACGCGATGAAGGAGGCGCGCAAGGGGGAGGACGCGCCGTCAGGCGGCGCCCTCGAGCGCACGGTCACCATGATCCGCAACATCGGCCTGGACGGGAAGCTCACGTACTCCTCCGCCGCGGACACCGCCCGACGGGCGCAGCGGGGCCGCGGCAGGCGTCGGCCCGAGGTGGCCGTGCGCCGCCTGGTGCGCCGCCACCGCCGGGGCGTGACCGCAGGCGGCTTCGTCACCGGTCTCGGCGGCTTCGTCACCCTGCCGATCCTGTTGCCCACCAACGTGCTCGAGTTCTACGTGCAGGCCACGCGCATGGTCGGCGCCATCGCCGCAGTGCGCGGCTACGACCTCGACGACGAGGAGGTGAGGGTGCGGGTCCTGGCCGCGCTGGTCGGCGAGGAGTCCGGGGACGTGCTCAAGAGCGTGGGCCTGGGGCCGGTCGCCGGCGCTGCGGCTCGCGGCGTGGCGGGGAGGCTGCCGAAGAACCCGCAGTCGGAGGTCGTCGGTGCGATCGGCGCGCGCCTGGTGCGCCGCTTCGGGCTGCGTTCCACCCGACTGTTCGGCAAGGCGATCCCGGGTCTCGGTGCGGTGCTCGGCGCCCTCTCGGACCGCTCGCAGCTGAACCGGATCGCGACGGCTGCGAAGCAGAGCTTCCCGCCGGTCCGCTGAGGCGGGCCTCAGCGTGGACGACGGCCGACGGCGAAGACCCTCCGGAAGGGCAGCACGACGCCATGGCCGGAGTCCGGGTAGGCCGTGCGCAGACGGTCCCGGTATTCCTGCTCGAAGGCTGCACGGAGTCCGGCCGGCAGAGCCTGGAGCGTGGGGCGGGCTCCGGTGCCGCTGACCCACTCGAAGACCGGGTCCTTCCCGTGCAGGACGTGGAGGTAGGTGGTCTCCCAGGCATCGGTCTCCAGTCCGAGACCCTGCAGGGCGCGCAGGTAGGTCGCCGCATCGTGGGAGGAGGGCACGGGCACGTCCCGCACGTGCTGGGCAAAGGGCTCCTGCGCGGCCAGATCGCGCCGAGTCCGATGGCTGGGCTCCTCGAAGTTGCCCGGCACCTGCATCGCGAGCCAGCCACCTGGTGCGAGCATCCCCACCAGGCGCGGAAGCAGCGCGAGATGGTCGTCCACCCATTGCAGGGCCGCGTTGGACACGAGCACGTCCACGGGTGCGGACGGCTCCCAGCAGCGGAGATCCGCTCGCACGGCGGAGATCTCGGCGATCCCTCGGGCTCGCTCGATCATCTCCGGACTGGAGTCGACGGCGGTCACCTCGGCGTCCGGCCAGCGCTCGGCGAGCAGTGACGTCAGGGTGCCGGGGCCGGCACCGAGGTCCACCACGCGTCGCGGTGCGTCGGCGTGGATCCTCGCGGTGAGCTCGAGGAACGGCCGCGCCCTCTCGTCCTCGTAGCGGAGGTACTGCTCCGGGCTCCAACTGTGCGTCATCGCGACCTCTCCCACCGAAAGTATCTTGAGATCAAGGTACCTTGCGCAGGGATGCCCCACAAGCAGGGCACGGGCCGTGCGGCCTGCGCGCGGCCTGCACGCGCCCAGGCGGCTCTCTCAGCGCCCCAGGGTCTCCAGCCCCTGCAGGTCGGAGACGTGTCCGGCCGCCTCGAGCAGGGCCGCACTGAAGGCCAGCAGCGAGGGATGGCCCGCCGCCCCGGCGCGGGCCGCGGTGTAGAGGGAGCGGTGGGGGTCGCCGGGCAGGCGCAGCACGCGAGTGCCGTGGAGGTGTTCCGCGGCGATGATTCCCGGGACGATGGCGACCGCGTGCCCGGAGCGGACCAGGTGCACCTGCAGCAGCGGGTCCGGGGTGGTGAAGCGGGTGCGCGGCTCGATGCCCGCCGAGCGCAGATAGGTGCGCTCCCAGATGCCCGTGCGGGAGGCGGACGGGTCCAGCGCCCACGGCGCTTCGACGAGGTCGCCGAGCGCGCCCGCCTGCGACCACTGGCCCGCATCCGGCAGCACCAGCAGCAGCGGATCGCGCAGCAGCGCCTCGCGGTCGGTCCCGCGCCGCACCACGCGCTGTCCGCCCGGATAGTCCTCCCCCAGAATCACGTCGTGCCGATGCGCGAGCAGACCGTCATAGGCGTCGCCGACCTCCTGCTGCGCCATCTCCAGCTGCAGCAGCGGGTGGTGCTGGGCGAGCACGCCCACCGCGGCCGGGGCGAGCGCGATCATCGGGGTCTGGAAGGAGGCGACCCGCAGCACTCCGGAGGCCTCTCCCTGCGCGAGGACGAGCTCGGCCTCGGCGGTCTCCGACAGAGCGAGCATCTCCTCGCCGCGACGGGCGAGCCGGACCCCGGGTTCGGTGAGCACGACCCGCCTCCCCACCTGCTCGAACAGGGTGACCTTGGTCTCCCGCTCCAGCAGCGAGAGCTGCTGGGAGACGGCCGAGGGCGACATCGAATGCGCTCGCGCGATCGCCGACATCGTTCCCAGCCTGTGCAGTTCGTGCAGCAGGAACAACCGGTGCAGGTTCAGCACGTCGACCTCCGAGTAATGTGAAGTTCTGCTTCACGGTACAGGTCGCGAACATTCACTGGACCCGGCTGGAGACGAGGCCCCAGAGTAGAGCCGTGACGACTTCCGCTTCCTCCGCTCCCACCGCTCAGGCGCCCGTCGCGGTCGCTTCCCGCGGCGGCTCCGGTGTGCCGCTCACCCCGGTCCTGTTCATCCTCGGCTCGTGCATCTCCCTGCAGTTCGGCGCAGCTCTGGCCACCCAGCTCTTCCCCGCGCTCGGGTCCTGGGGCACCACTGCACTGCGCCTCGGCATCGCCGCGAACGTGCTGCTCGTGATCGTGCGCCCGAAGCTGCACCGCTTCACCCGTCAGCAGTGGATCGCCGTGCTCCTGTTCGGCGGGGCGATCGGAGCCATGAACGGCAGCTTCTACGCCGCCATCGCACGCATACCGCTGGGCACGGCGGTGGCGATCGAGTTCCTGGGGCCGCTGGCCGTCTCCGCCCTGCTCTCGACGCGGCGCTCCGACCTGCTGTGGGTGGTTCTGGCTCTCGGCGGCGTCGGCCTGTTCGGCGTGGAGTCCTTCACGGGTGCGGCCGCGCTGGACGGGCTCGGGGTGCTCTTCGCTCTCGTCGCCGCGGTGTTCTGGGGCACGTACATCCTCACCAGCGCACGGGTGGGCAAGCTCGTGCCGGGTCAGGACGGTCTCGCCGTCGCGATGGCCGTCGGTGCTCTCCTGGTGCTGCCCTTCGGGGCCTCCGGGGCTGTCACCGGTGTGCTGGACCTGCACCTGCTGGCGCTCGCGGTCGGCACCGCTCTGCTCGCCTCGGTGCTCCCCTACACGCTCGAGCTCGCCGCGCTGCGGCGACTGCCGCGCCATGTCTTCGGGATCCTGCTGAGCCTCGAGCCCGTGATCGCCCTGCTCGCCGGCGTGCTGCTGATCGGGCAGGAGGCGACCGCCCTGCGGGTCGCCGCGGCTGTGCTGGTCGTCGGTGCGAGCGTCGGCATCACACTCACCGCTCGCAGCACGGCGCCCGGTGAGCCGCAGCCGGTCGACGAGGCTCCGGGATGGGAGCTCCCCACGCCCACGCACGCGACGCTCACCGGGGAGATGCCGATGCTCACCGAGGAGGATCTCATCGCTGAGAATCTCATCGCGGAGGATCTGGTCGCGGACGGCCAGCCGGCCGAGGACGGACCGCGCGCGGCGGAATGAGAACGGGGCGTGAGCGGCACCTGCTGACGACTGTCATCGCAGGATTGCTGCTCACGCCCCGTTCGCCCTGCACGTCCTGCACCCCTGCACCCCCTGCACGGCAGCCTGCTGGCCAGGTGCGGGATCGCTGATCAGATCCGGGCGCGCTGCTCCCGATTCAGGGCCGAGATGATCGCCTCGAGCGAGGCCCGGGTGATCGAGCCGTCGATGCCGACGCCCCAGAAGATCCGGTCGCCGATCTCGCACTCGATGTACGAGGCGGCCAGAGAGTCATCGCCCTCGGTGAGGGCATGCTCGGCGTAGTCGAGGATCCGCACGTCGATCTTGCGCTCGGCCAGGGCCTTGACGAAGCCGTCCAGCGGCCCGTTGCCGATGCCCGTGACGATGTGCTGCTCGCCGTCGACCACGAGGGTCACGGTGATGCGGTCCGCACCCTCACCGGTGGACTCCTGATGGATGTCGGTGATCGCGAACCGACCCCACCGCCGGGAGTCGTCGGTGGCGGGCAGGTATTCGTCGGTGAAGGCGTCCCACAGCTTCTCGGGGCTGACCTCCCCGCCGTCGGCGTCCGTCTTCTGCTGGACGATGCCCGAGAACTCGATCTGCAGGCGACGCGGGAGATCCAGGCCGTGCTCGGTGCGCAGCAGGTAGGCCATGCCGCCCTTGCCGGACTGCGAGTTCACCCGGATCACCGCCTCGTAGGAGCGGCCGAGGTCCCTCGGGTCCACGGGCAGGTACGGAACCCGCCACACCAGATCATCGACGTCCTTGCCGACCTTCTCGGCGTCGGACTCCATCCGCTCCAGGCCCTTCTTGATGGCGTCCTGGTGGGATCCGGAGAAGGCGGTGAAGACGAGGTCGCCTCCGTAGGGGCTGCGCTCGGGCACCGGCATCTGATTGCAGTGCTCGACGGTGCGGCGCACCTCGTCGAGATCGGAGAAGTCGATCTGCGGGTCGATGCCCTGGCTGAACAGGTTCAGGCCCAGGGTCACCAGGTCCACGTTGCCGGTGCGCTCACCGTTGCCGAACAGGCAGCCCTCGATGCGGTCCGCGCCGGCGAGGTAGCCGAGCTCTGCCGCGGCCACGCCGGTGCCCCGGTCGTTGTGGGGGTGCAGCGAGAGCACCACGGAGTCCCGGCGATCCAGATTCCGGTGCATCCACTCGATCGAGTCGGCGTAGACGTTCGGGGTCGCCATCTCGACCGTGGCCGGGAGGTTGATGATCATCTTGTCCGTGGGCGTGGGCTTCACGACGTCGATGACCGCGTTGCACACGCGCACGGCGTACTCGAGCTCGGTGCCCGTGTAGGACTCGGGCGAGTACTGGTAGGTGACGCGCGTCTCCGGGATCGTCTCCTCGTACTTCTTGCACAGCAGAGCCCCCTGGACGGCGATGTCGAGCACCGCGTCCTCGTCGGCGCGGAAGACGACATCGCGCTGGACGACCGAGGTGGAGTTGTACAGGTGCACGACGGCGCGCTCTGCGCCGGCGATCGCCTGATACGTGCGCTCGATCAGATGCTCGCGGGACTGGGTGAGGACCTGGATGGAGACGTCGCTCGGGATCCGGTCCTCGTCGATCAGGGTGCGTACGAAGTCGTAGTCCGTGCCGGAGGCGGCCGGGAAGCCGACCTCGATCTCCTTGTAGCCCATCGCGACGAGCAGTTCGAACATCCGCAGCTTGCGCTCGGAGTTCATCGGGTCGATGAGGGCCTGGTTGCCGTCTCGCAGGTCCACCGCGCACCAGCGCGGGGCGCGGGTGATGCGGCGAGCGGGCCAGGTGCGATCCGGGAGATCCACGGTGATCTGCTGATCGAAGGGCAGGTACTTGTGGATCGGCATGCCGGAGGGCTGCTGCGGGGCGTCGCCGCTCGTGCCGACGACGGGCTCCGACGGGTCGCGCACGGCGGCGATGTCAGAAGCGGAGGTGATCGTGGAATCAGTCATCAGGGGAAATCCTTCTCGCTGGGGTACCGGTCGCCGGACACAACGTCAGCCGCGGCGGGGTCCCGGCGTTCAGGTCCCGTCGCGGCGGCTAAGCAGGAGCAGCGATCCACGCATGCCGCAACGTTAACACCGTCGCTCCGGCTCCTCGGGGCCGCTCACGATGCGAACAGTCCGGCCAGGAGACGCAGCTCGGCGCTCAGAAGCCGAGGCGGCCCAGCTGCTTGGGATCGCGCTGCCACTCCTTGGCGACCTTGACGCGCAGGTCGAGGTGCACCTTGCGGCCGATCAGGTGATTGATCTCGGCACGGGCCCGCGACCCGACCTCCTTGAGGCGGGAACCGCCCTTGCCGATGATGATGCCCTTCTGGCTGTCGCGTTCGACGAACAGCGTCGCCCGCACCACGAGCCGCCCTTCGCCGGGGGCGACGTCGGCGAACGGGTCGTCGGGATCCGTCTCCACGACCTCCTCGACGACCACGGCGATCGAGTGCGGGAGCTCCTCGCGGACGCCCTCGAGCGCGGCCTCCCGGATGAGCTCCGAGATCCGATCGTCGCGGGACTCCTCGGTCAGCTGGTCATCGGGGTACAGCTGCGGACCCTCGGGCAGCTGCTTCGCGATCACCTCGAGCAGCACGTCGATCTGGTCCCCGCGTACGGCGGAGATCGGCACGATCTCGTCGAAGTCCATCATCTGATCCACGGCCATCAGGTGCTCGGCCAGGCGATCACGGCTCACCAGGTCCGTCTTGGTGACGATCGCGACCACGCGGGGGCCGCGGCGGCCGGTGCGCATCTCGACCAGGTCCTCGCAGATGAAGCGGTCGCCGGGGCCGACCTTCTGGTCCGCCGGGAGGCAGAATCCCACCACGTCGACCTCGCCGAGGGTCTCTCGCACCAGGTCGTTCAGCCGCTCGCCGAGCAGCGTGCGCGGACGGTGCACTCCCGGGGTGTCCACGAGGATGATCTGGGAGTCCTCACCGGTGACGATGCCGCGGATCGCCCGACGGGTGGTCTGCGGCTTGCTCGAGGTGATCGCGACCTTCTCCCCCACCAGTGCATTGGTCAGCGTCGACTTGCCGACGTTGGGCCGGCCCACCAGGGCCACGAAGCCCGAGCGGTGGGCGGGGCGCTCGGCGCCTTCGCCGCCCCCCGCGGCTCCGGTCGACGGGTCGGGTGCGGCGGCGGTGGTGGGGTCGAGGTCATCGGTCATCGCGGGTCTCCTGGTCAGTGTCCTGCATGTCGTCGTGCTCATCCTGCGCGTCGTGTGCGTCCTGGACCCGCGACACGATCACGGTGGACAGTCGTCTGCGGCGCCCCGAGGTCGCCTCGCCCTCGAGCACCAGTCCGAACGCCTCGGCCCGGGATCCGACGATCGGCACGTGGCCGGTCACCTTGCCCAGCAGGCCTCCGACGCTGTCGATGTCGTCGTCCTCGAGGTCGAGGTCGAACAGCTCGCCCACCTCCGAGAGGCCTGCTCGGGCGGGTACCCGGAAGCGTCCGTCGCCGAGGTCCTCGGGTTCGGGCTCGACGGGATCGTGCTCGTCGGCGATCTCGCCGACGATCTCCTCGAGGATGTCCTCGATCGTGACGATCCCGGAGACCCCTCCGTATTCGTCGACCACCACGGTGATGTGCACGTGGCTGGTCTGCATCTGGCGCAGCACCTCGTCGGCCGTGACGAACTCCGGCACGAAACGAGCGGGACGGAGGATCTCGCCGACGGGGCGGTCCGGTCGCGGATCCCAGGGCGAGTGGATCGCCTTCATGAGGTCCTTCACGTACAGCATGCCGCGCAGGTCGTCGACGCTCTCCCCGATCACCGGGACCCGGGAGAAGCCGGAGCGGACGAACAGCTGGACCGCGTCGGCGGCGGTGGACTCCGCCGAGATCGCCACCATGTCGGTGCGGGGCACCATCAGCTCGCGCACCATCGTGCCGCGCAGATCGAAGACCCCCTGGATCATGTCCCGCTCGCCGTCGTGGACGTGCTCGTCCTCCAGGGCCCGGTCCACGTTCTGACGGGCCTTCTCCGCACCGTCATCGGTGCCGTCCTGGGACCCCGGGCGGGCCGCGAGATTCGCACCCACGCTGGTCAGCGCCGTCGTCGGCAGCCAGAGCACCACACGCACCGCGCCCACCAGGGCACGGCACGAGATCAGCACCGATTCGGGTCGGCTGAGCCCCATGGTGCGCGGAGAGATCACGAGGATCACCAGCAGCAGCAGGGCGGCGCCGACGACCGTCACCACGGTCGGGGCCAGCCAGCTGGCGCCGATGCCCAGCTGATCGGCGGCCATGAAGGCGACGCCGGCGATCGAGGTGACGGTCACCGCTTCGGCGAGCATGCGGCCCAGCGAGACGGACAGCAGCGTGCGAGCGGCGTCCGAGTGCTGGGCGAGCACCTGGGAGCGGACCGCCTCGGGCTGCTCGGCGAGGACCTTCTCGAGGGAGCCGCGGGAGACGGAGAGGTAGGCGCCGTCGACGGCCATCAGCACGCCCGCGACGACGAGCGCCACGAGGCCCAGCGGCACCAGGACGATCAGGGCTGTGCTCAGCATGATCGACCGTTCCGGTCAGGCCGCGCCGCAGGCATGGCGAGGGCGCTCAGCTCTTCCCCCGGGAGGCGAGGAAGGTCAGCAGCAGGGTGCGCTGGAGGTCGAACATGACCTTCCGCTCATCCTCCTCCATGTGGTCGTAGCCCAGGAGGTGGAGGATCGAATGGCAGGTCAGCAGCAGCATCTCCTCGATGGCGCTGTGACCGGCCTCGGCCGCCTGCTTCGCCGCGACGCTCGGGCACAGCACGACGTCGCCGAGCAGCCCCTCCGGCGCCGGGTGCTCGGCCGTGCCGGGGATGAGCTCGTCCATCGGGAAGCTCATGACATCGGTCGGGCCGGGCAGATCCAGCCACTGCACGTGCAGCTTCTCCATCGCGTCCTCGTCGACGAAGAGGATCGACATCTCGGTCGCAGGGTGCAGGTGCATCGCCTCGAACACGGAGCGCGCGCAGTCGACGAACTCGGTCTCGTCGACGGTGTAGGTGGTCTCGTTGCGGATCTCGATGGTCATGTGTCAGTTCCCCGTGGTGGTGGTGCGGTGGCGGGAGTCCCGGCTGCCTCCCGGGCGGATCTCCCAGCGTCCGTAGGCCTCGACGATGTCGGTGACCAGGCTGTGGCGCACGACGTCGCGGGAGGACAGGCGGCAGAACGAGATGTCGTCGATGCCCGAGAGCACCTGTTCGACGACCCGCAGTCCGCTCTTCTGGGAGCCCGGCAGGTCGACCTGGGTGACATCGCCCGTGACCACCATGGTGGAGTTGAAGCCGAGACGGGTGAGGAACATCTTCATCTGCTCGGGCGTGGTGTTCTGCGCCTCGTCGAGGATCACGAAAGCATCGTTCAGGGTGCGACCGCGCATGTAGGCGAGCGGCGCCACCTCGATGGTGCCGGCGCTCATCAGGCGCGGGATCGACTCGGGATCGAGCATGTCGTGCAGCGCGTCGTAGAGCGGTCGCAGGTACGGATCGATCTTGTCGTTGAGCGTTCCCGGGAGGAAGCCGAGCCGCTCCCCCGCTTCCACGGCGGGGCGCGTGAGGATGATCCGGTTCACCTCCTTGCTCAGCAGCTGCTGAACCGCCATCGCCACCGCGAGATACGTCTTGCCGGTGCCGGCGGGTCCGATCCCGAAGGTGATGGTCGAGGAATCGATCGCTTCGATGTACTTCTGCTGGCCGAGGGTCTTGGCCCGGATGCTGCGGCCGCGGGCGGACAGCACCGTGCGGGTGAGCACCTGTTCGAGCTTCTCGCCGGAGGCTCGCTCGTCACCATACAGGTTCGCGGCGCGCTGGACCGCCTCGGTGGTGACCGCCTGGCCGCTCCCGGCGAGCTCGATGAGGCTGCGCATGATGTGCACGCTGCGACGCAGAGCATCCTCGGTGCCGCGCAGGGTCACCTCGTGGCCCCGCACATGAACGTCTGTGTCCGGCACTGCATCCTCGAGCGCGGCCAGTGCCTGATCGTTCTCGCCGAGCACCTGGAAGGGGCTCAGATGCTCCGGGATCGCCAGCTTCCGCTCGAGCACCTGGGGGGCGCGTCCGGGCGGCGGGGTGAGGGCATCAGCCAAGATCAGTCACATTTCTCCTTCTGCGAGCGGCCCGCCCGCCAGGACGTGCGCATGCACGTGGAACACGGTCTGTCCGGCGCTCTCGCCGGTGTTGAAGATCAAACGGAAGTCACCATCGCCCAGATCAGAGGCGATGTCTCCGGCGACGGACGCGACATGGCCGAGCAGCTCCGGCCGCTCGGCGAGCTCGCGCACGTCCCGCCGGTGCTCCCGCGGCACCACGAGCACGTGGACCGCGGCCTGCGGATGCAGGTCCTTGAAGGCGATCACCTGGTCGTCCTCGTGGACGCGCTCGGAGGGGATCTCTCCCGCGACGATCCTGCAGAAGAGGCAGTCCGGGTCGCGGCTGTCGGTGGCGGTGTCTCCCATGCTCCGAAGTCTACGGGAGCGAGACTCGGCACAAGAGGGTTGGGAACTCCCCCAGAAGTATGAGAAGTTTCAGCCATCATGACAAAGCTTGGAATCATCCTCAGCAGTGCCCGCCCGAACCGCGTCGGCGAGAAGGTGGCCCGGTGGGTCGCCGCCTCCGCCTCGGACCAGTTCGAGATCGATCTCATCGACCTCCGCGAGGTCGCTCTGCCCAGCTTCGACGAGCCCAGCAGCCCGAAGTCCGGTGCGGACAAGACCACTGATCACGGTCGGACCTGGGGGGAGCGCATCGGCGCCCTGGACGCCGTGGTGATCCTGACCCCGCAGTACAACGGCGCCTACCCCGGCGCGCTCAAGAACGCGATCGACTTCCTCTACGCCGAATGGCAGAACCTGCCCACTGTGCTGGTCGGCTACGGCTGGGGCGCCGCGAACGAGGTGCTGCCGATGCTGGAACGTCTGATGCTGCGCCTGGATGCCGATGTGGTGGGCAGCGTGGGGCTCGGCTTCCGCGACGACCTCTCGGTCGAGGGCGAGCTGTTCGTCACCGAGGAGAAGGTCGCCGCGCTGCAGACCGCTCTGAAGACGATCGAGCAGAAGGTGCTCACCCCCGCCGCGTGACCACCCGATCCGGCGGACCTGCTGGTCCGTCCGTTGCCCGTGCGCTCCTCCAGGCGCTCTGGCCCGTGGTCCCCGCCGGCGAGCTGCCGACGGGGCCCACGCCGTCAGTGCCCCGGGCTCGCGTACCAGCGCGAGAGGTACCGGAACACGGCCACGCCGGCGACCAGGATCACGGGTCCTGCGAGCGGTGAGAGCTGAGCGAGCCACAACGGCACGACCAGGCCCTCGGTGTGTCCGAGCACGACGGTGGCCGGCAGGTAGGCCATGAAGGCCAACGGCAGCAGGAACGTGAGGAGCCAGGTGCCGACCGTCCCGAAGATCGTCATCGGATAGGCACCGAAATCGGTCAGCACGCGGTCGATGGTGTCCTTCACGCGGGTGGTGGGTCCCATCCGGAAGTCGAGCCCGGAGACCCCGATCTGCAGGCCTGCCTCGACCAATCCTCCGCCGATCGCCGCAAGCGCCACGTAGACCACGGACCACGCCGACCAGGTGATGTCCACCCGGGACGCGGCGGCGAGCAGGATCGCCGCACCGAGCACCAGATCGCCCAGGGTGCCGGGGTTGAAGAACCTGGTCAGCAGCTGCATCAACGGAGGTGCCGGGCGCAGCAGGTAGCGGTCCCAGTCCCCGTTGCGCACCGCGAGCGCGCTCGCGCGATGCTGGCCGAAGTTGATCGTGCACACCCCGTGGGCAGTGAGGCGCAGTCCGTACAGGAAGGCGACCTCTGCCACGTCCCAGCCGGCGATGGTGCCGAAAGCGTTCAGCAGCACGCCGATGAAGGCGAGCTGCGTGCCCTGGAGCGCGGCGCTGCCGAGGAAGGTGAGCACGAGATTCATCCGGTGCACGCGCATGCTCCGCCAGGTCGCCCCGAGCAGGATCGCGTAGGTGCGCCAGGACGGGACGGGCCGGGCGAGGGTGCCCTGCCGCGGGCTCCCCTGCGGGGCGGACGAGGGGGCGGAAGAGTCAGCCACCGAAGATCACCAGCCTCCGGATCGCCCGATGCCATACGAGCGTCGCGAGGGCGACCAGAACCGCGACCCACATGGCCTGCAGGCCGAGGGCCCTGACGGTGTGCCAGCCGGGATCCTGATCCACGTAGATCGACAGCGGCACGAACACCTGCGCGGAGAAGGGCAGCAGCGTCAGGGAATCCTGGAGCCAGGCGGGCATGAACCACAGCGGGATCAGCGCTCCTGACGAGAACTGGGCGAGCATCCGGTAGATGAGGAACGCTCCGCCCGTCTCGAGGGTCCAGAAGCCCACCAGGCCCACGGTGAAGTTCACGATCAGGGCGATGGTGAAGCCCAGCATGAGCGAGAGCAAGCAGGCGGCTCCCGAGAGCCAGGACCCCGGCTGAGAGATCGCCCCGAGCGCGAGACCCACCACCAGCGCTGCCCCGGCCGCCGGCAGCTGGGCGAGCGTGCCGCCCAGCTGGCGGGCCAGCGCCACCGGCACTGCGGAGATCGGCCGCATCACGTCGAACGCGATCGCTCCGGTGCGGAGCCTGCCCAACAGCGAATCGAAGATGAACGGTTGAAAGATCGTGGTGGTGAGCACGCCGAGCACCGCGTAGGTGACCGCATCGCCCTGGGCCACCCCGGAGACGACCGTCCGCTCCCCGTAGACGGCGGTCCACACGAGATGCACGAGAATCACCTGGAGCACGCAGCCGACGATCCCCGTCCAGGTCGACGCACGGAAAGCGAACTGGGAGCGTGCGGCGTGCCGCACAGAGGCCCGCAGCCCGGCGCGTACCCGCCGGGCGGGCAGCCGCGCCGTGGCGGTGCTCATGCCACCACGCCGCGGTCGGTGTAGATCTGGCGGATCACGTCCTCGACGTCGGGTTCCCGCGAGGAGAGGTCGGTGATCGCGAGTGACGAGGTCAGACGGCCGATCGCTGCGGGCGCCGAGAGGTCGGCGGGATCGAAGCGGAACGTCGCGCGCACCTCGTCCCCGGCGGCGACGGTGCGCGTCAGGGTCAGCCCGGGGACATCGGTGGAGTCCGGAATGCGCGGAGCGCTCACCACGATCTCGCGGAAGGGTGCATAGCGGTCGCGGAGACTCTCCAGGCCGCCGTCGTAGAGGATCCGCCCGTCGTCGATGATCACCACCCGCCGCGCGAGCTGCTCGATGTCGGAGATGTCGTGCGTGGTCAGCAGCACGGTGGTGCCCTCGGTGCGGTTCTGCTCCGCGATGAAGTCCCGAATCCGCGCCTTGGCGACCACGTCGAGGCCGACGGTCGGCTCGTCGAGGTACAGCACCGGCGGGCGGTAGAGCATCGCCGCGACGATGTCCCCGCGCATCCGCTGTCCGAGCGACAGTGAGCGCACGGCGGTGTCCAGGAAGGGGCCCATCTCCAACAGGTCCACGAATCCGTCGAGGGAACGCCGGTAGTCGACGGGATCCAGGCCGTACAGCGAGGCGATGAGGTCGAACGACTCCCGCAGCGGCAGATCGGTCCACAACTGGCTGCGCTGGCCGAAGACCGCACCGATGTTGCGCGCGTTGGCGCGGCGATCCTTCCAGGGGACGATCCCTTCGACCTCGACGTGCCCGGAGGTCGGCACGAGGACGCCCGTGAGCATCTTGATCGTGGTCGACTTGCCCGCGCCGTTGGGGCCCAGATAGCCGACGATCTCGCCGTCGTCGATGCGCAGGGAGACGTCATCGACGGCCCGTGTGGTGACGGTCCTGGTGCTGAGGAAGGAGCGCAGCCCGGAGAAGCGTCCCTGCACGCGCTGCGGGCGCGTGAACTCCTTGACGAGGGTCTCGGCCCGGATCATCGCCGCATCCCGACGCCGGGGCCCGCCAGTCCGAGAACGGGCAGGAAGGAGTCGGAGATCATGGTGGACGACTCTACAAGCAGGAGTGCCGCCGGTCACACGCTTTCACCGAGACAGTGCATCGCAGGGTGCCAGCCGGACTCGACGACTGGTCGGACCGCATCGTCCGTCAGCGGCCCGTCTCCGTCAGCGACCTCTGTCCGTCAGTCGCACGTCCCGCGGGGCCCGTGCCCCCACCCGAACCAGGTCCTGGTCAGCACGAGCGGCCGACCGACGGCCGACGCCGGAGGCCAGGCAGCCTCCAGGGCCGGTCAGCCTTCGGGGCCGGTCAACCCCAACGGCCGATCAGCGAGCTCAGCACCGCGATCGTGGCGGGTCCCGCGGTCGAGGTGCGCAGCACCTCCGGGCCCAGCAGCACGGAGCGCGCGCCCGCCCCTTGCAGGGCGGCGAGCTCGTCGGGGCTGATGCCGCCTTCGGGGCCGACGACCACGATGATCTCGGCGACATCGTCCGCGCTGGCTGTGCGCAGCTCGTCGCTGAGACTCATGAGGCCCACGTGCTCCTGCTCGTGCAGGACCAGCACGAGTGCGCCGTCGGCTGCGGCCTCCGCAAGCGCCCCGACGAGCTGCTTGCTCGTCGCTGCCGGGTCGACGGACGGGATGCCGGGCCGGCGGCACTGCTTCACGGCGGCGCGCACGGTGCCCTCCCAGCGGGCACGGCCCTTGGTGAGCTTCTCCCCGCGCCAGACGGAGACGGAGCGCTCGGCGATCCACGGCACCACGCGGTCCACCCCGAGCTCGGTCGCCGACTCCACGGCCTGCTCGTCGCGACCGCCGGTCGCCAGCGCCTGCACCAGCGTGAGCTTCGGCAGCCGCTGGATCGCCGCAGACGGGTCCGCCAGCAGCCGCAGGTCCAGCGCCTCCTTGCGGGCAGTGACCACCTCGGTGAGCACCTGGCGCCCGGGAGCGTCGGTGAGCTGGAGGTTCTCCCCCACACCGATCCGGGCGACCTTCGCCGCGTGGCGGCCCTCCTCCCCGTCCAGGGTGAGCAGATCGCCCTCGCGCGCCAAGCTCAGAGAATCGTCGAGGATCAGGAACCCGGGCGGGGTGGTGGGCATGTCGGCTCCAGTGCGGTCAGGGGATGCGGACGTCGGCTCAGAGGTCTCGCAGGCGGTCACGCAGCTTGGAGAACGGACCGTGACCCTTGCGGCGGGTGCTCTCGTCGCCGCGCAGGGCGGCGAACTGCTCGAGCAGCTCGCGCTCCTCGTCCGTCAGCGAGCTCGGCACGGCGACGTCGAGGACGACGCGGATGTCGCCCCGGCGCTCGCGGCGCAGCGGGGTCACACCGAGGCCCTTGAGAGTGATCTCGTCGCCGGGCTGGGCGCCCGGCTTCACGTCGATCTCCTGGGCGCCGTCGAAGGTCTCCAGCGGGATGGTCGCGCCGAGCGCAGCGGAGGTCATCGGGACCGCCATGGTCATCACCAGGTCGTCGCCGTCGCGCACGTAGACGTCGTGGTCGGCCACGGCCAGCTCGACGAACAGGTCGCCGGAGGGGCCGCCGGCCTCGCCGGTCTCGCCCTCGCCGCGCAGCTGGATGCGCGTGCCGTTCTCCACGCCGGAGGGGATGCGGACGGTGACGGAGCGGTCCGACGGGGTGCGGCCGTGGCCGGCGCAGCTCGTGCAGGGCGTCTCGATGACGTCGCCGTGGCCCTCGCAGGTGGGGCACGGCGCCATGGTCACCATCTGGCCCAGCAGCGACTGGGCGACGCGCTGGACGTGGCCGCTGCCGTTGCAGGCGGTGCAGCGCGTGGGGCTGGTGCCGGGCTCGGCGCAGGCGCCGCCGCAATGCTCGCACAGCACTGCGGTGCGGAAGTTGACCTCCTGCTCGGTGCCGAAGACGACGTCGCGCAGGTCGATCTTCACGCGACGCAGGACGTCCCCGCCGCGGCGCTGGCGGGGCACGGGGCCCTGGTTGCGCCCGCGCATCCCGGCGGCGCCGGCGAACATGTCGAAGATGTCGTTGACGTCGAAACCGGCGCCGCCGCTGAAGCCGCCGAAGCCGCCCCCGCCCATGCCGGGGCCGCCGCCCATGTCGTACTGACGGCGCTTGTCGGCATTGGAGAGCGTCTCGTAGGCCTGGGAGACCTTCTTGAACCGCTCCGCGGCTTCGGGGTCGGGGTTGACGTCCGGGTGGAGGCTGCGGGCGAGCTTCCGGTACGCCTTCTTGATCTCCTCGGTGGAGGCCTCTCGGGAGACGCCGAGGAGTTCGTAGTAGTCGTCGTTCACGGTGGAGGATCCTTACCGGTGAGTCGGGGCGTCAGGAGCCGTGGCGGGCGGACGCGGTGTGATGCTGACGGATGGGTGGGACGGTCCGAGAGGACCTGACGGTGCGGGCGCATGCGCGCAGCGGCGCGGTGCCCGCGGTGTCATTCGAGATATCGCGACACGTAGCGCGCGATGGCCTGCACGGTCGAGATGCCGGAGACGTAGTCCATGCGGCTGGGGCCGAGGATCGCCAGGTGCGATCCCGCACCGTACCCGGCGCCGACGAGCGCCGCCTGATGCAGCGCCTGATCCTGCAGCTCGGCGCCGATGCGCACCTCGACCGCGCCCGGGGAGGCATGCATCTCGGTGAACAGGCGCATGAGCACCAGCTGCTCCTCGAGCACGTCCAGCAGCGGCTCGACGTCGCGTGCGAAATCCTGCGCGGCGCGGGCGATGTTGGCGGTGCCGGCCAGCATGATCCGGTCCTCGGTGCGGGTCGCAGCGAGCGCGGAGAGAGCATCGACCACCTCGACGGCGGCCGGGCGCTCCGACAGCGGCAGGGTCTCGCAGAGATCCGCGAGAGGACGCCGCAGATCGGTGACCTCGCGGCCGGCGACAGCGCGGTTGAGCTGATCGCGCAGATCTGCGTAGAACTCGACCGGCTGGCCGGAGATCACCGGGACGGTGCGCTGGTCGACCCGACCCGATTCGGTGATCAGGACGACCAGGAGCAGGGACTCGGCGACCTTGACCAGTTCCACGTGGCGGATGCGCGCCTGCCGACGGGCCGGATACTGCACCATCGCGACCTGCTGGGTGAGCTGCGCCGTGAGACGCACGGTCCGGCCTAGCAGCTCCTCGACGTCACCGGAGTCCTCCAGCAGGGTCTGGATGGCGCGACGTTCGGGTGCCGACAGCGGTTTGACCGTCGCGACGTGGTCCACGAAGGCGCGGTAGCCCTTGTCCGTCGGGATGCGCCCGGCCGAGGTGTGGGGCTGATGGATCAGCCCTTCCTCCTCGAGCGAGGACATGTCGTTGCGAACGGTAGCGGCCGAGACGCCGAGCTCATGGCGATCCAGCAGCGATTTGGAGCCGACGGGCTCACGGGTGGAGACATAGTCCTCGACGATCGCACCGAGGATCTGCAGTTTCCGGGCGTCCGTGTCCCTCACCTCCTGCGTTGCGTGCGGCTGGCACTTACCCGTGCCGAGTGCCAATCCTACGCGCCCCCGGCGATGCTCGCAGGGAGGCGTTCGCCACGAGGGTATGGTGTCGCGCGTGCCTGCAGCATCCGGAAGCTTCCCCGACCGGTACGGCCATGACGTGCTGTCCTCCGGTCCTCCCGCCCATCACCGTCGCCGTCCCGCGGCCCGTGAGGTCCCCGCCCAGCGGGACCTGGTCGTCGAGGAGGCCTCCACCGGCTTCACCGGCGCCATCACGCGCGTGGAGAAGATCGCCGGAGAGCTGATCGTCGAGCTCGAGGACGGGCGCGGCAGGCGCCGCACCTTCCCGCTCGGCCCCGGCTACATGATCGACGGCAAGCCCGTGGTGCTCGTCCGCGCCACCGCCCCGGCTCCGCAGACGCCGGTGCGCAGACGCTCCGCGAGCGGATCGGTCTATGTCGAGGGCGCGAAAGCACGCACCGCCCGCGCCTCCCGCATCTGGGTGGAGGGCACCCACGATGCCGAGCTGGTCCAGAAGGTGTGGGGCCATGATCTGCGTATCGAGGGCATCGTGGTCGAGCAGCTGGAGGGCGCCGACAATCTCGTCGAACGCGTCCAGGACTTCTCCCCCGCCCCCGGCAGGCGGCTCGGAATCCTCGTGGACCACCTCGTCCCCGGTTCGAAGGAGTCCCGCATCGCGGCGGACGTGATGCGGCTGCCCGGCGCCCGCGGCAACGTGACCGTGCTCGGCCACCCGTACGTCGATGTCTGGCAGGCCGTGCGCCCGGCCCGGGTGGGCCTCGAGGCATGGCCGCACATCCCCAAGGGCACCGACATCAAGGTCGGCTCCCTCGCCGCGCTCGGCTGGCCTCACGAGGACCAGGCCGACATCGGGCTGGGATGGAAGCGGATCCTGTCGACCGTGCGCTCATATGCCGACGTCGAGCCCTCCCTCTCCGGCCGGATCGAGGAGCTCATCGACTTCGTGACCATGGACCCCGCCTGACCCTGCCCTGGACCTGCTCCGTCGCTTCCTCGTTCTCTCGCATCACTTGTCGCGTGCCCCCTGCGACGCTCCTGCACCGGACGGGCATGGGGGTAATCCCCCGCTCGAGTCTGCGGTTCCCCCTGGGGACCCGGCACGCCGGGCTGACTAGGCTGGTTGCATCAGCTGTCGTCGGCCCCTGCGGTCGGCCCGACCCGAAAGAGGAATCATGAGCCAGATCCCGCACCCGAACGATCCGTACGGCACCGAGCCGGGACACGGCGTCCCCGAGCAGCCGTCGGTCCCCGAGGCCCCTGCGGGCTCCATGCCCGCCGCCGGCGACCAGAACGCCGCGGCCGGCCAGAACCCCGTCGACCCCTATGGGCAGGATGCGTCCCGCGAGGGCTTCACCGCCTCTGCCGCGGACGAGGACCAGGCCAGCCCGACCTCCGATCCGGCCCTGCACCCGCATGATCCCTTCGCCTATTCCGCGAGCGCCCAGCCCGCCGGTGCGTCGGCCGATCCCGAGCAGGTCTCCGCTGCGTCCCCGTACGGCGCCTCCGCGGCGTCCGCCAGCGGGGCTGAGGACCCGTATGCGGCGAGCTCCGGTGCCGGCGCGGCGTGGCAGGCGCAGCCCGGCTCCTACGACCAGTCGGGCCAGGCGGGCCAGGCGGGCCAGGCGGGCCAGGCGGGCCAGGGTCAGTACAGCCAGCCCGTTCTGGCAGGCCCGCAGGGGCAGCACCAGCAGGGTCAGCCCGGGCAGCAGGGGCCGTACGCCCAGCAGCAGGCTCCCTATCCCGGCCCGGCCGGGGTCGATGCGCCGCCGCCCGGCACCGAGGGCGTGTATGAAGGCCCCCTGACCGGTCAGCCGGTCAACGACTCCGACGCTCGCCTCTGGGGAATGCTCTCCCAGCTCAGCGTGACCCTCGGCCACGTCATGACCTGGGGCTTCCTCGGCTGGGTGGGACCGCTGATCATCTTCCTGGTCTACAAGGACCGCAACCGCTTCGTGCGCTTCCACGCGGCGGAGGCCCTCAACGGAGCGATCAGCGTCGCGATCGCCACCGTCGTCCTTTGGGTCGCGATCGGCATATTCGGTATCCTGACTCTTAGTCTCGGATGGGCACTGTTCCCGCTCGCCGGTGTTCCAGTACTGGTTCAGCTGGTGTTCTCGATCATCGGCGCCGTCAAGGCGAACCAGGGTCAGTGGTGGAGCTACCCGCTGAACATCCGTCTGGTGAAGTGATCTGAGCTCCCCCGGGAGCACCTGGTCGACGAGGGCCCTGCGATCCGTGGATCGCAGGGCCCTCGTCCGTCCCCCTCCGGCGTTCGACGAGCCTCGATGCCGTCAGCGCCTCAGCTCCTCTCGACGCCGTCCGCTCCCTCGGGGGTGCACCTCTCCTCGGGAGCGCAGGGACGACAGCTGCCCGTGGCATCCACGTCACGCCGTCGTCCTCGCACTGCCGGATCCGGGGAGCGATCCTCCGCGGCAGCAGCTCGGTAGGGACCTCGATCCCCAGGGCAGCGTCACGCTGCCCTGGTCGGCCTCGGACGAGGCGAGCTCGTCGACGGGCTCAGGGCACGAGGTCGCGAATGACCGCATCAGCCAAGAGCCGGCCTTCCCGGGTCAGCACCGCGCGCCCGGCGTCCAGGGCGACCGCGTCCAGGTGGCCACGCTCGCGGTGCACGGCGAGCATCGAGCGGGTCTCCTCGGGCACCTCGTGCACGGGCAGACCGTCGGCGATGCGCAGCTCGAGCATGATCCTCTCGAGCAGACGGTCCTGAGCGCTCAGCCGCTCGGAATCTGCGACCGGGAGGCTGCCGTCGGTCATCGCGGCCGCGTACCGGCTGGGGTGCTTCACGTTCCAGGAGCGCAGGCCGTCGCGGTGACGGTGCGCCCCGGGTCCGATCCCCCACCAGTCGCCCCCGCGCCAATAGGCGAGGTTGTGCCGCGAGCGATGCTCCTCGGTGCGCGCCCAGTTGGAGACCTCGTACCAGGAGAGTCCGTCGGCCGCTGCGAGATCGTCGACCAGCTCGTACTTGTCTGCCATGTCGTCCGGGTCGGGAGCCTCGAGCTCGCCCCGACGCAACTGACGGGCCATCGCAGTGTTGCCCTCGATGATCAGGGAGTACGCGGACATATGGTCGACGCCGCAGGCCAGCGCGGCCTTCACCGAGGTCTCGACATCGGCGAGGGTCTCCCCCGGCGTGCCGTAGATCAGGTCCAGGCTCACCGCGAGTCCCGCCTCACGCGCCCAGGCGACGGCCTGTGGGACCCGCTCGGGATCATGAGTGCGATCCAGAGTGCGCAGGACCGAGCGCACTGCGGACTGCATGCCGAAGGAGACGCGGGTGATCCCGCCGTCTGCCAGCTGCTGCAGCGAGTCCTTCGTCACGGAGTCCGGGTTCGCCTCGGTGGTGACTTCGGCGCGTTCCGCGAGCGGGAGCAGGGTGCGCAGATGGGTGAGCATCGCGACGAGATCGTCGGCCGGCAGCAGCGTGGGAGTGCCGCCGCCGAAGAAGACGGTCGAGATCTGGTCGTAGTCGTAGCCCGCGGCGCGATCGGCGGCGAGGGTCAGATCCATCTCGCGCATCGCATTGGTGGGGTACTCCGCCTGGGATCCGCCGCCGCCGAGCTCTGTCGCGGTGTAGGTGTTGAAGTCGCAGTATCCGCAGCGCACCGCGCAGAACGGGACATGGACGTAGACGGAGAGGTCCTTCACAGCCCCATCCCCAGTCCGAGCCCGCGACCGGTCGACGCCAGGCGCTCAGGGAAGTCGTTCTGCTCCCCGGCGCGGGACAGCACGGTGCGAGCCGAGGCCACCAGCGAGTCGTACAGCACGGTCTCCGTTTCCTGCGCCCAGTCCAGCAGTGCGTGCGCCTGCTCCGCGGTGAGTCCGCGGAAGGCGTCCCCGATGCTCACCCCGTGCTCGGGCCGATGGAGGACCTCGATCTCGTCGCCGGCGGAGACCTCGCCCTCGTCCACGATGCGGAAGTAGGCCCCGGCCCGGCCGGCGGCCGTGAAGTGTCGACCCCAACGACGATCACCGATCCAGGCGGCGAAGGTGCCGCACGGATTGCGCGGTGTGGTCGCCTCGATCTGCGCCGAGCCGATCCGCCAGCGCTCTCCGATCACGGTCTCGTCGGTGTCATGGCCGAGGGTCACGAGATTCTCGCCGAAGGAACCGTCGGGCAGATCGAGCTCGCGTGCTGCGGCGTGGGCCTCGCGCACCTCGCGGGAGAAGGCGTAGACGGCTTTGAACAGTCCGCCGTGATGCTCGCGGTCGCCCTGGACATCCCCCAGGACGCCATGGGTGAGCAGACGGATCGGCTGATCGACGGGACGCTTGTCGATCCCGCTCATCAGGCCGCTGGCCTCGACGGGGAACAGCTGCGCGACGGTGCAGACGGCGGCGATGCGCCCCGGTGCGGTGCGGTCGATGTCGACGCTGAGGGTGGTGGGTGCGGTCATCTGTCCGGTCCTCCTCGAGGGTCGGTCCCGAGCGCGATCATGCGGCGGTCATGCCGCCGCGCGTCGTCACTTCTTCTTGGAGTCCTTGGGCATGTCGCCCTCGTCGGAGGAGAGCGCGGCGATGAAGGCTTCCTGCGGGACCTCGACGGACCCGATGTTCTTCATGCGCTTCTTGCCCTCCTTCTGCTTCTCGAGCAGCTTGCGCTTGCGCGAGATGTCACCGCCGTAGCACTTGGACAGCACGTCCTTGCGCATCGCGCGGATGTTCTCGCGAGCGATGATGCGCGCCCCGATGGCGGCCTGGATCGGCACCTCGAACTGCTGGCGAGGGATGAGCTTCTTGAGCTTCCCGGCCATCTCGACGCCGTAGTTGTAGGCCTTGTCGCGGTGCACGATGGCACTGAACGCATCGACCGGCTCGCCCTGCAGGAGCATGTCGACCTTCACCAGATCCGCGACCTGGGAGCCGGAGATGTCGTAATCCAGCGACGCGTAGCCGCGCGTCTTGGACTTCAGCTGGTCGAAGAAGTCGAAGACGATCTCTGCCAGGGGCAGCGTGTACCGCAGCTCGACGCGGTCCTCGCTGAGGTAGTCCATGCCGCCGAGCATGCCTCGCTTGGACTGGCACAGCTCCATGACGGCGCCGATGAACTCGCTGGGCACCAGGATGGTGGCCTTGGTGATCGGCTCACTGATCTCGTCGACCTTGCCCTCGGGGAAGTCGGAGGGGTTCATGACCTCGACCTCGGTG
Source organism: Brachybacterium sp. JB7 (assembly GCF_003335205.1). NCBI lineage: Bacteria > Bacillati > Actinomycetota > Actinomycetes > Micrococcales > Dermabacteraceae > Brachybacterium > Brachybacterium sp. JB7. The sequence goes on along the minus strand of NZ_QPGN01000001.1, from coordinate 39,274 downwards.
CCGTCCTCCATGATCACCTGATACACGACGGACGGGGCGGTCGAGATCAGCTCGAGGTTGAACTCGCGCTCGAGCCGCTCGCGGATGATCTCCAGGTGCAGCAGGCCCAGGAAGCCGACGCGGAAGCCGAAGCCGAGGGCGGTGGACGTCTCCGGCTCGTAGTTCAGCGCGGCATCGTTGAGCTTGAGCTTGTCCAGGGCGTCGCGCAGCACCGGGTAGTCGGAGCCGTCGATCGGGAACAGCCCGGAATACACCATCGGCTTCGGATCCGCGTAGCCCTCGAGGGGCTCCTCGGCTCCGCGGACGGAGGTGGTGATGGTGTCGCCGACCTTGGACTGGCGCACGTCCTTCACGCCGGTGATCAGGTACCCCACCTCGCCGGGGCCGATGCCCGGGGTGGGATGCGGCTCCGGGGAGCTCACGCCGATCTCGAGCAGCTCGTGGTGGGCTCCGGTGGACATCATGTCGATCCGGTCGCGGGACTTCAGGTAGCCATCGACCACCCGGATGTACGTGACCACGCCGCGGTAGGTGTCGTAGACGGAGTCGAAGATCATCGCACGGCACGGGGCATCCGACTCGCCCACCGGGGGCGGGAGCGTCTTGACGACATGATCGAGCAGGTCCTCGACGCCGAGGCCGGTCTTGCCGGAGACGCGCAGCACGTCATCGGGGTCGACGCCCACCAGCTGGCCGATCTCTGCGGCGTACTTCTCGGGCTCGGCGCCGGGCAGGTCGATCTTGTTGAGCACGGGGATGATGGTGAGGTCGTTCTCCATCGCGAGGTACAGGTTCGCGAGGGTCTGCGCCTCGATGCCCTGAGCGGCGTCGACCAGCAGGATCGCGCCTTCGCAGGCGGCCAGCGAGCGGGAGACCTCATAGGTGAAGTCGACATGCCCCGGCGTGTCGATCATGTTCAGCGCATAGTTCGTGCCGTCGACCTGCCACGGCATGCGCACGGCCTGGCTCTTCACAGTGATGCCGCGCTCGCGCTCGATGTCCATGCGGTCCAGGTACTGGGCGCGCATGGCGCGCTCCTCGACCACGCCGGTGATCTGGAGCATGCGGTCGGCGAGCGTCGACTTGCCGTGGTCGATGTGCGCGATGATGCAGAAGTTCCGCAGCCGCTCCTGGGGCGTCGACGCGGGAAGGATGTCCCGGGCCTGGTCGGCCGCGATCCTCGGGGTCACCGGCTTACGTCCTCTCGTCCGTGCGTATTCCGCTCCGCGGGCGCGCGGAGCATCGGCTCATCGTCTCATGGGGCCGCGATGCGTTCCTGCAACGCCGCCGTGCGGGGGCCGACGTCACACCGGGGGTCACGGCTCCCCGAGGAGCCCGCCGTCGCGGGGAAGCCCTCCGGGGAGGTCGAACGCGACGGGTGTCGCCGTGACCGGATCCGCGTGATCCATCAGCTGCAGGTGGAGATGGGGCTCCGTGCTGTTGCCCGAGTTCCCGCATCTCGCCAGCAGTCGACCCGTCTCGACCGTCTCCCCGGGCACGACCTCGATGCTGCCTCGGCGCAGATGGCACAGCGCGAGGAACACGCGGTCCTGCGGCGGGCCCAGTCGGATCAGGACGTGGTTGCCGGCCAGGGAGGCCCATCCCGCGGCCGCGCGCCGGGACTGCGTGAGGGCGTAGCGGAGCGATGGGAGGCCGCGGTGGGCAGGATGGTCCGCTTCCCCGTCGTGCACCGCGTGGACGATCCCCGGAGCTGGGGAGAGAACCTCCCGGCCGAACCCGGGGAACTCCTCGGGGCGCTGCGGGACGAGAAGCGCGCGGAGGCCGACGGGCGCGGTGCGCCCCCGGTCGTCGACCGGCACGAGGTCCAGGGCCTGCGCGGTGGCGAACAGCTCGGTGCCGTGACTGGGCACGCGGCTGGCAGGGCTGTTCCTGGCGACCATGAGCCCCCGCATGGGCAGCTGGAGACCGATGACGCGGGTCGGCTCGTCCGCCCCGGTCACGGAGGACCGTCAGGATGCGGAGCGCTGTTGAACCCGAGCAGCCGCTCCCCCATCACGGCCCAGGCCGAGAAGGCGACGACGCCGATCCCGAACGCCTCGCGCGCAGTTCCCGCCTCGGCGGACCGCCCTGAGGCCGCCCGCATCAGCACGAGCCCCGCGAGGAGATTCGTCGCCCCCCCCCCAGAGGGCGTTCACCGTTGCGGGCGAGTCACGACCCGCCAGAGGGGTGAGCATCGTCCGGCCTGCAGCGGCCGTCGCCAGGTGCGGCAGGGAGTTGGCGCAGAGCACTCCGGCCGCGGCAGCGGTGACCAGCGGTCCACGTCGCACGTCGTGCCTCCTGATCTAGGCGGCGGGGTTGAAGTAGGTCGTGCCGAGCGCTCGGGTCACCGCGCCGGTGACCTTCTGCAGCTGCTCCATCTCGTCCTCGAAGTCCGCGACGATGTCGTCCAGCGAGCGGAAGCGCAGGCTCGCGGCGGCGCGGCCGACGATCCGTCGGCCCGGTTCGGACGTGCCCATGCGGTCGAAGCTGCTGCCGTGGAGCTTGGCGAGCGTCTCGAGCGCTTCGTCGATCTCCAGCAGACAATAGGCGGCCGACCGCGGGAAGATCGAGTCCAGCAGCAGGAACTCGATCGCCTGTGCGGCACGCACCCGGCCCCGGTAGGAGCGGATGTACGCCTCGTGGGCGCTGCAGCTGCGCAGCAGCATCACGGTCGCTCCGTCGGACTTGTCCTCCAGATCGTGGGCCTGCAGGATCCGGGCGATCATGTCGACCCGCTCCAGGAGCATGCCGATGCGCAGGAACAGCCAGGCCTCGTCACGCGTCATCGACGCGTCCACCAGACCGCTCACCACGGCGCACCGGTCCTTGGCGAGCTGGAACGCGCCGTGCATGCGCGAGGGGCGCACGCCGCGCGGCATCCCCAGCGCGGTGGTGTTCAGGGATTCCCACACCTCGGTCGAGAGCACCTCACGGGCTCCGCGGGCGTTCTCGCGAGCGGTCTGCAGCGCTCCGGAGACCGACGAGGGGTTCTGGCGATCGGTCACCAGACGGTCGATGACGCCCTGGACGCTGAGGTCGGCGCTCGCGTCATCGGTGATGCCGAAGATCTCGTACACGCCGGCGCAGGCGAGCTCGACGTCCTCCGAGGCGTCCTCGGTGATCGACTGGAGCGTGACGTCGAGGATCCGGGCCGTCTGGTCCGCGCGCTCCACGTAGCGGCCGATCCAGAACATGGAATCAGCGATCCGGCTGAGCATCATCGGCCCCCTTCGTCGTGGCGGTGTCGTGCGTCTCGGGAACGTCGACGTCCTGATCATCCAGGATCCGGATCGCCGCGGTCACGGGATCGGGCTCCCGCGTGGGCTCCTCGGAATGGTCCTCGGGCAGGTCGTCGAACTCGTCGTAGTCGTCGTCCAGCGGATCCTCGATCCGCTCGTCCTCAGTCCCGGAGGTCTCCGCAGGCGCTGCAGCAGGTCCGGAACCCGCAGGACGCGCGAGCACCCACGTGTCCTTAGAACCGCCTCCGCGCGAGGAGTTCACGATCATCTCGCCCTCGGGGAGCGCCACGCGGGTGAGTCCGCCGGGAAGCACCCAGATGTCGTCGCCGCTGTTCAGCGCGAACGGCCGAAGATCCGCGTGGCGCGGCTCGGGCCCGGACTCGACCAGGGTGGGGATCGTGGACAGCTGCACCACCGGCTGGGCGATCCAACCGCGAGGATCGGCGAGCAGGCGATCCCGCAGCCCGTCGAGCTCTCGGCGAGAGGCCGACGGGCCGATCACGATGCCCTTGCCGCCGGAGCCGTCCACGGGCTTGACGACGAGCTCGTCGAGCCGGTCGAGCACCTCGGTGAGCGAATCCGGCTCCTCGAGACGCCAGGTGTCGACGTTGGGCAGCGCCGGCTCCTCGTTCATGTAGTACCGGATCAGATCGGGCATGTAGGTGTAGGTCAGCTTGTCGTCGCCGATCCCGTTGCCGATGGCGTTGGCGAGCACCACGTTGCCGGCGAGCACCGCGCGCACCAGACCCGGCACTCCCAGCATCGAATCGGGCCGGAACACCTCCGGGTCGATGAAATCGTCATCGGTGCGCTTGTAGATCACGTCGACCCGGCGCAGCCCGGCGGTGGTGCGCATGTAGATGCGCTCGTTGCGCTCGACCAGGTCGCCGGCCTCCACCAGGTCGACGCCCATGGTCCGTGCGAGCAGGGAGTGCTCGAAGTAGGCGCTGTTGTAGCGCCCGGGCGTCAGCACCACGACGGTGGGATCCTCGTCGGCGATCTCCGCAGCGGCGGCCTGGAGCGCGGCCAGCAGACGACCGGGATACTCGCCCACCCGCCGCACAGGACGGTCGCCGAAGAGCTCGGGGAAGGTCTGCGCCATCGCCCTGCGGTTCGAGAGCACGTAGCTGACCCCGCTGGGGGTACGCACGTTGTCCTCGAGCACCCGGAACTCACCGTCACCGTCGCGCACCAGATCGATCCCGGAGATGTGGATGCGCACGCCGTTGGGCGGCCGGTAGCCCCGCATCTCGTCCACGATGTAGGTGGAGGAGCTGATCAGCTCGGCAGGGATCACGCCGTCGGTGACGGCGGACTGCTCGGTGTAGAGGTCGTCCAGGAAGCACTCCAGTGCGCGCACCCGCTGGGCGATGCCGCATGAGACCCGGGACCACTCCTCGGCGGCGATGACGCGAGGGATCGCGTCGACGGGGAAGGGGCGCTCCTCTCCCGCGTAGTCGAAGGTGATGCCCTGGTCGAGATAGCTGCGGGCGAGAGACTCCGAGCGTGCTCGGAACTCCTCGTGGCCCAGTCCCGACAAGGCGTCGTGCAGCGCGGCATAGGTGGGACGTACCGAGCCATCGGGAGCGAACATCTCGTCGCCGGTCGATCCGGTCTCGGCGCGCTGGAACAGCGAGTTAGCGTGCATGCCTACCATCGATACACCGTACCCGCGCCGACGGGGTGTGCTGCATCCTGGAATCGAGAATCATGTCCCTGTCCTCCCGGTTGTCCTCCGTGCTGCGCTTCGCCGCCCGCTCTCCCGCAGTTCGTCGTGGGGCGCGCGACCTGGGTCGTGCCGCCGTCCGCGCGGTGTCGACCACCGGACGACGCGGCGAGTCCGGCACCCGGTCCCCCGCTGACGGGCACCGCTCCGACGCGCCCCGCTCCAGCGCTGCGGTCTCTGATCAGGTGCTCCAGGACCGGAAGCCCTCGAGCCCCGTCGCGATCAGCTACTCCCCGCACGCCGATGACCGCCCCGATCCGGGCGAGGTCGTGTGGGCGTGGGTCCACTACGAGGAGGACCTGGGCCAGGGCAAGGACCGACCCGTGCTCGTGCTCGCCGAGGAGGCGGCAGCCGCCGGGGGCGCCGACGGTTCCGGCCAGGTGCTGGTGGCGCTCATGCTCACCTCGCGGGACCGGGCGAGGGCCGGCGAGATCACGACCGATGAGTACGGCTCCACCTGGGTGGACATCGGTGCCGGTGACTGGGACCGTAAGGGACGGCCCTCCGAGGTGCGCGCGGACCGCCTGCTGCGGCTGGACCCTGCGACCGTGCGGCGGGAGGGCGGACGGCTGGAGCGGTCGCGCTTCGACCGGGTCGCCGACGCGGTGCGCTCCACGCACGGCTGGCCCGTCTGAGCTCGCCTGCGCTCACCTGCCAGGCCCGGCCTCGCCCCGCCTTGCCTCTCCTTGCCTCGCCTGACCAGGACTGACCGTGACTGACCTCGGCTGGTCATGGCTGACCTCGGCTTTCGCCCCTCCACGGCACACAGGAGAGGTCGGTCCGTACGACGACGAGACACGGCGCACACCGGGTGCGTGCGATGAAGCTGCTCTGGTAAGGTCTTGCCTCGTATGTGTGACATACCGTTCGGTGTGCGCATGCCGTGATCCCGTTGTGTCTCAGGGGGTGATGGCGGTGCGACCCGGGCGAGTACCCGTGGCAGCGACCCCGGTATCGACGTCTCCAGGCGAATCCCCACCGCCGTCCCCGTCGGTTCCGTTCCTCGGCCGCCATGGATGATCCACCTCAGCAGCACTAGAGAAGAGTCTTTCGTGGCAAACATCAAGTCCCAGATCAAGCGGAACAAGACGAACGAGAAGGCGCGTCTGCGCAACCGCACCGTCAAGTCCGAGCTGAAGACCTACATCCGCAAGGTCAAGGCCGCCGTCTCCACCGGTGACGCCGACGCTGCCGACAAGGCGCTCCAGGCCGCCTCGCGCAAGCTCGACAAGGCTGTCTCCAAGGGCGTCATCCACCAGAACCAGGCTGCGAACCGCAAGTCCGGTCTCGCGAAGCTGGTCGCCGGCTCCGCCAAGTGACGATGCTCGTCGGCGGCACCCCCGCCTGACAGCATGAGGAAGGGCCCGATGCGGAATGATCCGCGTCGGGCCCTTTGTCTATGCCTGCCCCCTTGGGCTCAGCGCGCGCGGCGCGCTCGGCAGATCTCCATCACCATGCGCTGCACGGACCAGCGCGGATCTCGACCTGCGCCCTTGACCTCGTGATCGGCGCGGGCCACTGCTTCGAGCGCGCGAGCCAAGGAGCGACTGCTCCAGTTCCGGGCCTCGCGCGAGAGATTCCGCAGCATCCAGTCGGGCATGCCGAGGGTGCGCGCATTCGCACCGGGAGCAGTCACTTTCGCGAGCGACCTCATCTTCGATGCGATGGCCGCGACGATCGGCACCGGATCGGCACCCGCGAGCTGGGCCTGCTGGAGCAGCTGGAGCGCCTCCTGCTCGCGCCCGGCGATCGCGGCGTCCGCCACGGCGAAGGCGGTGGACTCCACGCGACCCGCGGTCACCGAATGCACCTCGGAGGTGGTGATCGGAGTGGCCTGCTCCCCTTCGTCCGGCGTGGTGTCCTCGATGAGCTGACGGCTGATGGCGGCGAGCTCGGCCAGGTCCGTCCCGAAGGCGTCGACGAGCGCCGTCACCGCATCGGGCTGGATCCGACGCTCGGCGCGGGCGAACTCGGCGGCCACGAACGCCTGTTTGTCCCCCGCACGCTTGACCGGGCTGGCATCGACCCGTGGCACGCCGGCCTTCTTCAAGGCGTCCAGCAGCTTCTTGCCCCGGTTGCCGCCCCGGTGCACCAGGACCAGAGCCACCTCGGGTTCGGGGCTCTTCACGTACTCGAGCAGCTCGAGCACCAGGGCGTCCGGAGCGGACTGCAGATCGGGCACCAGCACGAAGCGCGGTTCTCCGAACAGGGACGGACTGGCGACCTGCGACAGCGCGCCGACACCGGCGGCATCGGCGGAGAGCTCATGGATCGCCACGGACGGATCCGCCGCCTTGGCCAGCTTTCGCAGTCGCTGCACGGCACGGTCGGCGATCAGCGCCTCGGTGCCGTGGACGAGCACGATCGGTGCGAGGGCGACACTGTGCCACTCGACATCGCTCACGGGAGCTCCTCACTGCTCGGGGACCTGCATGATCCTATCGGGCGGGGCCGACAGCGCGAGCCGCGGCTGGATCCGCCGAGGGAAGCACGACAGTGCCGTGCTGATCGGTGCGGATCACAGCGGTGCCGTCCTCCCGCAAGAGCTGCAGGACGTCGTCGGTGGGGTGCCCGAAGGTGTTGTCCTGCCCCACCGTGATCAGGGCCAGATCGGCGCCCAGCAGGTCGTAGAGCTCCTCGTGCTGGCGCCGCGAGCCGTGATGGGCGACCTTGACGACGTCGGCCCGTCCCGGACCCGCGGCAGCCACCTGCTCCTGCGCGGCGGGTTCGAGGTCCGCCAGGGAGATCATCCGGGTCCCGTCCGGCCAGGTCGCCGCGACCACGACGGAGCAGTCGTTGGCCGCGTCCCCCTCGCCGGATCCGTCCTCCCGGGCGGTCGCGACGATCGCATCCTGCGCGGACCCCGGCCAGAGCACCTCGAGCGCCAGCCCCTCGCGCTGCCAGGAGTGCCCCGTGGTGGCGACCGTGACGGGCACGTCCGGCACCACGGAGCGGGCCGCGTCGGGCAGCGGGCAGATCCACTGCTCATCCGGCGCCCTGCTCCCGGTCAGCGCCTCCCGACCCCCGGTGTGGTCGGCGTGGGGGTGCGTCAGCACGAGCAGATCGAGACGGTGCACGGAGAGTCGGTCCAGGCAGTCGCGCAGGGCCGCTGGGTCCGGGCCCGTGTCCAGCAGCACGGTGGTCTGCTCCGCGGTGCCGGCCGCCGACCGCAGCAGGATCGCGTCGCCCTGGCCGACAGCGCAGACGGCCATCGTCCACTCGGGCGCGCCGTGCGTGGGAAGGTGCCGCGCGAGTCCGGGAGCCAGTGCTGCGACCAGGACGGCGGCCGTCGCCCAGCGCACGAGCGGTGCTCGGCGCGCGGCGATCGCGATCGTGAGCGCGAGGATCGCCGAGATCGCCAGCAGAACGCCGGTGGCACCGGCCGGCACGGTGATCCGGGACCCGGGCAGGGCGTCAGCGGTACGGGCGATCAGGAGCACCAGATGGGCGCCTCCGGCGGCGACGGTGTCGAGCAGGCGGGCGGCAGCGGGCCAGAGCGTGCCGACGACGAGGGCGAGGAGCCCGACCACGGTGGAGGGCCCGACCAACGGGCCGACGAGCATGTTGACCGGCACCGCCCAGAGCGAGATCTCGGGGGTGAGCAGGATCAGCAGTGGGGTGCACGCGAGCTGGGCGACGAGCGGAACGGCGATGACCAGTGACAGCCCCTCCCCCAGCCGCTGCCCGCTCGCCTCCGCGATCGCGGAGGCGAGCGGCGGGGCCGCGATGAGGATGGCTGCGGTGGCGAGGGCGGAGAGCAGGAAGCCGACCGACGCCGCGGTCACCGGATCCAGGACCGACCACAGGGCCACCGTGAGCGCGAGCACTGCGACCGGCGAGGCACGCACTCCGGCGAACCGCGCAGCGAGCAGCGGAACGGCCATCGTGGCGGCGCGCTGCACGCTGGGCTCGTCCCCCACCAGCCAGACGTACCCGGCGACCACTGCCCCTGCGATCACGATCCGCGGGCGTCGGCGCACTCCGGCAAGCAGCAGCGGGCCGAGCACGGCGGCCAGGACGAGGGCGATGTTCGCGCCCGAGACCGCGACCAGGTGGGAGATCCCGGCGCGACGCATGATCTCCTCGGACTCCTCGCTGAGACCGGTGGTGTCGCCGCTGGTCATCCCGCGCACGAGGGCGGCTTCATCGGCGGGCAGGTGGTCGGTCGCGGCGCGGGCCTGCTGTCGCAGAGCATGCCGGGCGGTCTGGGCCCAGGCTCCCGGTCCGCTCCCGTGCAGCGGTGTCGCCTCAAAAGCGGACAGCACCACCAGCGAACCGCTGGTGCGGAGCACTCCTCGTATCCGGATCGGGTCGCCATCACGAGCGCGCGCGAGACCGGGTGCCGCCTCGCCCTGGGCGCGCACCAGGAGCGGCAACGAGGCGGGCAGCGTGACCTGCTCGCGACCGAGGCGTGCGGGCCCGCGCTCGGTACGAGCCATCACCTGGAGACCGCCCTGCGACCAGGCGGGGCCGGACGCAGGGGGCGAGGGGTCACCTCCTGCGATGACCGTGAGCTCCACGACCACGCCCTCGGCAGCGGCGTCCTCGAGAGTCTGTGCGGCGTCGCCGTGGCGCAGGAGGGCCGGGAACAGGAGCACCCCGGCGAGCACCACGATTCCCACATGGGCGAAGAGGGCCTGACGAGGCCCGTGGCCCGCCAGCACGATCACGGTGAGCGCGAGGGAGATCAGCAGCGCCCCTGCGGCGACAGCGGCAGCTGCGCCGGCGGCCACCCCGAGCACTGCGAGCGCCCAGATGCAGGCGGCAGCGGGGAGCAGCCGCAGATCAGCGCGCTGCACCGGGCGGTCCATCGAGTGGTGCGGAGGCTGCGAGGTTCATACCGTCGCCTGGTCCCGGATCTTCTCGAGGGTCGCTGCGCCGATGCCCGAGACCTCGAGCAGTCCATCGACCGACGTGAACGGGCCGTTCTTCTCTCGGTGCTCGAGGATCCGCTGGGCGATCGCCGGCCCCACCCCGGGCAGCTCCTCGAGCTGGGCGGCATCAGCGGTGTTGAGGTTGATCAGTGCGCCGTCGCCGCCGGTCGACGACGACGTCTCCGGTGCGCCCCCGGACGCGGGTGGTGGAGCGGCTCCGGGCGCAGGCGCCGCTCCGGCCGGCGGGTCCTCACCGGGCACCGCCACGTGGATCTGCTCGCCGTCGGCCAGTGGACGGGCGAGGTTCACCGACTCCAGATCAGCGTCGTCCCGAGGGCCGCCGGCAGCGCTCAGGGCGTCGTCCACGCGTGCGCCGGGGGGAAGGCGGACCACACCGGGGTCAGCGACCGCTCCGGAGACGTGCACGACGAGCTCCTCCGGTCCGTCGGCGTCACCCGGAGCACCTGCGCCGCCCGTATCGGGCGACGCGCCGGCGGAGGCGGAGCCGTTCGTTCCGGCCCCGTCCGCCCCGTCGGCGTCGTCATCGCTGCTGCCGATCGGCGCGCCGCCCGCGGCCTCCGCAGTCTCCGCGTCGGGCTCTCCGGAGGCACCGGACGGCACGGCGACGACGCTGCCCGGGTCATCGACCGGGACCGCCGATCCGGTGCTGGAGAGGTGGATGACGCCCACCGCGATCAGCACGAGCACGGCGATCCCCACCAATGCCGAGGGCGTTGGAGCCGGCAGCGCTAGGCGCCGGGACGGCTTCTGCGCCGTGTGATCGCGCCGCTCGATCAGCGCCTGTCCGGTGCGCCGATGGCGCGCCGCCGTGCCGCGCGGCGTTCTCGAGGACCCCTCGTGCTCTCCCATGCCCGCGACCCTAGGGAGCGGCCGGCGAACCGGTCACTCCCGGGCGGGCGAGTGGGGATGCAGGACCCCTGGGGAGGAAAGGTCCCGGCCGCTGTCAGCCGATCCCGATCATGGCCAGCCACTGGTGCCGGAACCGGGCCAGGATCGCGACGATCACCAGCAGGTACCAGACCACGGAGAGCACCACCCAGTGGCGCAGGACTGCCGCGACGCCGGCGGGCGGGCGCAGGTCGCCGCTCTCCACGGTGCGCGCGAGGGTCGCGAAGAACATCGGCGCACTGACCGTCCAGACGACCATGCACCATGGGCACAGCGCGCGGATGAAGAAGATCGCGGAGATCGCGAGGAAGTGGACGTAGCCGAAGGCGAAGGTCACCCCGCCCAGCCGAGCCCAGCGGAACCAGCCGGGCAGCTGCGTGCCGCTGAGCATGAGGGCCCCGACCACGCCCATGATCGCGAACCCGGCCAGTCCGATCGCCTGGTTGGGCAGCCCCAGCGCGGAGGCCTGCCAGGTCATCATCACGTTCCCGCAGGAGATGAACGGGTTGATGTCGCAGGAGAGCGAAGCTCCGGGGTTCTCCAGCAGCACCTCCTTGTCCAGCAGGAGTGCGAGTGCAGCGATCCATCCCAGGAGCGAGCCGATCAGCAGTACGGCCCCGGTGCGTCGGGGCCCGGCCCGGCGCACGGCCGCCCGTTCCGCGGCGAGCTCGGCGTCGATCTCCGCGAGGAGCTCGTCGTCCGTGGGTCCAGTCGTCCCCCCGGAGCCGGAGGATCCGGCGACTACGACGGATCCGTCGACTCCGTCAGCTCCGTCGGGTCCGGAGCTCGACCCACGCGACCCCCGGCCGGCGACGTGCTCCGTGCTGTCGTCGGGCAGGTCGTCACGGGTGCTGTCACGGTCGGAGGCGGCGTCGTGCTGGCTCATGTCGGTTCCCGAATCTTCCGTGCGGAGGGGTTCGTGCGGCGCCGCGAGTGCTCAGTCGGTGACCGGGTGCTCGCGGAACCAGGCGGCGAGATGCTCATTGCCCTCGTCCATCGTGACGCGGGGCGTCCACTGCAGGCGCTCGCGGGTACGGCGCTGATCGAACCAGTGCGCCGTGGACATCTGCTCGGCGAGGAACTCCGTCATCGGCGGCTCGTCGAAGCCGGGGCGCTTCTCCCAGATCTTCTCCACGACGCGGCCCGCGAAGCGGCCGACGGAACCGGGGACGCGCAGGGTGGGACGACGCACGCCGGCGGCGTCGCACCAGCCGTTGAACACGTCGCGCACCGTGCGCGGCTCACCGTTGGTGATCACGAAGCTCTCGCCGTGGACGTCCTCGATGCGGTCGTAGGCGGCGATGATCGCCTCGGCGGCATTGGTCACGTAGGTGGTGTCGATCAGGGCCATGCCCTCATCGAGGAGCGGCAGCCGGCCACTGCGGGCACGATCCACGATGCGCCCCACCAGCTGGGTGTCCCCCGGGCCCCACACGATGTGCGGGCGCACGGTGGTCACCAGCAGGTCGTCCTCGCCATCGGCCGCCATGGCCAGCAGCTCGGCCGAGGCCTTGGTGCGCGAGTAGGGGCCGCGAGCGCGCTCCGGGTCGGCCGGGGCGGCGTCGAGTCCCTCGATCGCCCGTCCGAGATGGGCGACGGACGGCGAGGAGACGTTCACGAGCGAGCCGCCGCCCTGGGCGCGCAGGGCGTCCAGGACGTTGGCGGTGCCGTCGATGTTGATCGCGCGGTATTCGTGCTCGGGTCCGGAGATCGACACCTTCGCCGCGAGATGGACGACGGCGTCGGCCCCCTCGACCGCGCGCCGCACCTCGTCGGGCGCGGTGAGGGAACCGGTGACGTCCTCGACGCCGGGGATCCCCGCGGGGCGGCGCTGGAAGGCGCGCACGCGGGCACCGCGGTCACGCAGGGTCGTCGCCACAGCGCCCCCGAGCATTCCGGAGGCGCCGGTGACCAGGATCGTCGGGGCGCTCACAGGGCGTCGGCCCTCTCGCCGCGCAGCGTCTGGCCCGCCCAGCGGGACAGCGCCGCCCGATCGATCTTCGAGTTGTGCCGGATGTCGGTGGGCAGAGCGCTGGTCGTGAACACGGCCACCACCTCGGCGCCGGAGCGCTCACGGACGCTGCGGCGCACGGCCTCCTGGAGGGACGTGGAGGCGGCGCGCGGCTTGCCGGGCCTGCCGGGCCTATAGCCCTCCTCGGTCTCGAGGACGACGACGACCTGCTGGGTGCCACGGGGCCCGACGGCGGCCGCGCCGGCACGCCGCACCGTCGGCACGGTCTCCGCGGCCTCCTCGATCTGCACCGGGGTGAACAGCCCGTCGGCCGTCGCGAGAACATGGTCCGCGCGGCCCTCCACCCAGAGCCGGCCCTCGGCGTCGAGATGGCCCACATCGCCGGTCGCGTGCCAGCCCTCGAAGCGCATCGAGTGGTGCGTGGTGCCCCAGAGCATCAGGTAGCGGTCGCGCACATGCGGTGCCCGCACGAGGATCTCCCCGCTGCGTCCGGGGACGTCGGAGAGTTCGCCGGTGGTGCGACCCTCCCCGTCCATCTCGGCGATGGCGATCTCGACGCGGGGAACGGGCCTGCCCACGCACACGCCGGAGCCTTCGCCGGCCGCCTCGATCCCCTCGAGATCGATGGCGGCCACGGCCAGGCACTCCGTCATCCCGTACGGCGTGAGCGCCCGGGCATGCGGCATGAGCGTGCGCAGCTCGCGCAGCAGGTGCGCGGGGATCGGGGCACCGGCGGAGAAGAAGCTGGCCGCGCTCGCGATGGCGGCGCGCCCGTACTCGTCCAGCTGGGCAGAGGTGTCCAGAATGTTGCGCAGCGCCGCAGGGGCGGTGAACACGGCGGGCTCGCCGAGAGCGTCGATCGCCTCGGCGAGAGCCGGGGCGGTGAGCTCACCGGGACGGGTGATGTCCATGTCCGGGACGACGGTGGGCGCGCCGAGGGCGGGGCCCAGCAGGGCGAAGGGCGCGAACCCGGCCACGAGGCCGCGCTCGGGGTCCAGCTGCAGGGTGTCGCCCACCGCGGTGAACATTGCGCTCATCTGCCGATGGGTGTACACGGCGCCTTTGGCGGGTCCGGTGGAGCCGGAGGTGAACAGGATCGCGGCATCCGCGTCGGCATCGGGCCAGGGGGCGTCCAGCGGTGCACCGAGGTCGCGCATCAGCGAGCCGGAGGTCGCCAGCTGCGCGATCGAGCTCTCCACACCGAGGGCGGCGCGGTCCACGGTGGGCAGCTGCTCGACGCTGAGGCGTCGGCCGGGCCAGCCCATGGCGCGGGCGCCCACCAGGGCGGTCTTGATGCCGATCAACCAGTCCGGATGGGACCCGACCACGGCGCGGGTGAGCCCGGGGATGCCGAGTCCGGCGTCCGCGATCACGGCGACGGCCCCGATGCGCAGGCAGGCGTAGAGCACGCCGGTGAGGTCGGCGCCCGGGGTGATCAGGATGCTCACGCGATCACCGGGACGCACGCCGTGGCCGAGCAGGCCGGCCGCGATGTCGTCCACGCGACGGTTCAGCAGCGACCACGAGATCTCGCGGCGTTCGCCGTCGGGCCCTGACATCTCGACCACGGCGGGCCGGTGCGCGTGGGCGGGGTCCGAGGCCAGGCGGGCGATCGGTGCGCCCACATGACGCTCCGGGACCTGCTCCGCAAACGACGAGACCGGGCGCGGGCTCGCGATCCGCTCGGCGGGTTCCTTCTGGGCGGCCGACGGGTCCAACCGCTCACGCAGCCAGTCGGAGACGAGTCCGGCGACGTCGGCATCTTCCCAGACGAGGTGGGAGGTCTTCTCGAAGCGATGCACGTCGGCGTGGGGGACGCGGGAGATCAGATCGCGCAGATAGCGGTCCGAGAAGGTGACGTCGCGCGGGCCCCAGGCCAGGAGCGTGGGGACCTGGAGATCGCCGATGCCGGCAGCGAGCCGCTCGAGCGTGGGGCGCGAGGGGTGCGTCGCCTCGGCCGGGATGTCGGCGACGAAGTGCTCGATGCCCTTGCGGCGCGCACGGGACCGGTACGGCGCGAGATAGGCGTCCTGGACCTCGCGGGGCAGCGGCGGCCGCGACAGCGCGAGAGTGGTGCGCAGGAACCCGTCGGTGAGCGAGGTCGAGGCGGGCAGGAAGGCAGGAGCCGTGGCCAGCTGGAGCGCCTTGGGGAGCTTCTCCCCCAGCTCCTGATGGATGCCCGTATTGGTGAGGATCATCCCGGCCAGGTCATGGCGGTTGTCCAGGGCCCAGCCGACGGAGACGATGCCGCCCCAGTCGTGGCCCACGGTCACCACCGGGCCGCGCACGGAGAGCGCGTCGGTGAGCAGCGACAGGTCGGTGATGCGGTCCTGCAGGCGACGGTTGGTGCCGGTGCGCTCGGACCAGCCCATCTCCAGCTGGTCCACCGCGATCAGGCGCCAGGGGATGTCCTCGCGCACCAGGGAGCGGAACAGGAAGGAGTACGTCGGGTTCCCGTGCACGGCCAGGAGCGTGCCCTGCGGGGTGATGCCCCGTTCGGCCAGCAGCGGACCGGAGTCCAGCAGGTGCCAGCGGCGCAGTTCGCCGGCGTGATCACGCACCTCCACGGTGCGGCTGATACGAGGGTCGACGCCGGGCATGCCGGGCACCTCGGGGGTGGCGGCGCGGCGGCGGCCCTTGGCGGCGGCGTTCACCACTCGACCTCCATCATCGCGGTGTTCAAGCCGGAGCCGACTCCCATCAGGAGCACGCGCTCACCCCGTTTCACGTCGTCCTGGATGCTGGCCAGGGTCATCGGGACCGCCTCGGCGGCCACGTTCCCCCAGTCGGGGAAGGTCACCGGGATGCGTTCCATGCCCACGCCGGTGATCTTCGAGAAGTTGCGGGTGTAGACCATCGACACCTGATGCGGGATCACGTGGTGGATGCTCTTGAAGTCGAGGCCGTCCTCGTTCGCGCCCTTCCAGGTGTCCAGGATCAGCTGGATCCCGTTCTCCAGCAGCCCGGCGGAGTCGGTGCGCATGTCCTGCATGTCCGCGACGCACAGCTCGTGATGCTCCGTTCCGGCACGGGACTGGGTGTGCTTCAGGCGGTGACCCTCGGGATGCTTGTCCGTCGGGCCGATGACCGCGGCGGCCGCCCCGGACCCCAGGGTCAGGGAGGCGAACTGGTTGTTGAAGTCGGCCCGGGTCGAGTTCTTCGCGTTGAGGCGGTCGATGGTCCCGCGCTGGACCTGCTCGACGTCCTCGGCACCCACGATCAGGGCGTACTGGATCTGGCCCGCATCGATCATGCCCGCCGCCATCGTCATCGCGTTGACGAAGCCCAGGCAGGCGTTGGTGATGTCGAAGTTCATGCAGCTGGAGGGCATGCCGAGCGAATGATGGATGCCGGTGGACACCGCCGGCTCGAGGTGCTGACGGGAGACGGAGGCGTTGATCAGCAGACCGACCTGGTCGCGCATGATCCCGGCCTTGGCCATCGCCCGCTCGGCGGCGAGCACCACGCCCTGCTTCCATCCGTTCTGGGGATCGCGCCACCAGCGGCGCTCGTAGACGCCGGCGACCCTCTGCAGCACTCCCTTGGGCAGCCGCAGTCGCTTGCGGGCCGGGGAGAGCATCTCATCGATCTCGTCAGAGGTGACCGTGACCTGCGGGAGGGTCATCTCGACCGAGAGCAAGGAGGCATTCCGGTGGACGAATCCTGTGTTCCCGTTCCCGTTCGCCATCTGCGTGCGCTACCTCGTTCATCGTGGACGTTTCGTGGTGGCATGACCGCTGGCCGAGGCCGTCGCGGGCTGCCTGGCTCCGAAGGTTCTCTCGAGTTCGGGGTCCGGCACATGCGGTCGCCATTGTCCCACCGGCACCTGAGGGCTGCCTGCTCGGGTGGCGGATCCCACGTCGGTCCAGCGCTCACCCAGGAACCAGCATCTCATGGGGCGGGGCGGTCGGCGTCTGCCGGCCCCTGGTCCCGCGACTCCGGGGATCCCGACGTCTGATCAGGGCCCGGTGCGTCGGAGACGGTGCCGCCGGCTCCGTCATCCACGTCGTCCACGTCGTCCACGGGACCCCCGGCGTCCCCGGCGTCCACGCGACCGCTGTCCAGGTCCGCACCCAGGTCGTCGTCGTCGAGGTGATGCCCCAGGTGGTGGCGGGCGAACAGGAGGCACTGACGCAGGGTCTGCTCACGGGTCTCGGCGCTCCCGCTCGTGCTCACCTCGAGCAGCACCGATCCCTGCCATCCGCGATTGGACAGCCGCCGCAGCACCTCCGCGCAGGGCTGGTTGCCCTCCCCCGGCGGCAGGTGCTCGTCCTTGGTGGTGCGGCCCGAGCCGTCCGCCAGATGCAGGTGGGTGAGCCGGTCCCCGAGCCGGTCGATCATCTCCAGCGCATCGTCGCCCGCGGTGGCCGCATGGGAGAGGTCGACGGTGACATGGGAGTAGTCCTCATCGGTGGGGTCGTGGTCGGGCAGGTAGTTGAGCAGCTCGCGCACGCCCAGCCGCCAGGGGTACATGTTCTCGACCGCGATCGCGACGCCGTACTTCTCCTCGAGCGCCGCCACCCCGTCGACGAAGCCGCGCGCATAGCTCCCCTGCCAGCGGAACGGCGGATGCGCGACGACGGTGGGAACACCGAGCTCCTGCGCGATCTGCACCGTCCGCTCGACCTTCACCCAGGCGTCGCGGCCCCACAGCCCCTGCAGGAAGAACAGCGTCGGCGCGTGTAGGGAGAGGATCGGCTGGTCGTACCGCTCGGAGTACTCGCGCAGGATCTCCGGGTCCTGGCTGTCCTTGGGATAGGACACCATCACCTCGATGCCGTCATACCCGATCAGATCCGCCAGCCGGAACGCCTCCTCGACCCCGGCGGGGAACACCGACGAGGTCGACAGACCCACCGGGATCCTCCGCTGAGGATGCTGCTCGCTGCGCGGGTCCCCGGCCGACAGGCGCCTGGAGAGCGTCTCCCGGCTGGTGCGCTGAGCACGGTTCGGGCGGGTCAGCGGCTTGCGCGCACCGCTGCGCGGCGCACTCGTCGACTGACGGTCACGGCGTGGCGTCACGGCATCTCCTCGGCATCGGATGGGCGGTGCCAGTATGCAACAGGGGCACCCTAGACTCTCGATCATGCGCGTCCGAGAACTCACCGTCGATGACAACGTGGCCTACCGATCCCTCAGCGCCGGAGCCTTCGGCGGCGGGTTCGAGGCGGTCGAGAGCAGACCGTTCTCCGCCGGGGAGACCGCCATCGGCATCGGCTCCGAGCAGCTGCCCGGCGGTGCCCCGGGTGTGGTCGCGGCCGGCGCCCGCATCCGCCATGACCGCATCACGCTCGGCGGCGGGGTCGTGGACTGCGGCGGGATCAGCGGGCTCGCGGTGCACCCCGCGCACCGCGGTGACGGCCTGTTCCGGGAACTGATCACCGCGACCATCGCGCGCTGCGCCCAGGAGCAGCTGCCGATGTCGATGCTGTATCCCTCGCACCCCGCGATCTATCGCCGCGCCGGGTACCAGGTGGTCGCCTCGGTGCAGCGGCTGCTCGTCCCGATCGTGGATCTGCAGCATCTGCCGAAGATGCCGGACCGTCGTCTGGTGCCCGTGACCGGGGCCTCGATGCCGCGCCTGCACGGCCTCTACCGCGAGCTGACCGCCGAGGACAACGGGATGCTCACGAGGGAGGGGCCGCTGTTCCCGGCCGGCCTGCCCTCCGGAGGATGGTCCGCGCTGCTGCTGGAGGATCATGACGGGATCGCGCACGGCTACGTGTCCTGGACCCGCACCGCTGGCGAGAACGGTGGAGCCGGCCTCGAGGTGCACGAGATCCTGGGTCGCACCCGCGAGGATCGCCTCGCCCTGCTGCGGTCGCTGGGCTCCTGGTCGACGGTGACCGAGAGCGTCGTGCTGCGGGTGCGCACCGAGGATCCCGTGCTCGATGTGCTTCCCGGGTCCGGCGCCCGGCCTGTCGACGGCCTGCCGCTGGTGATGATGCGGGTGATCGACACCGCTGCGGCTTTCGAGGCACGTCGTGCTCCGGCCGGGCTCGCCGGCGCGGTGCGCCTCGTCGTCGAGGACGACACCGTGCCCGAGGGCACCTGCCGGTCTGCGGGGTCGTGGCTGCTCTCGGCGGCCGACGGGAGGGTCGCCGCATCCCCCGATGAGGGGAGCGCTCCCGAGGACGGGAGCATCCCGGGTGACACGGGCGTCCCCGATGCGGCGAGCTCGCCGGGCGGGGAAGCCGCCGAGGTGCTCGGGACCGCCCGGTGGGACATCCACGCCGCCGGTCTGCTGCTGATGGGCGGGCGGACGCTGGCCGATGCGCGTCGTCTCGGGCTCTCCGCGATCGCCGACCCCGCCGCGGAGCAGTTCCTGGATGCGCTGCTGGCCGGCCCTCGACCGAGCGTGCTGGACGCCTTCTGAGGCGCGCTCTGCCGCACGGAGCGCACGAGGCCGTCCGCTCCGTCGGCATCTGCTGCGTCCGCGGCATCCGCAGCGTCTGCGGCGTCTGCGGCACCGGCGTTCGGCGCAGCCGCGGCTTCCGCAGCTTCCGTCTCCAGACACTCAGCATCGCCGCCGCAGGCCCCGTACCCTGGGGCGGCCGTCCCACCCGGCCCCAGCCCACCGACCTCGGAGTTCCCTCGCATGGCCAAGCTGCATTTCAAGTACGGAGCGATGAACTCCGGGAAGTCCGACACGCTCATCAAGACCGCGTACAACTATGACGAGCGGGGCCTGGCCACCCTCACCGTGAAGCCCGCCCTGGACACCAAGGGCGAGAGCTGGGTCGTCGCGCGGGGCGGTGCCCGGCGCCGGGTGGACGTGCTCGCCCACCCCGGGGAGGACCTCAGCGTTCGGATCCCCGCGATGGCCGACCAGCGAGACCTGCGCCCGCTGCACTGTGTGCTGGTCGACGAGGCGCAGTTCCTCGAGCCGCTCCAGATCGACCATCTCTTCACGATCGCCAAGCGCGACGGCATCTCGGTGATCTGCTACGGGCTGCGCACCGACTTCCGCACCGAGATGTTCCCCGGGGCACGGCGCCTGTTCGAGCTGGCGGACAACGTCGAGAAGCTGCCGACGATGTGCCGCTGCGGCTCGCAGGCCGAGTTCAACCGACGCGTCGTGGACGGTCGCCATGTGTTCGAGGGCGCTCAGGTCGCGATCGACGAGGTGGGGGATGTCAGCTATGTGTCGCTGTGCGGCCCCTGCTTCATGCAGGAGCAGGAGCACGCCGGGGTGAGCCTGCTCGGTTGAGGTGATCGTGCCGGGATCTTCCGTCGGCCGGCCCCGGCGCCTCAAGGCGCCCGGTGCGGATTACTCGACGAGCCGCGCCACCTGAACGGGCACCGCGCTCCCCGAGGGGAGGCACGGTGCCCGCTACGTCATGGGGTCCACGCGGTGGCGTTCACGCGCCGCGCGGCCCGCGGCTCTCAGGAGCTGAGGGGATGATCCTCGCCGACCGCGGCGTCGCCGCCGGTGCTCGCGGTGTCCTCGGACTTCCCGGCGAGGGCCGAGGCGTCCTCGTCGAGCTCGTCCTGGTCGCCGCTGAGACGGTCCTTGGCGTTCGAGGCCGCTCCGGCCACCGCGCCCTGCGCGGCGGAGGCGACCTCAGGGGCCTTCTCCTTCACGGTCGACGCCGTGTCACGAGCGGTCTGGCTCGCCTTCTCCTTCGCCTCGGAGGCGCGTCGCTGCACCTCGGGGTCATCGGCCACCTGCCGTGCGGTGCGCTCGAGCGACTCGTACGGCCCACGGCCTGCGCGAGAGCCGACCACGAAGCCGATCGCGAGTCCGGTCAGGAAAATGAGCTTCTTCATCACTGCCTCCAGGGAACGTCGGTGTCGTGGACGGCATCGTGTCACAGCCGCATCACGATCACCGGTTCTGCCTTACCGAGCGGTCCACCTCGCGGCACTGGCCGCAGGGTCGGCGCCCTCTCGCCTCGGTCGATCCTCCGTCGTCGGCGACCTCGGACCGTCCTCGGGTCCGACGCCGGACGAACCCCGGTTCGTGGGCTCCGCGGCGTCCCGCAGGCTCTACGATCAGGGAAGGGCGAAGAAGCCCGCACCGCCGTCACCGCCGTCCTGCACGGCGACCGAGGAGAAGACCTACGTTGTCCCCGTCGCAGTTCCCGCTCGATGAGCGCATGACCACCACGTTGTCCCTCGAGGACGTCTCCGCACAGGTGCACGCCTGGGTCGACGCGGCCGCGACCCGGCCCGTGCCGGGACCGGCGAAGATGCTGTCGGACCTGCTGCAGGATCCTCAGGGTCTGGACTTCACGCTGGGCTTCGTCGACCGGGTGGTCCGCCCCGAGGACCCGCACGCCGCCGCTGTCGAGCTGCGTCGCCTCGCGCAGGACCCGCCCGCCTTCCTCCCCCGCGCGCTGCGCCGCGTCGTCGCCCTCGGCGGCATGACCTCGCGGGTCGCCCCGTCCCTCGTGGTCCCGACTGCCCAGGCCGCGATGCGCAGGATGGTCTCCCACCTGATCCTCGATGCCCGCAGCGCACCGCTGACCGCGTCGATCAGCCGACTGACCGCGGACGGGACGACGCTGAACATCAATCTGCTGGGCGAAGCCGTGCTGGGTGCGCAGGAGGCGAGCCGTCGGCTCCAGGGAGTGCGGGAGATCGTGGCCCGCGACGATGTCGACTATGCCTCGATCAAGGTGTCCTCGATCGTGGACCATCTCCCGCTCTGGGCCGCTGCCCAGACCGTCGACCACATCGTGGAGACCCTGCTCCCGCTGTACCTGGACTCCGCCCGCTCGGACCGACCCACCTTCTTGAACATGGACATGGAGGAGTACCAGGATCTCGAGCTGACGCTGCAGGTCTTCGAGAAGCTCCTGGACCGTCCCGAGCTCGAGCAGCTCCACGCCGGCATCGTGCTGCAGGCCTACCTGCCCGACGCCCCTTCCGCGATGGCCCGGGTGCGCCGCTTCGCAGAACGACGCGTCGCCGCGGGCGGAGCGCCGGTGAAGGTGCGTCTGGTCAAGGGCGCGAACCTCGCCATGGAGCAGGTCGAGGCCTCTGTGCACGGCTGGACCCAGGCGCCGCTGATGAGCAAGGAGGAGACGGACGCGCAGTACAAGCGGATCCTGCTCGACGCCCTGCATCCCGAGCAGCTCGAGGCCGTGCACATGGGCGTGGCCGGCCACAACCTCTTCGATGTCGCCTTCGCGCACCTGCTGATGGGCGAGCGCGGAATCTCCGCGGGCGAGGGCAGCGGGGTCGAGTTCGAGATGCTCGCCGGCATGGCTCCCGGTCAGCAGGCCGTGGTGCGCGAGGCGACGGGCACGATGCGGCTGTACGTCCCGGTCGTCCATCCGCGTCACTTCGACGTCGCGGTCTCCTATCTCGTGCGCCGGCTCGAGGAGAACGCCTCCTCCGAGAACTTCCTCTCCGCAGCTTTCGAGCTCGAGACCGCCCCGGACCTTTTCGAGCGCGAGGAGCAGCGCTTCGCTCGCGCCCTGGACCGTGCCCTGCGCGAGAGCTCCGTGCCCACTCATCGCGATC
Organism: Brachybacterium sp. JB7; assembly: GCF_003335205.1. Classification (NCBI taxonomy): domain Bacteria; kingdom Bacillati; phylum Actinomycetota; class Actinomycetes; order Micrococcales; family Dermabacteraceae; genus Brachybacterium; species Brachybacterium sp. JB7. The sequence continues at coordinate 17,083 of NZ_QPGN01000001.1, read as the reverse complement.
AGGACCGGTCGACGGAGTCCCGCGGCGGCATGATCCCGCTGGGCAGCCCGGCCCTGCCCGCCGTGCCCGGCGCCTTCCGCAACACCCCGGACACCGACCTGTCCACCCCGGCGAACCAGGCCTGGGCCGAGCAGGTCACCCACCGGATCCGCGGCTCCGTGCTCGGCGAGGAGGAGATCCGCGCGGCCCGGGTCGACAGCGTCGAGGGCGTGGACGAGCTCATCACCGCCGCCCTGGACGCGCAGCCCGGCTGGGCCGGGCTCGGCGTGGAGAAGCGGGCACTGGTGCTGCGCCGGGTCGCCGGCACGCTCGCCGCGCACCGCGCCGAGATCCTCGAGGTGATGGCCTCGGAGACCGGCAAGACCCTCGAGCAGGGGGACCCCGAGGTCAGCGAGGCGATCGATTTCGCGCTGTACTACGCCGAGCAGGCCGAGCGCCTCGCATCGCTCGACGAGGTCTCCTTCACCCCACGGGCGCTCACTCTCGTCACCCCGCCCTGGAACTTCCCCGTCGCGATCCCCACCGGCGGCGCGCTGGCCGCGCTGGTCACCGGCAGCTCGGTGATCATGAAGCCCGCCCCGCAGGCTCGCCGCTGCGGCGCCTACATCGGCGGCCTCCTGCGGCAGGCCGGGGTGCCCGAGGGGGTCTTCACCCTGGTGGACGTGCCCGAGAACGAGGTGGGTCGGGCGCTCATCTCGGATCCGCGCGTGGACCAGCTGATCCTCACCGGCGCCTCGGACACCGCGGCCTTGTTCGCGTCCTGGAGGCCCGAGCTGCGGATCCTCGCGGAGACCAGCGGCAAGAACTCGATCATCGTCACCCCGCACGCGGATCTCGATCTCGCCGCCCGCGATGTCGCCGCCAGCGCCTTCGGCCATGCCGGCCAGAAGTGCTCGGCAGCCTCCCTCGTGATCACCGTCGGATCCGTCTCCCACTCGAGGCGGTTCTCCGCACAGCTCGCCGACGCCGTCCTCAGTCTCCATGTCGGCGAGCCGACAGATCCCACCGTCCAGATGGGTCCGGTGATCGAGCAGCCCGGCGAGAAGCTCACCGCGGGCCTCACGGAGCTCGGCGACGGGGAGTCCTGGCTGGCACGGCCGCATCAGCTCGACGAGGAGGGGCGTGTCTACTCCCCCGGCGTGCGCACCGGGGTCGCGGAGGGTTCCGCCTTCCACCTCACGGAGTACTTCGGCCCGGTGCTGGGCATGATGCACGCCGGCAGCCTCGAGGAGGCGATACGGATCCAGAACGGCACCGACTTCGGGCTCACTGCGGGCCTGCATTCCCTGGACCCGGAGGAGATCGCCTGCTGGACCGAGGGCGCCGAGGCGGGCAACCTCTACGTGAACCGCGGCATCACCGGTGCGATCGTGCAGCGCCAGCCCTTCGGCGGCTGGAAGCGCTCCGCGATCGGCCAGACCGCCAAGGCAGGCGGCCCGAACTACCTGGTGCATCTCATGGATGCCTCCGATCCCGAGGCCGAGGCCGTCGACCGCACCGCGGGCGCGGACGCGACGCAGGAGTGGCTGGCCGCCGCCCGGCACTCCGATCGCGAGCACTGGTCCTCGACCTTCGCGCCCCGCGACGTGCAGGACCTCCAGGGCGAGGTCAACGTGCTGCGGCACCTCCCGCTGCCGGTTCTGGTGCGTGCCGCTGCGGACGCCACCGCCGCCGAGCTGACCCGGGTGCTGCATGCGGCGGCCACGGTGGGTGCCGAGGTGGAGGTGTCCCTCGCCGACGCCGAGCTCATGGAGGCCGCGACCGCGAGCGGGTTCGAGGCGGGTGACGTGCAGATCGAGGACGCCGAGGAGTTCTCGAGCCGTGTTCCCCAGGTCGAGCAGGCCCGCATCCGTCTGATCGGTACGGCCGACGACGCCCTGCGACGCGCGATCGCGGACCGGATCGAGGTCGCCCTGTTCACCGGCGCTGTCGTGAGGAGCGGACGCGTGGAGCAGCTGGCCTTCCTGCATGAGCAGGCGATCAGCGCCACCGACCATCGCTACGGGAACCCGCTGCCCCACCCGATGGACCTCACCGGTGGACAGGGCTGGCTGCGCGGCACCGCCTGAGCGCTCGCCTCGGTCCGACGTCGTACTCTGCTCGGGTCCGCCCCCAGATCACGCTCGAAGGAGCCTCATGCACGACGGAGACTCGACGACCCGGCGGCGCGGCACCCCGCGCAGTCGCCGCCCCCGCTCCTCCGACTCCACCGGCTCCTCGGGGATCGCGGCCCCGTCGGGTGCGGGGTCAGGCGAGGCGACCCCCGAGGGTCCGCCCTCGACCGCACGTCGGCCCCGCGATCCGTTCCTCGACAACGCCCGCGGCATCCTCATCACCCTCGTGGTCGTCGCGCACACCATCGAGTGCTTCTTCCAGAGCTCCCAGGTCTTCCCCGACACCGTGTACACGTGGATCTATTCGTTCCACATGGGAGCGTTCGTCCTGATCTCGGGCTATCTCTCGCGCTCCTACCGCAACGAGCCGCGCCAGGTGCGCCGTCTGCTCACGGCGATGGTCGTGCCGTACCTGATCTTCCAGGTGATCCATGAGCTCGCCAAGATGCTGCTGCAGGGCCACGAGTTCCACCTCCAGCTCTTCCTGCCGGCATGGACCCTGTGGTTCCTCCTCGCGCTGCTGCTGTGGCGCCTGGCCACCCCGGTGCTGCGCCAGCTGCGCTACCCGCTGGTGTTCGCCGTCGCGATCGCGGTGATCTCTCCCCTGGATGCCGATCTGGACTCGACCTTCACCCTGGGCCGCCTGGTGGGGATGCTCCCGTTCTTCGTGCTCGGGCTCGTGACCACGCCGCAGGCCCTCGAACGGCTGAAGGCCTTCCGCCATCGCTGGGTGGGCGGCGTCGTGCTGCTGGCGGCGCTGGCGTGCGCCTTCCTCCTGCGCGAGGACTTCCGCACCTCGATCTTCTTCCTGCGCTCGGCCTACGGCGAGGACTCCGGCATCCTGATGAGCATGGCCCTGCGTGTGGCCGTGCTGGTCGTGGGCGTGATCGCCTCGGTCGCGCTGCTGCTCGTCTCGCCCCGCGGCCGCTCCCCGCTGACGGCCCTGGGCGAGCGCTCGCTGACCATCTATCTGCTGCATCCCCTTTTCCTGATGCCGTTCCGCTACGCCGATGAGGTGCCGGACGTGACGTCGACCTGGTGGGGAACGCTCGGCCTGATCGCCGCGGCCGTCGTGCTCACCGCTGTCCTGGGGAGCAGCATCGTCGGGAAGCTGACCCGCTGGCTGACCGATCCGCCGATCGGGAACCTCCTGGTCAAGCCGGAGGAGCCCAAGGCCTCCCGCCCGGTCGGGGCCTGAGCTCAGCGGAATGCCGTGCGCGGCCCGCCGACTGGGACTACCGTGAGGGCGGCCGACTCCCGAGTGCACATCGAGGTGCCCCCGTCATGACCGCTCCGCACAGTCCGTCCCGCCGCGGCGTCCTCGCCGCCACTGCCCTGGGAGGTGGCGGGCTGGCCGCATCGCCCGCCGTCGCCGCCCCCGGTGAGAGGACCGAACCCTCCATGACCGAGAACCAGCCCTCCCGCCCGCTCCCTGCCGACGAGGCGACCTCCCACGCCCTCGCCGCAGCGAAGGCGCTGCTGGAGAGCTTCCGGGCCGAGACCGATCCGGACATGCTCATCGAGCGCGTGCCGCGCCAGGAAGAGGACCCGGAGTTCACCTACGTCTGGCCGCTCTCCCAGGCGCGCGCCGCCGTGACCGAGCTGATCGCAGCGGTCAGCGGTTCCCGGGGCGAGCACGACTCAGGGGAGCTCGATCTGTCCGCCGCCGACGCCGCACTGATCCGGGCGCAGGAGCACTACTGGTACCCGCAGGGCGGCACCACCGGCCTGCCCGGCTACACCGCCGCCACCGACTCGGCACAGGGCGCCAACGGCGACTTCTTCTACGACGACAACGACTGGATCGCGCTGCTGGAGATCGAGCAGCACCTCCTCACCGGCGCCGACGCCGGCGATCTCGAGCGCGCCGGCACGCTGCTCCAGCTGTTCCGCTCCGGGGAGTCCACCGATCCGTCGCTCCCCTGCCCCGGCGGCATCTTCTGGACGCAGGGGGACTGGAACACCTGCCGCAACACCGTCTCCACCTTCCCCTCCGCCAAGGTCGCCCTGCGGCTGCACCAGATCACCGGCGAGGACCAGGCCCTCGAGGACGCCCTGCGCTGGATGGACTGGGGCCGCGACACCCTGCTCGATCCGGAGAAGGGCCTGTTCTGGGACAACATCGATCTCGACGGCACTGTCGACAAGACGTTCTGGACCTACAACCAGGGCGTGCCGCTGGGTTGCGAGGCACTCGCCTTCGAGATCACCGGCGATCCCGTCCACCGCGAGCGCGCCGCCGCCCTGGCCGACGCGGTCATCGCGCACTACTCGCCGTTCGTCGAGGACTCGGCGTTCGATGACCAGCCGATCCAGTTCAACGCGATCCTGCTGTCGAACCTGCTGATGGCGGAATCGATCCTGGGCGGGCACATCCCGGGCCGGAAGATCACGCAGTCCTACGCACAGCGTCTGTGGGAGAACCGACGGGATCCCGAGACCGATCTCATCAACGGATCCCGCGAGACCGACGAGGGAACCCACCTGCTCGACCAGGCCGGATTCGCCCGCACCCTCGCTCTGGCCGCCATGCCGCGAGCCCAGTGGACGCACCTGAGCTGACCGATCCGGCGAGCTCCCCGAACACTCCGTGATGTCCGGGTTCCCCGGGCTCCCGGGCTCCCCGGGAGGTCTCGCCCGCACAGAGCGCCGCCTCCCGCCCGACGCGTACAACGCCGAGCGGGAGGCAGCAGGCTGCGGGCGACGGGCTGCAGGCCACGGGCAGCGGGTTCAGCCCGCCCCACGACAGGTCAGCAGGTCAGGACGTGGCGGTCCCGACGCGGGCGCCCTCGGGCACCTCCCCGCCTTCTTCGCCGAGCACCGCATCGCCGACGACGGTGACGTCGGCGCCGAAGGTCCAGTCGCCCTGCACATCGAGGGTCGCGGCCTCGCGCAGGGACGGCACGCCGTGGGAGAACCGGGGCTCGAAGTCCTGGATGAGCTTGTAGGAGTTCGGGGCGAGCGATACGGCCGGCAGCGTGTCGACCTGCTGCACGAGCGCTCCCCGTCCATCGAGCGTGTAGGCGTCCGAGCGCACCAGCAGCAGGTCGCTCGTGGCCTTCACCGGGAGGAAGCGGTCGCGGCCCACGACGATCGCGGTGGCGCCGTCGAAGACCTCGATCGCCGCGCCCATCGCGGACTCGATCTGGTACACGGGCGTGCTGGCCTTGTCGGCCGGATCCACCGTCTTCTCGTTGCGGATCAGGGGCAGGCCCATGATGCCCTCGCGCTCCTTGAGCACCGCGTCGATCTGCTCGAGGTCGAACCACAGGTTGTTGGTGTGGAAGAACGGATGACGGTGCTCGTCGGTGAAGTAGTCCATCTCCTCGGCCGGGGTCTGCGCGGTGTCACGCAGGATGAGTCGGCCGTCGGACTTCCGCACGGCGAGGTGACCGCCCTTGCGATCCGCCGGGGTGCGGCGGCAGAGCTCCGCGGCGTACGGGGCGCCGGTGCTCGCGAACCACGAGGCGATCACCGGGTTCGGGACCGTGCCGAGGTTGTCCGAGTTGGAGACCGAGGCGTACTTGAAGCCGGCGTCCAGCAGCTGCCGGAGCAGACCGGAGGTCTGCAGCGCGGTGTAGATGTCGCCGTGGCCGGGCGGGCACCACTCCAGCGCCGGATCCTCGTCCCAGGTCACGGGGGTGAGGTCGTCCTGGCGGAGCTTGGGCTCCTTGTTCTGCAGGAAGTCCAGCGGCAGGTCGCCGACGGGCAGGTCCTCGTACTTCGAGAGCACCTCGAGGGTGTCCTCGCGGGTGCGGAAGGAGTTCATGAAGATCAGCGGCAGGCGCGACCCGGTGCCCCGACGGGCCGCGAGGACCTGTTCGACGATGATGTCCAGGAAGCTCTTGCCCTCACGCACCGGCAGCAGGGACTTCGCCTGGTCCAGCCCCATCGAGGTCCCCAGGCCGCCGTTGAGGTTGATGATCGCCAGCTGGTCGAAGACCTGCTTGGCGTGACCGGGATCGATCGAGACGTCCTCGAGCTTCGGCGGGTCGAGGTAGGGCTCGATGGTGTCCTCCGGGATGGACCCGGTGACGCCGTCCTCGAGCTGCCCGTAGTAGTGGGAGAAGACGTCGATCGCGGTCTGGGCCACCCCGTCATCGGCCATCTTCTGCTGCGCTGCGGCAAGTCCTTCAATGCTCATGCCACCAGGGTATCGGGACGGGCGCGTGCTCTGCTGCGTCCGTCCCGATCACCCGGCGAAGCTCAGCCGCCCAGCTCGAGCCGCGGCCAGTGTGCGAGCGCGCGCAGCACGGACCGATCGTGGGTGGCGAGCACCACGGCAGACGGCGTCCTCTCGAGCGCGTCGAGCAGGTCGTCGACGCCGCTGATCCCCAGGTGGTTGGTGGGTTCGTCGAGCAGGACGATGTCAGGCCGAGCGGTGAACACAGCGGCCAGCGCCCGCCGTCGCCGCTCCCCCGGGCTGCCCCGATGGGGTGACCTCGCCCGGTCGTCCTCCTGCTCGAGCAGTCCGATGCGCGCATCGCTCAGGCGCCGCACCGATCCGCTCATAGGGGCCAGGTCCCCGGCCAGGACGCGCAGGAGCGTCGTCTTGCCGGCGCCGTTCGGCCCCACCACCAGCAGGCGGTCGCCGCCCTCGAGGCGCAGGGAGGTCGCGGGCAGACGCGGCGGCAGCCCTGCTCCCCGCTCGATCTCCACCTCCTCGACGCGCAGCAGAGGTGCCCCCGCCCGGGTGTCGGAGGCGGGGAGCCGGAGCCGCGGAGGCGGCGTCGGCACATCGAGCCGATGTTCCTGAAGACGATCGATCCGATCGTTCAGCGCCCGCACCGCGCCCGGGGCACGGCTCTGCCGCTGATGCTTGCCGGTGCCCTTGTCGGGTCGCCATCCCGTGGAGAGACGGGAACGTGCTGCGTCGGCCTGGGACCGCAGCCGCTCGTGCTCCTCCTGCTGCGCGCGGTGCGCGTCCTCCCATGCGGCCCGATGACGGCGTCTGGCCTCCTGCCATTGCTCCAGGCCGCCGCTGACCAGCAGCGGTTCGCCGTCGCTGGTGGGGTCCAGATCCAGGAATGCGGTGGCGATCTCGGCGAGCAGAGCCCTGTCGTGGGAGATGATCGCGGCCGCCCCCGGATGCTCGCGCATCGCCTGGGTCAGGTGGTCGAGCGCCCGGGCGTCGAGATGGTTCGTCGGCTCGTCGAGCAGGAGCAGATCGGCCCGGGCGGCGATCACCCCGGCCAGGCGCACCCGGTAGCGCTGGCCCACGGACATCGTGTCGAGCCGGCGCCCCCGGTCGGTGATCGCGCCGACCTCCTCGAGAGCGACCTCGAGGCGGCGGGGCGCATCCCAGGCATCGATCGCGGTCGCCGCGGCGAGGGCGTCGTCGTAGCGCTGCGCCGCGGCGGCGCCGGTGTCCTCGCCGAGCGCTGCGGCGGCCTCGTCGAGGACGTGCAGCACGCCGAGCGGGTGCGCCAGGAGGACGTCGAGCAGCGCGCCGACGGTGCGCGGGCCCGAGTCGTCCACGGCCAGCTCCTGAGGCACGATGCCGAGGCTGCCGTGTCGTTCGATCGTCCCGGCATCGGGGTCGAGGTCGCCGCCGAGCGCCGCGAGGAGAGTGGTCTTGCCGCGTCCGTTCTCGCCGACCACGGCGAGGCGGTCGCCCGGAGCGAGGGTGAGATCCACCCCGCGCAGCAGCACGCGGCCGCCGCGGGCGAGGTGGAGGCCCCGGGCGCGCAGGTGCGCGGTGCCGGTGGTGGTGCGGACAGAGATGTGCGAAGTCATGTCGTGCCTTCCGGTGGGAGGTCACCGGGCATGGCGGGGCGCCGCCCGGTCGGGTTCCGGACGACGGCGCGAGAAAGGGTGCTGTGGCGCCGCCGTCAGCGGCGGGCGCGGGGGCGCGGCGCGATGGTCGCGAAGCACAGGCAGGAGAACGACATGCCGCCGACCGTAGAGCACCCGCGGCGTGGCGTCACGCGAATACTCCAGTGCCACCATCGCGCCGCATCGTCTGCTCAGCGCCGCTCCCGCTCCTCGGCGCCGCCCTCCGTACGATGGCGCGATGAGCACCTCCCTGACTCAGCTGCGCGGTCTCGTGCACGATCACGACCTCCGAGCGGTGGTGTCGGACCTCGACGGGGTGCTGCGGCGCTTCGACCCGTCCCTGTGGGGCGAGCTCGATGCGGTCGCCGAGGTCCCCGACGGCACGGTCTACGAGGCGGTGCTCGGTCACCCTTTCCTCGACGAGGTGGTGCGAGGCCGCGGCACTCACCGCCAATGGCGCGAGCAGGCTGCGTCCGCGCTGGTGGCGGCAGGCAGCACCCCGGAGGGCGCCGACGCCGTGATCCGCGGTTGGCTGTCCTCCCCCGCCCGGATCGATCGAGAGGTCCTGGACGAGCTGGAGTCACTGCGCGGCGCGGGGATCCCGGTGTTCATCCTGACCAACGGCACCGACCGGGTGCCTGAGGAGCTCGACGACCTGGGGATCACGCCCTTCCTCGGTCCGGGCCGACGCTTCCTGCTGAACACGGCGGATCTCGGCGCAGCCAAACCGGACCGCGAGGCCTATGCCCTCGCGCATGCGCGGATCGAGCACGAGCTGGGCGAGGACCTGCGCGCCGAGCAGGTCGCGTTCCTCGACGACTCCCCGCGGCACGTGCGCGGTGCCGCTGCCTACGGGTGGCATGCGGTGCTCCACCACACCGAGTGAGAACGCGAAACCCGGTCCCGTCGGAGAACACGCCCGCTCTCCCCTAGAATCGACTCCCATGAGCACAGTCCTGTCCGCGGTCGCCTGGCCGTACGCCAATGGTCCCCGCCATATCGGTCATGTCGCCGGTTTCGGCGTCCCCTCCGACGTCTTCTCCCGGTACATGCGCATGGCCGGCCACGACGTGCTCATGGTCTCCGGCACCGACGAGCACGGCACCCCGATCCTGGTGGAGGCCGACTCCGAGGGCATCACCGCCCGAGAGCTCGCCGACCGCAACAACCGCCTCATCGTCGAGGACCTCGTCGCGCTCGGACTCTCCTACGATCTCTTCACCCGCACCACGACCCGCAACCACTACCAGGTGGTGCAGGACATGTTCGTCTCCGTGCGGGACAACGGCTACATGGTGGAGCAGACGACCTCCGGCGCGATCTCGCCGTCGACCGGTCGTACCCTGCCGGACCGTTACATCGAGGGCACCTGTCCGATCTGCGGCGCCGGCGGCGCCCGCGGCGATCAGTGCGACAACTGCGGCAACCAGCTGGACCCCACGGATCTCCTCGATCCCATCTCCCGCATCAACGGTGAGACTCCGCAGTTCGTCGAGACGTCCCACTGGTTCCTGGACCTCCCGGCCCTGGCGGGCGAGCTGGGCCGCTGGCTCGACGAGCGGGAGGCCACCGGACTGTGGCGCCCCAACGTCATCCGCTTCAGCCAGAACATCCTCGACGACATCAAGCCGCGCGCGATGACCCGCGACATCGACTGGGGCATCCCGGTGCCGGGCTGGGAGGACCAGCCCAACAAGCGCCTGTACGTCTGGTTCGACGCGGTGATCGGCTATCTCTCCGCCTCCATCGAGTGGGCGCGGCGCAGTGGCGACCCGGACGCGTGGCGCGCATGGTGGAACGACCCGGACGCCCTCGCCTACTACTTCATGGGCAAGGACAACATCGTCTTCCACTCCCAGATCTGGCCGGCGGAGATGATCGCCCAGAACGGCAAGGGCGACAAGGGCGGCGAGCCCGGGAAGTTCGGCGAGCTGCACCTGCCCACCGAAGTGGTCTCCAGCGAGTTCCTCACCATGGAGGGCAAGAAGTTCTCCTCCTCCAAGAAGGTCGTCATCTACGTGCGGGACATGCTGGAGCGCTACCAGCCCGACGCGCTGCGCTACTACATCTCGGCCGCCGGCCCGGAGACCCAGGACGCCGACTTCACCTGGAGCGATTTCATCTCGCGCACCAACAACGAGCTGGTGGCCGGCTGGGGAAACCTCGTCAACCGCACCGCCGCCATGATCGCCAAGAACGTCGGCGAGATCCCGGAGGCCGGCGAGCTCGAGCCGGTCGACGAGAAGCTCTTGAGCGCCATCCGCGACGGCTTCGGCGTGGTCGGATCCCTGATCGAGGCGCACCGCCAGCGCGCGGCGATCGCCGAGGTCATGCACCTGGTGGGCGAGGCGAACCGATACGTCTCCGAGACCGAGCCCTTCAAGCTGAAGGCCGAGGAGCAGCGTCCGCGGCTGCTGACCGTGCTGCATGTGCTCGCGCAGGCCGTCACCGACCTCAACACGATGATGGCGCCCTTCCTCCCCGAGTCCTCGAACGCCGTGGAGAAGGCTCTCGGCGGCGACCTGATGATTGCCCCGATGCCGCGCATCGACGAGGTCGAGGATCTCGACGGCGGCCCCGGCTACCCGGTCATCACCGGTGACTACACGGGAGTCCCTGCCTGGGAGCACCGTCCGGTCCCGGTGGGCCAGACCGTCGTCAAGCCCACCCCGATCTTCGTGAAGCTCGACCCCGAGGTCGCCGAGCAGGAGCTCGAGCGGCTGGAGGCCGAGGCGGAAGCTGCTGCCGCAGCGGCCGACGCCGACGCCGTGGCCGACGACTGAGGCGGACTTCGCTCCGACGGCTCCTGACGTGCCTGCTCCGGCACGATGCGCGCCGCGTTGCCCGCGCCCCGCTCTCCGCGCCCGGCATCCTTCAGGATACGACCGGGCGGTCGGGACGACCGGACGGTCGCGCCACCGGGTGCGGCAGCATTCCGGGATCCTCCGCGTGCGGGACGGCTGTGCGGCCTCGAGGCGTAGCGACGGCGTAGCCTGCTCGTCGAGGCCGACGCTGCTGGTCGAGAGGGATCTTGCCGGGGAGACGAGCGCGGCGCGTGAATGCTCGGACGCGTCGGCCCCGATGAGATCCACTGTTGGGGTGACTGCGCGGTAATGCCCGCCTGGCGGACCAGGTATAGCGTGGCAGGAGTTCCCGTCCCTCAACGAAGGCGAGCTTCCCATGTCCTCGTCCGCGACGCCCGCCGACGCCTCGGCCCACCAGATCCAACGTCTGAACCCGAAAGTCCTGGTCATCAGCATCGCTGCTGCTATCGGCGGGTTCCTGTTCGGCTTCGACACCTCCGTCATCAACGGCGCCGTCAACGCACTGTCGGACGAGTTCGCCCTCGGCGCCGGGCTGACCGGCTTCGCCGTCTCCTCCGCGCTGATCGGCTGCGCCGTCGGCGCCTGGTTCGCCGGCGCCCTGTCCAACCGCTACGGCCGCATCCCGGTCATGGTGATCGCCGCCATCCTGTTCTTCGCCTCCGCGATCGGCTCCGGCCTGGCCTTCGGCGTGTGGGACCTCATCATCTGGCGCGTGGTGGGCGGGCTCGGCGTGGGCGCCGCGAGCGTCATCGCCCCGGCCTACATCGCCGAGGTCGCCCCGGCGAAGTTCCGCGGTCGCCTGGGCTCGCTCCAGCAGCTCGCGATCGTGCTGGGGATCTTCACCGCGCTGCTGTCCAACGCTCTGCTGGCCAACACCGCCGGCGGCGCCGCTGAATCCCTGTGGTTCGGCGTGGACGCCTGGCGCTGGATGTTCATGATCGAGGCGGTGCCCGCCGCCGTCTACGGGATCATGGCCCTGTTCCTGCCGGAGTCGCCCCGCTATCTGATCGGCAAGGGAGACCTCGACAAGGCGTCGCGCGTGCTCTACGACTTCACCGGTGAGGTTGACGTCAACCTGAAGATCCAACAGATCCGCCGCACTCTCGAGCGCGAGGACAAGGGGAGCCTGCGGGACCTGCTGGGCGGCCGATTCGGGCTGAAGCCGATCGTGTGGATCGGCGTGCTGCTGTCCCTGTTCCAGCAGCTCGTCGGCATCAACGTCATCTTCTACTACTCGACCACGCTGTGGCAGTCCGTCGGCTTCGACGAGTCCCAGGCGCTGCTCACCAGCACGATCACCTCGGTGATGAACATCGTCGCGACGATCATCGCGATCCTGCTGGTGGACAAGGTCGGTCGCCGGCTGATGCTGCTGGTCGGCTCGGCCGGAATGACCGTCTCCCTGGGTCTGATGGCGCTCGCGTTCTCCTTCGGCGAGATCGCCCCGGGCGCCGATTCCATCACCCTCCCGGATCCGTGGTCCACCGTCGCGCTGGTCGCCGCGAACGCCTTCGTGATGTTCTTCGGAACCACCTGGGGTCCGCTGGTCTGGGTGCTGCTGGGAGAGATGTTCCCCAACCGGATCCGTGCCTCGGCGCTCGCGGTCGCGGCCGCCGCGCAGTGGGCCGCGAACTGGGCGGTCTCCGCAACCTTCCCCGCGCTGTCCAACATCGGTCTGAGCTTCGCGTACGGACTGTACGCGGCCTTCGCACTGATCAGTCTGCTGTTCGTCTTCCTCTGGGTCCCCGAGACGAAGAACCGCGAGCTCGAAGACATGGACGACCTGCAGCTGGGTCATCGCAAGAAGGACGCCGAGAAGACGGCACCGAGCACGGACGGCGCCTGACACCTCTCCAGCTCTTGAACTCTTGAGCTCTTGAGCTCACGCGAGCTTCATGCAGACGTCCGCCCCGGAACCATGATCCGGGGCGGACGTCTGCATGATGCGGCCCGTCAGCTCTGCGGCCCGTCGGCTCTGCGGTGCGGTCGATCAGCTTTGCCGCCGATCGGCTCTGCGGCCCGTCGGCTCTGTGGTGCGGCCGGTCGGTTCTTCTGCGGAGGCAGCGACGGACGGCAGGGTCCGCTGCGGATGGCCCTGCCGCAGCGGGAGGGCCGGGCTCTCAGGGCCCGGCCCTCCCGACGGCGTCAGCCCTCCAGCAGGCTGCGCGCCGCCGACGCGATGTGCGCAGCATCGATCCCGGCCCAGTCGAGCAGCTCGGCGCTGGTTCCCGAACCGGGCACTCCGTCGACCGCGAGATGCGCCAGGTGCAGGTCCGTGATCGGCGCGGAGGCGAGGCCCGCGAGCACGGCGGCCCCGAGTCCGCCCTCGGCATGATGGTCCTCGGCGACGACGACTCGACCGCCGGTGGCCTCGACGGCCGCGCTGATGCCCTCGACATCGATCGGCTTGATCGAGTAGGCGTCGATCACGCGTGCGCGGGTGCCCTGCTCGGCCAGCGTGGCCGCCGCGGAGAGCGCCTCGTGGAGCGTGACGCCGGCACCGATCAGGGTGACGTCGTCGTTCTCGGACGAGACCAGGGTCTTGGAGCCGCCGAGCGGGAACTCCTCCCCGGCCTCGTAGAGCCCCGGGTACTCACCGCGGGTGGTGCGCATGTAGCTCACACCGGACGTCTCGGCCATCTGCTGCACGAGGGCTGCGGTCGAGGTGCCGTCCGCCGGGTAGAGCACGGTGGAGCCCTGCGTGGCGGCGAACAGGGCGAGATCCTCCAGGCCCATCTGCGAGGGACCGTCGGCCCCGATCTCGACGCCCGCATGGGAGCCGACCATCCGCAGGTCGACGCGGGAGACGGGCGCCATGCGAATGAAGTCCGCTGCGCGGGTCAGGAAGGCCGCGAACGACGAGGCGAAGGCGATGTGGCCGCGAGTGGAGAGCCCGGTGGCGGCGGCGACCATCTGCTGCTCCGCGATGAACATCTCGAAGAAGCGCTCCGGATGCCCGTCGACGAAGGTGCCGGTCCCGGTGGAGTTGGAGACCTCGCCGTCCAGCGCCACCACGCGCGGATCGGCGTCGCCGAGGGCGGCGAGCGCGGCACCGTAGGCCTTGCGGGTGGCGACCCCCTCGCCCTTCTCGAAGGTCGGCATGGACGCGGTGCCCACCGTCGGCTCGGGGCGATCGATCTGGGGAGCGGCCGGCCCGCGGACCAGCAGGTTGCTCTCGCCCCCGAGCTCGGCGATGGCCTTCTCCGCCTTGTCCTGCGGCAGCGGCTTGCCGTGCCAGCCGTCGGCGTCCTCGACCTCGGAGAAGCCCTTGCCCTTCACGGTCTTCGCGAGGATCACCAGGGGCTTGTCCAGGTCGCCGTCGGCCTCGGCCAGCGCGTGATCGATCTGTGCGATGTCGTGCCCGTCGATGACGACGGCACGTGCGCCGAACGCCTCGACGCGGCGCTGGTAGGACTCCAGGTCCCAGCCGAGGTCGGTCGGGCCGCGCTGGCCCAACCGGTTCACGTCGACGATCGTGACCAGGTTCGTCAGCCCGTAGTGGGAGGCCTTGTCCAGTGCCTCCCACATCGAGCCCTCGGCCATCTCGCTGTCGCCGCAGAGCACCCACACCCGGTACGGGGCCTTCTCGAGGTACTTGCCCGACAGTGCGATGCCCACGGCGTCGGGCAGACCCTGGCCGAGGGAGCCGGTGGCGACATCCACCCACGGCAGCACCGGGGTGGGGTGACCCTCGAGGCGCTCGTCGAATCGGCGGTAGCCGTTCATCAGCTCCTGGTCGGAGACGACGCCGGCGGCCTTGTACACGGCGTACAGCAGCGGCGAGGCGTGTCCCTTGGAGAAGACCAGATGGTCGTTGCCGGGGGCTTCCGGGGAGTCCCAGTCGTAGCGCAGGTGACGGCTCATCAACGTGGCCAGGAGGTCCGCTGCGGACATGCTGGAGGTGGGGTGGCCGGATCCGGCGCTCGTGGACGAGCGGATCGAGTCGACCCGGAGCTGCGCGGCGAGCCCGGGGATCTGGGAGAGGTCGAAACCCTCGTGCTGGGTGGTGGACATGGACTGCTCCTTCCGTGGGCCCTCGTGCGCGCTGCTGGGCGCGCCGGGGCACCGTGGTATGTCGTCCTGTACACCTCCACACTAGGAGGCTCCGGGGTCGGCGTACATGCCACGGACGACCAAGCGGTCCGATTGCTCTCGGGCGCGCGCCGCGTGCGAGCGGGAGCTGCCGGGGCCGGCGGGGCGCGGTTCCTCGTCGCCGGGTGCTACTCCTCGGAGCCGCTCAGCCCGCCGAGGTCGACCACGCGGAGGGTGACGGCGTGAGCGGTGCCCGCCGCCTCGCCGCCGTGGCGAAGGATCTCCGGGATGAACTCCTCCGGCGCGGGGTGGCCGGTGACGTGCTCGAGGTAGGCCTCATGGGCCTTGAGGGACTCCACCGCCGCCTGCACCTGGTCCGCGTCCACCTGCTTGGCGTGGGTGGGGTCGGGATGCCCGGCGATGAGCATCGCGCGGGCGCTCCAGGGCTCGAGCCCCTCCTGCTCGAGCAGTTCACGGAACACCCACGGGTTCGCGGCATCGCGGGCGGCGTCCACGGCGCTGAGCCCTGCGGCCCGATGATCGGCCTGGTTGTAGGAGCCGTAGGCCTCCAGGTCGAAGTTCGCGGTGAGGACCAGGTGCGGCCGCACCCGGCGCATGACGCGCGCGATGTCCCGTCGCAGGGGCAGGCCCGCCTCGAGCATGCCGTCGGGGTGGTCGAGGTAGAGCAGGTCCCTGACGCCGACGAGGTCGCAGGCGCGGCGCTGCTCGAGGGCACGCAGCGGACCGACCACCTCCGGGGCCTCGGCCATGCCCGCCTCGCCGCGGGTGAGCAGCAGATAGGTGACCTCGACCCCCGCCTGGGTCCACGCCCGCACCGCGGCGGAGGTCCCGTACTCCATGTCGTCGGGGTGGGCGACCACGCACAGCACCCGCTGGACGCCGTCCTCGGGCAGCGCCGGCAGCGCGGGCAGATCAGAATGCGCAGCCTGATCAGAGGACGTGAGGCTGTCGGACATGACGCTCCTTCGCGAGGGGACCGGGCCTCTCACTCTAGGCGGCGCTGGTGCTGCGGCGGGCGGGGGTGCCCTCGCGCTCGAGGTCGAACGTCCTCAGCAGCGTGTTCACGGCCGCGCGACCGGCGCGATTGGCACCGATGGTGGAGGCGCTGGGTCCATAGCCGAGCAGGTGGATCCGGGGGTCCGCAGCGGCGGCGGTGCCGTCGATCCTGATGCCGCCGAGGTCGCTCCTCAGCCCGAGCGGTCGCAGGTGCCGCAGCTCGTGACGGAATCCGGTGGCCCAGAGGAGCGTGTCGAGCTCGGTGAGCGTGCCGTCGGCCTCCACCACGCCCTGCGGGGTGAGGCGGGTGAACATCGGCCGACGCTCCAGGATGCCGCGCCGCTGGGCCTCGCGCAGTGCGGGGGTCCACACCAGTCCCGTGTTCGAGACGACGGATCCGACGGGCAGCCCTCGGCGCACGCGGTCCTCGACCCCTGCGATCGCGGCCCGCCCGGCCTCTCGATCGAAGGAGCGCTCCGAGAGCTCGACCTCGCGCCGGGTGTACCAGAAGGTCTCAGCGACCTCGGAGAGCTCCTGCAGGAAGCCGAGTGCGCTGATGCCGCCGCCTACGATCCCGACCCGCTGGCCGGCGAAGTCCTCGGCGCGCACGTAGTCGACCGTGTGCAGCTGCCGGCCGCGGAACTCATCGGCTCCGGGCAGTGCGGGCAGGAACGGCCTGGTCCAGGTTCCCGTCGCGTTGAGGATCGCGCGGGTGAGGATCGGGGGCAGGCGCTCACCGTCGGCATCGATCGAGTGCACGAGCAGCGGTGGCAGAGCTCCCGCATCGGCCTCGGCCGGAGCACTCGGAGGGGGCGCGGCATCGGTGTGGGCCCCAGATGCTGCCGACGGCTCGTCCTCGACGAGGGTGACCCGCACCGGCCGTTCGATCTGCAGGTCGAAGCGCTGCTCGAACGCGGCGAAGTAGTCCGGCACGGCCCGCCGGGCGGGTTCCTGGGGTTCCGCCTCCACGGCGGGCATGTCCGGCAGCTCGCGGATGCCGTTGACCGTGGCCATGGTGAGGCTGTCCCAGCGATGCCGCCAGGCCCCGCCCGGCCCGGCCTCGGCGTCGAGCACCACGACCGAGGACACTCCACGTCGCTGCAGGTGGTAGGCGGCGGAGAGGCCGGCCTGGCCGGCGCCGATCACGACGACGTCCGCGGTGCGCAGGGCTCCCTCCATGCTCACTCGAACTCGCGGCCGGGCCAGGATGTTCCGCTGGGCGAGCGGGATCACCCCTGCCGAGCGAGCAGCGCGTCCGGGGAGGCTGTGGCGGTCGGCGCGGCGTCCGGTGCCGCGGAGGCGGCTGCCGACGCGCCACCG